>JAYVPG010000047.1:0-28423 GCA_043757545.1 Pseudobdellovibrionaceae bacterium
TCTTAGGTACGATCGGACCATGATTCAACGGGGGGTCTAGTGCGCCCCTCGTGATTCAACTGCCCCCGTCGGTCGCATTTAATATGATTCAATTCGTAGAAGACACGCCTAGCGCGGATCCTGCATCTGAATCTCCCGAGTAGGAGTGCCTGTCGCAGGATGCAATAGGCTACGTGTATGGACGCGAAAATGACAATTATCGGCTTCTTCGTACGGCAAATGGCAGTTTTGCTGATGGGGCTACTTATATTCTTGGGCCTGGCTCGGTATGCGGAGGCCACCACTGTCGCCGATAACTACAACTCCGACGCGATCATTTTACAGAACTCTGTCTCGGCTGAACAAAACCTTCCGAAAAATCAGCGATTTGCAATGCAGCCCGGTGGCTACACCAGCAAAGACTTCGGTGGTCAGGTCACGCAATTGTGGCCGAACACGTTGGTCATCGGACGTGCTGTGAAGTGGATGAGCCCATTTCTTCAACCCAACTTAAAATTGGGGATGGACTATACTTACTCATTTACTTTTTTCCTACGCGCGCGCGATGCCATGGGACGCTCGCCAGCGGTTCCTGATGGATGGTATGAGCTTGAACTTGCTGTCGTTCTTCCAGATACAGAATCTGTTTATATTTCAGCCGCGGGATTGGCCGGAAGAAATGGTCCCTATGATCGCTTTGTAACCTCGCGTTCGATGCTCGTTCAAGTTTCTGGAGGCACTTTCAATCGCAAGATCACTTTGCGCTTTCCAAATCTGACGGCGACCACCGTCATCAATAGTCTTTACGCCGAACTCACTCCCCTCGAAAGCGATTGCTCTGACAGTGGCGGCATAGCCTCTGTCCATCCGTGTATTGCGCTAGATGAAAATGGCCAGCCCGACGTACGCAAAAGTCAGCTGCATCGCCGTTCGAACTACAAACCTTATATGCTGGAAGTCCCATTTGTTCCATACGCAACTTCCGGCGGAGGCTCGAGTAGCCCGGACGATGTCCCCGCCTCACCCAATGCGCCGGCCGACTCATCACTGGCGGAATATATTATGAAGGCCAAACTGTATCAGAGCGCCGCTATCCGCAAGGACTCGGCGGCAGTTACCCCGTTCACGTACGCGAAGCAAAATGGATTAAATTTATTTTCGATCAACGACCCTGCTTTTGTGAAATATACGACAACCTTCAATTCCATCGCGGCCCTAGAGGGCGATGGGGCGCTCACCATTACCCAAAACGACCCAGGATTCTGGTCACAGCTTTGCACAACAATGTTTGAAAATAATAAATCGCTGATTCAAGACCTGAATTCACCACAACCGACACAAAATCCGCAGGCCGTAGAGAGCATGATCGCAAACTGCGCGCACTATCCCTCTTATGTTTTTCGCATTTCGCGGGTGACTCATATTTATCGCTTTGATCAAAATGCTGTTCGCTTTCGCCACCCGTTGCCTTTGCGTTACAGTGTACAAAGCAGCTTTATGACCGGTCGCAGTCGGTCTCAAGATAGTTCAAAAACGATTTCTACTTTGGCAATTCCGTTTAAAGTGCTCGAGGCCTTTGGTATTCCCATCAGCGCCCTTGGATACTCGCAAACGGTCTCTTATTCAAACGGAGCTTCAACCTCAATCAGCGCGCTGGGTTCACTCTCTCTGGGTCTCGATTTCAATGTACTTGGGGCTTCAATTCCCGCGCTCCATTCGCAGCGCTGCCTGCAGATTTTTCCGATCGCTTTTCCCAACTCACCTTTCATAGATAAGAAACCTGGTGCAAACAACGGACTTTATCTTTGTGGACCAGATAGCGAACAGCCGATCACAGTGAATGAATCCTACGCGCATATTTTTATGCACTCAGGAGACACCTCGATTGTCGACAGCTACAGCCCTGAAGTGCAATCCGCAAATCTAGCGATTCAGGGCGATCGCGACGTTTCGAATTTTTTCTATCAAACGCGAGTGGCAATGGTTCCCGATGCCGGAAATCCAATGGCTCCATTTAAGGTTCTTAAGAGCGCGCAAAGTTTTTTTGCCAGCACGCCGAGTAGCGGAAGCTACATGGTCGTAAGTCCGTTGCAGTTTCCGAGCGAAAATGTTCCCTCGTTTTTTCAACAAGTGCTGGGCGGATACCAAGATCCCGCTCTCAGCGGAAATTAGATCACCAACCATCTTCGCTTTTAGGCGGATTGAGAATCGGACCCGGTGCTGCCGACGGACCGCCGATTTTATGTTGATCTGACAAAAGGGCGTCACGACCAATCAGCTTCACTGAGTAACCAGTTCGCCCGCCCCCCGCCACACACGAGCCCGGGTTGGGAAATTTCATGCCTTCATCCGAGACTTTACACTTTCCAAAATTTTCCATCGACGCCGAAACATCGTAGTTATAAGTGCCCGCACCCGGCAGCCATGAAGTCAGCAGGTGAACCTTGTCCCGAATAAAATAAAACGCCTCATTGCGTGGATAGTCTTTCTTTTTCGCTAGCTCCATTTGCTCTTGCACGCTAAACAACTCTTGCGTCGGCGAGAATCCCAAGTCGGGTCGTAAAATAGTATCGCCCGGAATTCCAAACTTACTTTTATTATCGCGAATACGTTCAAAATAGTTTTTTGAGAAGTTCGGTTCGATGGAATAATAGGTGATGTCAAAAAGATCGGGCGCTAGGGCCGCGATCTCATAGTTACGGATGTCGGGCGCAGTATTCTTTTGGAAATCCCAAGCAAGTATATCTCCAGAGGATCCAGAGACCATTTCCTCTTTAATATTTTTATAATTGTCGTAAGCGATGGCTACCTTTGCCAAACCGTTCAATCCATTCTGCGCCAGCTTTGAAGTGATCCCAAGCTTGTCCCCCGGATAGCGCGAATAATTTGGCAAGCGACGTGGATCATTCGGGTCATTGGTCAATCCCCCATTCACCATTCGCGGTGCCATCATCGGATCGGTCAGGTCGCCATCGGAATTATTCGCGCCTCGATCCCACTTCGCTTGATACCAAGGCCCAATGCGGCCACCAAAAGGTTTGGCAAAACCGCGCGCGACCATCGGAACACCTTTTCCAAACGGAAAAAATATTTGTCGAGGCGTCGCCGTTGCTTTCACTCCCATGTAGGCCATGAACCATGGATTTTTTTCTACGCCAATGGTAAATTGATAGTCCGACTCCGCGAGAAATCTCTCTTGCCGCCATTGAATCAAATTCCCAGCCTCAAGGCCCTTCGGTGCGGGAGCATTGAGAAATTTCTTTGAATCTTGCGGAGTGGGAAGTTCAGAAATTGGCTTGAGTACGGCCTTGCAACTATCGCCATCCTCCACGTCATTAAACAGCAGAGTCGGAACAATTTCGATTTTTGGTAACCACTTCTTAGGATCAATTCCGGCCAATGAGTTGATCATTTTAAAATCACGGCCGGTGGCATCAAACGAAGTTCGATTCGAGTAAGTTAAATTTTTATAGAACGTCTCGCGAGCGCCCTGTAGCACAGAACTACCGTCCAAATCTAAAAAATCTCCGTCGCCAGAGTCCTGCGAAAGATTTTTTGCCAGGGCCGTGATGACCTGATTGCGATTTCGTTGGTCCAATCGAAACGCGTGCAAGATGCTCATTCCAAACCACCAATTGTAAGCCGCATAATTCGCGCACTGATTTTGAAATTGCAGGCGCAATTGTTTAGATAGCTCCGCGATTGCCGTATTAATTCCAAGAAAGCCGGCGATTACTTTAACCTGCGGGAGTGCCGGAATATGAAGGTTTTGCGTATTACAAAGACTTTCATCAATTGGCACATCAGTCCAGTTGGGCCGATAAACCACACATACGCCAGGTCGCTCCGCGGGTTTGTAGAGCGTATCCGAAGTCTCACCTGTGCGCGTGGGGTGTACAGGTGTGGGCGCCTTATAAAATCCCATCGTTCCAAGCACTCGGTACCGCCAGGCCAAGAGCTTATAGGACTGCCGGATCATATAATTTTCATGTGCGATCGCGTTGAGCATTTCGGCCTGTTTGGTCGCGGCATAGTACGCGGCCATATCGATGGAATTTTGCAGGTTGATCTTGTCATGCACGACTAGAGCCACGTTGATGGACATCGCAAAGAAAACAAAGAGGACATTAAACATCAAAGCTACAAAGATCGCGGCCTGGCCGCGTTGATTACCCATCAAAAAATTTTGACACCGATTTCAATCACTTGGAAACTAATCCCATGACAAAACGACTTTTCGGAATTCTCCTCCTATGCTTTAGTCCAGTCACTCTTGTTCACGCCGGTGAAATCATGTTCGAAGGCTATTACCGCGTCGAACTTGAAAACAAGCCGATCGGCTACACGATTTTGCGCTACGAGTTCGACGCCGCCTCCAACAGTTTCGAGGCGAAATCATTCTTGCGGGTGAAATTCGGCGACAAGATCGTGCAGGAGAGCACGAAGGCGAAGGCCACCAATAAATTTAAGCCGCTCGCTTACCAATACACTTCACAAGTCGGCGATGAGATGAAAATGATCGACGTGACTTTCAATGGTGAGGTCATGACTGCCAAAATCAGCGACGGAAAGAAAGTTCGTACAGAGGTGAGTAAGATCCCGAAGGGCACTTTCCTCAGCAGCTTTTTGCCCTATCTGATGTTGCAGAAAAAGCTCGAGCTCAACGAAAATTTCGTTTATAGCGCTGTCGCTGAAGAAGATGCCGGCTCTTTCAATGGCAAGGCGTGGCTACAGGCCAAAGAGTCAAAGCCAGGCTACGATGTTTTCACTGTGGTGAATCAGTTTAAAAACGAAAAATTTATTTCTAAGATGGCCATCGTGAAAGATGCGGCTACGGGAAAGAATGTGAAAGGTGAAGTCATCGCCACAAGTTCACCAACGAAAAATCTGAGCACACGCCTTGTCGCCTCCGCAGCGCTGGCCACCGAGGGTCAAATCGTTCCCAATAAAACTTTGCTCGCTGTCTTTGGCAACGTGCCGACCGGTAAAGTCAATATGGTGGCAACTCCGTCCGGTACAACAGGCGGCTCATCGTTACCGCCCGAACCCACGACTCCCCCTGATGTGGCGGAGCCCGATTCTCAAAAGACGATGGTGCCCTCTGCGGTCCCACCGTCGAATCCGCCCTCGAAACCTAAGATAAGGAAATAGCTTGTTCGCTTTCACTTTGCGCCGAATGGTGCTCGTGATCCCTTCGTTGCTTGGGGTAATAACCTTGAGCTTTTTTCTGATTCATTTGGTGCCAGGCGACCCCGTTGATTTCGTGCTCGGCGAGCAAGCCGAAATGCAGGACAAACAAAACTTGCGCCATGAGCTCGAGCTGGATCGCCCACTCGGCGAGCAATATTTTTCTTATTTGATAAAGCTCAGCCATTTGAATTTCGGCCGATCACTGCATACTAGAAATCCAGTTTTTCAAGAGATCGTCGCGCGCTTTCCAGCCACCTGCGAACTCTCTGTCGCGGCGCTTGCGATCGCTCTGCTCTGGGGACTGCCCCTAGGAGTTTGGGCCGCGATCGGAAATTATTCTTGGCGGAACCACACCACCAGTTTGCTGGCGCTGATCGGGATGAGTGTGCCCGGCGTTTTCCTTGGGCCAGTGCTCGTGTATCTATTTGCCATGCGTCTCGACTGGCTCCCCGTGAGTGAGCGCGGAGGCCCCGATCACCTTCTGCTTCCCGCCCTCAGCCTGGCGATTCCACTTGGCGCCGTGATATTACGCATGACTCGAGCCTCGATGCTAGAGGTCGTGAATGAAGACTACATCCGCACGGCACGCTCCAAGGGTCTCACTGAAAATAAAATATTTTTTAAACACGGCCTGCGCAATGCCCTGATCCCGATCCTAACGATCATCGGGCTCCAGCTCGGAGCGCTGCTCACCGGCACCGTAATCACCGAAACGATTTTTGATTGGCCGGGCATTGGCACTCTGCTCTTCGGCTCAATCCAACGCCGCGACTATCCCGTCGTGCAAGGTTGCGTTTTATTTGTCGCGTGCACTTATGTCTTCGTCAATCTGCTCACCGATGTCTCTTATGGAATCGTAAATCCCAAAGTTCGCGCAGGATCCTCATGAAAAAATGGACGCGCGCTCACACGGTATTTACGATCGGCTTCACCATTGTCGCCATCATCGCAGCCGTTGGACTTCTGGCGCCGTGGCTGGCACCACAGGATCCCGAACAGATGTCGCTCTCACAGCATCTCGAGCCACCGAGCTTTGCCCATCCCTTTGGACTCGATGAAAATGGCTGCGACGTGCTCTCGAAAGTGATCTACGGCGCTCGCGTCAGCCTTGGAGTCGCCGGCGCCGTGATTTCCATTGCGGCACTCATCGGCCTGCTGTTCGGTTCGATCGCAGGCTACTGCGGCGGCTGGATCGAACTCGTGCTCATGCGAATCGTCGACATGGTCTACGCGTTCCCCAGTTTTTTGCTCGCGCTTGCACTTGTGGCGGTGCTTGGCCCCTCGCTAAAAAATCTAGTCTTCGCGCTGTGCTTAACTTCGTGGACAAGTTTCGCACGCCTGGTGCGCGGCGAGATCCTTCACTTGAAAGAGCGCGAGTATGTGACCAGTGCACGCGCGGTCGGTGCCTCACATTTGCGCATTCTCGTCAGACATATCTGGCCAAATCTGTTCGGCCTACTTATTGTGCAATCCACTTTCGCGATCGCGGCTACTATTATCGCCGAATCGGGACTCAGCTTTCTTGGACTTGGCGTACCAGCATCCACTCCGACATGGGGAAGCCTGCTTAACTCAGGCAGACGAGTTTTGGGTGAGGCACCACATGTGAGCTTTGCCGCAGGCTCAGCGATCCTCACCGTCGTTTTGGGGTTTAATTTGCTTGGCGACGGGCTGCGCGATCTCCTCGACCCACGTCGAGTCCGCAACAAGATTTGATTTTCTCTCTCGGCAGTGATGAAATTTGAAAATGCTCGAAAAAATCGGACAGCTATTAATCATAGGCTTGCGTGATAAAGTTCTGACTCAAGACGAGGCCGAGTTTATTGTTAAAAATAATATCGGCGGCGTGATCCTCTTCTCACGTAAC
This sequence comes from Pseudobdellovibrionaceae bacterium, assembly GCA_043757545.1. Lineage (GTDB taxonomy): Bacteria > Bdellovibrionota > Bdellovibrionia > Bdellovibrionales > UBA1609 > JALHOQ01. The sequence continues at coordinate 7,037 of JAYVPG010000047.1, forward strand.
GTCGAGTCGCCCGAGCAGATTCACGCACTGGTTTCATCGATCCAAAATCTACGCCATAAAACGCGCGATAAACTTCCGCTATTTGTAGGTATCGATATGGAGGGCGGCCGCGTCGCCCGATTGAAAGCGCCGTTCACGATTTGGCCAGCCATCGGCAAACTCGGCGCCCTTGATTCCACTTCGCTCGCTTTTAAATTCGCACTCGGCATGGCCACCGAACTTCGCGCGGTCGGAATCAACCTCGACTTCGCACCTTGCGTGGATGTCTTAACCAATCCAAAAAACGTTTTGATTGGCGACCGCTCGCTCAGCACCGACCCCGAACAAGTGGCTAAGCTCGCCTCGGCACTGGTGAGAGGCTACATCAAGGGCGGCGTGATCCCCTGCGCTAAACATTTCCCCGGTCACGGCAACACCGTGATCGACTCTCACGAGGATCTACCGGTCGAGGACGTCGACCTTGAGCGGCTACGCAATGTCGAGCTCGTGCCGTTCAAAAAAGTATTCCGGGCCAGACTCGATATGGTGATGACCGCACATATTAAATTTCCCAAAATCGATCCCGAATGGCCGGTCACGCTTTCAGAGAAATTCATTCACGATATTCTGCGCACCGAACTTCGCTATCGCAATCTAATCATCAGCGACGATCTAGATATGAAGGCTTTGGCCAGCCACTATCCTGTCGATGAAATCCCGGTGCGTGCCCTTCAAGCCGGCTGCGATATTATTTTATATTGCAATAATTTCGATCATCCCCAAATGGCCCTCGACGCCGTCAGCAAAGCCGTCAAAGAGCATCGCTTAACTGCAAAACAAATCGACGAAAGCTACGCCCGAGTGGTTGCCTTGAAAAAAGATATCCTCACTAATCCAGATCCAGAGAACTTCGCAACTGCCACCGCTAAAATCGGTAGCGCCGAGAATCAACGCCTAGCGGCCGCAATTAAATCCGGCGACGTCCCGGCCGACCTACTCGCCAACTAAGTGCCCCTTCTCGTCCATGCACTGAACCTTTTTCATGCAAAATTCCTTCTAATCCAATAAGCCCCCTCGGCGGGTTCGGCATGTGGCTTGTAATACGCATGGGTTAGGTAACCTCTAGCAAGGAAGCTATTTATGCGTGCCACTGGTTTTGTTTTTATTTCGATCTGTTTACATCTATTATGTGCGGCAGCCGTTGCGCTGACACCGACTCGTACCGTAACTGATTCGGGCGAGACGATTGAAGTGCAAGTCGGAGCTCCTGCCGATAAAGCCGGTGAAGCCCAAGCTCAAGAAAGCAAAGCGGATTCGACAGTGAAGCAGGTCGAACCAGTAAAAGCTGAACCCGTAAAACCTGCCCCGAAAGCAAAACCCGTTGCTAAACAAACGACGCTTCCGAAAAAACAAGCCGTCGTCGCAGTCGATCAATCGACGCCAACAATTGAAGACGCCGCAGCTCCGGCTGTCGCGGTAAAAGAAGAAGCCGCTCCCGCTCAGGAAGAAGAAAAAGTCATTCTTACTCCGGTCAAAGAAACTGCGCCCGTGGGAGTTGAGGCCGCTGAAGATACAAAAGAAGAAGTCGCTCCTATCGCGGCCGTTGTAAAAGAAGAGCCTGTAGTCGCCGCAAAACCTGCTGCTCCTGCGCCGATCGCGGCACAAGAAAACAAATCCAATTCCGGTCAAGCGCAAGACAAAGGCACTTTAGTTAAAGGTGGAGCCACCCAAGAGGGCGCGGTCTCTTATTTGGATCTTCGCCAATTGCCCGGCAACAAATCGCCGAACTATCCTTTGCAAGCTCGCGTGCAAAAACGCCAAGGTCATCTTGAATTACTCTATCGCGTAACCAAAGAAGGCAAAGTCGCGGACATGCAGATCGCAAAAAGTTCTGGTTATAAGGATTTAGATGATGAAGCTTTACGCGCGATTGCGCAGTTTAAGTTTGTGCCTGGCCAAGAAGGATGGGCACGTCATCCGGTTGCGTTTAATCTAAAAGGTGAAATGTCGCCGTTGCCGTCACGCCTTCGTTCCAAGGGTGGAACGCAGGCAGTAAACGAATAAAGTTTACGAGCCGAAAAGCTCTTCTCGGGTCATCGTCGTGCCTTTGTTGCGATTGGCAGCTTTGCGCACGCGACCCATTTTCGAAACTTTGCGGCGACGACGAAAGCATGTTTTCTTTGAATCTGATGCCATAACTCAACTCCTCAATATTCAATTTAGAGCGCGAAAACTATCAAAAGGGTAAGCGCAAGTCAACGCTATGCAGCGCCCCAGAGGTGCGTTCCAGGTTCTTTTCGAAGCTATAGTCGAACTTCAGGCGAGGGCCGTTAAAACCCAGTCCTAGCGTTAAAAAGCGGGCATCCTGCTGCTCATCCCGACGATATCCGCTGCGAAACACCACAAATTTGCCGCTCATGCTTTCAAAAGCCGCCATGTAGACCATCTTTTTGGCGGGATTGTTGACCTCGTTGCGCGAAATATCCAGGCGCACGCTGGCGATGTCGCCCGCCACCGCATAGAGCCCCGCCGCCTGTTGCACCTCTTCGCGCAAACCCACCGGCACACTCGAGCTCGGGTGCGCCAAGTTGTTAAGCGTGTACGCGAAACCCAACTCGGGACTGATCAAGACCAGCATGCCGAGCGAATAATTCCATTGCACAGAATCGCGAAAACCCTTCATTTTGTAAGTCAGTCGCTGCCCGGAAACGCCGAAGGCCAAGCGTTCTCCCGCCATCATCTCGCCAATCGCCACATGCCATAACTCACCGTCGACTGGCTTCGGCGCGCGTCCTGTGTCGCGCAAACGTAAGTAATGAAGTGCGCCCGGAAAAGAGACCTCGGGACTGTTGTCCGCTGCCCCAAAACCCCAAGCTTGGCGGTGTTGACCGCTGTCCACATAGCCATCGCGGAAGAAAGTACCGATTTCTACGCTCTTGAGCAGGGGAACCAGAGCGGGATTCAAGAGGACGCCCTCGGGACCGTCCAATCCTGCGCGCCCCGCTCCGCCCAAGGCCGAAGACAACGGGCCACGAAAGGCATCGACCGCGTGAGCGAGTGAACATGAAAATAGAATCATCGTGAGAAGAAGCTTCATGCCTCACAGACTATGAAAGCTTAGTGGCGAATGCAAACGCTAACGAAATGTGGGCACTCGGTGGTCGCGCTGGTCAAACATGAGGCCAAGCCGTACTGAATGGTGCGCGCCCCTAAGGTGGAGCCGTAACAATAATCGCCCGTGCGCTTAGGCATCACGCAATGGTTGGCGACGTCGACAAACCAATCTTCCACTCGTAGCACCCGGCGGACGGCATCAAGCGCCGCCTGTTGAGTGGCATTGCTAAAAACATCAGGACGCGCCAAGCAGGTCACACGTCCCGCAAACTGATCCTCGGGGCGGACCACGATAAATTGATAGTTGGTGCCGCAATCCCAGTTGCTCGAAATGGTTTGCTTGTTGGTCAAATCCATTTCCCGAATGCCCGAACTAGAAATCACTCGACGATCCCCAGCTTGTAAACCAATGGGGAGTGCAAAATTGAATTGATAGCCGCGACCGAAAACGGACGACGTGTTGCTTGAGTTCGCTGGCAATGTCTGGCCCGGCAGAGCGACATCGTAGGGACTACGCAAGCGCACGTCCGACTCGTCCGCAGTGTTTGAAAAACCCGCAACTAGCATCGAGGCGCCCGAATCGATATTGATGCGCGTATCCGACGCCACGTTCTCAAATTTCATAAAGCGCAAACTCGCCTCAACCAATCGCTGAGTGTTTGTTCCAGGAAAATAATTGATCATTTGTCCTTTGGTCGAAGCCGCAAGAGGGCCCGCAATTTCATCGTTGTCGAGCGGCGGCAAGAATGAGTCGGTCTCTTCGCCCGGCGATATCTGATCCGTCGCCCAAACCTTTTGAAAATTTCCCGCCTGACGAATCGAAAGCGTCAAGCGCGTGTTGCCATTCAAATCGGACTCAGCAAAAGCGCGCGCACGATCGGTCGGAGTATAGTAGGAGGTCGCATCGCGAAACGCATCCGAGATCGAAATCCCGCCGGTCTGAGGATTATAAGCACCAGCACGAAAGGAGAAATACGCACGTGGCTCAACCGCCGCTGAAATTTCAGAGCACGACATGTAAGCGATCGTGTCCAACACAGGCTGATAGGCAAAAGGCAATTTTGATTGATAGCTCGACGCCGAATTCAATCCACTGTCGGCAGCCGGCGGCGCGCAGTTTTGAAACGACAATAGAAGGCTGATTCCAGCGAGAACGACGAAATGCCTCTTTTGGAGACGCGCTGGCATATCTATATACCTCCGTAGGACGATTACTGCTTTGATACGTATCGGAATATTCCACTAAATGATGAGGGGGCACCTCAACTTTTGTCGTGGCTTAAAATGCTCGCCGCTGGAATTGCTGTCTCGAAGTGAGACACGGAACCCACCGCGCCAACCCTTGCCATCGTTTCTCAGATGGGCGAACTTGCAGGCTATGGCAAGCATTCGAAAAGCAGTGATTCCTGTGGCGGGCTTGGGCACCCGTTTTTTGCCGGCAACTCTGGCCGTGCCGAAAGAGATGCTCCCCATCGTTGACCGCCCAATCATCCTCTACAACGCCGAAGAACTCATTGCTGCGGACATCAGTGAGCTGATTTTAATTACCGGCGAAGGTAAGCAAGCTATCGAAAAATTTTTTGGCGCGCCCAATGAAATCGAAGCTGGGTTAGAGCAAATCGGGAAACTCGATCTGATCAAACCCATTCTTGAAATGCGCAAACGCTTGCGTTTAATTCCCGTGAAGCAAGGTCAGCCCCTCGGCCTTGGCCACGCCGTTTTATGCGCCGAAAAGGCGATTGGAAATGAGCCCTTTGCTGTTTTACTCGGCGACGAAGTCATGATTCAAAAGCCCGGCAAGGCCTCCGCGACAGCACAGTTGTGCAAAATATTTTCTGACACGTCGACCTCCACTGTCGCCGTGATGGAGGTCCCGGCTGCCGATGTCGTGAAATACGGAATCTGCGCGGTCACTGAAAAAGGCCCGGGCCTATGGAACGTCACTTCGGTTGTGGAAAAACCTGAGGCCGGCAAGGCTCCCAGTCGCCTCGCACTACCCGGGCGTTATATTTTCGATGCCGAAATTTTTAAATGTCTCAAGGACGTTAAGCCGGGACGCCTCGGCGAGATCCAACTCACCGACGGCATGACCCTTCTGGCCCAGCGCAAAGGCCTACTCGCGGCGACTGTGGACGCCATTCGCTTTGACGCCGGAGACAAACTTGGCTTTTTGCAAGCCAATGTGGAAATGGCTTTGCTCCATCCTGAAATCGGCGCACCCTTTAAGAATTATTTAATGCTGAAATTCGGCGGAGGAAAATCATGAGCTTACTTTTATCCCTGTTCACCTGCGCCGTAAGTTTCGCCTATATTCCTGAGTACTCGATGATAGCCACGCATGCGGCGGATCAGCACGGCAAGGGCGCCTATTTTATTGAACAAGAGGTCACGTTTAAGAAAGACGGCGAAACCTATGTCGTCAAAGAAAGTTGGCTCGTCGCCAGTGAGTACGGAATGCGCGTCACCCTTGAGGGCCGGGGGCCACTCAAAGGCCTAGTGCAAGGCACGATGATTTACGACGGCACACAACGACACTTTGTCGAGGCCGGTTCCGCCAATGTGCGCAGTGTACGCTTGGGTGACGACTGGCTTGAGCCGCTCTTTCACTTTCGCAATGCAAAATATTTTCGCTCGCGCTTGGTGACTTTAAAAGTCGCACCGGCGGAGTCGGTTCGCGAGCGCGCACCCCTTCCCGCTACTGGCGATATCAAATACGAAGCGCCGGGATTTATTCGCTTGAGCCGCGTCGGCGGATCGATTGCGTGGGCGATCGGAGTTCCACCGTCGGTCGGGGTTGCCCCCACTCTATGGCTTGAACAAGATCAGTTTGTGTTGCGCAAATATCGCGGCTCCGATCAGGCCATTTTACGCGCCGGTGACTATGTTAAGTTTGAAGATGGGCTCTGGTTTCCACGCCAACGCAACTACAGCTTTGGCGGTTACTCGATCGACGTGCAGACCTTGCGCGTGAAAGCATTGGGCAAATTAAAACCCGACGACAAGAGTTTTAAGACCTCGAATCTCAATGGCGCAAAAGACGGACTCAAACTTCCCGACGCCGAGGCTTTGAAAGAGTTCTACTCGAGATTTAGATGAGTCCAACCTCTTACCTTGTTGCAGTCGATGCACCGCTTGGCGTGCTGACATATTTACCTCCCGAAGATGGCCATCTTCTAGAGCGCGGACAAAGCGTGCTCGTGCCGCTGGGAAAACGACAAACCCACGGCGTTGTCATACACGGTGCCGCCCCTGAGTACAAAGGTGAGTACAAACTCCGTCCAATTCTAAAACGCGACGATCAGCGCCCCGCACTTCCCGCCGCTTACATGGATTGGCTCGAGTGGATGGCGCAGTACTATCTTCACCCACTCGGACAAATTGTCGAAAGCGTCTTTCCACCGCTCAGCAAAGTAACTAAACGCATTTCAAAGAGATCACCGGTTGTAAAGGACCACGGGCCACGCAGCGAGCCGCCGCCATTGATGGAAGAGCAGCTGAGCGTGATTAAGAGTATCGAAGCAAAGCCTGGGTTCCACGTGCATCTGCTGCACGGAGTGACCGGCTCTGGCAAAACCGAAGTTTATTTGCATTTGCTCGAAGACATCCTGGCAAGTGGAAAACAGGGGCTGGTTCTGGTTCCAGAAATCGCACTCACGCCCCAGCTCATCGACCGTTTTTCACGACGCTTTCCGGACGCGATTGCGGTCTTGCATTCTCATCTTACGGAGCGCGAAAAGACCACTCAGTGGTGGTCGATGGTGAGCGGCGAAAAAAAGATTCTCATCGGCGCACGCTCCGCCCTATTTTGTCCGATGCCAAATCTTGGTTTAATTATTCTCGATGAGGAACATGAGCCGAGCTACAAACAAGATGAAAAGCTAAAATACCACGCACGCGATGCTGCCATCGTGCTCGCCCGGGCGCTTAAAATTCCGATCGTTCTTGGCTCTGCGACCCCCTCACTTGAATCGTGGAACAATGTTTTGACCGGAAAATATGAACTTCACACCATGACCAAGAGGGTGAACGCGCGGTCGATGCCGGAAATCACGGTTGTTGATCTGCGCGAAGAAACCCAGAAGCGCAAAGATACTCCTTCGCCACTTCCGTTTTGGCTGTCCGATACGCTCTATGCCGAGCTTCAATACGTGTTTGAGAAAAAAGAACAGGCCGCTCTATTCTTAAATCGCCGCGGAGTCGCACAAACCGCCCAATGTAAGGGCTGCGGGTTTTCCGCTGAGTGTCCCAATTGTTCGGTCTCGCTCACTGTGCACGGCCACTCACACTTGGTCTGTCATTACTGCGACTACACCGAACGACTCTCCGAGAAATGCCCGAACTGCAAAGAGTTTCCTCTCGAACCGCTTGGCTTAGGCACTGAAAAAATCGAATCCGATATGGCGACACTTTTTCCCAGCCTGCGCATTGCGCGAGCGGATCGCGATGAAGTTCAATCGCGCGAACAACTGGAAGCCCTGATCGAATCCGTAGAAAGACACGAGGTCGACCTTTTGATCGGCACACAAATGATTGCCAAGGGTCTCGACTTCCCACGCCTGAATTTAGTGGGACTGGTTTTGGCCGATGTCGGCTTTCATTGGCCCGACTTCCGCGCCAGCGAACGCAGCTTTCAACTGCTGACTCAAGTGAGTGGGCGCTCGGGTCGCCAATCCGCCGGTCGCGTGGTGATTCAAACCTACAATCCCGAACACCCAAGCATCGTGTACACCTTGAACGCCGACTTCAAAGGCTTCAGTGAGGCTGAACTTCAAGAGCGCACCGAGCTCAACTATCCTCCCGCTTGGCGCATGGCCATGTTTCGCATTCAAGGGCCAGATGTGACGAATAGTAAGCTCGCGGCCAAACGACTCGTGCAAAGAGCCCACGCTCTTCAGCAACAAAATGAGTCTTATGCACAAAATCTCGTCGTACTTGGCCCCGCGCAAGCACCGCTGTTCAAATTGCGCGGGAAATTTCGCTTTCAAGTGATGGTGAAGTGCGATGCCGCTCAAAAATTAAATCATTTTTGTCGCCAACTCTTGGCCAGTGAGGATTGGATCCCGACTGGGACCAAGGTCCAGGTCGACATCGACCCTTTTCAAATGCTCTAATAGTAAAATATGGCAGGCTCGCTTCAACCCAAACCATGCCCTCGCTGTGGCAATCTCTCGGACAAATTTGTCGCGATCGATCCCGCTATGCGCGTCACTCTCGAAGGCGCCGGCCACGCGGGCCTCCCCGAATCTCTTTGTTATGCGTGCTATGAAAGCATCACGAGTGGAGTTTCCCAAGGTCTAAAGTTGCGCATGGAACGTGACGTGCGCGAGAAAAACAAAATGATGGTGTGGAAAAACCGTGTCCATCTGATTAAAAACGCGCGCAGCATGATGAACCAAAAGGCCTATTCAGAGGCTGCCGTTCAGTACGAAAAATACTTGCGCGTGCTCGAGATCGTTTACAATCTCAAAAAAGGTGAACTCTCGCCCGCGGTGTTCAACAACTCCTCGCGCTCGAAAGAACTCACTCTGATCACCTCGGTATATTGGGATCTGATGCGCATCTACGACACCAATCCGCGCTATGGTGATCGCATGCAAACGGCATCGGTTAAGCTGGCCGAGTTTTTAAAATACAGTCCCATTTATCCCGATATTATGAAGAAGGCTGAGCAGTTTTCGAAAACCTCGAAAAATCCGCTGATCATGAAGAAGTTTTTAAAAGCGACCAGCCGAAGGCGTGGCCCCTGCTTTATCGCCACCGCCGTCTTTGCAGATGAGCCGTACGCACTAGAGTTGCGAGTGCTCAGAGACTTCCGAGATCGGGCACTCCGACCACATTGGACCGGAAGGCAAATGATCTGGATCTACTATCGACTTTCGCCTCCCGTGGCGCAGTGGATCGCCGCCAGTCCTCGCACGTCCCGCTCCGCGCGCTGGCTTCTGACAAAAATCGCAGATCAGTTGAAGAAGAACTTGAATTAAGAGCAAAGAATTGGTGTTTTAAGTCTATGAGCTCTACGGAAACAATTATTGTCGGCGGCGGTCTTACCGGTTTGTTCCTTGCCCATCGCCTACATCGCGGCGGACACACGGTCACGCTTCTCGAGGCCCGCGAAAACCTGGGTGGACGTTACGCCAGAGCCAGTCACACTTACTCTTCCCCTGGCCTTGATTTTATTCCCGCAAGCCGTGAACACATCGTATTGCTCGAGTGGCTACGCAACGTTTCGCCCATTCCCATCAGTTTCGAGGCCGTCGATCATCGTCCACAGCTCTTCGACGAGGGAAAATGGCGCCCGTTTGCAGGTTTTGGCGAATCCGGATTTCAGTCGGTGGGCGAACTCTCCGCACTTTTTTCCCACACTCAGGGCCTCAACACCAAACCCGGCCTTGAGCATCTGGTGCGCGCGCTGGTGGAACAACTTCCTGTCGCCGCACAAACCATGTCCACGGTGACGGGCTTTAAAGTGACCGACGGAAAAATCAGCGAAGTCACTGTGAACGGCGACAAAATTCTCAAAGCGACAAATATTATTTTTACCGCGCATCCCTCGGCGCTCGGCAATCTCTTTCAGGGCGAAGAGCTGCCGGTGAAACATCGCACTCGCCTGGCCAAAATGCCCGCGTGGACGTCGGTGACCCTTGAGCTCGGCCATTCTCCTCAACTGGTCGATGACTCTTCCGTGCGTTTTTTCACTCATAGTGCAAAAGAGTTCGAGCCGGTGGTCGGCCGCGTTTTTGGCGAGACCTCCAAATGGCTGACTCTTGTTCCGGGCGATCGCGAGGCCGATCACGAGTTCGTCAGCCAGTGCATCCGCCACATCAAACGTCAGCTCAAACGCGCTTGGCCCCTGGCTCTTGAGGGTCACGCCCTGGGCGAAAAGATCTATATCCAACCCGGTGCCTATGGCCAATTCAACCTGCGCGGCAAAGAAGCCTTACGTTTTCCCGAAATTTCGAACCTTTATCTCGCCAACCATGCCCTCGCCAGCCTGCCTGGTGACCTCGCCGCCCTGGAAACCGTGCAAACTCTCGAAAGTGAGCTGCTCGGACCGTTAAATCAGTTGCCCGAGATCACGGCCTCATGTTAATCCAAGAGCCCTAAACGACTCACTTTCTGCGGCTCTTCTGGTGCTGCTAGCTGTTTTAAGCTGGCGGTTTCCATCGCAGAAAGGCGGTTTAACCGGAAGGACCAAAAAGATGCCACAAATTACCATGAAGGACATGCTCGATGCGGGCGTGCACTTCGGGCACCAGACTCAACGCTGGAACCCAAAAATGAAGCCGTACGTGTACACGAATCGCGGCGGAATTCACATCATCGACCTACAAAAATCCGTAGTCAGCGCAAAAAATGCCGCTGAGTTCGTGACCAAAATGGCCGCCGAGGGCGGACGTATGATTTTTGTCGGTACTAAAAAGCAGGCTGTAGAGCCGATTCGCGAAGCTGCGCAAAAGTGCGGACAGTACTTCGTGACCAAACGTTGGCTCGGCGGAATGCTCACCAACTTTCAAACTATTAAGTCCAGCATTGATCGCTTGAAAAAAATCGATCAGATGCGCGAAAAAGGCGAACTCGATTTCTTCTCGAAAAAAGAGCGCGCGAAAATGGAAAAAGAATATCTTCGCTTAAACGACTACCTCGACGGTATCCGTGACATGAAGGACGCTCCGACCGTTATGTTTGTTGTCGACTTGAATAAAGAGCATATCGCTGTCGCAGAAGCTAAACGGATGGGCATCGTGGTGGTTGGAATTGCTGACACCAACGTTGATCCGGAGATGATCGAATATCCGATTCCGGGCAACGACGACGCCATTCGCTCAATTAAACTTTTCGCCAACCTAGTCGCTGACTCTTATCTCGAAGGTGCAAAACTGTACCAAGAAAAAGTGCGCGCGATGGGCAACAAAGTCAGCGAAGGTCGACCTGAACGCACCGAAGAACGTGCTCCGCGTGGGCGTGGTGATGCTCCCGCAGCGGGCGCAGGCCCCGCAGTTGTGAAAGTCATCAAGGCCAATCGTAAATTGGTTGCGGCTGGAACAGCTGAAGACGTTGAGATTCTGATGGAACTTGAACAGCCTCAAGCTCCGGATGCGGATGCCGACGCTGAAGCGACGACCGATAAACCCGAAACCGACAAAGCGTAATCGAGGTCTATATGTCGATCAGTGCAGTTGCTGTTAAAGACTTACGTGAAAAAACTGGCGCCGGAATGATGGATTGCAAAAAGGCCCTTGAGGAAACTCAAGGGGACTTCGAGAAAGCCGTCGATTGGCTGCGCGCCAAAGGCTTGAGCAAAGCCGCTAAAAAAGCGGGGCGTGTCGCCGCCGAGGGCTTGGTCACTTCTTATATTCATGCCGGTGGTCGCATTGGTGTGATTCTAGAAGTGAATTCAGAGACCGACTTCGTTGCGCGCAATGAGGAATTCCAAAATTTCTGCAAAGACACGGCGATGCATATCGCTGCAATGGGTCCGATGTTTGTTCAGCAGACCGACATCGATCAAACCACTCGCGATCGTGAAAAATCTGTGTTGAAGGCGAAAGCCATCGAAGAAGGCAAAAAGCCCGAATTCCTCGACAAGATTTTGGACGGCCAAGTTAAGAAGTGGGCCGCAGAGATCTGTTTGTTGGATCAAAAGTTCGTCAAAAATCCCGACAAGACAGTGGGTGAGATGTTGCAAGAGCTCGTCGCCAAAATCGGTGAGAATCTAGTGGTCCGCCGCTTCGTGCGCTATGAGCTGGGCGAAGGTATCGAGAAGAAAAAAGAAGATTTCGCCTCTGAAGTCGCAGCCGCAATGAAGCAGTAAGGATTTCCCTTGGCAGCAAAGAGTAAGTACTCGCGCATTCTGTTAAAGATCAGCGGAGAAGCTTTGGCCGGTGGACAGTCTGCCGGAATTCATCCCGCTAGCATCGGTCAAATCGCCGACGATATTGCCGAGGCTTCTAAACTTGGCGTCGAAATCGGTTTGGTGATCGGTGGCGGCAACTTCGTACGCGGAGTAGCCCAAGCTGCTCAGGGCATGGACCGCGCGAGTTCCGATTACATGGGAATGTTGGGAACCGTGATCAATTCCATGGCCATGCAAGATGCACTTGAAAAACGCGATCTCGCGACGCGAGTGCAAAGCGCTATTATTATGTCGCAAATTGCCGAGCCCTATATTCGCCGGCGGGCGATCCGCCATTTGGAAAAAGGTCGTTTGGTTATTTTCGCAGCCGGAACGGGCAATCCTTATTTCACGACAGATACCGCCGCCTCGCTGCGCGCGATGGAAATCAACGCTGATGTGATTATGAAGGCGACCAATGTGGACGGGATTTATGACAAAGATCCAAAAAAACATAAAAACGCGAAGTTCTTCACCACCCTTTCCTACATGGATGTGCTCAAAAAAGGGCTGCAAGTGATGGATTCGACCGCGATCAGCTTGTGCATGGACAATAAGCTTCCTATCATTACGTTTAACTTGAACAAACCGGGCAATATCGCACGCGTGGTGCGCGGTGAAAAAATCGGTACGATTGTAAAATAACTTCTTTAAGAGAGGTAACTATGGCTTCCGCAATTGCAAACACATCTAAAGACAGTATGGAAAAAGCTTTGCAGGCACTGCTCAGTGAACTCAAAAAAGTTCGCACCGGGCGCGCGCAAATCTCTATGCTCGACTCGATCAAAGTGAATTATTACGGGACTCCTACTCCGCTCAATCAGGTTTCGGCATTGTCGACACCTGATGCGCGATCATTCTTAATTTCGCCGTGGGAAGCTTCAATTCTAAAAGAAATCGAACAATCGATCGTAAAAAGCGATCTGGGCATGAGTCCTATGAACGATGGCAAAGTGATTCGCTTGAAGGTCCCTGAGCTCACTGAAGATCGTCGTAAAGATCTGGTGAAAAATATTAAGAAGATCTGCGAAGACGCACGCGTTGCCGTTCGCATGGTCCGTCGCGATGCCAATGACAGTCTTAAAGGTCAGTTGAAGGACAAAGCGATCAGTGAAGATGAGAACAAGCGCTTTCAAGAGGAAGTGCAAAAACTGACGGACGATTATATTAAAAAAATCGACCAGCTCGCAGTTGATAAAGAAAAAGAACTGATGACCCTCTAGCTGGAGCCGCATTGGAAACGCCAAGACATCTCGCAATCATCATGGATGGCAACGGCCGCTGGGCAAAGGCGAGGCGGCATGGCCGTTTTTACGGTCACCTTAAGGGCGCGAAGGTTGCTAAGACGGTTATAGAAGAGTGCGCTCGTCTGAAAGTTCCCTATCTCACGCTCTTCGCCTTCAGTACTGAAAACTGGTTTCGCCCTGTGGACGAAGTCAGCTTCTTGATGCATCTATTGAATCGCCAATTGATTCGCGAAAAAAAGACTCTGATGCGCAATAACATTCGCTTTCAGTGCATTGGAGAGATCGCGCGCCTACCTGAAACTGTGCGTGAAGTCGTGCTCGACACCATTGAATCCACCACTGAAAACACCGGCATGGTTCTGACTTTTGCGATTTCCTATGGCGGCCGCCAGGAGATCACGCAGGTCGCGCGTGAACTTGTTCGTCAAGCTAAGCTTGGTATGATTGAAGAGGATGACGTCGACGAGGCTCTCGTGGCGGGTCTGCTACCGTCTTCATCTATTCCGGATCCAGATTTAATTATACGCACCAGCGGCGAGTCTCGTCTTTCCAATTTCTTTTTATGGCAATCCGCCTACAGCGAAATTGTCTTCGAAGAGAAGTCGTGGCCGGATTTCGAAATTGAAGATCTCAACCGAATTTTAAAATCCGTCGCTCTTCGTGAGCGCCGCTTCGGTCGCACCAGCGATCAAACTCTAGTCACTTAAAATGGCAGACACTCAGGCCGCTTTTATTCAACGGGTAACATCGGCACTGCTCGCGGCGGCCGTCGTCTTTTGCTTAAGCTATTACGGCGGAAAAACAGGTATGCAAATCGTGTGTACGCTGGCCTTGCTTTTGGGATTGCGCGAATACGCGCGCATTGCCTTTCAAGATTTAAAAGTTCCAATAAGTGTAGTGGCTTCATATTGCGCGATAGGGGTCGCTCTATTTGTCGCGCTCTTCGCTCGCTTTGAATATGCGGCGCTTGAATTTGCGATCGCCAATATAATTTTTTTCACACTCACGCTGTGGCTGGCGCGAGAGAAGTCGAGCAATGAAAATATTTTGACGGCGGTCGCGATGGGTTCGTTTGGTTTCATATATTGCGTGCTCTTACCGTTTTTCTCTGTGCGCCTAGTGAGCTTGCGTGACGGCGGGCAATGGTTTTTATTTTTGCTTATTGTGGTTTTCTTTGGCGACACTTTTGCCTATTTTGGCGGACGCTGGTTTGGTCGACATAAGATGATGCCGCAGGTTTCTCCCAATAAGACTTGGGAAGGATGCATTGGCGGACTGCTCGGCTCATGCGTTGGCGGTGGCGTTTTTGCCGCGGGCTCATTTCATGAAGCGCCGCTGTGGATGGTCCTGGCATTTTGTTTGGTTTGCGGCGTGGTTGCCCAATCTGGAGATTTGTTGGTTTCTCTAATCAAACGCGTCGCGCATGTGAAGGATTCTGGACACATTATGCCTGGGCACGGCGGGATTTTGGACCGCCTTGATGGCATCTTTATCGCCTGCCCGCTGGTCTACGCATTCGCGCTCTATGTTAGGCCCTTTTGATAGGGTCCTGAAGATCGGGTCCAGTGCGACTGTCGCGCAAATTTAGTGGCCCCAAGACTGTTTCGAAACTACAATCGATCTATGAATATGCTATTTGGTCACCTGCAAAGTCTCTTCAATAATTTCGCTCCCTTTTTCATCCTGCTCGGGATTTTGATCTTCGTGCACGAGCTTGGCCATTTTTTAGTGGCTAAGTTTTTCGGCGTACGAGTGGAAGTTTTTAGTCTCGGCTTTGGAAAAAAAATAATTCACTACACGCGCGGTGATACTGCCTATTGCTTGTCGCTGATTCCCCTGGGCGGATACGTCAAAATGTATGGCGATGACCCCAGTGCCGAAATTCCTGCAGATCAAAGTAAATATGCATTCTTGCACAAGCCAGTTTGGCAGAGATTTTTGGTTGTGCTGGCTGGCCCGATGATGAATTTATTTTTTGCGATTCTCGTATTCTCCTTCATTGCCGGCACGGGCGAAGATGTCGCCGGTCCATTTATCGGAGATGTCGCAACCGAGAGCACGGCGTTTAAGGCCGGATTCCGCTCGGGCGACAAAGTTCTAGCTTTGGACGGTGAAGAAGTTCGAACATGGTCTCAGGTGCAAAAGAAGATTGAGGCGGCGGGTGGGTCCAATCTTCACGTGTCCGTCGCGCGCCAAAGCGAAACTCAGCCGGTTCAGTTCGATGCCCCTGTGGTCTTCGCTGAAAACGATAATATTTTTAGTTCAAGTCGCCAAGTAGGACAAATTGCGGGACTGACTCAAGAGTCTCGATCCACGTTGGTTGGAATTTCCGATCCACATGGGCCCGCAGGCACTGTCGGCATTCCCTCAATGGGCCTTTTGGTATCGGTGAACGGCAAAAAAGTTTCGGTTTGGCGCGATCTCCAATCGACGATTTTAGGAACCACCAAGTCGGGTGCAAAGACGGTGACCGTGCAAATGCGCGACGTCGAGAAGCCTGACAAACCCGAAAATCTTCAGACGTTTGAAATTCCACTCAACGCCGGCTGGAGTGAAAAAACCGATATGCCCGCCTGGCTTGGCTTGGAACCCGGTGAACTTTATATTTATCAAGTGAAGAGGGGCTCCCCTGCCGATACTGCGGGCCTATTGGCCAAAGACAAGGTTGTTAAAATTGCCGGCGAACCCATCCACGAATGGAATAATGTTTTAACCCGGGTGAAAAACTTTGACCCTTTGAGCGAGGGAATGGACGTCACGGTGACCCGCTCCGGCGAGGAAAAGACTTTTAAAATTAAGCCTGAGATGACGACACTCATGAACGCAAAAATGAAAGAAGAAAAACGCTACACCATTGGAATCGTTTCCGGATTTTTTCCAATGGGCCCCGAAAGCGTATACTTTCGCGTCAGCAATCCCTTGCAAATGATCCAGCGCGGATTTGCGGAGTCCATGTACTGGACGGATTTCGTAATGATGAGCTTCGTGAGATTGCTGCAAGGTGACGTGTCGGCAAAAAACTTAGGCGGCGCTATCACTATAGGTCGGGTGGCGGCACATTCTTTCGCCGCCGGACTTTCTACGTTTTTACGAATGATGGGTTTGATCTCGATCAATTTGTTTTTGATTAACCTTCTGCCCGTTCCAGTTTTAGATGGCGGGCATCTGGTTTTTTATTCTATCGAAGCTTTGCGTGGCACTCCACTGAGTATGCGCAAGATGGAGATCGCACAGCAGGTCGGTCTTATGTTGTTGATGTTCCTGATGGCATTCGCTTTCTTCAATGACTTGACCAATCTCTGGGCGAGCCGCATGTAATGGTTTTGCTTGCCGCCGATACAAGCGGGCTTTCAGGCTCGCTTGCTCTTGCCCGCGTGACCGGCACAAAGGTTTCAGAAATTTTCCAGGTCACTTGGTTGAAAAAAGCGATGCACTCCGAAGTCGCCACCGTAAAGTTATCTGAACTCTTAAATATGGCGAAATCCGAGCTGCCTGAGATCACTCACCTTGCAGTCAACATCGGACCAGGCTCGTTCACTGGCCTGCGGGTTGGTCTCAGTTTGATAAAAACCTTAGCCTATTCCCTTTCTATTCCCGTGGTGAGCATCACTTGTCTTGAGAGTTTGGCGTTCACTCAGGGCGCCGCTGGAGAAAAAATATTTGTCGCCACCAAAGCCGTACAGAATTTTTTCTACGCCGCCAGTTTCTATAAATCCGATTTAGTGTTTCAAACCGTTACGCCTCCGCGATCCGTTGACGGCTCAGAATTAAAAGCTCTCTCTCAGGGCTGTACCAAGGTCCTGATCGAAGGGCAAAATCCGGCATTTTCAGTGAACTCCCAGGCAAAAGACCTGATCGCCCTTCTTGCCGCTAGCGGATTCGCAAAACCGTTTCTGGATTGGAAGTTCGTAGAACCCCTTTACATTCGAGGCTCTGAAGCCGAAGAGAAGTTGAAGACGGGGCGCCTTAAGCCCTCGTAAGAAATGCACCTTTCGGATCTAAGGATGTTCTCGACGTGTCGAATAAAGTACTGACTGCAGATTTTTCCCCAATGCGCGGCCGAATTGAGCCGGGCTCCACAATCATCGCGATTGGTGGCGGCAAAGGTGGCGTGGGAAAATCATTCGTTAGTTCGAGCCTCGCCATCTTCCTCGCACAGCTTGGATACAGCACCGTTGCCATCGACTTGGATCTTGGTGGAGCAAATTTACACACGTCACTCGGACTTCCACTCAGCGACAAGGGCATCAATGAGTTTGTCGCCAACCCTTCCGTCGAATTCAAAGATATTGTTCAGGATACGCATTGGCCTAAACTTAAATTAATTAGCGGCTCGAGTGAAACTTACGACACCGCCAACGTTGATGAAACGACACGCTCACGTATTATGTCTGCGATCTTTAAAAATCAGTGCGATTTTACGATTCTCGACCTAAGTGCGGGCACCCATCAATCCACGCTCGATTTTTTTCTAATGGCGAACCACAAGATTGTGGTTTTCACTCCCGAACCATCCAGCGTCGAGAACGCATATCGGTTTTTAAAGGCGAGCTTCTTTCGTAAGCTACGTCGCTATGAGCATCAGCTTCATTTGAAATCCCAGATCGATGAGCTGCTGGGAAATCGCTCGGCTCATAAAATCAAAAATCCCGCCGATTTAATTCGCGTTCTCGTTAAGCGTGAGCCCGTACTCGGCCTAAAACTTAAAAATATCTTGAGTGAAATTGGATTTGAAATTGTTTTGAATCAAGCGCGCACGCGCCAAGAGATCGACATGGGCCTTGCTCTACAAAGTGTATGTAATAAATATTTTGGGTTTCCATGCGACTTTCTCGGCGGCTTAGAATACGATAATGCGGTATGGCAGTCCCTGCGTCAGAAGAATCATCTTTTAATGGCGAATCGACAGAGTCACCTGTACGCTCAACTTATGGCAATGGCTCGCAAAATCGCCAAGCCAAAGCAGCTAAAGACAGCTGGTTAATTCTCAAATCAAACAGTGAAAACTGTGAGCGTTGAATGAGCGATGGAAACGAAGACCAAACCTATTACGAACTGCTCGAGATCACGCCTCGTGCCGGCTCTAGCGAAATCTACAATGCCTATCAACGCGCACGCGCCACTTACTCGCCCTCCAGCCCGGCTCTTTACAGCATGTTTACTCCGCAAGAGGCGCAAGAACTCATGGCCCTAATTGACGAAGCCTACAAAACACTTTCTCATCAAGCCCGTCGGCATGACTACGATTTGAAAATGGGATTAGTTGAACCCAAAGCGACGCCCGCAGAAGATCCGCGCAAAAACAGTCGGGCACATGAAAAATCTGCGAAGAATATTTCTGACCCCTGGGTTGGTCCCGTTAAAGTTTTCCAAAGGAGCAAGGAGGAAGTCCCGGCAGGATTTTCTCGCACCAAATTCAGTGTCTATGAAGTAAAGCCTGAAATGGAAAAGCAAATTGCCGAAATGCAAGAGTGCGATGGCGCTTTTCTGCAAAAGATTCGAGAATACAAGGGCGTTTCGATTGCGCAAATGAGCGAAGAGATTCGGGTCATCAAGTCCACATTGATTGCTCTTGAGGCCAATGATCTTGATCCGCTTCCCGTCGCTGTGTTTACTCGCGGTTTTGTCGTGCAAATGGCCCGGGTACTTGGTTTGGATGAAAAGAAGATTTCAGATGCCTATATGAAATTTTTCAAAGCTAGAAAAGTTGTCCGCTAATAAAGTACAAATCCATCATGTGACGGTTTCTCTAGATCAGGCCGATGCGCGCCTAGACAAATTTCTTGCGACTCTTGAATTTATCAGTTCTCGCTCACGCGCCGTAGATTTGATTGACCGTGGACTGGTCACTATTAAGGGCCGCCCCATCAAAGCGTCGTATCGCGTGCAAGCGCAAAATCAAATTCAAATTGAACTGCCACCAGCCGAAGAGAGCACCCTGCAACCACTCGATCGCCCGTTGGATATCTTGTATCAGGACGATGACCTTGTGGTGCTCAACAAGCCCTCGGGCCTAGTGGTTCACCCTGCCGCGGGACATGCCCAAGACACCCTGGTGAACATACTGCTTCACCATGTCGACAATCTTTCGATGGGATTCGCGGAGAATCGTCCCGGTATCGTGCATCGCCTAGATCGCGATACCAGTGGAATTCTTGTTGTCGCCAAAAATGATTTCGCTCATCACGCCCTTGCCACACAGTTTCGTGCCAAGAGCGTCCACCGAATTTATTGGGCCATTGTGGCGGGCACCCCGCCGGTGAAGGAAAAAACGTTGCGCTCCTATTTGACTCGGCATCCACAAGATCGCAAGCGCTACGCCTCTAGTCCAAAAGACGACGGCAAACTTGCAGTCACCCACTACAAAGTTTTGCAGTCACTGCAAAATGGATTCAGCTGGATCCGCTGCAAACTTGAAACCGGGCGGACTCATCAGATTCGCGTGCACCTTTCCGAAGCAGGTTTACCTATTGTCGGCGACCCGATTTACGGCAGCAAATCGCGCACCAAGCATTCAAGTAGTCGCTTGGCTCTACATGCGTGTGAGCTTGGCTTTGAGCATCCCCGCTCTCACGAAATGATGTTTTATCGCGTCGGTTGGCCTGCGGATCTCAAAGCGTTGGCCAATGAGATCGGCTTTAAAGATGTTTAAGCCACTTGAGCGCGACGGAAAATTTCTCGGCTTTGCCATGGATCGCGATGATCGGTTTTATTTCTTCGGCTCAAATCTGGTAACAAGGGCCGACCTCCCCGTCTTATTTCCTAAATATGAATTTTGCTTTCTCAAACAGGTGCATGGTCGAGCCGTGGTTGAGGCCGACCCCAAGAGCTCGCACGAGGGCGACGCGCACTACACGGCTGTTCCCAAGCGCGCGTTGACTGTACAAAGCGCAGACTGCCTTCCCATTCTTTTAAGTTCTGAAAGTCAAATATGCGCCATTCACGCGGGCTGGAGAGGTGTCGCCATGGACATCGTCTCGACCGTCGGAAATGTCTTGCCACGTTTCAAGCCCGACGTCGCCGCCATCGGTCCGCATATTACCTCCGCAAGCTTTGAGGTGGGCGCCGACGTGGCGCAAGCACTGGAGTGCGCCACTCCCGTAGGTATAAGCGCCTCTCAGTTTTCGAAGCCACAGGCGAATGGAAAAATTCTCTTCGACCTCAAGTCGCTGGTGAGTGCGCAACTGACCTCGGCCTTCGGCGCAAACATTGATGTGCAAGAGGCTATTTCAGATACAAAATCCGATCTGCGCTTTCATTCTTTTCGCCGCGATTGCTCCAAGGCCGAGCGCCAGTACAGTTTTGTGGTGATCAAAGACTAAAAATTTGCTTCAATCACACGAAGTGAAAGTAAAACGAATCCTCCTCCTAATCTTTCCCGCACTGTTTGCCGTCGCTCTGGTCGTCGCGACCGCCATTCCTGGCGCACGTGAAAAGATTCAGGCGTATTTTTCTTCTGTAGGACAGGAAGTTTTGGCCACGGCCGAGGGCGATGTCTTTAATGACGGCACTAGCGGCAAAGTCGTCAAATATCGAAATCATGATGGCATCTACGTTGAGGTTCTACGCGTAGACGGCAAAGGTACGCCCACAACGGTCGATCGTGTCTTGCTTCCCGATAAACACGATGGACTTTTTAATTACCAAGGCCATGTCACAAGGCTCGCAATTGCCGATATCGACAACGACGGTAAAATGGAGCTTTTGGCCCCCACGTTCGACAACCAATTGGTTCCCCATCTTAATGTTTTCCGCTACAATCCTGCGATTGGGAGGCTCGAGTTTTATCAGCCCCCCATAAAGCCTTAAGAACGATTGACGTTTTTAACGCGCTATGTTAGTTGTCTCCAAGCACGAGGACATTCCGACCCAGTGAGGGTCATAACTGTGGGGTTTTATGCAGTCATTACTTAAACTTACGATTTTTTCTCTGATCGCGATCGGCACCTTAAGTGCCTGCAGCGGCGGGGGCTCCTCGCTACCGGCCGGACAGCAATGTCACCGCGATTTCAATCCGATCCCGATGGACGTCGCTCCGGGAACCCGAAAGTCGCTGAAACCAGAAGACAAGGCGATGACCGGCAATAGCAGCTACGTTTACCAGGGCGCGCATCTTTACTACGTTGCTCCCGGTGGCCCCAACAGTTTTCGCAT
>JAYVPG010000048.1:0-7561 GCA_043757545.1 Pseudobdellovibrionaceae bacterium
GATGATTTAGTTTCGCAAAACCAATCAAATCACAGGTTCCTTGGGTGGGCAATTTTGTATCATTTACTGATACTTACCCCATCAAATGTTACAGACCCCTCGAAAAAGCCGCTCTGGTTTTGAGCGGAGCATTCCCGGCTATCGGTTGCCATTTTCATTTAATATTTTTTCGCAATGATCGTTTATTAACTGATCACATTTGCGTACGATTTCGAGTTGAATTCGGCCGACGTAAGTTCTGGGGTTCCATCGATTTTGCATCGAAGGATCGATTCCACTCGCTCTCAGCATAAATTCAACACATTCGGACATCGGTCCACGGGCGATTTCCGCCGTGAACTCCGGTTGATCCGCGTGGCCCACGCTGCAAATCGAAGAGATCACCAACGCGAGCGAAATTAGAGCAGGGCGAAACCGGAAACGCGACATAGCTTCAACTTCTTGAAAAGGGTTGAGAGACTTCATTTAGCAAAGATCATGCGAGCTACAATGCGCATTTAACGTCTCTGGCCCTGCCGCATTGCCAATATTTGTTTTTTACAGACAAAATAGCGCGCGCTCGAACCGATCCGTCACATTTCTAAAAGCTGTTTGCAGCGCTTGATTTGCTCAAGAACAGCCTTCGGCGCAGTACCGCCTTCTGACGTCCGCGCCTTCAAAACGGCGCCGTGAGAAAGTTTCGCTAGACTCTTCTCATCGAAAAGACTGTTTCTTCCCTTCAATTCAGTGAGTGTCAGACTTTCAAGCGCTTTCCCCTGACTTATGCACCACTGCACGATTTGACCGACGACTTCATGCGCCTCGCGAAAACTCATTCCCTTGCCAGCCAAATCATCGGCCAGATCCGTTGCGTTGGAAAAGTCCCCGCGCAAGGCCAGAGCCATCTTCTCGGTTTTCCAAGAGGTCTTCTTCAACATCAAGGTCATCAAACTCACGCATGAATTCACTGTCTCAAGGCCAGAGAACAAATGAATCTTGTCCTCTTGCATATCGCGATTGTAACTGAGCGGCAGCGACTTCATCATCGTCAACGCGCCCATCAGCGCACCATATACGCGACCCACTCGACCACGAATCAGCTCGGCTACATCGGGATTTTTCTTCTGCGGCATAATCGAAGAGCCGGTCGTCACTTGATCGCCGAGCTCGACAAATCCAAACTCAGGAGTGCTCCATAAAATCAGCTCTTCGCAAAAGCGCGAAAGATGCATCATGGTCATTGAAGCGTCAGATAAAAATTCAATTACAAAATCGCGATCCGAAACCGCGTCCAAAGAATTCGCCGCGACTTCCACAAAGCCTAGCTCACGCGCTGTCATGGTGCGGTCGATCGGAAAGCCGGTGCCGGCCAGAGCGGCGGAGCCGAGAGGAAGAGACAGAATTCGCGGCAGACTCTCTTGCAGGCGACTAACATCGCGTTGAAACATCCAAAAGTACGCGAGCAAGTGATGAGCTAAGCTCACCGGCTGCGCGTGCTGCATATGAGTCATACCCGGCAAAATAGTTTCAACATGCATTTCTGCCTGCAACACCAGCTCGCTTTGCAAAGCGCGCAAATCCTCAATCAAAATATCGACATGTTCCTTTAAATACAGACGAGTATCGGTCGCGACTTGATCATTGCGACTGCGTGCCGTGTGCATGCGCTTCGCAGGCTCACCGATCTTTTCGAATAAACAACGTTCAATTTCACCATGGATATCTTCGCCACCCGGATCAAAGGTCCATTTCTTAGAGGAAATCTCTTCGCCGATCTCCTGCAGGCCACGCACTATCTTCTCGCCGTCCGCTGCCGACAAAATGCCTTGCGCGGTCAGCATACGCGTGTGCGCAACGGAAACTTTTAAGTCCACCGACCAAAGCTTACAATCGATATCAATCGACGAGGAAAAGGCGGCCACTGCCTGATCTACACCTTCACTAAAACGGCCGCCCCACAATGCCACTACATTTCCTTCTGCATTTTTTTAAGTAGCTGATAGTACATGCGCGACTGAAGACCAAAATTCTTCACCGCACCCGTGCTCTCACGCTGATCAAAGGTCTGACTGTCAAACGACGCAAGGTCTTCATTATATAGAGCCCAAGGTGAGCTGCGCCCAACGATCGTCGCCGTTCCTTTATATAGACTCATTTTCACTTCACCGGTGACACGCTTTTGGGTCGCACCGATAAACGCCTCAAGATCTTCTTTGAAGGGGTCCCACCACAAGCCTTCGTAGGCGAGCTTGCTCCACTCTTGATCGATCATCGCCTTAAAGCGAATCTCGTCGCGAGTCAGAACCGAGTTTTCCAGCGCGCGATGCGCTTTCAAAAACACCGTCGCTCCGGGGCATTCGTAATTCTCACGGACTTTCAATCCCATCATGCGATCTTCCATCACATCGATGCGCCCAATGCCCGCGCGGCCCGCTAAATCGTTCATTTTCAAAACAAGTTTTGCAGGAGAAAGCTTCTCTCCATTAATAGAGACCGGCACTCCGCCTTTGAATCCCACAGTCACCGCAGAAGGTTTGGCTTCCGCCGCATCCACCGAGCGGGTCCATTTAAAGATCTCTTCAGGTGGAGCAAAGTCTGGCTCTTCTAGACGTCCGCCCTCGATCGAACGACCCCAAAGGTTCTCGTCAATGGACCAGATTTTGTTGATCGACTGTTGCACGGGAACGCCCTTTTTCTGAGCGTATTCAATTTCCCAAGAACGGGTCATATTGCGTTCACGAATGGGCGCATGAATCGTCGCCTCTGGCATCAAACTGCGAATTCCAAACTCGATTCGATACTGGTCGTTGCCCTTGCCTGTGCAACCATGAGCGTAGTGAGTGATGCCCAACTTTTGCGCGACCTCAACGGCTTTTGCCGCGATAATTGGACGCGCGATCGAGGTCGACATGGGGTAACCCTGATAATCACCATTCGCCTGAACGGCGGGCCAGCAGAACTTCTCCGCGAATTCTTCTTTCGCGTCGACGGTGTAATGTTCGGTTTTTAAAATCTTCGCTTTCTCTTCGGCCTGCGCAATATCGGCGGGGTCCTGGCCCACGTCTATGGTTACCGTGACCACGCCTTTGTAGCCATATTCCTCACGCATCAAAGGGATGCAAATCGAGGTATCGAGACCGCCACTGTAAACGAGTAAAACCTTGTCATTTGCCATATGAAAAAGAGTCCTTTCTGCTGAATATAGGCTATTCATGCCCAAGAATAATTATGCAGTCAATTGCATTTAATGCGAAATAAATTTGACAGGGTTCCTTATATCCCATAAATATTCAGGAGTGATGCATAATTATCGATCAAATCCATCCTCTCCAGTCCCCGTGTCCATTGTGGGCGCGAGAGGCTATGCAGGCCTTGAACTGGCCAAATTACTGTTCAAACATCCTGGTGTTGAACTGACCAACGCCTTTGCCACCAAGCCTTTCCGCTTGAGTGACGATGTCATGGATAAAAAAGCTGAAAAAGTAAATTGCATGACCGATGACCAGGTGATGAGCCATTTGACCGATGTGGTTTTCCTCGCGACGCCAGCCGAGGTGTCGTTGGAGCTCGCTCCCAAAATCCTGGCAAAGGGCAAGAAAGTCATCGATTTGAGTGGCGCCTTTCGTTTGAAAACCGGCGACATCCTCAAATGGTACGGTTTCGCCCACACCGAGCCCAAATGGCTGGCGAATGCGGAGTATGGACTCTCTCCGTTCTGCGGCCCGAGCAAGACCGCGAGCCAGTTGATCGCCAACCCCGGTTGCTACTCCACCGCTGTGAGCATGGCGCTGATTCCGTTGTTGAAACATGACCTGATCGACAGCGAGTCGCTCGCGATCGACGCGAAGTCAGGCACGACGGGCGCTGGCCGCAAAGCCAACGAAAATCTTTTGTTCTCAGAAGTGAGTGGCGAGTGCCTGCCCTACCGCGTAGGTAAGCATCAGCATTTCCCTGAAATCCAAGAGACCGTCGAAAAATTTTCGGGCCGTACGATTGACCCGCATTTCACGACCAATCTTTTGCCGGTTTCACGTGGCATTATCGCTTCGATCTTCGCTAAGACAAAAACGAAAAACATCCAAGATATCACCAAGGCCTATGAAACAGAGTTCGCAAATTATCCGTTGGTGCGCTTTGGAACTGAAATCAACAAGCTCGCCAGCCTTAAAAATGTGGTGGGCACTCCGTACACCAACCTTTCCTATGAACTAACAGGAAACAAACTTTATTTGTTCTCGACCATTGATAACCTGCTCAAGGGGGCAGCTAGCCAGGCCGTTGAAAACCTCAACCGTTTACTGGATTTCCCCTTAACCTTTTCTCTCACAGAGGAGGGATAAGCTATGGCACCTGGACCCGGCCTTCACCGTACGATTTTACCGCAGGGCTTTTTCGCCAGCGGCATTAACTGTGGCGTGCGTCGCTATCGCCCCGACTTAGGTTTAATTTATACCGAGAAAGATTGCGTCGCCGCGGGCGTTTTCACATTGAATGAATTCCGTGGCGCACCTGTTCTTTATTGCCAACAGATTTTGCCGTCGGAAAATATTCGCGCGATCATCACCAATTCTGGCCAAGCCAACGCGGCCACGGGAGCGTTGGGCGTAGAGAACAATAGAATGATGGTCAGTGCGGTGGCGAAGGGCCTCGGCATCGACGCCAATCAGGTCCTTACCGCCAGCACGGGCGTGATCGGCAAGCAACTCGAGATTGATAAAATCACGGCAGCTGTTCCCGAACTTATCGCGCGCTCGACTGAAGTTGCTGATGGATTCGCATTGGCGATTCTCACCACCGATCTCGTGCCGAAAGCGGTCACGACGACTGTGAAGCTGAGCAAAGGCACTGTTCGCATCACCGGAATCTGCAAAGGCTCCGGCATGATTCATCCGAACATGGCGACCATGCTCGGCTACATATTGACCGATCTGAAGATGACGACCGAGCAAGCACAAAGCATGTTGCGCGAATCCACCGACGTCAGCTTCAACATGATCAGCGTCGATGGTGATTCATCGACCAACGATTGCTCATTCTTAATGGCCAACGGAGAAACCGGCGTCGAACTAAAAACCGACAAGGATTTCGCGACATTCAAAAAAGCACTGACCGAAGTTTCGCAATTTCTTGCACAATCCATCGCCAGCGACGGTGAAGGTGCGAGCAAATTGATCGAGGTCGACCTCAAGGGCGCACCCACACTCGCACTTGCACGCCAAGCGGCTCGTGGAGTGACCATGAGTCCTTTGGTTAAAACGGCAATGCACGGCGAAGATCCTAACTGGGGCCGCATTCTCTCGCGCTTGGGACAAGAGCAAGTTCCGATGAGCGCGATGGGCAAAATGACCTTGAAACTTCAAGGCGTCACATTGTTTGCCAACGGAAGTCCGCTGGATTTTGACCGCGAAGCTGTTCGTTCGTTGTTAAAGAAGAATAAAGTCAGCATTGAAATCGATTTGCAGTCAGGAACTGAGCAAGCGATTGCTTGGGGTTGTGATCTGTCCAAGAGATATGTCGACATCAACACGGAGTACTCATGAAGAAGACACCACGCATTCTCATCAAGTTGGGCGGAGCCGCCCTCGACGCCGATATCACTCTTGAAGTGGTGACCGAAGCGATTCATCGCTATCGCCAGCTGGGCTATCAAGTTTTGCTCGTTCACGGCGGTGGGCCCGCAATCAACGCTGAGTTACGCCTGCGCAATATCAGTTGGACGTTTGTGAACGGACAACGCGTGACCACTCCAGCCATGATCGACGTGATCGAAAATACCCTTTGCGGCACAGTCAATCGCCGTCTGGTGCGCCACTTCGGCGCGCAAAATTTAAACGCCGTTGGTTTTTCAGGCGCCGATCATCAGACTCTTCTTGCCACTCAATTGTCGGCAGAGCTGGGCTTGGTTGGAACGATTGAATCCGTAAACAGCGGTTGGATTGAGGGATTGATGTCACTGCCATCGAACCCACTCCCAGTGATTGCACCCGTTGGCGTTGGCGCCAATGGCGAGTGCTACAACATCAACGCCGACTGGGCCGCGACTCACCTTGCGGTTGCACTTAAAGTCGATCAACTCGTTTTCCTGACCGATCAACCCGGCGTGCTCGATGAAGAAGGCCAAGTGATCGAGGACCTTGATTCTGAAGGAATCAAGAACATGGTCGACTGCAAAGTGGTCTCGGGCGGAATGCTGACCAAAACTCTTTCTGTATTGCATGCCCTAAACAAAGGCGTGGGAGTGGTTCGCGTGATGAAGGCTGCCGATTCCGCGAAGGGCGTCAGCAACTCTTCGCTCGGTACCAATTGTTCACTGTCCAAGCCAGTCATGGTGAAACGAATAGTTAAGGAACAGGCCTATGCAGCCGTTTAAGGCGATGCATTTTTTAACTGGCGAAGAACTTTCGCAAAGCGAATTGGTCGCTCTGATCGAAGGCGCGGAAGTTTTGCGCGGAAGTCGCGGCCATATTGAACCGCAGGTCTTGACTGGAAAAACTCTCGCTTTGATTTTCGAGAAACCTTCACTCCGCACTCGCGTCAGCTTTACCGTTGGCATCCAAGAGCTCGGTGGAAGCGTCATGGAGCTCTTAGGCAGCCAAAAAAAATCAGAAGAGCCTGAAGACGCCATCCGCGTTCTGCAAGGAATGATTCACGGATTAATGTTGCGTACTTTTGATCATTCGACGCTCGAGCGGATGGTGACTCGAGCCACCATCCCCATCATCAACGGCCTCTCGGACACTCATCATCCCTGCCAGGCCATTGCCGACTTACTCACCATGTATCAAACCTTCGGTCGTCTTGAGGGTCTAAAGCTCGCGTACATGGGCGATGGCAATAATGTTTTGAATTCCCTTCTGCTTCTCGCGCCGTATATTGGCGTCGATGTGCACTACGCTTGCCCAAAAGGTTATGAGCCCGATGCCGAGATTCTCGCTCGCGCCAAGGTTCGCGCGAAAATCGGTGGCGGTCAGATTAAATCCTTCGCCACGCCTGAAGAAGCGGTCGCGGGGACCCACGCAGTTTACACCGACGTATGGACCAGCATGGGCTTTGAGAGCGAGAACGCCGCTCGCTTGCAAGCGTTCAAAGGCTATCAACTGAATATGGAGCTTTTCTCCAAAGCACTGCCGACGGCGATTGCACTTCACTGTTTGCCGATGGTGAAGGGACAAGAGATCACGGCAGAAGTCGTGGAGCATCCGCGTTCAGCCCTTTTCCGTCAGGCCGCGAATCGTTTACACGCGCAAAAAGCTTTATTGCTTGGACTATTCCAGACCAAACCAAAGGTCGCTGCGAAGGGGTATGAGTATTCTCATGTCATCTAGAACTGCCACAGAAGCCATGCAACGCCTGAACGCCCTTCGTGGATTGCTCGAGGCCGGCAAAACGTCCACACAGGACGATCTTGCTCAGGAATTGCGCGCGCAAAAGTTCGTGGTCACACAAAGTACGATTTCACGCGATCTCTCAAGGCTTGGCGCCGTCAAAGCGCGCGATGCTTCGGGCCGCGTCGTTTATCGCTTGCCCGGCGACAATATCGAAACGCCAGTCATGCCCGGCGCAGACCTCAAGGGCCTGTTGG
>JAYVPG010000049.1:0-7561 GCA_043757545.1 Pseudobdellovibrionaceae bacterium
TCGCAAGTGCGACTTTCCGTTGCGCTCGTCATTAAAGAAAGAAATATTCACCTCGCGATATTTCAACTTCATCTGCGCCGCGCGAACGAGCATCTCTGACGCGAGCTCCATTCCAGGGCTGCGCAGATTCATGGCTAAAATATGTGAGCGACGAAAAACACGCATTCCACTATTGCAATCATAGGTCGGAATCCCGTGGCGCAGGCGCAGGCAAAGCGACAGTGCCGGTGTGCCGATATAGCGATGCATGGCGGGCATGGCCTTTGGCGCGATGGTTCCGCGCAGTCGATTGCCCAAGACAAAGTCGGCTCCGGTCTTGAGCTCCGCGCATAGCCGGGGAATTTCGGCGAGGGGATAAGATAGGTCGGAATCGGCCATGGCAATAAACTCAAATCGCGCTTGCGCAAATCCAGAGCGTAGGGCCGAGCCGTAACCTTTGGTCTGCACGTCGATCACGCGCGCGCCGTTTTCTATGGCGATTTCACGGCTGCCGTCCTGGCTTCCGTTGTCCACCACCAGAACCTCACCGGGAAAGTGGCTATCACGTAATGCTTGCTTGGCTTGCTGGGTAGCGGCACCGATGGATTTGGCCTCGTTGAGGCACGGCAAAATGATGGAGAGTCCCGGATCGGCTTGCATGGTGGAACGATATCAGATCTTTGCCGGCAAAACGAAAGAGTTCGATCTATTTGAAATTAAAATGCGGGTGGGGGACCCGAGGAAATTATTCAAGATGGTCATGTAGGGGGAGTGAGTAGGGCGGCACCCCGGGAATCTAGACAACCTTGTCTAAATAAGACAGCCTATAAGTGGTGCTACATTCTATGCAAATCCTCCCCAAAGTAAAATGGCCAATCTTGGCGGGCTTCGCGCGCCGGGTTTCCATCTTTGGTCCAAGTAATGAGTCCATTAGCCTTGCCCTCCCACTGTTCTTCCTAGCAATGCTCGGTATCGAATCCACCTTGGGCTATTCTTGGACACCAGAACCCAAGACGGTCTATTTTTTGTTTCCGGCGATTTTCGGCTCTGGCCACACGATTTTTACCTATATCCTTTTGCTTGTTTTGCCCGAAGGTCGGGAAGTGTTCCGCGGGGTTTTAAAACGTTCATGGTGGCAAATGTTTTTAGGTCTCGGCTTTTTAATATCGTTGATCATCTTCTATTCCCTCTCTGCAATAAAACAAGCAGATAGCGATTTTTACCTGCGCACCGCTAAGTTTGCGCTGCTCTACATTTTTGGTCAGCACGCGCTCGGACAGATACGTGGATTGTCCATGTTGTACAATCGGGCGGCGGAGCAGCGCTTTGGGTTTTCGTTCGCGCAACGGAAATGGGCGGCGACGCTCGAAAGATGGGAGCGTCGAATACACTATGCTATTCTGGCTTTTTATCTACTTATTTTATTTAGTGAATTTATTCCGGACGGGCGCATAGTTTCTGTTTGCCTAATATTTTTGTTGGCGCTTCCGACCGCGGCGGTCGTTCTCTCAATGTTCTACCCCTATGCCGATCAGTCCAATAAGACGTTCTTTCTTTTGCGTCTTTACCTATTCGCATTTGGCGGGCTGCTTCCGACAGCATTTTTCGCGCTGTTCATAATGCACGGTCTTGAATACGAGCAGCTGCTTTTTAAAATGATAGGTAGCTCTATCCGGAAACTGACGGCCATTAAATATTTTGCGATTTGCGCTATCCTTTTCGGTGTCTCGCCATTTGCGCATCTGGCGTATATATTTAATGAATCCTTGCCGCGATCGCTGCTCATTGGCTGCGCGATATTTAGCAGCGTGACCGATCAGTTTCACTATTATGTAGACGCTCTAATTTTCCGTTTTGTCGATCCAGAAATACGTAACAATTTTGGATCGCTGGTTATGCCGCTCGAAGACAAGACTTCCGAAAGTTGAGGGTGAACTTCTAACGCCTTATGACTGTCATGGACGGGACGTGGATATGTGCAGGCAGGTCGAGCAGCCATTCTACAATTTGCGAAATGTCGGCGGTACCGAGGGTTTCGTTGTCAGAGGCCAACCCTTCACTTCTTCTGGTGCGAACCCAGCCGGGTCGCAGATTGATCACCCGGCACGAGGCTCCAAGAACATGATTGAGCTGAGTGCACGCGACATCC
Organism: Pseudobdellovibrionaceae bacterium; assembly: GCA_043757545.1. GTDB lineage: Bacteria > Bdellovibrionota > Bdellovibrionia > Bdellovibrionales > UBA1609 > JALHOQ01. The sequence goes on from JAYVPG010000049.1 coordinate 2,129, forward strand.
AAAGCTGACTTGGCCGCCGCGTATTTGTGTTCATAGGACTTGGTCATATCGGCCGAGTTGCTGCTGATGTTGATGATAAGTTTGGATGTCAGTTTCCACTCAGCGAACATCGCATAGAGCAAATCAACTTGGGTCCACTCATGAAACGCATTGTTAATAAAAATGGAACATTCCGTTGTCTCAGCAATAATTCGCTTAGAGGTACCGGCCTCCGCTAAGTCATAGCCGTTGGACCGACTAAAACCTTTGACGGTGAATCCCCGAGCCCGCAGAAGCTGGCTGAGTTCCAACCCGATTCCCGCACTATGTCCTGTAACGGCGGCGACCTTATTCTGTTCATTGGTCATCTGAGGAGAGTAGCTAATTTAGGGGGAAATTTCACGTAGCCTCCGCGTAATGGCGACGCGTTATTGGCAAAAATTTTTTTAGTACATAGGATATATGCATGAGCCGCTACTCGTTCAATGCACAGTCTGCACCGAATTCCACAATTCCCGTGGGCTTCGGAAAATATCTTTCTGCAAAAGTTGAAATCGCTTTTGTAGATGAGAGTTTCGTCAATTTGGCGGAGGGTAGAATGTATGTGGTCGATACGACCAAGGACCATTCGTTTTTCAACGGGAGTGAAGAGGAGCGTTTGCATATTGTAGGCGTCGTTCAACCGACGCCCAGGCGTTTATAAAATTATTTAAAACTATGAAATATGCGAAATTTCAATCTGCTGTTTTGCTTTTGTCGGGAATACGAATGACTTGTCCACATGGTGAACGCGGCGATTTTGATCTGCATCCTTAAAGCCGATTCCCATGAGCAGCATAGGGGAGCCTTCGAGGCCAAGTAGCTCCTTGATGCCCTCGCTGTCAAAACACGCGCAGCATCCGGTCGAATAGCCCATCAAAGTCGCCGAGAGATTTAAATATCCCGCAGCAATGCCGACGGCCATGTTGCGATCTCTTTCCATACAAAGCTCAGTGTCGGAAGAGATTTTTCCATCGGTCTTTGCAAATTCATAAGTCTGGGCGTTTCTGTTCACATCTTTGTCCGTTCGCAGATCGACCGGCTTGGCTTCAAAAATCACCAGTAAGTTGGCAAGCACTTGGGGATTCGTAGTGCTTGTTCCTTCGTCGAAGGAAATGATAAAGCCATCGGTCTTTGCATGTATTTTTTCAATCAGCTCGCGATTAGTAATGAAATGAGTGCGGTAATAGGCAACGTTTTGTTTACTTGGGCACTGGCTCACCGCAGAGACGAAGAGATCAATATCCTCTTTCGCCATTTGCTTGGAGAGATCCCAATTTCTTTGGCAGTGTTGGCTTTTTAAAATCGCTTTCTTTACTTCATCGTGTGAAATGGGCATATTGGCTCCGTTTTTATAAGTCTCGCTCGCTTACCGTTTCAACATGAAGGTTAGGCTGGGAACGAGAGAAGCTCAAGTGTCTTGATTGGCTAGACCTTAGACTAGCTTGGCTGTTTATATGTAAAAATTGATAGAGCAGACTTCCGCCGTGTTCCGTTTCTGGTGAACTCCGAGGAGCAATGAATTTGTGCGGAATCAAATATCAGGCAAGAGCCGACGGCCCAAGGCAACATATGCGAAATGCTAAGGCCCTCAAGATTCTTTGGTCCGACGTGACGAAGGTGGGTATTCAAGATTTCGGGGTCGATGCGATGCTCCCTGTCCAAGAACATGACGCGGGAGTAGTCGTAGAGGTTTTCATTGCACGTTACTTTCCGATCCGCGCCCACTCCGCTGGCAAAAAAGCCGGTACTATTGCCGAAATATCGTTGCTTAAAAAGAATCAGATGTGTTGTTTGTCCCAGTGGCTCGATTTCAAGTGGAATGACGATATTCTTAAAGTTGGCGTACTGAAAATTTTCTCCCGTGTCGACATGCGGCAAGTAGGCCACGGTTGTGGAAAAATAATTGCCACCCCATACTTCGAATTTTCCAATGATGTTTTCTAGCCGGTCTTTAATTATCGTCTGCTCCGGGTTTTCCCAAGGGTTAAACGTGACGACAGTATTTCCGTGTGGCGCTTGTCTTATGGAGCGATAGTGATCGGGTTTTCCGCGCTCAATATCGAGTAGAAGACGAACCTCGTCTTTGGATAAGAAATTTTCAATACAAAGCGGGTCGCTCATTAACTGCATTTGATGTCGAAAGACTCTTGGGTCCTTTTTATTAACATTAAAGAAACTGTCGTCATTAGCGATTTTGGCTTCAATTTCCACTTGCGGCTCCCGTCGCCAAATTTAGCAAACCGGCGAGTTGAGGCAATGATTTTGCCATGCTCGCCCCATGGATTTTATCCAGACGCTCAGACTGGGCTCGCAGTCGCTGAAGGGCACTAGTGACTTCCGGGCCATCTAGCGCGGACAAGATTGAAAGGACACTTGAGCGCAAATTATTTTGCACCAAAGGAAGCTGTGCCAAAACCCGACGTAGTTCGCGATCTTTTGCGAATTGAAGAAGATCAAAGTTTGCGTGCCAACCGGAGATCTGCTCTTTTAGAAATTTTCGGGAATGAGCTGGCAGTACGCTCAGGCTGAGGTGCGAAGGGCTATCGAGTATTGTAGAGACAACAGGGATCAAATCGAAAGACAGAGCGTATTCAAACATCTCGGGCACGCCAAATGCGTTTAAGGCGCTGACGGTGGCAGAGGATTTTAAGTGCCATCTTGTGGGATCTGTTTCCCGACTTAAGCGCCGCAAGTTTTTTTCGAATTGATCGATATTTATGCCAGAGCGAATGTATTCCTGTGTCTTACGGTCTCCGTCAAGGCTGACGATCAGGCGAACCTCTTTGAACCCGTCGATTAACTGCAATATATCCTGACCTTTAAAGCTGAGGTGAGTCAGGTTGGTGTTGGTGACATAGACGGTCCCGCGTTTGTTCTCGATTAGCGAAAGATATTGAAAATGTTGGGGGTCAAGAAACGGTTCGCCGCCGACGAAGCAGATGATTTTAAAATCGGGATGATTCACAATCCGTGCGATATCACTGTTCACGCGTTCACTGCCGAAGGATCGGCGAGTGTCACCGCTGGGAACATCAAGATCACTATGCTCCTCGATCAGACTCTCCCATCGGCTGCTGAACCGCGGGCCACACATTCTGCACATCAGATTACAGAAATTGGAGAGCTTAAGTTCTAGATATTGAACCGGTGAGTTCATATTTCCCGTATTGGGATCCGTCGCGGCGATCAGCAGCGTCGCAAAATCATCGCCAAACTCAGCGTGCATTTTCTGTCGAAAGCTTGTGACCCCTCGGCGCTCACTTTGCCAACAGCCGCTGCACAAACATGACTTCTCATTTTTCAGAAAATCTTTGCGAAGGGCGCGGGTCGCTGGACTATTCCAGGCTTCTTGAAGTGACGTGGTTTTAATGTTTGCGACCGGTTGAGCTTTGCAGCAAGGCAAAATGTCACCGGTGGGGTCGGTGCTCAAATGAAAAAACGGGAGTGAACACCAGTTCGAGGGAATGCCGGAGTTCAAATTTTCACATCCGGGAGAACTCGCCGATATTCCTGTCTTCGCGCAATAAACTGATTTCGCATTGAAATTAAATCTGCTGCCTTGGAATTTTCTTTAAGCAAAGACAGCATAAGAGAGGCTCGCCGAATGGATTCTACACGATCGCGGTTCACCGTGACTCGAGGGTCTGTGAGAAACTGAGCCACTGCATCCATCGCTCGGCGAACCTCTGACGGCGAGCAAAGGTCTGGCCGCAGAAATTCAGGATGAGTGACTTCGCTGAGATTTAGCTGGACGTGAGCCTGGGGACTGTCTGCGCAAAGGTTAAGCCACCAGTCTAAGAATAACGGGAATTCGCAAAGGTTGAGATTATTTAGAGTGAACCAAATTTCATAGTTAAACTTCGGATATTTAGTAAATAAAAAACATATATTATCATTTAATTTATTCCACAGCATTGGATAGCGGATCAGATTGTAGCTTTCACCTATGCCATCAATGCTAAAACCCACTCGGGCGTATTTAAACGCCTTTAGTTTTTCGAAAAATGGAGACTTGGGCAAAGAGGCGTTGGTATTTAAAACAATCGCGCACTGCGTATTTCCCAAAGTGGCCAGTCGGTCGACAAGTGAAAGGCACTCTTTGGCCATCGAGGGTTCGCCTCCACCCAAATATAAAACTTGAATCCCTTTGAGTTCGTCTTCGGATAGACCGGTAGAGTTTGAAATGGTCTTCCAGCCGCCCTCGCCAATTGCGGCGGCCTCCTGCCCAAAGGCGGAACTTGAGTTCGAATTGCACATCAGGCAACTCAGGTTGCGGGAATTTCCAAATCGATAGAAGAAAAGTCGAATTGAGGGATGGGCGACAAGGTCATCGACGCGTCCGTAGGTGCCGTCATAGAAGTGCCGCCATGAGCGCAGACGCATTGAATCCTCGCCCCGTGACTCCTTTTTATAGCACTTGCTGCAGGCGACCGGCAGTCCGTTCGCGGCAATAATCGCCCGAGTCGTTGTCATCTCTTCGCCAAAGAACCAATTAGACGTGCTGAGATCTTTGGCGTAATGCTGCGAAGGTTTGGCTTCGCAGCAAAGCGAGTACTCCCCACTAGACGAAATATCGGCCGCTAGGAATGGCAATACACAGCCGGACTCTGGAATTGAAGTTTTTCGAAGTTTAGTTTCGCTCACTGATAAAGCATAACCGAACAGGGAAAACTTGCTATAGTGATTTGCATCTGGCGGAGTTAGCGTGCGCTCGTAATTTTATTCAACCTTGCTCGCCTTGGCAGCGAAGCCATCACGCCGCCACAACCTCATCTCGAAAGTTCCCGTGTGACCACCACGATAACGAGCTACAATTCCGGTTCGGGAAACTAGGAATTGGCAGGCGATTTGACCAGTATTTAAGCCCTTTTTGACGTAAAAAATGCGAATTTTTCGAATCTGAGAAGTTTCACGGAGGGGCACATTTGAAGTTCGGGTCGGCGTGTCAACATATTCTAAATAATAGAGATCTACAAATGACAAAGATCTACCCGCGCCGGGAAGGAGTCGAAGAGAGGGAGCGACCGCGTGGATTCATGCGCCAAATAGGGATTCGAGTTCTTCTAGAGTTTCTTGAAGTGTGTTTCATAGACCATTTCTATTTTGTTTGGCCAGAAACGTGAAAGGCTTCAGCTATGGTGCGCTACCGAATCGTGCCGGGCTTTTATGGCTCAAGTAAGTGGCGCAGTTTGATCGCGACGCGGAGGATCTATCGGAAATCAAGAGCAGCTTGGTTTTTGCAAGGCCTTGTCGGTCCTGATGCGTTTTATGATCAGTGGGTTCGAAAAATACTCACGCTTTTAAAATGAGTCGAAGGTGGCGCCAGCCATCACGCCATGGTCGCAAGTGCGACTTTCCGTTGCGCTCGTCATTAAAGAAAGAAATATTCACCTCGCGATATTTCAACTTCAT
>JAYVPG010000050.1:0-72565 GCA_043757545.1 Pseudobdellovibrionaceae bacterium
CGTCGACCGATACCTTCAGTGGCTTGAGTGGGATGACCGAAACAAAAAGCCGCTTAAGGCGGCTGTCTTGCTGCCGCAGATGTCCAAAATTTTTTCACGGTTTTAAGTGGGGTGTGTCCGGTTGATGATGATTTCGACGATGTAACAATTGGTAAATGGCAAGGGTGCAATAGGCATGCGGCATGCTTAGGTCAGATTGGAGTTGTTCGATTCATATTATTGTTGAAAGGGCTGACCTTCCTTTCGCAAACTCCCCGAAATAAATCTCTGATTGCCAGCCCTAAGGTCATTCATGAATTCCGTAAAATTAGGCAGAGCTATTTTCTTGTGTATAGACAGAAGGGGAATGCCACCCCGTTCTCACCCAACTTTTGAACTCGTAGCGTTTTTTTAGCGTACACTCTGGTCGAAGCCGAATATATTACAGGCCAAATTACCTGTATGACGATGCCGACGTCCGCTCCCGGCATTAGCCTTGCAATCGCTCTCCAGTAATTCTTCCATCGGAGTCAAAATATGAAGCAAATCTTAGTCATGATTTTAATGGTCGCATTCGTGCAGCCGGTCTTCGCGAATGACCGAATCTATGCGAGCAATCAGGGATCGATTAACCTCGATATGTTGGAGAAAGCCCTCTCGGAACGCTTGCAACAAGAAATCTCAGATACGAACTTGCGCTGGACATATTCTCCCTTCGACTATGTGAACGGGGTCTCGGGTCCGTTTCATAAGTACACTCTTGAATTCGTTATCGCCCAAAAATACGAGGTTGCTTGTACGTTTACCATCATAGATGGCACCGGTGTATTTGGGAGCGATGTGATCATGATCACCGACTGCTCAAGTTCACCTGATGCTTTGGTTGATATTCGGGGATTTGTCGACTTTGCAGAAGTTGGACTCGTTCCTAAAGTCACAGCAATTCCAAAGTTTATCAGTAAGTAGGTTTGCCGCGGAAAGGACGTAACTCCTCCTCCTCCAAGGCATCGCAATTCACGTGCCGAGGGGAATGGTGGATCGCGCCGGAACGGCCCTTTAGATCACTAACTACTTAATTTCTTCACAGCAGCCAGTGTAGACGGTCTCTTTAGTCAAAAGTACGGCCGAGAATGCCGACTCCTGGTCGGACATATTGTCGCTGCAAGTTCCTTTGAGAACCGAAAGGACATTGTTGTTCTTTGCTGAGCGATAAACAGAGGCAAATCCGGCCTGCATCCCTTGTGCATTCATGGGCCCCTGCACTTTGACGGAGAACTGATTTTCGCCAAGCATTGCGAAAGTCATTTTTCCATTTTTTACTGTCATATTCCAGAAAGGCTCGGTTCCAGCACAGGCATAGCCTATGACCTCCGCGCCAGCGTTGAGTCCGAAGGCGAGCATTAAAGTGGGAAGAATCAGTTTTAGCATTTGGTTTCCTTCGAAAAGAGGTTGGGGTTTTGTATCAAGCGGTGGGGTCAATAGCAAACGGTTGCTAGAGACGTGTAGAAAAGGAGGGCGAAGATGCATTCCGAATTTCGAACATTGAATACGGCCATTGAGTTTGCGCGAATTTGTCAAAAGCTACCAGCTCAAATCACAAGTCTCTGTAAATCTCAACACTGACCCGCTGTACTGATTGATTTTATAACGGTGCATTCGAGAGAAGCGAATACAACACATAGGACATAAGGCCACCAAAGCCAAAAATCGCGGAGCCCATGACATGCGCCATAACGAAGTTGCTCTCTCTATTATAAACATTTTCGTTTACTCTATTAATGTCCACGCCGAGCACTACGATTTCAAGACCGAAACTTTCTTTGGTTTTGGAGTCGAGTGTAAAAAAATATTTCATAAGCCTAGATGTTAATATTGTTTTTTTTGTATGGATTCCCAAATCATTAACAGCAGCGCATGTCGCGCCGGCGCAAGTCATGGCGTCCGAATTTGTGTCGATCTGACTGAGGTAGGTTTGAAATTTCTCATCAAAATCGGACGGCAAATTATGAATAGCAAAAACAATTCCTCGGCGCAGATTGGAAAGTTTGCGACTGAATTCTTTTATACCTTTCAAAAGTCCCGGTTTTCCTGCGGAATCTACACGAACACCTTTATACCAAATCATAGTGTGGCCGCCCTGATCAATGTGGATGAGAAATGCATCCTTCAGATTGGGTAAATCTGTGGCGACGTTGTAAAAACCTTTTTTTTGGAATTCCGTATAATCAAATGTGGAGCCATATAAATTCGAAGTTTTGTGAGTGGGGACATCCGTCTGTTTTTGTTGGAGAGCGATAATGCATTCTTTGGGAACAGCCCAAGCGGTTGAGCTGAGCGCAAATACGCTCACTGCTGTCCACTGGATGAACAGTCTCTTAAAACCTATTGCTTGAGGCAGCCTCCGAAGTTCCATAGTTTTGGAGAGTTTCAAGAAGCGTGCCATCCGATGTCTCACTGACAAGCAGCGATTTTCGTGTCGTTGCGGCGTGAACAAATACGTCGGTAGTGGGCGCAGCGATCTCAAGGTACCACTAAAATAGTTTAGCCGGGAGGCCATTGCATTTGCCGCCCGCCGAGAATGTGAATATGCAGGTGATCGACGGATTGGCCACCGTTTCCGCCATTGTTGATGACTAGGCGATAACCGGTTTTATCGATGCCCTGGTCGCGCGCGATTTTTGCGGCAGTCAGCATCAGGTGGCCGAGCAATTGCTGGTCCTCGCCGGACGCAGCGCTTACCGCGGTGATTTCTTTTTTGGGAACGAGGAGAATATGTATTGGCGCTTGCGGTTGGATATCGAGAAGTGCGGCGCAGTTTTCATCCTGATAAACAATCGTGCCCTTGATTTCGCCTTGGATAATTTTTGTGAAGAGCGTCGCCATTTTGAGTCCCCAGCTCCTTACATTTCTTTGTAATCCGGACCGCTTCCGCCTTCGCGCGGAGTCCAGCGCGGACCGAGCACATCGGTGGCTTTGCAGTCGACACAATTGGGAGCATTGACAATCAATTTCTCGCCTTGCAGTTCGTAAACTCCGGCGGGGCACATATGCGTATAAAGATCGGCGACATCTGCTGGGATATCTTTTCCCACAATCAAGTGTGAGGGAATATCGTCGCGAGTTTTGTTGCCAGAGAGATAGACCGCATCGACTTTGCTCAAGCCTACTTTTTCCGTGGGGAAATCGGGATTTGATGCGACCTTTGCCTCATTGGCGTCCTCGCTGACATGATTTGCATCACCGGGAAAGGCACCTCCGCTGACCGTCATCATCACGGACTTGACTCCACCGACGTAGAATCCCTCTTTGAAGGCGTGGCGCATGTTGCGCACTTTGCGCAAGTCCTTCCACACGACACTCGCTTGCAGCTCTTGATCGTAGCTCGAGAGCGTCACTTTTGAGGTATCGCCCGCTTTGAGCGCTTTAAAGATGGCGCGTGCGGCGTAAATTCCCGATAGCATCGCGTAGTGAATGCCTTTAAGTGCCGGCACATTCACCAAACCAATCGCGTCTCCCAGCATAATCAAGCCGTCACCTGAGAGTTGCGAGGGAATAGCGTGGAAGCCGCCCTCTGGAATAGTCTTCGCGCCCCACTCGATACATTTTCCGCCCTCTAAAATTTCTTTGAAGAGCGGATGCTGTTTCATATGTTGAAGCTGCAGGTGCACATCGAGTTTTGGATTTTTATAATCCATCCCGACCACGATTCCGAGCGCAACCTGATCATCAGACATCGGATAAATAAAACTTCCACCAAACGCGTCCTTCGGCAGCGGCCAACCGAGTGTGTGCGCGATGTAGTCGGGCGCTTTTTTTACCTTCCAAATTTCTTTTACACCCAGCGCGTAGATCTGATTGTATTTGGATTGGATGTTTTGCCACTCCAGGTACGACTGGGCGAGCGGGCTGCGCGTACCATCCGACAAAACCACGACTTGTGCGCTGACATCGGTTGCGGGCATTGAATTTGATCCGGGTTGGCCATCACGCTTAAGACCCGCCGGAGTCGTGCGCACGCCCACTGCGCGACCGCCCTCGACCAAAAGTGAATCGACGGGAAAACCAGTCATAATGTTTACCCCCGCAGCTTCGGCCTTTTGCCCTAGCCAACGCACGCATTCACAAAGCGACGCAATGAAATTGCCGTGATTCGCCATTGTTGGTGGAGTGGGAATACGAATGGCTTTGTCTTTGGTCATCAAAAATACTTTTTCGCCAGTCACGGGACGCCGAAACGGAAAATCGGAATCTTTTAAATCCGGGAAAAGTGTACGAAACCCCAGGGGGTTGACAACGGCCCCGGACAAAGAGTGACCGCCAAGAGCTCCTGCCTTCTCAAGGACGCCAATCTCGACATTCAGCTGTCCGTCAGCTTTCACCAAGCGCGCCAACTCAATCGCTCCGCTCAACCCTGCAGGTCCGGCTCCCACAAACACAACGTCAAAGGGAACAACATCATCACCCTCAGGTTTATGTGGGATAATGAACTTTTCTTGCGCGAGTTCGGGCTGGTATTTCAGCGGAATCAGGCCATTGATGGTGGAAGCCATACGTCAAGCTCCAAGATTAGAATTGAGCTTTAGAAGTTAGGGGGAGTTGGCCGATTTAGCAAGCTTTTGTCCACTGCAGATTGACCGATCTCAGCGCTTAGAGGAGTCTTTGAGACAGAGGTTCTATGGCCATTTTTTCGCACAATAGTCGCAGCATCGCCTACCAAACTGAGTTTGCGCCGTTTCGTCACGATTTGCTTTTGCTGCAAAGCTCTCGTTTTAGCATGGAGTTCTGGCGGCCGATTTTGGAGTCGCTCGGGGATCTTCCGCGCAGCAGTGGGCGCTTAGTCACCTGCGAGTGGTACGACAAGTTGCGCGATGAAGCGCAAATGGCTGAAGACTTAAATGCTTGGATTAAAACTTTAGGACTGCAGGATCTGCACGTCGTGGCTTGCGCCGATGCGGTGGATACGGTGAATGAGTTTGAGAAGCTATATCCGGGACGAATCGAAAAAACATTATTTTATCCGCAGATGGTTCCGCCGGCGCAAGATCTGACTCGCTTTATACGCGAATTTTCGCAAATCTAACTCGGTCCATGACTTCCCAGAAAAGGCCGTTCTTCAGGCCAACATTGGGCACAAGAATTTCACCGATTTCAAAAATCCGCATCATTTCCAGAGTCACCACTGCTGCCGGCAAGATCACATCGACACGATCTTTCTTGAGCTGAAAGCGTTTCATGCGTTGAGATTGAGTCATTTCAAACAACAAGAGCGTTAACTGCTCAAGATGTGAGCGTTGAAACCGATTGCGCGAGCGGCTTAATCCAAGGCGGAAACACAAGCGACCAAGCGCGCGTAAATTCCCTCCCGTGCCGACCATCAGGTCCACGGGTTTTTGCTGATCTCCGAGCATCTGAAAACGCAAGCGATAGAGCGGTGTACGCACCCAATGAGCAATATCCTCATAGGTGGGCTTACCTTTGACTCGCGAAAGCAGGCGCACGGTTCCCAGTTGCAGACTTTGTTTGGTCACGAGCTTACCTTTGCGGCTAAGCACGACCTCTAGACTGCCGCCGCCCATATCGGCAAGCAGCGCGGTTTTGTGACTGAGATCAAGCGCGTGAGTCACTGCCCTGTGGAGCAGTCCGGCCTCACGATGACCATCGATCAGGTGGACTTGGATTCCCGTACGAAGTTTAAGCTGATCGATCACTTTTTTGCTATTTCGCGAATCACGAAGAGCACTCGTGGCCACGGCCCGGATGCGGTCTACATTTAGATCGGCACAGATGGCGCTGAAATGTTTGAGTGCGAGTTCCAGCTGGTGTTGGGTGGCCGGGCGAATATAGCCGGCAGAAAAAGCATCTTTGCCTAGGCGAACACTCGCCCGTTGATCCTCAAGAACACGCACGCGTCCTGATTTCGACTTCTGGCCGACGAAGAGGCGAATCGCGTTTGAGCCGATATCAATGGATGCGAGTCTAAGCGAGCTTTCACCAACCATAATAAGATTCTGGGTGGGACGCTTCTTCACAGTCAATTCTTTACTTCATCGATTTTGATCAAAAGTGATTTTAGACGTGATTTTTCGGCCAGCAGATCGTGAGCTCCGGTTTCTTCACCGGGTTGTTTGGGCCAGCGCAAACCGTAGGATCCTTCGCCATCCATGTCCCAAGCCATTCTTCGGTCATTGAGCATCGTTTGCAGAGCCTCCCAGATTTTTTCTTTCGCCTGACGATCGTCGACCGGGGTCACAACCTCGACTCGGCCGAGGAGGTTGCGTGCCATCCAGTCCGCAGAGCCAATAAAGAAGCGGCCCTCGAGCTCCGTCGGTTTGCCGGAACGAAACCAAAAGATGCGTGAGTGCTCGAGAAACTGGCCGACTATTGAAATCACTCGAATGTTTTCACTTAAGCCGGGAACTTGCGGGCGCAGGCAACAAAATCCACGCACGATGAGCTGTACCGGCACGCCACTTTGTGAAGCCTCGTAAAGGGCCTCGATGATGGATTTTTCTTCGAGATTGTTAAATTTTGCGACTATTCCGCTGGGCAGTCCCTGCTTGGCGTTTTCGGTCTCTTGCTTAATCATTTCGATAAATCGCGCCTTCATATTGATCGGTGCGACAAGTAGGTGATTGTAGTCCATTTTGAGCGAGCGTCCGGTCAGATAGTGGAAGATCTCGACCACCTCTTGAGTGAGCTCGAGGCGGGCCGTGAACAGTCCCATGTCCGTGTACAATTTCGCGGTCTGCGAGTGGTAGTTCCCTGTACCGATGTGAACATAGGAGCGGAACTCATCGCGCTCGCGGCGCACCACAAGTGCCAGTTTGGCGTGAGTCTTGAGTCCGACAATACCGTACACCACATGCACGCCGGCTTTCTCCATGGCCTGTGCCCAATGAATATTTCGCTCTTCATCAAAGCGGGCTTTAAGCTCAACCAAACAAACGACTTGCTTACCCATCTCAGCCGCACGAATCAGCGAGTGAACGATGGGGCTCTCTTCGCTGGTACGATAGAGAGTCATTTTAATCGCCACGACGGCCGGGTCCGCCGCTGCGGTTACAATGAAGCGCTCAACGCTGGTCGAAAAACTTTCGTAGGGCAGATGCACCAAAATATCATTGGCACGAACGATATTGAAAATATTGGCGCTCTCGTCAACGAGTTGGCTCAAGGTCACAGGATTGAAAGGTTTAAATTTAAGATGGGGCAAATTTAAGTTCACCAAGGCACCCAGATTTTTATATTCAAGCGGTGCCGGGTACTCGTAAATATCATCAGGAGTCAGGTCTAATTCATCCATTAGAAATTCGAGCAGCCATGGATCGGGATCGGGTCCATGCTCTAAACGCACGACTTCGGCAAATTTACGTTGCTTAACCTCTTCTTCGATCAACTCCAGCAAATCTTCGACGCCCTCGGTGTCAGTCTCGATATCTGCATTTCGAGTCACGCGAAAGGGCATGACCTTTTGAATTTGCATGCGGGGAAAGAGCTGATCGACGTGCTGGCGAATCAGTTCCAAAATACTCACGAAGCGTTCTAGACTCGGGGCAGTGTCGGGGATGCGAATCCACGACGGAAAAAAATCGGGGATTTTAATCCGCGCAAAGAGCATATCCTCTTCGTTGGGGACTTGCAGCGAAACGGCCAATGAGGTGGTGAGATTCGAAATCAAAGGGAACGGATGGCCAGGATCCACTGCCATAGGAGTGAGAACGCTGAAGATACGATCGCGGAAAAAATTTCGTCCCCACGCTTTTTCGCTTTCGGTGAGCTCATCCCACGAACACATATAAATTTGTTGTGCTTTCAACTGTGGTAGAAGTTGCTGCAAGAATAGATCTTTGATGTCTTCGTTGAGCTCGAGCACTCTAGGGCGAAGAATTTTCAGCTGCTCTTCGGCGGTGAGTCCATCTGGCGACAGGGTCGAGACGCGGGCATAGAACTGGCGTTGCAATCCACCCACGCGCTTCATAAAAAACTCGTCCAAATTGGAGTGGAAGATATTTAGAAAACGCAAACGCTCGAGCAGCGGATTGCGCTCGTCTTTGGCTTGAAAAAGGACGCGCTTATTGAATTTAAGCCATCCGATCTCACGATTTAAAAAGAGCTGCGTTGCGGGAATCATGGGGCCAAACTACCTTTAAAGACGTAGGAATTGCATTATGTTTTCTTTTTGTTTCATCAGATCGTAATAACCGAGATCGACCAGCGAATTGAGGTAGATGGGGTCGAACGTTAGGTAGGAAAGAATTTCAGACGACTCGCGTGGGCTACCGAGTCCACTAATTAAAAAGCGCAAAACTGGGGGCAGCCCCTCGATGCGGGTTTCGGCCAGTTCCGAAGGCGCTTGCGAAGGTTGGACGTAAAGAATTTCGATTTTGCGAAACTTGTCCGACGATGACGATGCCTCTAAATTTTCATTGATAATTCGAACGCGTTCGATGTCGGTTTCAATGGCATCCATAAATATCGCGTTGATCACCACAGAGAGAACGCGACCTAGAGAAGGTTTCACAACGTCGGTGTCATCTAAAACTTCGTCTTTCCATTTGCGCACGCCAATTACGAAGAGCTTGCGCGCGCCGATGCGTCGGGCGGGACTAAGAGGAGCTGTGTTGCGCAAGCATCCGTCGCCGAAATGGCGCTTGCCGATTGGCCACGGCGGAAAAAAAATGGGGATCGCGGCCGAGCCCATGACGTGGTCAATGCTGATCTCTGAGCGAAGGCCCAAGCGATGCACGCGCTTCCACTCGCCGATTTCGGGGGTGCCAGTAAAAAAGGTGACGCCTAGTGAAGTTGAATAGTCGGTGGCGGTGATGCAAAGAGAGTTCAACTGTTTGGACGCGACGTGAATTGGAATGCGTGCAAAATCGATATTTTTTTCAAGCAAACCGCGCAACGGATTCACATTGAGCAGGCCGACTTGTGTGGGTCGCAAGCGACCGCTGAATCCGCCGAGTGTGATCCCACGAGCGAGGCGTAGAGCTGTGCTCCCGACGGTGACATAGTCCGTTTTAAAAACGGTGTTAGTGGTCAGGGATCTCCACATCGTACATAGTTTTTCGGTCGCGCCGTCGAGGTCGTGGGATTCGGCGGCAAGAAATGCAGCATTGATGGCGCCCGCGCTGACACCGACTAGATTGCGAAACAAATAAAAGTTGTTGGCCTCTTTGCAGACCTCATAGAGCGCGCGCAAAGATCCGGCCTGATAGGCGCCACGTGCGCCTCCGCCAGATAGAATCAATGCATAGTCATTTTTGGGATCGCGTGCATCGGGCATCTAGATATTGTGTACCCGACAAGCCTGAAAAAAAAGGCCAGCCTGCTCTAGAAATCCGAAATTAGCTCGACCAACTCGGGATGGTCGATAAATGGATTTCGGTCGTGCTGGTTGGCGAAGATGATTTCGTTTCTGCGGATTTCGAAATCGTCGACGGGGTCGGCGCGATGCCAGGCTTTAAGGCTAGTCTCTTCCTCACTCGAGATCGGCAAACCGTAGCGAATCGAAAAGTAAAAGATCGCACGGGCGACATTGCCTTTGTGCGCGTTGGGCGCCTCAAAATGGGGTTCCTTGCTTCCGTCCGCAGTGTAACCCAGCTTGGCGTTCGGACAGGGTTCATTGAGCACAGTGACAACATTGCCGAATTTATAGCTCGAGCGAACGGAGTTAGCATGGTTCATCACGGGATAGAGATTGATCAAATCGGACTTTTGCAATTCTTTGTCGTAGCTGCCAGAGAATTTGCTCTGCGGCCAGGTGTGCTCAGCGTTGACGACGTTTCCATCGGGAATTTTACCCGGGCCCGGCGGCGAAGATCCAAAGTCTTTTTCGCTATCCAGCTTTTGGCAGTAGACGTCAAAGATGCCGTAACCAAGTTGGGTTTTCACTAAGTGAATTTCACCGAATAAGATTTCGCGAGCGTGATTGTAGCCAAGGCTCACATGTTGGTAGCACTTGTCGGCGCCTTTGCAACTGTCCGCGAGTTGATCGTGTTCGGCACCTGGAACGTGGGATTTGGCGAGTATCTCGTGTATTGCCTTTTTTAAACCGTCGTCGCGCAAACCGGACTCAATCCCATCGTAAAAATTTTTCGGGTAGTAGGACTTTTGAGTTGCAGGTGCAAGGACGCTGGCTTGGGCGAGTGCGGAAAAAAGAAGCAGAGAGACGCTGAAAATACGACGCAGTGAAATCATAAGACCCCCTTGGTTTTTCCGACCTTAGGCTAACGTCGAGCATGCGTAGAATGGAAATGAATTGCGCATGCGACGTTAGAAAGTAGGGATGTATGTACCCCGCGCGTTAGAAGTCTGAGATGGAGTCGACCAATTCAGGGTAGTCGATGAATGGATTTCGCTCGCGCTGAGCCGCATAGATGGCTTCGTTGCGCTGACTTTCGGCATTGTCGACTGGATCCATCTTATTCCAACCCCGCAGTGTTTCTTGTTCTGCGGCCGGAACAGGAAGTTTGTAGCGCACGCTAAAATAAAAGATGGCGCGAGCGGCATTGCCTTTGTGCACATCAGGCACTTCGAAATAAATCTGTTTGGATCCGTCGCTTGAGTAGCCGCGTTTTGAAGCCGCACATGGCTGAGTCAATGTTGTAGCGACGTTGCCATAGTCTAAATTATTGCGCGACGAATTGGCTTTGGAGAGAACCGGGTAAAGGATGTGCAAATCCGATTTTTGCATCTCCTTATCGAAATCCGTGGAGAAGTGACTCTGTGGCCATGTGTGTTCGGTGTTGAGAATCGCTCCATCGGGGATTTCGCCCGGGCCTGGAGGCCGAGATTTGAAATCTTTGCTGGTCTTGAGCTGCTGGCAGTAAACATCCAAAACTCCGTAACCGTCTTCGGTGGTGACCAAGGCAATTTGGCCAAAGAGAATTTTGCGTGCGGGGGTGTAGCCGAGAACGACTTGTTGGTAACAAGCGGCTTGGCCAGCGCAACTTCCCGTCAGACGATCGTGACTCCCATCGGCGACGTGCGCGTTCGAGAGAATTTCAAAAAGACTATTTTTAAGTGCCGTGTCGGCGAGTCCGCCATCCATCGCGTGATAAAAGCTAGTTGGGTAATATGGTTTTTGTGGAGAAAGTGAAGCTGCGAAGACCGAGGTTGAGAAAATTAAAAAAAGAATACCCGCTGAGCGTCTTAGCAAATCCATGGAACCCCTCCCAGTATTAAGCTTGATTTAAGGCTAGCTCAATTGACGGAACACTCGGGAGGGGAATCTGCAGAGCGCTAGACCTAGGGCCTAGCGCTTTCTGAATTTACTTACAGGTGTAGCCAGAACCTTTCAGTTTTTCTTTTAATTTTTCGGCGGCTTTTTCACAGTAGCCAGTTCCGAATGCGCTCGAAGCAACGACACTCTCTTTTCCGGCTTTGGTATAGGCGAGCTCGCAACCTTTGTCCTTGCTGCGCACTTCAACCACGCGCTCATCACCTTTGACCGAACACTCCGCTTTTGATGCACCAGCCCCGGGCGCTGCCTTGGTCGTGTGATCCATTTTTTTATCCGCCGCTGCAGCTGCCGCAGGAGCCGTTTCGTGGTCCGGATTTTTAGCTTTATGAGAGCATCCGACACAGATCAATCCACCGACCGTCGCGAGTAACAAAAACTTACGCATTAATTTCCTCCTTATTTCAAGACCTTGCTATCGGGGTAAGTCTATTGAGCGTGGAAGTGTCTGTCAAAGGTCCTGAGTGAAGAGCCGTGGACAGGCCGAAAGTCCCGTGCATGAACGCGCGCGAAATGCCGAATTTAAGGGGTAATGGTTTGCAAAGGATTCGCATGTCAAACGTGTCGCTAAAAGTGAAGATTTTCGACAACAAGGGAACCCGCGTTTTGCAGGTGGCGAAGTCCACTTTGACCATTGGTAGCGCTGCTCATTGCGATGTTGTGCTGGATCATCCTTCGGTGAGCGCAGAACATACACGCGCTTGGCTAGAGGGCGGTCGCATCTGGGTTCAAGATTTAGGTGGCGGTCAGGGCACCTCACTAAATGACATTCGTTTGCCGGCACTGAAGCCGATGTTGGTACGTGATTTAGATGTTTTGCGTTTGGGTGAATGTGAATCTACGCTTGGTCTTGAGCCGAACTTAGTGCGTGCGCCAGTTCTCAATTCAAAACCAAGTCAACCAGAGTCAGCAAAACGTGTGAACCCTGCGCCGGCACCTGCCCGCACAAAGCCAGTTCCGACAGTGGCGGTAGCGCCTAGTGTCGCCCCAGCTACGGAGCCGCGCCCGGCAGTTAAAGAGTCTGAGCAAGTCAAGCGTCGCGCAGAGGCGGATGCACTCAGTCGGGAATTGGCCGAGCTTCGTCTGCATTTGCAAATGGCGAGTTTAGAGAAAAATTCGAATCACGAATTGACCCAACAGTTGCAAAATTTGAAAGAAGAAATCAAGAGCTCGCAAGAGCAAAAACAAAAATGGTCCGAGGGCTTACGAATTGCTGAACTAGAGAAACAGCAATTGCGCAAGACTCTAGAGGCCGAGCGATCCAATGACATGCAAAAGCTTCAGGTTTGGAAGAAGAACAGCGTTGGTGAATTGGCTAAGCAAGTTCGCGTCCTTTCCGCCGGTCAGGTAAAAAGGTGGGCTACGCGTCCACTTTCGCAAGATATGATTTTTGAATGGGAAGGTGAGTTGACTAGCATATTCCGCCGAGTGCTCTTGGGCGATCACTCTTCTGAGTCGTCTCTTCCTGATTTACCACCGCTCCCTGCGTTTCCTGTCCCCATGCCAGTTCCTCAGGCGGTGCCAAGCGATACCGTGACGGCGATCGTGACTGGCGCGACAACTGCGTCGGGAAATACTAAAATTCGGACTCTCCCGCGAGTCGAGCCTGTTGCAGAAGCCTCGGAAAAGGAAAAGGACAGGGAGCCAAATCCTGCGTCCTACTTTAAACATGCGTTGAAGGGAAATTGGCAATCATTTGCCAAGGCCTCGCTGGTTCTACTGGCGGCCATCGTGGCGCTTTGGTATGCGTCGTCTCTTTATAAAAAAGGTGGCCAAACTGCACAGTCCAGCATAGGTGCTGAGCGTGGCGAGGTCCCCAATCCGCCCCGTCGTGCGCCGAGTCGCTTTGAACCAAAACTCACTCGCAAGTATCGCGCTTCTTATACGGAAAATGTTTTGTATTTGGAGAACTATGTCGCGGCAGAACAAAATGCGCGGTTTCGCAGTCGCTGGCTTGCGGAGTTGGGTCGCGTGGCGGTGAACGATTGGAAATTGGATCAGGGCTTGTTAAGTTCACTGTCATTTAAAGAACAGACTTTGATTCAAGATTTGAATCGCATTCGCAATGGGATGACGATTGAAAAGGAGCAAGAGGGCATCAATCAGATGCGTGTGCGCGAGACCTTATTTCAGCGCGATCTTGAGTCCTTCTTTAAGAGCCGTGCTTCTGTAGATCGCTTTTTAAAGTTCAAGCGCAGCTTCTACATTCGCAATCAGGCCTACTTGAGCAAAGAAACCATCTAATTCTTTTGTTCCTCTCAAACGCCGCCTCGGCTATACTGCACGCTCAATGAAGATTTTGCTTATTCGCTTTTCAAGCTTTGGCGATGTTTTGCAGACCTTAAGTGTGGCTGGGCGTCTTGGCGTGGATTTTCCAGACGCTGAAATTCACTGGGTCACACGCCATGAGTTTGCTCCGTTGCTTGAAACCCATCCTCGTGTCCATAAAGTTTGGTCTTTGAGTCAAGGGGCCTCGTTGAATGAAGTTTTGAAATTGGGGGCAGCGCTGCGCCGTGAAGGCTTCACTCATATTTACGATGCACATAACAATCTGCGTTCGCATATTTTGAGTTTGCTGCTCAATGGAGTCTTTGCTTGGCGATTGTGGACAGGTCGGCAGAAATTTCTCCGTCGCTCCATCTACCGTTGGCGTCGGTTTATGCTTTTTCGCTTTCATCGCAATTTATTCCCTCAGCCTTTTTCAGGACAGTTCGCCTTGCTCGAGCCACTTAAGAAATGGGGCTTGCGCGTTGAGGCGCCCCCCATTCCGCAATTGTTTCTTGATGCTAGGCAGGTGGCTGAAACCTTATCGCGAGTGAAGCTGGCTCCGACGATGACTCCGTTTGTGACCCTTGCACCTTCTGCCTCTTATCCTTTAAAACGTTGGCCGATCGAATATTGGAAAGAATTGATTTCAAATAATAGAGAACTGAATTTTGTCTTGCTCGGTGGACCGCTGGATACTTTTATGCAGGAGCTTGAGGCCGTCGACCCTCGACGCGTGGTGAATCTAGCCGGTCGCCTGACTTTGCAAGAAAGCGCACATATGGTTGCGGCGTCGCAGGCTTTGGTTTCGAATGATACGGGACTTATGCACGTCGCCGAGCAAATCGGGAAGCCGTGTTTGGCATTGATGGGGCCCGCACCCTTTGGTTTTCCCAGCCGGTCGCTGACCCAGATTTTAGAGGTGAAGCTCAGTTGTCGTCCTTGTAGCAAGCACGGCCAGGGGCCATGTGTGAACCCAGAGTTTCAAAAATGTCTGCGCGATATTCGCCCGCAGACGGTATCTGAGTACCTAAGGAGATCTTTGCATGCCAAAATGGATGCGCCGCTATCTCCGCGCTAAATCTTTAAAACGTCATCTATGCATCGCGCTCGCGCTTGGCTTTGGCTTGCGCATGCTCAGCGCCTATTTTGTTTACGGCCCCCAAGCATTGGATGATTACAAACACGGCGTGTGGCCGGCCTATCAATATTTTGCGGGCCTTCCCCTGGATCTTCCTGAATATCGCAGTCATTTGTTGGTGTGGTTGCTCGCCAGTTTTATTCGCGTGGGTTCTTGGTTTGGTGTCGAGTCCGCTTTGGCTCAGGTGCGCACAATGTATTTCGGCTTGGCCCTATTGAGTCTGCTCGGAATTTTCGGAACTTATTTATTCGTAAAGACTTTTCGCTCACGGATCTTTGCCGCGCTCGCGGTATATCTTATCGCCATATTTCCCATTATGCCCTTCGTGGGCACAAGGGCGTTTGGCGAAGCTGTGGCGATGAGTTTTGTGATGTTTGGCTTCGGCATTTTGGAAAATTCACGGCGTTTGCGGCGACAAAATTTAGTTTACTGGATTGTCGGTTTTGCAGCTCTCGGCGTGGCGACGCTTTTTCGTTTCCAGGCCGGATTACTCTTCGTCTCCTATGTGGCCGTTTTACTTTATCTGAAGAACTGGCGTGCAGTCGCTGGCGGCGCGGTCGCTGGTGTTCTTACCATTTTGGCACAAGGCGGGATTGATGTTGCCAGTGGGAAATCATTTCTTGGTAGCCTGTTCTTTTATCTCGCCGCCAATGAGGGGGGCGCTGCTCAGTATGGTGTCAGCCCTTGGTACAACACCTGGCTTTTAGTGCTCGTGCTCAGCTTTGCTCCATTTTCTTTTGTCTTCGCTGGTAAATTAAAAAATCTATGGTTGAAACACTGGTTTTGGCTTTTTCCATTTTTAGTTTATGTCTTGGCCCACAGCCTTATCGGACATAAGGAAGAGCGATTTCTTTACCCGATTTTCGGTCTTGAACTTTGGGCCTTGGCTTGGCTTTGGGCGAGCAGCACGATTTTCTGGCCAGCGCGAAAAATTTATTCCACCGCCGTATTGGGCTTAAGCGTCCCCTTGCTTTTCGCGGTTTGTTTCGTCAATAGCCAGGAGGGTGAGATCGAACCTCCGGCCTTTGCCGAGAGTCGCTATAAAAATGTTATTTACCTTGATCACGAATCCCTTTTTGGAATGTCGCTCATCCAGTTTTATTTTTTACGTCCGCCTAGTATTCTCAATAAGGTTGCGAAGGAAGGCTTCAATGCCCACGCGGTCGATGATGCCCTCATGGAGCATCCCGAACATCGCGCAGTCGTACTGCTCACCTCAGTCTCTGACGTGCGCGATGAGCTACTTGCGATGGAGGGAATAAAGACCTTTGCCTCCCGGTGTCTGCAGATGAGAGTCGCGGGCTCGATGATTGATCGATTGCTTTATTCGCTCAATCCGAAGCACAATCAGCGTAGACGACCAACCTGGTATTTAATTTGCGAAAGAGTGTAAGTGGACTATTTTTTAGCGACGCTCTATAAAATCGATATCGGACTTTTACACTGGGTCAACGTTGATTTTGCGAGTCCCGCATTGGATCAGTTTTGGTTGATGGTCACCCATTTCGAGCGGACGGCGATATTCGAATGTATGGTATTGCCTGCGTCGCTCTTGTTTCTGTTCTATACATATAGACTGAATGCACTGAAGGTTATTGCGGTTCTGGCACTCACTGTTGGACTTTCCGACGTTTTGGCCTATCGCGGGGTCAAAACTTTCGTAAAGCGACCACGTCCTTTTCAAAATCTTGAAATTTCCTCTTGGGTGCGCAAGGTCGGTGACGCTCAGGGGCCCAGCTTCCCCTCGAACCACGCGGCCAATTGTTTTGCGGCGGCTGTTGTCTTGGCTTGGTACTTTAAACGTGTGGGCAATATCTTTTACATTTTAGCCGCACTTGTGGCGATTAGCCGTGTCGCATTGGGAGTCCATTATCCATCTGACGTACTGGGTGGAGCTATTTTGGGAATAACTGTCGGATTTTTAGTCAGAGTGGGCGTACTCAATCAAAACAAATGGCTGCGGCTCGAAGAATCTGTTTCAAAATCAGATGCACAAGTTGGTCATTGGAGAACAAGATCTCGACGTCTTTAATACCTTCGACAGTTTTCTAAAATTTAAATCGCTTTAGAGGCCTAGACTAGACTTTAGTTCAGGCACCCACCTTGCAATTCAGTCTCTTGACCAAAAACAACGGGAGGCATTTTTTATGACAACGACTTGGATTACAAGATCCATGGTGGCAGTAATGGCTATCAGTGCAATAGGCTGTGGACAGGGCTTCAAGACTGGTAACAAATCTGCTAGCAACGGCGTGCAAGCTGTTGACGTGTCAGATCAGTTAGCAAAGGCTCAAGCCGCGGCAAAGGCAGCAGAAGTAGCAATGACTGAGGCGGACGCCGCAGTTGCGCAAATGACAGACAAGAACGGCAACATCAATGTTAGTTTATTCACCAAGTCTTCGACCAATTCAGTGCAGACTCAAGGGTTACTCGCTCCGCTACTTGCGAAGCTACAACCTATATTTGATAAAGTGCTGAGCAAAGTGACGGTCGTCGAGGCTCAATTCACCACCGCACGTGGCCTTTTGGCTGATGCTTTGGGAAAATTGAATCCGAACGATCCCGTGCAAGCCCAGTTGATCCAAAAGATCAAAGATCAGATGGCACAAATCGACTTGATGGAGCAGAAGTTCAAAGATGGCATCCATATGCTTGCCAGCAAATTAACGTTGGTGATCGTAGGTCTTGATAACATCGTGAACAAAGTCACTGCGTTTATCCCTGGCTTCGGCTGGCTCGCAAGCTTGGCTCTAGACATGCTGGTGATGCAAGATGTGAAAGACATCATCCTCGCTTTCCAACAAAAGCTGATGATGGTTTAACGCTCTTAAGAACGGAATGTTCTTCATTGAAACCCGCCCTGAACCGGCGGGTTTTCTTTTTTGGGCTGGACCACATCGAGGTCTAGGTCTTGAAACGGCCTGCCCATAGGGTTCTTATGGAGTGTCTCGTTATCTTACAAAGAGCTAGAACTCGGGCTTCTGCGCGGTATTAGAATGTCTTCTCGACGCAGGACTTGATTTTAAGGGGGTCTATGCCGCAAAATTAAGCTAGAGGCTTATCAAGGGAGGACGTCTTCAATAGGAATCTATCTGGTGCCCTAATCCTCAACTCAGGGTACGAGCCGATAAAAGTGGTCAACTGGCGCAAGGCAATGATTCTCTGGTTCCAGGACAAAGTCGAGGTTTTGGAATTTCATAAAGTAACGGTCTCATCGCCCAGCCGCACATTCAATCTACCTGCAGTCTTGCGCTTAAAACAGTACGTCCGGCCTTATCTTTCGATGAGCGTTCGCCTCTCACGCCAAAATATTTTTCTACGTGACAATCATATTTGCCAATATTGTTATAATAAATTTTCAGAGAAACGTTTGACCATTGATCACGTCATACCTTTAAGCAAAGGCGGCGTTCATGAGTGGACCAACGTGGTCACCGCATGCTCCAAGTGCAATAATAAGAAGGGCGATAAGAGCCCCGAGCGTGCGAATCTACGTTTACTCTCTCGTCCAGAGCAGCCGCGCTGGCTGCCGAATCGTGATTTGGATCTTGAGGGCAATCGCCTGCCACATGCGTGGCGTCCGTATCTACTCGCACGTTAGCGACCGGATCACTCCGCTTAAAGCTGACCGCAGATTTTTTTCGTTGAGAGTTCGCTGATGATTTTCACGTGGCTCAAAAAGACTTCATCCGAGGGGTAGTCGATCCAAGGACCCCAGTACTCATTGAACTCGCAATAAACACTACAAAGGGGCTGCATCGTGGGGTCTGCGATCTTTCCATTTTCGTCCATGGCACGGGAGCAGCGAACCAGCAATGGCGACGGCAAGATAAAATTACCTTCACATTCAACCTGCATGCCTCCGCCGTGATAGCCTAGGCCATTCACGGCCGCCAAACACTGTTCCAAAGACTGACTAAGCGCGGGAAAACTAATTGTGAAGAGTGCGATTGCTAAGATGCGTGAGAGTAGATTCATGAGCCACGGTTATCACGTGCGCCTCAGGGGTCAAACGGCATTACGGGACTTTACAAAAATACAGATCGCCAAGACGGGAAGCCGTATCATGATTTTGAAATCGATCCTATTCGCCGGCGTCGTTCTTACGCTGTCGGGTATGGGCTCTTTTTCTTCGTTCATCGCCGATCAAGGATTTGCCTTGATAGTCGGCCAGAACATAGGCGCCGAGCAGAACGGCACACACGTTTGCAGCGGTGCCCACCACGTGAAGATAATTGGCGCCACCTTCAAACAAACCTTGCATATGATTGAGTCCAAGCAAAATCGAAAGTCCTGTCATCAGCAAAACCGTTGCGTGACGAACATTCGAAGGGCCGACTCGAATCACATAGACCAGCAGACAGAACCAACCCATATCGTGAAACGCGACCTCGCGTTGCCAGCCCGGCGCATGGCTCCAGATAGTGCCCGCGGCTGTCCAATCACCTACGACTAAATGACTGACGGCACTGAACAGTGCGCCGATCGCCCACAACACAAGAAATAAATTGAGCCTCTTGTCGATATTCATATCTACAGCGTGCCCCTATTTCAGCATAGGAATCAACGCTTCTTTTTTGGTGAGTCTAGCGATGTCGAGCGCGGTTTCGCCGCGTTTATTTTTCAAGCTCTTGTTGGCGCCTGCGCCGAGCAGTAGGCGAATGGTTTCTTTGGTATCCTCTAGCCGGTCTACTCGGCCGAGTGCCGCGAACATCAGGGCCGTGTAGCCGGTGTCCATTTGGTGATTCACGTTGGCACTCCGATCGATGAGGAGTTTTACGATTTTGGGGCGAGAATTCATCGCGGCAAGGGTTAGCGGTGTCTCGTGCGCCTTACCCAAAAAGATATCTACATTTTTAAGCTCGCTGATCAATTGGTCGGCCGTCGCAAGATCGCCCATGGCAATCGCGCGATCCAGTTGCGCCTCTTTTTGTGCGGGCGGTGCTTTGACCTCAGTCGCAAAACTTAAGAGCGAAAATAGCATCGCACTCACTAGCACTATCAGTCGCATAAAACCTCCGGGCGTTTAATTATCAAATATCTGAAACTGATTGTCGGTCGCGCCCATCGCTTTCATTTCGTTGAGCGGGTAGTAAATAATCAATTTACCTTTGCTGGTGCCACGTTTCAATGTCAGACTTCCGCCGCCCGAGGTGACCATGCTGAGTTCGCTCATGTCGAAG
Source organism: Pseudobdellovibrionaceae bacterium (assembly GCA_043757545.1). Classification (GTDB taxonomy): domain Bacteria; phylum Bdellovibrionota; class Bdellovibrionia; order Bdellovibrionales; family UBA1609; genus JALHOQ01. Next base: position 19,811 of record JAYVPG010000050.1, read on the forward strand.
TACGGTTGGTCCTCGACTTTCCCGGGGATTTTCATCCATGCCCCTTCGCCGTCGCCCAAATAGTCGTCGGCTTCGAAGGTTTGGCCACCCTCGGCCTGCGCGACCAATTTAATATTGATTGTGCCGTCGGCACTTTTCATTAATTTATCGAGTGGTGCCTCGGTCACAATCAGAGTCGATTGAGAAAAGGTTGCCAGTGGCGAAACGGCGAGAACCGCAGGCTCATAGTTGGGAGCATCGGTTTTGCCGGCACTCAAATCCGTCTCATAGGTCTTGCGAATGGCGCGCGCGATGCTGGCGTCTAGCAAAGCAGAGGCGAAGTTCGCGCGAATGACTCCGTCGAGAGGTACACCAGTGACGCCAGCGATTTCTTGATCGGCCACTCCGTCACCGTCGGCATCCACTAACACCGAAATCGAGCACATATTCCACGTCGACACCGGTGAAACCGTTTTAAAAGCAAACTGCGCTTTCTCAATTAATTTCCCGTCCGAACCCACAGTGCGCAGAACGCGGTAGCCTGCAGATTGCAAATCGCAGTCACGATTCTTCCAGCTCTCACGCGGGCCGGGCTGCACTTTCGGCGCATCTTCACCCAAAAGATTAAAGGCCACGGCAAGACCCGTCACCGGGCTGGTGTTTTTAAATATGTAGTTGTCGCCCGCCGGCTCACCGGTAATCAGCGAAGCCTGTGTGCGAATCGCCAATACTGGAATCTGCAATAGCACTTTCTGTCCCAGCTTAAAGTAGATCCGCCCATCCAATTCAGCCATAAAAGACTGGGCCATGGCGAGCTTGATTGAGAACACCAAGGTTATTGGAACACGGTCACGGGCCGGCACAGTGACTTGCGAAGGTACCGCGATCAACATTCCAGGAGTCGTGCGAGTGTCCAAACTGAGAGTGATGTCCTTATCAGTCAAATTGCGTAGATAAATTTTAACCGATTGGATCTTAATATCTTCCAACTGAATTTGCCCAAGGCTGATCGAGGCAGTCTCGCTGATCACTTCGGCAGTTACGGCCTCTAAAATCTGAACGCGTCCCGCACCTTGCAGAGTCATCGCGATCTCAGAACCTTTTTTACTCAAAGGCTTCGCCGTGTTCATCGCGAGAGCTTTGAGCTCGGCACTCGACAGATCGGGGTGCGCTTGTTTGATCAACGCAATCGCGCCCGTCATATGAGGAGCGGCCATGCTGGTGCCGTCCATTTTCGTTCCCGCCGTTCCCTTGCCCATCGCTGCGGAAATAATATTTTGTCCAGGAGCCGCGATCTCAGGCTTCAACAAATTGTCGCCTGAGCGTGGGCCTTTTGAGGAAAACTCAGTGATCGTGTCGACTACATCGGGGATTTCGATGGACTGACCCGTTTTAAATTCAACTTTGGCCGGTGCCGTTTTCATTTCTTCGAGCAACAACATGCCGATGGCTTGGCTTACCATCACGGCGGGAACATCGACGCTCCCTTCGCCACCCATAGGAACGGGATTGGTGGGATCATTATTGTAGACGACGACCCCGATGGCTCCGGCATCAACGGCGCGTTTGATTTTAACTAAGAATGCGACCTTACCCCGTTGAACCAAAGCCACTTTACCCGAAAGCTGTGCTTTGACCGCGTCACTGAGATCCGTATCGCCAAAACCGATGTCGACCAGCTCGCCACCGATTCCGTCGGACTGCATCACCGGTCGTGAAACGGGACCTTCGATCGCTTGCACCAGCAGACTTGGATTCTTCGCGGTCACAAAGCGAACCGCGGGAGTCTTCCAATTGATGGGTGAGCCATCGATACTGGCTGCGACCGAAATCGCTTCATCCGAAGTGCTCGGGTCACCCACGATATAATCCACAGGACCGGAGTTTCCGGCCGATGCGACAACAACAGTTCCCGCACGCGAGAGATTTTTTACCGATTCGGTGTAGAGCACCTGCGGTTGACCGTAGCCACCACCGAGCGAAAGGTTCACCACGTCGAGTTGATCGTCGGGATTTAAGTCACCATTAGGATCGGCGGCAAATTCAAAACCGGCAATCACCACCGCGTCCATAGTTGAACCAGTTTTTCCGAATACCTTAATCGCATAGAGCTGCGCATCGGGTGCGACGCCCGAATAAGTGTTGGTGCCATCACCGATTCCAGCGATGGTTCCCGCGACGTGCGAGCCGTGCCCAGCCTCGTCCAGCGGATTGGCATCTGTTTTCGGAAGGTGATTGGCATTAATCGCCGACGACGCATTAAAGTCTGTTCCAACCAAATCAATTCCGCCGACCACTTTGTCGTTGGGAAAAAAGGTCGAGGGTTTGGCGGGGTCAGTGCCCGCGTAGTCTTCAGGCTTGCCACTGCCGCCGAGCATCTTATGAGTGTAGTCGATGCCAGTGTCGAGAATTCCAATGCGCATGCCTTTGCCGGTGAAGCCGAGCTTATGGACCTGGTCTGCACCGATGAAATTCACTGAGGTGATATCGTCTACGCGCGGGGCTGCGCTCACAGTTTCTAAAATGGCTTCGGGACGATTCATTTGGTGTGCGGCAGTTACGCCTCGGACACCCTTCATGTCTTGAATTTTTTCAGCGACGTCGCTGGGAGCAAAGACAGCGAGTCCGTTGATCGTCATGCGGTAGCGAAAAATAACTTTAGCTTGAGGGGCCAGCGCCAAGAGTTGTTTCTCTACCAACGCTTGTTCACTCAGAATTTTTTCTTTTGCGGCCGCGGGAACGTCCCATCCGGCTTTAGTTTTTTTAGCGACGGTGAGTAGGGGCGGGGATTCGAGAGTGATAATGTACAAATCTTCAACCACGCCTGCGGGTCGATTCGAAATAATTCCGGCGTTGAGCGAATCTGAATTTGCCGCGGGTTTTTTATCGGAGCATGCGAGCAAACTCGCAAGTGCCGGAATGAGAATGCACAAGATGCCTAGACGTCGTGATGTAACCATTGATTCCCCCTAAGAATATTCCCCGAGGGTGAAACTAGTGGCAGAAGGGCGAGATGTAAAATTTATTGCGCGTTTTGCACGGACAGTAGGAATTACAGGACAGCATGCGTTAACCCCCTAAAACAACTAGAGGAGGAGTTATGAGATGGATAAGATATTTTATACTCCGGGGGGTACTTATGTGTGTCATGCGATATCGTTCTTTGGTGGTCGGCGTTTTTCTGCTCTGTGCGCAGGCACATGCGGCCAATGTTCCTCTGCAAAACATCAATGAGGCGGATTTTAAAAATTTAGTCGGCGATCTTTCGACTGATTTTCTGCACACCTCTATATCTGGAGCGAGTACGCTCGGCCACGTTTTTGGCTTTGAGGTCGGCTTGGTTGGCGGTCAGACGAATACGCCCCATATTAATGACCTGGCGCATGAGGTCGATTCTTCGGCGAGTGCAGGAAAAATGCCGCATGCGGCATTGCTTGGAGTTTTGTCGGTTCCGCTCGGGATTACGGCTGAGGTGAGCTTGCTTCCCAAAGTGGGCAGCTCAGATTTTAAATTCAGCACCATGGGTATCGCCGCAAAGTGGACGCCGACCGAAACCTTGCTGGAGTTGCCGGTCGATTTGGCAGTGAAGCTTTCGCTTTCGAAAGCCAGTTTGCAAGTCGACCAGACGATTCAAAGCATTCCCTTTCAATATAAATATGACGGCACGGATACGGCGCTCACTTTTCTAGTGAGTAAGAATTTTGTCATTGTTGAGCCCTATTTTGGCTTGGGATTGGTGAACGCAAAGGGCGATTTGTCGTACTCGGGAACTACCAATATATTTGATACGACTTATACGACAGGCAGTTCGGCCAATGTGAAGCGTTCGGGAACTTTGTGGATGCTCGGCACCGAGGTCAAGCTGTTGATTTTCAAAGTCGGTGTAGAGTACACCAACATGCTGAACACCAGCCGTTACACGGGTAAACTCTCCTTCTACTTCTAAATGTCATTTGTTACTTATAAAGAAAAATTGCGTGCGGTTTCTAAGAAGCTGATTGAAGCTCAGAAACCGATTCGCATTCTCAACAGCATTCGCGTGCCACCAGATTGGGAGGCCGCTTTAATCAAAAATAATTTCACGGCATTGCCGAAAAACGCCAAAGAGCATTACGACTCGATCGCTCTTGGCTTTGATCCTCAAGAAAAACATATTGAATTGAAACAGCTGAAGAGCGAAATCACTACGCAGCTGGGTGAGGGCGATGATCTAGGCAAGCACCTGTGCAATATGTGCGATGAGTATATGAAAGTGGTTGAGATGCTCAAGGCACGAGGCCGCGGCGATTTTTATAAATTTTCGCGTGAACTCTACGGCAGTCCTAAGGACTGCTTTGCGCAAGATCTCAATACGATTTCCGAAATGGCGCATTTGCTATATGGAATTTTGACCGGCATCGGTGCCTCCATTCCCAAAGTGGAGTACCCCGAGGACCAAACGGCCGAGCAAGTCGTCGAAACGTTGAACTCTCGCTTTCTACAGTATTTTGGCGAGCAAAAGGTTCTGGCGAAAATTGCGGATGGAATTGTCGCGGATGCAGCGGCGGGCGGCGATAAAGTTAAGATTCGCCAGGGTGCCATGTTTTCGAAGCGTGAAGTTGACCTGTATGAGGTGCACGAGGGTTGGGTCCATGTGGGCACCACGATGAACGGTCGCTCGCAACACGTCGCTGAATTCTTGAGTGTCGGTCCCCCGCGCTGCGCCTGCACGCAAGAGGGCCTGGCGGTCATTATGGAAATCTTCACTTTTCGCAGCTATATCGAGCGTGCGAAGCAAATCAATGACCGGATCATTTGTATCGAGAAGGCCGAGGACGGCGCCAACTTGCTCGAGGTGATTGAGTATCTGCGCACTGAGGGGTATTCGGAGAAAGAGTGTCTAACCAACGCTTTCCGAGTCTTTCGCGGCGGAGTGCTAGAGGGTGGCGCTCCGTTCACCAAAGATATCTCGTACTGCAAGGGCTTTGTCGAAAATTACAATTTTCTACGTTCGTGTATTCGCGTCTCGAAGCCATTTTTGATTCCTTACATGTTCACGGGTAAGCTGCATGTTGAAGATATCCCAATGCTCTATGCGAAGCATTTGGAGGGTCTCGTCGATCCGCCGCGCTTTTTGCCGCCGCATTTTCGCGATGTCAATGCGCTCGCGGTGTGGATGAGTTTTTCGAGTTTTTTTAATCGCGTCGATCTGCAGTCGGTACAGGCCCATTATAAGAAAATCTGTGATCAGTATTTATAGATTTCGTGACTGACGAGCGAGCGACCAGCGTAAAGCCGGTGGCGTGATGAGAGTGGTGACGATCACCATTAAAATCACGGCGGAAAAAACCTGCTCGTTAAGTACGCCCAATGTGCGGCCGATTCCAGCGAAAATCAAACCGACCTCACCGCGCGGGACCATGCCGATTCCAACCGTCAGTCGATCGACATTTTTTCCGGCCACTAGAGCACAGGCCAGCTTTCCACTGACTGCGGCGATACAGAGGGCGGCGGTTAAGAGCGCCACCTGTAGATTTGCGAAACTGCGCAAGTCGACTTGCAGGCCCATGAGTACAAAGAAAACGGGAGCAAAGACCTTTTCGAGAGGCTGTAGCCGTTCATGCACACTCATTTTCTGTGCGCCCGTAAAAAATTCCTCACGTACAATCAGGCCGGCCGCAAAGGCGCCGATAATCGAGGCCAATCCGAGCAGGCTCGAGAACCAGGCCAGCGCAAAGCACACGATCAATGGCAGAAAAAGGCCTGCACTTTCGGAATCGAGTATGGAGAGTTTTTTAAAAAGTGCACGCGCTAAGAACTCGCCTCGCCACATGACAAGCCCAAGAAAAAGAATGGAGAGTGTGACCGTTTTTAGAAGGGGTAAGAGCTCGAACTGACCTTGCGCAATTAAGCTCGAGACCAGGGTCAGAACAATCAGCCCAAGGATGTCATCGATCACGGCAGCAGCTAAAATAATTCGCGCCTCGCGAGTTCCAAGTCTTTTCAAATCCTGCAGAACTCGGGCAGTGATTCCCACGGAGGTGGCGCAGAGAATCGCGCCCATAAAAAGATGAGTGGTGAACGGGGAGCCCACCGCCAGCCATCGACTGCATAAAAATCCGAGCAGCATCGGCACGCCGACGCCGACGACGGCAACGAGCGAAGCTCGCGGGCCGACATTTAGGGTCTCTTGCACACTGGTTTCAAGGCCGACTACAAAGAGCAGTAAAATGATGCCGAGATTGGAAAAAATATGCAGATCGCCGGCGATGCCCAAGGCCGAGCCACCGAGCATTCGAAATGCGCTCGCGACCAGGACGGCGAGCACGAGCTCACCTAAAACCGAAGACTGGCCGGCTCGAGCGGCGAGGTAGCGTCCGACGTAGCCAATAGTCATGACTAGAGCGAGTTCGAGTAAGAGGTGAGAAAACGGATCAGAATGCATTGTGCCCTCAGTCAGAGATTGATTGTAGGCGCCACCACCTCTAGGGTGCAAGACCTATGAAAGTAGTTGGCGGCTTCCTAAAAATCCTAGTCCTGATCCTTATAGTGGTTGGCGTTTTTATATTTGTCATCGCCAATTACGATTGGGTTTTCTCCAAACGTATCACGGGTGAAGTAGTAGCGGTGGAGCGCGTGACGGATCCTGCGGCGATTTTTAGCGCGCGCATGACGGATGCGCAGATGTACTCCTATTCGGTTTTAATCAAGGGAGACGATGGACATTTGTACACGTCGAGCTCCGAAGATCGTCAGTGGCAGGTGATCAAAAAAGGTTACTGCGTGGATGCTTTGCTCTATCGCTACCCGCCGTGGAATTTGGATAAGGCCGGCACGTTTTACAATGCACGAGTAAAAGACGTTAAGATTTGTCCGGGTCAATCGGCGCTGCCGGAGAGTGTGCCGATGCCGTCACACCAGGCGCCTCTTCCCGGAACACCCAAACCGGCGGAGCCATCCGAATCGGTTCCTGCGGCAAAATAGGTTTTGCTCCGCTCAGATTCATCGCGAAATCACGAACTTTAAAAAGCATCGGCATGAGCACACACCAAAGTGCTCCATGCAAAATCAGACTGATCCAGAGCGGGCGATGGTAGTGCAAGACGTCGAGAGCCTCTCCGCAATAGTACGACAGCGGTCCGCTCAGCGCGCCGGTTAAATAGACCAGCCATTTATTTCTGCGCATCATCAGCATACTTTCAAATGTGACGCCAAATAAGATCCACATAGAAATCAACCAAGCGGGGGCAAAGAGCTCATGCCCGAAAGTGGAAAACAGTCCCAAATGCAGCAATGTGGAATCGATGCTAAAACCGATCGCTGCTAACACGGCGAGAAAGATCGCTTCTCCTTTTGCAGCAGGGGAGTAGTAAAAATGGAGTCCGAGCCATAAGGGCATCAACGCAGGACCGAGCCACGGGATGCCCCGCGCGGGGCCTAGAGCGCAGGCCCACCAGCCCAGGTTGAAGCTCATAAAGTTCATTAGAGTGCGGCCTGCATAGGTCATCTTCGTCATGTGAGGCCTCGAGTTTGGCACAAAATGAGAAGCTGTCAATCATGTCTCATATTGAGACGTGGGGGCTTGAATATTCCGCCAAAAATCCGAAAAGACATATGGAGGTCTCTCGTATGATGTCGTTTAAGCGTGCCTTCGTACTTGTGGGTGCGATCTTGTTTCTGAGCGCGTGTAAAGGCGGCGGAAATTTAACTCTTGAGCCAGGCGTAAAAAAAGTCGTCTCAAAGGGTTCGCCATTCGTACAAGTCAATCAAGGTGGTAAAGCACTGATTGTCGAGAGTGGTCAAACGGCAACGACCGGTGTGCATGGCTATGTCAGTGTACAAGCCATCTCCTCACGTCAGCTCGCCAGCCCTAGCGGCACGCAGTTGATCTTGAATAAGACTCAAGCCATCCACTAAGCGAATATTCACTCCCACAATCAAATCGATCGGGCTATATTACGCTCATGCCCAAGATCGAAACCGCCTTCACGAAAATGTTCAATATCGAACTCCCGCTAATCGCCGCACCCATGTTCTTGGTGAGCAACGAGGCATTGGTTTGCGAGGCCTCTGAGGCCGGCGCAATGGGAGCGTTCCCCGCACTCAACTATCGGCCCATCGAAAAGTACCGTGAAGCTCTGCGCTCGATCCGCGCCCGAACGAAAAAGCCGATTGGCGTAAATATCATCGTCAACAAGAGCAACACGCGACAAGGTGAGGATCTCAAATGGGCTCTAGATGCGGGAGTAGATCTTTTTATCACCTCGCTCGGCAGTCCAAAGGAAGTCATTCAGCTGGCGCATAAAAACGGCGCCAAAGTCGTTTGTGATGTCACGAGTTTGGAGCATGCGCTGAAAGTGCAAGATCTTGGTGCGGACGGAGTGATTGCGGTGAGCCAAGGTGCTGGCGGTCACGCGGGCCCGATCTCGCCGCTGGTTTTAATCCCATGGCTGAAGCGTGAACTCGATATTCTGGTGATTGCAGCGGGTGGAATTGCCGATGGCGCAAGCATGGCGGCTTGTCTCGCACTTGGCGCCGACGCCGTTTCCGTAGGCACAAGATTTATTGCGAGTGTAGAAGCCGGAGTGGACCAAGCCTACAAACAGGCCATTGTTGATTCTTCGCCTGAAGACATCGTGCTCACGACGCGCGTATCGGGCACGCCAGCGGCAGTGATTCGCACTCCGTATATCGACAAAGTCGGTACCGAATTGCCCTGGGCGATGCGAATGCTGAAAGAAAACCGATACGGCAAGAAATATATGGTTCCGTTGATTCATTGGCTCGGTATGAAGGCGTTAGAAGAGGCGGCGCAAAAGCCCACTTGGAAAACAGTGTGGAGCGCCGGACAATCGGTGGGCGCCGTACAAGAAATTTTAAGCGTGCGCGAAATTATCGAAAAGATGGTGCGCGAATATGAGGAAGCGCGCGGCACGCTCCCTTCAGTTCACGAAATTTAACTACCAGACCACACAGCGCTCAGCAGGCGCCATTTTTGTGCCGGCTTTGCATTGATAAGCCGCTGCGAACTCGGGAAGGTTCATCAGCGCGCCGGTCACGCGATAGCGAGCGGGTGGGTGAGGATTGACATTCACTTGCACCTTTTCGAATTCATCAGAGGACTTGCTACACCAAACTTGTGCGAACGAGAGAAAGAAATCCTGTTCGAGTTTGCGCAGAGCCTCGGTGTCGTTCAAAAGAGTTTTCGGCAAGGTCTTTTTCCACGCATGGTACGCCGTTTTCATCCCACCTTGGTCGCCGATATTCTCGCCCATGGTGAGTTTGCCATTCACGTGGCCACCACCGACGGTTGAGAAGGCGTCATATTGTTTGCCAAGGCACGCCGCTTGTTTATCGAATTGCGCGGAAGAGGTTTTACTCCACCAGTCCTGCATCGCACCGAGTCCGTCGAACTGACGACCTTCATCGTCGTAACCGTGTGAGATCTCGTGCCCCATGACCATGCCGATGGCGGCGTAGTTAGCCGACGGTGGATAGTTTTGACTAAAGAACGGCGGTTGTAGAATTCCCGCTGGGAATACCATTTTATTCATTTGCGGATCGTAGTACGCATTCACCGCCGACGGCGGCATTCCCCAATCCCCGCGATCCAGTGGCTTACCAATTTTCGCAAGGTCAAAGCGCGTATTGAAAGAGTTCAGCTCATAGCGATTGGCGAGATAGGAGTCTTTACTCACTTTTACGCCATCATAATTTCGCCACTTGTCGGGATAGCCAATCTGATTGACCAGCTTGTGCAATTTGGCACGCGCCGCTTTTTTGGTCGCCGCATCCATCCACGGCAATTTGTCGATCACCTCACCTTGAAGTTTTTCGACATTCTCAATGATTGTGCGGGCCATATCCTTGCTGGGACCGGCAAAAGTCAAGCTGACGAACGATCGACCAAGAGCGAATCCCAGCATGGCATTGGTGTCATCCACGCAACGTTTCCAGCGTGGAGATTTTTCTTTTACACCGTAAAGAGTTTTACCAAAAAATCCGAAGGTCTCGTCATAAAATTTATCGGAGAGTCCGCGGCTTGAGGCATTGATTGCATGAAACTTCATATAAGTTCGTAAATCTTCAATGGGCGTATCAGAGACTACGTCACCAAACGCCTTAAAAAACTTCAACGCCGTGACGTTGACCTTTTTAATATGAACTCCAGATTCGGCAAAAAATTTCGGCCAGTCCAAGCCGGGAGAAAGTTCACCGAGTTCTTCAACCGTCATCATATGGTAGACACTTTTTGGATCACGCATTTCAACCGGCGCCATGGCCGCGGTTGCAAGCTGGGTTTCGATCGCTAATATTTTCTCTGCCCCTTCTTTGGCCTTACTCTTGTCGATATCAATCAAACGAAGAAGGCGAACGATAAATTCCGAATATTTCTTGCGCAGTTCAATCGACGCCTTGCCTTGATCCAAATAATAATCCCGACTGGGCAAACCCATGCCACCCTGACCGAGTTCACCAATCACATCTTTAGGATGTTTGAAATCCTGACTCGAACTAAAACCAAACATCGGGCCGATGCCGTGTAATTTCAAAAATGCAAAAAGAGCTGGGAAGTCCTCTTTCTTTGTCTTATCGATACGAACTAAAATTTCATTCAGCGCGGGAGTTGAACCTTTATCAAGCCCGTCTTCATTCATGCACGATCCATAAAGTTCACCCAGCTGACGCGCATAAGGATTGGCCGGTTCAGATTTTCCAGCGGCATAATCCTCAAGTACTTTCTTCAAGAGCTTTTGATTGTTCTCTGAAATGCTCATAAAGCTACGATCCCAAAGCGGCTTGTCCGCAGGAATCGCGGTCTCATCCAGCCACTTGCCACACGCATAACGGAAAAAGTTGTCGCAGGGGTCAGCCTTACTATCCACAATCGTGTGATCCGGATTTACCGGTGGGGATGCGGCGGGAGCTTCTGCAGCGCGACTGGTTTGAGCGAACAAAATGACAGCAGCGAAAACAAGGCGGGCAAATATGTTATTTTTCATAACTTAAATTGTATTTAAAGAATCGCTACGAGTCGAGGTCTCACTGACCTGAAGCAGGGCGACAATTCAGTGGTCAAGTCTGCGTGATATTGTCCATCGCGAGAATCGCTCCGCGAAATTTCAACTATGACCGCTGCGTTTTATCGAAAGCGTCAGACGATAGGTCATGACCGGTTCGTTAGAGTTCGACGGAACATAAGCATAGCCATCGAACGTTTCGTTTTGTCGTTCGCTCGAAGCCTCCGCTTTTGCGACAAGTGCGGCTACTTTTACGGCTTGATCGCAGACGAAGTGGACGTGACCGTCGGCTCGCTTTAAAAAATCAGCTGAGAAATCTTTGAAGATAAAGCTCATTTTTTTATCACTGGAATTGATGAGGTCGATCGCCTTTAGCGCAATCGAGAGCTCCGCCCCCATCGCCAAAGCACCGAAGTACATGACGCCTAAATGGTTTTTTGTCCGCATTCCGAGCTTGATGCGGACTTCGCTCCGCGCCTCTGTCATATCGATAACTTTCGGAGAGGCGAAGGCGAGGAGCGGGATTTTGAAAAACGAATAGGCATTCACGATGGCGGTCATTTTTAAATTGGCCAGGTTCATGTGAATGCCCTTTTTGATTCGCGGACTAATCTACGGTGCAGGTGAAGCGCTTCGCATAGTCGGCGGCTTCCAAGTGAAGGACGCATTGGAGATTTTGGCCTTGGGTTATCGTTTGACCTTCTGTAGTCACGCTGCCAAAGGCGCTGGATGCGGCTTCGAAGAGGACTTGAGCCTTGGCGTAGACTAGTTTTCCGGCGCCGGCGTCACAGTTGTAGGTGGAGAGTGCATACACAGGATCCGTTGAATCGACGCCCATGTTATCGGACCGTGTGCATTTGACGGCGAAGTTGTAGGTCACGGTCGTTCCGGAAATGATGCCAGCAAATCCGCATGTGCGAAAGGCGTTGATTAGCGTTTGTGACTTCGCCGTATCGACGTCAGTAGCAAAGCTAGAACAAGAAAAAGTCGCGAGCAAAAGCGAAACGATAAATTTTGTCATTGAGGCCCCCCGTGAAGCGGTCCACAGCGGACCACGAGGAGACCCTAACAAAATTTAGATCTTGATGGAAAGCCTTCTCGCCGCTGCCCTTGGGCGTCACGTCAATTTAGGCTCTCGCTCAGTCTGCGGCCGAGAGATTCGTGATAACCCATAAGTTCTGTGGGCAAACGCTCGCCAAAACGTCCCAGGAATTCGCGGTGGCCCTTGAGCTCTTCGATCCATGCGAGTGCGTCGAGTCCATTGAGTTTGGCAAAGCTGACCCGAGAGTAGCTCTCAAGGCCTGACCAATCTAGGTCTTCGAACTTCGGGCTTAGGCCCAGAGCATGCCGAGTGCCTTCGGTGCGATGGTTAATTCGTTCGAATATCCATTTCAATACACGCATATTGTCAGAGTAGCCCGGCCAGATAAACTTATTTTGTTCATCGCGGCGGAACCAGTTCACGCCGAACACGGGCGGAAGATCGACTCCAGGACGTTCGAAGCTCAACCAGTGTTTAAAATAATCGCCCATGTTGTAACCGCAGAACGGGAGCATGGCCATAGGATCACGGCGCACGACTCCGGTGGCGCCGGTGGCGGCCGCAGTGGTTTCGCTGGCGAGAGTGGCGGCGAAGTAGACTCCCGCAGTCCAATTTTCCAATTCAGTCACCAGTGGGACAAGCTGGGCGCGACGTCCGCCGAAAATCATGGCGGAGATCGGAACGCCTTCGGGCGCATCTAGATTTTCATCCACCGACGGGCATTGCGCGATCGGCACCGTGAAACGTGCATTCGGATGCGCCGCCAGGCGACCGCAGTCGGGAGTCCACGCTTGACCTTGCCAGTCGGTGAGGCGTGCGGGAATCTCTTTGCTCATGCCCTCCCACCAAACATCACCATCCTCAGTGAGGGCGACATTGGTGAACAAAACATTTTTACTGATCGTGGCCATGGCCATCGGATTGGTTTGCAATGAAGTTCCGGGAGCAACGCCGAAGAATCCAGACTCGGGATTGATCGCGTACAGTTTGCCCTCGGCGCCGACGCGAATCCACGCGATATCGTCGCCGACAGTCGTGATCTTCCAGCCGTCAAAAGTTTTGGGCGGCATCATCATTGCGAAGTTTGTTTTGCCACAGGCACTCGGGAAGGCGGCTCCGACATAGATTTTTTCGCCACTCGGATTTTCGACTCCGAGGATCAGCATGTGCTCGGCCATCCAGCCCTCGGCGCGACCCATATGTGAGGCCAAGCGAAGCGCGAGACATTTTTTACCAAGCAGAGCATTGCCGCCGTAGCCGCTACCAAACGACCAAATTTCTCGGCTGTCAGGATAGTGGACGATGTACTTTTCAGAATTGCATGGCCACGCCACATCTTTGGCGCCGGTGGCGAGAGGTGCGCCGACCGAATGCACACAACGCACGAATTCTGGCGAGTCCGCGAGTTTGGTCCAAACCGGCTCACCCATCCGGGTCATACGTTGCATATTTGCGACGACGTAAGGGGAGTCGGTGAGTTCAATGCCGATAATTGAATAGGGTGAGGCAAGTGGGCCCATGCAGAAAGGAACAACATAGAGCGTGCGACCTTGCATCGAGCCCTTAAAGAAAGGGTTGAGCTTGGCGCGCATCTCTTTGGGGGCGAGCCAGTTGTTATTTGGACCGGCTTCTTCTTTTGTTTCGGTGCACACAAAAGTGCGGTCCTCAACTCGAGCCACGTCTTTGGGATCGGAGCACGCCAGGTAACTGTCGGGGCGCTTTGCCGGATTGAGTTGGCGAAGAGTGCCGCGCGCTTGCATCAGGCAGATCAACTCGGCGTCTTCCGCCGCACTTCCGGTGCAAAACTGAACCGCGGTGGGTTGGCAAAGATCGACGACCTCTTGGATCCAGCGGCGCACATGAAGATTGGTCGTTGGCCAAGATGAGAGACTTCCCATTTCCATACCTCTTATCGCAAAATTGAATTGCGTAACTTATAAAGGTTCAGTGACAGAATATCTGTCGAAAACGCGTGGCGTCATTCTATGAGGGGAATTTTGGATTTACCAGAAATCGCCGGGCCTCAGTGGCGATGAAATTGGCCTCTTCCGGATCGCAGTTTGTTTGGCTAACTACGCAGATTTTATGCGTGCCCAATTCCTTAAAGGCTTTTGCCTTGGACGGTGAAATTTCGAGAAGGTCGTCGGTCCGTAGCGCGATCCGACGGGGTAGTACTGCAACTAGAGTTCCGGCGACGGCCGCCGCGCGAAGGGCCTCGAAGCTATCGCTCAGGATGAAAGGGCGAAGGGGTTCCACTTGGCGAATAAATTTTGTAAAATATCGCGGTAGCCCATCCTTACCCGGCGCTAGCGATCCATAGCCGAACTCCTCAATGGCCTTCCATCCAATTTGGCTAATAGGATGGCGCTTAGACACGAAAAATCCTAAGCGATCCTGCGTGACATCCTTAACGTAAAAGCGCTCAAGGCCGTCGACCTCCGTAATTAGGGCCGAGCAAAGTTCACCTTTTCGAACCATCGTGAGTAAGTTCGAAGTTCGACTGATTCGAAGTCCAAGTTTCAAGCCAGGTAAGAGCTCGCGAAGCGATTGAATCAGCCCTGGTAACACATCAATCGCAATACTCTCGTAGGTACCAAAGTTGAGCCAACTCATCTTTGGCACAGGCGCTCGATTGATATCACGCAGCCGATCAAAGGCCGCAAACGCTGGGCGGACGACTTCTAAAATAGACAGGGCCTCTGGGGTTGGTCTAATCGAGCCCCGGTCTCGTACTAAAAGAGCTTTTCCGAAAGAATGTTCTAGTGAAGTCAGTGATTGCGAAATTGCACTGGGCGAGACTTTAGCCTTAAGGGCCGCCATCTTTAGACTTCCACTTTGGATAATCAAGTCGAGCACCCAAAGCTTTTTTATCTGATCAACATTAAGGTCACGTGCCATAGAAAGGGCAAGCTACCACTTTGTTACTCCAAAGGGAATACGCATTTTTTAAAGTTAGTTTGGGTAAACTAGCGGTAAAGAACCTCTAATCAAGACAACGGAGGGAATTCTAGGCAGTTTGAAAGAAGGCTTACTCACCCAAACCTTAGGAGAATATAAATGAAAGCGTCTCTAATTCTGATTGCCGCTATCGGCATCGCTACCTCTGTTTCAACATATGCGGACATGTCCAATCTAAAGCTCGCGCGTGGAACCGTATTGATCGCAGCTCCAACAGCCGTAGGGGGTCCGACCAATCAAGGCGTTTGGTTTGTTAACCCTAAAACAATGGGTCTTTCCCTTGTTCTTCCAGCGTTGGCTTCGGATCAAGTTTATGAGGGTTGGATTGTAGATGATTGTACGGGCATGAAAATCTCTACTGGAATTTTCCGAGCGATGGGACGCATTGATTCCGACGGTGCGGGCAAATATGCGGGAGCACTTTCCTTGAATTTTCCGCGCGCCCCGGGTTCCGACTTTGTGACCTTAGGCCAAAACTTGGCCGATGGTGCTCATGCGGTAGTGATCACAGTGGAGCCGTATCCGGATGCAGATCCCAATCCTGCGATGGCGGTTTTGCGAGTGGTCATTCCCGTGGGAACTGCTGTCGGTACTGAGCTCAAGCTTGAAAACATCGTTAAATAACGAGTGAGGTCTAATATGAAAAACATTAAATTAATATTTTCAATTTTAGCTATTACTCTGCCCCTCATCGGAGGGGCTGCGCAGGCTGTGGAGGTAAATAGAAATATCTCCGAATATAACTTGGAAGATGGAGTTGGCCTGAAAGGTTACGATCCCGTCTCTGTTTTTCCGGTGGGAGGCGGCCAAGCGTTGGTCGGCCGAGCTGAGATTCAGATGGAGTATATGGGTGTCACCTATATGTTTGCGTCTCAGGAAAATTTTTCTGCATTCGCAAAGAATCCTGAAAAATTTGAGCCGAGCTATGGTGGATTTTGTGCTTATGCAATGGCTTCGGGTAGTAAGGTTGATATTCAGCCGGGCCTTTTTACGATCCACGGGAACCGCGCGCATTACTTTGTCAGTGCTCGCGCGAAGAAGAATTTTGACGCGGACGTCGCAGGATTCGAAACCCGTGCAGACGGATTCTGGAAGAAGATTTCGGGAGAAGACCCGAGACTCTAAGTGAACTTCCAAAAGACTTTATCATCACTATTGTTATTCGCATTTATGTCGTCTTGCGGCCCCTCACACCAGAGTGTGGGGGCCGGCTCCGAAGCCGCATTGAATTTAGGCAAAGGGGCTATCGGCTTTAGCGAAGTGGGCGCGCTGATTTTTTCACCGCGTTGCGTATCGTGTCACCAACCTTACAATTCTTATTTAGGAGTGAGGAGAGAACTAGATTCGATTGCAACCTCAGTGGCTGCGAATCGAATGCCAAAGGTCGGTGGTATTTTGCCAGACGGACTGAAGTTGTTGCTGCGCAACTGGATTGCGAATGGTGCGCCAGAGTTCGCCAATCAAATGGGTACAGAGCCTGAACCTGCGATATTGGAGCCTAACTGGAATTCAATCTCAGAGGAAATTTTGCAGTCAAGATGCTTGGTTTGTCACAACCCGAATGGTCAGGCGAAATTTCTTGATTTGTCGACCAGGCAAAGTATTTTTGCGGCTAGAAATCGCATGTACGGGGGCGCCAAGCGCCTCATAGACTTCGATTCTCCGACAAAAAGCTATCTGCTTGAAATTGTCCAAGATCCGATTGAGCCAATGCCGCCGATCCGATCCAACATACGGCGCCTCAATAGTAACGAGATTCGAGTAGTCACAGAATGGATCTCGTTCGGGCTGCCTTAGGCGTACAGCCTTAGGCGTGTGGGTTTTATTGTAGAGGTCTTGACAGCTGATCGAATTATGTCCACTGAGTGTGAATGTCTCACTCAGAGACATGGCAAGCTACCTAAATAACTAATGAAACTCCTGTCGCAAAAGGATCCAACGGCATGGGTGTTGCTCTGTTATTAGGCATGAAGATCTTAGGCCTCATACTTCAATTCACGATCTGCCTGCTGACTGTGGCTCAGCCTCAGCAAGCTGTGGCTCAGGCGAGTCCCCCCAGCATCGTCGGTGCGACGGGCGGATATGTTGGCGATATCGGTACGACTGCAGCGGCCACCAACCGTCAGGTCTCTGAAGATTTGAGTAAACAAGCCATCGATAATTATTCGAAAGGGATTTCGTCTTTGAATGTTCCGTTGTTGGTGAAGGCGGGAATGCAAGCCTATGACAGTTTGCAGGCGGACAATCAGGCGAAGGAGTATGGCAAGGCGGCGTTGAAGGCTTTGCAAGACACGGGCAACAAAGCAGGCCATGTGGATCTCGCGCGCTTTGGTACAGATGCGAAAACCCTGAATGACTACGCTTACAACTCGAGCAAGTACATCGCGGCAATGAAAAATGAAGTGAAGAAATATGGCGTCACCGTGAGCGATGACGGGAGTTCGCTATCGACTCCGATCGGAACTTTTCCCACCAATCTTAGCGACGTGACCGGATTAGTGAATGATCAGTTAAAAAAATACGGAATCTCTGCGAATGGAGTCAGCGAGGCTATGCAATCCGCAGTGGCTGAGCGCGACGCCATCGCCAAAGCTGCCTCTGCGAAAGCTCAAGCCATGATTGCCGCTAGAATGGCCGCAGGTGGCGAAGGCGGAGCTGTCGCCGAAGGTGGTGCTGCCGGTGGAGCAGAAGGTGGTGCTGCCGGTGGAGCAGAAGGTGACGCCGTGATCGGCCGTACTCCGAGCGGTGATGATAGCGGAGTTTCTGCGTTAGGTGCGACGGCCTTACTCAATGGTGGAATGAACGACGATCCCGACGCAGCGGCTGAACGTTTAAAGAAAAGTCAGAACGAAATGCGCCGTAAAATGGGATTGGCGACTCTTAAAGAACGCACGCCGATGGGAACTGCCGGAGAAGATCTTTTTCAGATGGTGCATTTGAAATATCAAACGCTACGTGAGAGCTCGGCGTTTATCGAAACTTTTCATATCGTCGACGCCGATTAATTCCGTTTCAACAGCAGACGTTCGCAAAGCTCAGGCTCATTCACGCCGCCGAGTTTATACCAGTCGGCAACTTTTAAAATAAACTGCGCGCGTGTTGCGTCTGACTCTTCATGCATGGAATGGCTTGAGTTTTCGATCCTCTCGATGTGGCAGTTTTTCTGACACTGTTGCTGCAGGCTCGCGTCTCCCGAGTATTCCACCACGGTGTCTTTGCCCCCTGTGAATAGTAAAATCGGAAGGCTCAGGCGATCGGCATGGCGTAGGGCTTCGCTGATCCCGCGATTGGCTTCGGCAACCCAATGCAGAGTTTTGCCGGGAACGAATCCGTCATAGCGCGATTTGAGTTCAACGCGAAATTCAAGGCGATCGCCGAGCGATGTTCCTTTTACCATTGGCGCCAACGGCTTTGGCGGCCCGCGATTGAAAGCGATTTTCCGCAAGAATGGAAACCGATCGAGCACGCCAACTAAGACGGTTAATATTCGGTCGACCAAAGGTGGGCCAAAGCGAATGTCGAGCATGGGTGTCACCAACACCAGATCACGCGCCAAATTCGGCGCTGCTTCGAGCGCATTGAGCGCGACCGCTCCGCCCATGGAATGGGCCATCACGTGGGGGAGTCGTCCGGATTCCTTGCGAACGGTTTTTAAAAACTCAACTAAACTCGTGGAGTAGTCAGAAAACTGATCGATATGCCCAACGCCTGGCATCTCCGGAAGAAGGCGATCCGATAGACCTTGCCCCGGAGGATCCCAGACATAGATATCTCCAGCGTAGCCAAGCTCCATCAGATCGTATGCGGTTTCGGCCCACAGGTAGGCGATTTCTCCGCGACCGGGGATAATCACCAAGGGCACATTGCCTTTTTCGGTTGCTGGCCACTTGATGTAGCCGATTTTTAAACTGGGATCGGCAGAGAATCGCATCTGCCCATTTTGAGCGCCGCGAATAAAATTCGTCACTGGCCCATGAAGCTTTCGCGCGGCATCTGCGCCAAACCCTGGCGTCAGATGCAGTAAAACCGAGAGTAGTAGGAATAGAGAAACCGGCTGATTAAGCATGATGGATTGAGGAGCAAAGGGAAGGCCATAAAAAGAAGCGGCGCACACTGATTTTGGGTGAGTTTTGTCCACGGTGGGCGTATTTGGTCATGAGATTTTTCTTTTCTGCCAATAAAATCTTCAGCTAGCCTTAGTAAAGCTAAACCCAAATTCAAAATGAGCGCCGCATGCAGCAGCTATACGTGCCAAAAGTGGGATTGATGGCACTCGTTTGTCAGAACCACCTTCAAGCCGCGCGATAACACTTTGAGTTGTCCCAATGAGCTTCGCGAGCTCAGCTTGCGTCAGATCAGCCTTCATTCGTGCCGCTCGCACTGCATGAGCAATTTCTGTCTTAGATTTCTCTTCTTCAAACTGAATACGGACTTCTTTATTTTGCAATATTTTTTTGAAAAATGGCTTTGCTGATCTGTATGATTTTTTATTTTTCATAGTCCTAAGACCTCTTTCATTCTTTTTTCAGCGATTTCAAGATCGCCAGTTGGTGTTTTTTGAGTTTTCTTTTTAAACGAATGAAGCCAAATCATGGTGTCTGTTTCAACAAGAACATAAGCGATACGGTAGCCTCCGCTTGGGGTATTAAACTTTACCTCCCAAAGCTTGCCACGAAGCTGTCGGAACTGAACACGCGGACAACCCAAACCATATTTTTCGATACCCTCAAAAACATCAGCAAATCGAGCCTGATCTGCCTTAGGCAGATCACTGATGAAATCTTCGACAGGGCTTCGCCCTGATGCTGTTTCGTAGAGAGCTACTTTCACAAAAAAATTATAGCCTTTTGGCTATAATAATGCAAGGGGCTTATGTGTTTTTAATTCTTTGCCACGCAAATGCCTCGCTTGAACCAATCACTTCAGCCACCCGATACCGGTTGCCAAACTCCTGCCACAGCGCCGTAAGCTCCACACACACGACGAGAGTCGGCCCATAGCGAGACAGGAAATGCATGATCTTTGGACACAATTCGAAACATTCCAGACTCGCCTCACGTATGTCGGCTAACTGCCTGTGATCTCACGCGAAAATGATCAAGATAGAGGGGGAAATAGCCGAAACGAGAGTAGGGAGTTGGGGCTGCATGGTTTGGTCGATACGACTGAAATTCTTATTGGTGATGTGCGGATTGCTGGGCGTCTGCCTGGGCGTGTATTTGTTTATGGCGATCAGCGTTTTTAAGGCGGATAAGACTCAACTCGTTTTTGATTTGAATCGCAGTCAGGTATCCAACCTCACCAGTGAGCTCGAAACTCAATTCGGTGGCGTCTCAGATAAATTAAAACTATTTGCCCTCTTGTCCGCTGAACTGCAGGGGCGCATGGCTGAGGACCTGTTTTCTGAAGAGTCGGATATTGTGGCGGTTTCGATTTATAGTACCCAAGACAATCGTACGCTACGCTCCTTTACCCAGCAGAAATTCATTGAGACTTATGGGCTGAGCAAAGACTATTTTTCGACGTTGAACAAAGACAAAGCGATTCCGTTCGAGGCGATCTTGCGCCAAGGGCAAGATGTGTGGAATGCCTCGGATGTGAACGGACCTCCGTTGATCGGCTACGGGCGGCTGGTGCTCGTGCAGGACAAGAATGGCCAGCCCGTTGAACAGTGGGCCGTGGTTGGCTTTGTCAAACTGGATCGTTTGCTGAAGTCGGTTTCGCTGGTGCAGTTGAATCGAATCTATGTGGCCAATCGACGCGGTGAAGTTTTAGTTCACTCGGAGGCCGCGAAACTATTGACCCATCCCAAAGTCACCGACGATCCGATTTTCCAAGAGGCGGTCGAGGCCAAAGCAAAAATCTCTCTCGTCGATCGTGAATTGCCCGAAGGCCACGTGCTCGCCGCATTTACCAAGGGCTTCAACGACCAAATCTTCGTTGTCGCCAAAGCTGGCGAGGGCGAAGTGTTTCAGGTGGTGCGTGACTTTACGATTCGCACCTTGCTCTTTGGCTTGATCGTTTTGACCCTCGTGGTCTTGGCTGCGTTTTTGATTTCGAGTTCGTTGACGGAAAACATTGGTTTGTTGGTGGATCGCATGGCCCTTGTCTCGCAAGGCGATTTAAGCTCGCCCATTCGTTTGAAGAGTCGTGATGAAACCGTGACCCTGGCCGAAACCTTCAATCAAATGATTCTGGATCTAAAAGAGTCGCGCGACGCTTTGGAATTAATGAATCGTGAGTTGGATCAAAAAGTAAAAGACCGCACGCTGCAATTGGAAGAGCAGAACAAGAAGATCAAAGAGGTGCAAGAGACCTTGATTCGCACCACTCGGCTGGCCTCGGTGGGGGAAATCGCGGGACGGACGGCGCATGAGGTGCTGAATCCTTTGACCATTCTTCTGACCCGTCTTGGACTCATGCAAAAGCGAATAGGCAGTGTGCAAACTGAGTCCCTAAGTTTGATGGATGAAATGCGTAACGCTTGGAAGAGCGAGTTCAAATCCGGAGGGTTCGACGCCTTGCTGAAGAGTTGGAAAGCGCCGTCGCAACTCTTGCCGAAAAATAATTTATTCGAAGAGGATCTCGAAAATTTAGAAAAGGTCTCAGGCGAGTTGCGTGAACAGAGTACCAGTTTGAGCAAAGATATTCTTTTCGTGAAAGAAGAAGGCGAGCGGATTGGCAAAATCATCAATGCCATGCGCCGACTTGGGCATTTTAAATCCGAGGCACGTGCCCATTCGCTACATGAAGTGCTTGGCGACTGTTGCCAAATTATGAGCGATCTGTTTGCCCAAAAGGGAATTGCGATCGTGCAAGAATTTTCGGCGAGCGAAGACGTGAGTGCGGTGGACCGTGATGAAATGGTTCAGTCCCTCACCAATCTGATGCGCAATTCGCTTCAGGCGTTGGAAGATGCACAGGCGGCGGGTGCGACGGCGCCCTTGAAGATGACACTGCGGACACGCAATGAGGGATCATTTCTTGTCATTGAGGTCGAGGACAACGGCATCGGAATTCCGATTGGCAGTCAGGAACGGCTTTTTGAGTCGCGCTTTACGACCAAATCTCAAGATCAAGGCACTGGCCTGGGGTTGGGTATCGCGCGACGCTTTGTGCGTGGCTATGGCGGGGACATTGAATTTGTAAGTTCAGCGGCGAATGCGAAGACGGTCTTTCGCGTACGGCTGCCGCTCATTGCAAACGGTAAACGACAAGGAGCTGTCGCATGAGTGCCGCAGCGAAAATTTTACGTGAGAAAAAGGGTCTTTTGCCCAAGAATGGCCCGGTTCCCAATCGGCGCATTCTGGTAATTGATGATGAGCCTGAGATTGGTGAAGCCATTCGCCGCATGCTTTGTCCGCAAGTGGCGAGTCCTGCTCGCAGGTCCAGTCGGAGTAGCGAAGTCGTGGAGCGCGCAAAAACAACTCTTGAGTTCGACGTCGTTGTTGTCTCAAATCCTGATGCGGCCATCGAGGCCGTCGCCAATGCGCTTCGCGAGGAGCGCCCGTTTGCCATGGGATTCTTTGATGTGATGCTTGGAGCGGATATCGACGGTATTGAATTGGTAAAGCAGATCCTCTCTGTCGATACCAAAATGTTTGCGGTATTCGTTACGGCTTATCAGGATCGTACGGTGGACACGATTGGTTCATTTTTGGGCGAGGAGAATCGCGAGAAATGGGACTACATTAACAAGCCGTTCACCGAGGGCGAAATTCTGCAGAAGGCGCGCAATGCGACCAGTCTGTGGGATTTGCATCGTCTGAAGGATTGGCAAGAAGAGCGTTTAAGTGAAGCGCATCAGCTTTTGATGGTCAATGAGCGACAAAACGCAGTGGCCGCGGTCGGACGTAGCGTGGCTCATGAATTTGGCAATCTTCTGACTCATATTATGGGCAATGCCGAACTGGCGATTGAGCAAAACAAACCGGAGTTAATGAAGCCCGCTCTTGAACGCATTTTGCATGCGACAGATACCGCGTGCAATATTCTTCAGCGCTTTCGCAAAATTCATGGATCGGATGAAGCTGCGCCTGCGCCAGAGCCATTCGATGTGCGTCGTTCGCTCGATGAAGCGGTCGAGCTCATGGAATTCCAATTTCGCAAACACTATATTCAAGTGAAGCGTCCGAAAATGGAGACCCTGACCATTCAAGGCAATCGTCACGCCTTTGTGCAAGTGTTCGTTAATTTATTTATTAACTCCATGCACGCAATGCCCGACGGCGGTGAAATTCAAATTCAGATGGAGAGTAAAGGCGCGTGGCACGAGATACGAGTGCGCGACACTGGCCAAGGAATTCCCGAAGAAAATTTGGAGCGCGTGACGGAAACGCTTTTTACAACCAAGGGAAATGAAGGTTCCGGGCTTGGCCTTTCGATCTGCAAAGAGATTATTGAAATTGAACACGGTGGCGAATTTAAGGTGCAAAATCATCCTAAGGGTGGGGCAGAGATCATTCTTCGCTTACCCAGCGGACAGGCGGAGGAACCATGATGCAATATCCAAATAACATAGTACGCGCACGAATGATGATCGTGTTGGTGGTCGACGACGACAAGATCGTGCGTGGAATCATCATTGAGCAACTGCGTGCAGTTGGCTTCGAAAAATTTATCGAGGCCGGGAATGGGACTGAAGCTCATAAGTTTATCCTGGATCCTTTACAACGCATTGATTTGATCATTTGCGATTGGGAGATGCCTAAGACCGATGGACTTACATTTCTTCGCGCGGTTCGCGCCCATCGACATCGCAATGAGACACCTTTTATCATGGTCACTAGTCAGCAGTCGCAGGAGCGACTTAAGATTTCAGCCGCAAAGAAGCATGAGGTTGACGCTTATATCGTAAAACCCTTCCGGGCCGACGTTTTGCGCGCCAAGGTCTTCGAGGTCCTCTTCGGATCGGCTGAGAAGAAAACGATCGGTGCATGATACGTCTGGTCTCGGCGCTTTTTTTGAGCATTTTTAGCTCGGGAGCCCTGGCTCTTGAGTCCGCTGAGACCTTCTCTTCACGCTCACACTTGGAAAGTGGAACGGCCGTTTGGAATCAAACGCTCGGCAAAATCCATCCGACTTTGCGAGTGATGAATTTCAAACCTGGATTTACCCCTCTTGATTTGTCAGTGGGCGATGGATCGGACGGTTCATTTGATCCCTCGACCTATGCGCAGTTCAGTCAGGCCGGGGATTTAAGTGGAAATATCATTCGTCTGGACACGACTGTGCATCCGGTTTTGCATCTCACGCGGTTTGAGTTGGCCCAAGGTTGGTTTTTGGAACCTGTGGGCACTGCACCTCTGATCATTGAGAGTCTAACGGACGTCGATATTCAGGGCGAGATTTGGTGCAACGGCCACGATGGTGGCGCTTCGATCGGACCGACGCCCGGAGCCGGTGGACTGGGTCGGTGCGGCGGCAAAGCCGGGGGCGATGGCGCCGCTCCTGGATTAGGTGGAGCGAATGGAGTGGGTGTCACGGGCGCGGTAACCGGTGGTGTGGGTGGAAACTTTGTTGGAGCTTCCTATGTTGGTGGAGGCGGTGGTGGTTCGTGGAGAGCTGCGAATCCTCCAACGAATGGACCGGGTGCAACTGGGGCGGGTGGATTCGCAGGGCTTTTCTCTGGCGATCCGGAGTTCTTGAATGTGCTCGGTTCTGGGGGCGGTGGCGGAGGTTCGGGCTCTGGTGACGGAGTAACGGCTGGTGCTGGAGGCGGAGCGGGTGGAGGAGTCGTGGTGATCCGGGCTGTGGGCAACGTGAACATTGGAGCGTCGCCGGTTTCAGCATTCGGATTTATTTATGTGGGCGGCGGTCGCGGGGGCGATGCCGACAATCAGGCAGGTCCCGGTGGTGGCGGCGGCGGCGGTTCGGTGCAGATTTTTTCTGGCGGAACGGTCAATGTTTATAACAATGATCCCGGCGGCGCGAGTGTGGCGAGCGCTGGACTTGGTGGATCGAATGCGGTGTTTGTGGTTGGGGCCGTAGGCGGTGAGGGGCGCAGCTGGTTTTCTGCGGTGACCTACAATCTGGTTGGTTTCTACACGCCCAGTGAAGAGGCCCCGGTGGTACGTGGAAATATCGAGTACACCTCGGCTGCGCAATATGTGATTACGAAAATGGTCGATGTGGTTTACTCGTTAGTTGAAGTGCAAGATGTCGCCTTTTCTCCTGCGTCGAGTGATTTTTCTTTTGAAATTTCGGGTAGCAATGATGGCTTTGTATCCGACGATACCGGATGGACGACAAATATGGCGTTGGTGGCGCACAAACGGTATTTGAAAATGAAATTGAATGTGGCGACCACGAACGTGAACGCGCCGACGATGATCGATACGGCGACTCTTAACTACGAGCCGAGCAATTTGGATAGCTTTAAATTCCAAGCGGCAGGATGTGGAAGAATCGCCGATCCACAGACTCCAATGGGAAACCTATTCCTATTCTTATTTGCGCCCTTGTGTTTGTTGATCCTAAGATTTCGCGTGAATCTTCTTAAGCGATCTTTAAAATAACCGAATGACCCGAATGAATGGCGCTGAGAAGCTCCTCAAGCTTTTCTAATGTAGGAGCAGCTTTGCCCTGTTCATAAGCTCCAAAAGTATTTGGCGACGAGGAGCCCATGCGTTTGGAGACTTCTCGAACCGTCAGGCCATGTTTCTGGCGAAGTCGCTTGAGCATATGTGCGACAATCAGCTTCGAATTGTTAGCGACGACAACGAAAGTGTCGTTGGAAATCGATTTAATTTTGACTTTAAAATCACGTCTTCCGATCCCGGATTCGACGATGTCCTTGGCCATTGCTAGTGCGTCTTTATAGGACTTTCCTTGGGTTAAGTAATCCAATCCGGGAATCTCTGCGATCCAGTGCTTTCCTGACTTCCAAATACGACCTTCAAACATCATATAAAAGTCTCCTATTCTTGACCCGGGTGTTTGCTTGCGGTTTTAAGAATCTTCTTAGCTAACAATTCATTGATCTCACTGTGGCGTGGGATCTCTTCGGACTCAGAGCCATTGGTCCATCGATCGTGCCGTCCACCGTGCTTTAAAAAATACCAACCCAGCTCTCTTAACCTTCGCTCAAGTTCACGGCGTTTCATTTGAGTATCCAAATTCCGAGCCGCTAGACTAGCGTACAACTATAATTGTACAATAGTCAATATCAATTCTGGCTCACTCTTTTGTTGGCGTGCTTGTGCTGGGGTTGAATATGCAAGGCTAGGAACGCCGTATGGTCGGCCTCAATGGAACTTGGCGAAACTTAGATTCGAATAACGGACCGTTTTGGGATTTCGTGGTCGGATGAAATTTATAAGTTAAAACTCGAGGCCAAACGAAACTTGCCCGCTGACTGAATAGGTGTTGCCGCTCTTATGAAAAAGTGCGGCGGCGTCGAAACCCAATCCGATAACGAAAATCTCGCCTACCGTCCAACGCATACGCTGTTCGGTGGTGAGGCCGAAGTCGGAGCCGAATAGGGCCAAAAAGTCGCTTTGGTAAGTCGCTTTGTTCATAGGTTTTAGAAATTGACCGCAGGGTCCAACGGACCAGGTGTCGCGGGTTTGAATCGATTCAAAATCTTTACGTGTGAAGCGCACTGAGTGCCGACCCGCCAAACCCCAGGCGAACGGACTTGAGCTAACGTGAGAAACTCCGCGCGCCGAATAGTCGGACCAACTGAGATCTTTTTGAAACGGATAGTTTTCCTTTGGTCGTGGCTGATAGGTCATTTGCGAATATTGAACTTCGAAGTTAAGCATATGCTCGGGATCGGTCATATGATCCACTCGCACGGCGCCGGATTTAATATTTGTGCCGTGAAAATCAGCGTGCACCGATTCTGCGCCCACACTACGTATCGATTGATAGGCCGGTCGCCATTCGAAACGCTTGCGATTGTGCAGAGGCAGAATATACGGCGGCGGGGCGGGTGGAGTGAGTGCGGCGGCAGCCGGCGGTTCTTCGACCGCCACGGGAGCAGCAGGTGGTGGTTTTGACTCGGTCGCGACCGGGAGCGGAGCGACGACCTCTGGCGATTCGACTCGCATGACTTCGACGCCAACGGCGTTCGGGTCCGCCAAGTTGACTTCTTGTGGTTCACTGAAAAATCCTAAGCGGCCCTGTTTGGTTCCGGCTGCGACTCGCCAGAAATAGGATTTCAGCTGCACCTTTTTCCATAAAAAATCATTTTGCGAAACGGTCTGCGTGACTAGAGGCGAACGGAAATCTGCGGTTTCAGAAATTTCGATAACGTAGTGATCCGCCCGGTCCACGGTCTCCCAGCTGAACAACGCTTGGAATTCACTCTCATCGGCTTGGGCCTCTGGCAAAATCAAATTTTGCAGCTCTCGCCATAAGCCCGCGCCGCGATTTTTGCTGGCTGGCTGGCGCAGGGTCGGAACTCTGAGTTTCGGTGCGGCGAGTGGCGCTTCGCGAATGTACAGTGGGTAGGAGTAGCGAGGGGGAATCACAAAGCCTTCCTTGTCGACGCCTTGAACACTCCATTCCAAATCGTCTTCTGCGCCAAATTTCGTCGAGAACGAATTTTCCTGGAGTGGTTGTTCTGAATTGAGCGAGCGGCCTTTCAGAAGAAATTTAAAGCTGGCAACCTCGGGAATTCGAGTCCATACAAAGGCCGTTGGCGTTTCGGTTTGGATGCGATTGCGCGGCAAAGGCATGAGCAGGTGAATTGTAGGTGCCGGCCATACTTCGATATCTAGTGCCACGGAAGTCGCGTCACCTCGGCGCAGGAAAAGTCGATGATGCCCAAGCGGAAGTGCCAGGGAGTGTTCGGTTTCAAACGCAGTCAATGCGGTGGATTGCTCGGGTTGACCGAGCGTCTGGCGCAGAAGCTGGGTTGAGCCGGGACCTTGCCACTTAAGACGAACCAGCGCTTCGGTGCTGTGCGTGTAGATTCTTTTAGGTGGATTTTCACTCCAACGCAAAGATGCGTCGTCTAGAGTTTGCATTTTATTAAGATGTCCGTCTTGAATGCGCAAGACTTGCTGTTTGCTGACTTTCTCGACGCCGGCTCCCGAATTAAATCCCACTTCTCCGCTCTTGACGGAAAGCTCATAGCCATTTTCACCCACTTGGCGAAAATCGATATCGCTGCCAGTCTTGATTTCCATCGACCAACCGTCGGAGTCGACAGTTGTCGCCGCAAACGGATTGCGCGCTTGAAAGCCACCCCTGTGAAATTTTAAGCGAATCTCGCCATACTCTTTGTGATCTTGCGGCTCGATCGTCACCAATGTATTTTCAGAGAGTCGAACCTCGGTATCTTTGAATAATTTAAGTGAGGCCGTGCTTTGTGCAAGAGTGAGTACCGAGTCAAAATAGTATAGCGTTTCGCTTGAGTTTGATTTTTCCCAGAGCAAGCTGTTGAGTCCACGGCGACGCAATTCATTTTCACTTTGCGCCACGTGACCGGCGACCGCGGTCGTGTTGGCGGAAGAGCGTGGACGAAATCCACCCCAAGTTAAGTGCAACGCCAGTAAGGTCACCTCAACGGCAAGTAAGATGACTAGACTCGCGATAATTCTGCGATCGATCGCTTTGCGCTCCATCTGGTCTATATCGGAAATTCTGTGCGATATTCAGAGGTTTAAGGCTATGAACTGGACCAAAGATGTAATCAGTAGCTTAAGCTGTCACCGGGCCAGAGCGGAAGCTGTGAGCCCGGTTGGCGTTTTGGGATCTTGCTGTCCGCGCTGCTCACACAGCTATTGGTCTGACAGATTCCTGGTCGAGAGAGAAGCTTGAATCCAGTTTCGATATTACCAAGTGGCTGGTCGTTGCAGCTGTAACTCCGCTTGATGTTGCCGTCGGGTTCGCGAATGATGATGCTGCGATAGCCGGCACTACACTCCCAACCTTTGAATTGATTAAATGCAAACGCGTTGAAGCGCTCGGCTTGGTCCATGTACCACGCCTTACCTTGCGAGTCGGTCAACTCGACTTGGAAAATGGCCGGTACCTGCGCTTCGGTCTCGGGATCAATGACGATGAGTTTTCCCCATTTGGATTTTGGTCGTGTAAATTTGGGTGCCGCCACGTTCGCCATGCGTGCCCCGGTGTAATCTCTTTGTGGCATCCCCTGGCGAAGTCGGTGCAGCTGCTCCTCGGTGTAACCCTCAACCACTTGGGTTGCGCTGGGATTGCTCTGCGGCTTAAGAGTGACATTGACCCCGGCCTCCGCAAAATGAAGTGCGTCCTCCCAGAGAATTTCGAAGCGCTCAGGCACCATGACCATGTTGATGGTCACTTGGATGTCATGTTGCTGCAGGAAAATAAGCTTTTCTAAAAACTTTTCCCGTTGTGCAAATTCCTTGTGATAGCTCGCGGTGATGCTGACCCGGTGCAGTTTAGAGGTCGCCTGAGCGTATTTCTCAAACCAGCTAATCCCCGGGCTAAGGTTGCTGGTCATATGCACAGATTGATAATTGCACAGATCCGCGTCATCGGCGTAATGCTGCAAAATTTTGAGATATCCCGGATGCATCGTGGGCTCGCCGCCACTAAATGAAATATGGAAGGAGCCGAAGCCCCGTTCACGGGCTTGACGCTTGATTTCATCGAGGGTGGAGAGAACGAGCTCAGTGGAGCGGTGGTCTTTCAGGTCCGAGCGAGCATAGGGCCAGCAATAGGAACATTTGTAGTTGCAGAAGCGGCCGAGCAGCCAGCTGACGCAAAACAGGTCGCGATTGAGCAAGCTGATTTGCCCGACGCGAACGATGTCGTTCAATGGAATTTTATCAAAACGATATTTTGACCAAATCAAAAGGACCCCGCTCCACCTCTCGGTATAGTCAGCGCCTAGGGCCCAAGCAAGGGATTTCTCTTGACCCAGTTCAGGGCCATAAAGAAAGATTACGCGATGAACCCGCCAAGCTCGACATTTTGCATTTTACCGTGGATTCACTTGTCCACTCGCCCGAACGGGCATCTGCGCGTGTGTTGCACGGCCAACGCATCCAGCGCGGGCGCCACAAATGATAAAGTTTTTGGCGGTGAGGTTGGAATTCTTAAAAATGCCGATGGCAAGCCTGCAAATTTAAATCACACCGGTTTACTTGAAGCGTGGAACAACGCCTATATGCGTGGCGTGCGTGTGCAGATGTTAAATGGTGAGGTGCCCGCGGCGTGCACCAAGTGTTTCAAAGAAGAAGCAGCCGGACATCGCTCGAAACGCAATTGGGAGACTGAGTATTGGTCGTCACGAGTGTCGGTTGAAAATCTAGTGAAAGAGACCGCCTCCGATGGCCGGATTCAACCGAAAATTAAATATGTGGATTTGCGCTTGGGCACGAAATGCAATCTGAAATGCATTATGTGTTCACCTCACGACAGCTCGCTTTGGGTGGGAGATTGGCGAAAACTCCATCCACAGATTCAAAGTCCGAGCCTTAAAGAAGTGATGCAATGGAATAACAACGGCCAGATTGATGGCGCCTCCTATGACTGGCACGTTGAAAATCCTCAGTTTTGGGAAGAGCTCTACGCTCAGCTGCCGCATATTGATCAGCTTTATTTTGCCGGTGGCGAGCCGTTGATCATTGAAGAGCATTATACCTTGTTGGAAGAATGCGTTCGTCGGGGAGAGGCCGCGCATATTGAGCTTCGCTACAATAGTAATGGTTTGGTTTTGCCGGAGCGTTTATTTGATTTGTGGCGCCAGTTTCGCCGCGTGCGTTTTCACTTCAGCATCGACAGTATCGGTGAGATGAATCACTACATTCGCTATCCCAGCGCTTGGTCGCAAATCGAAGAGAACCTACATCGCTTAGACAGGAGCGATATCAAGGTCGAAGTCACCGTGGCCTGCGCGGTGCAGATTTTAAATATATTTTATATTCCAGAGTTTATCGAATGGAAGCTGGCGCAGAATTTCAAGAAGATCAATCCTTGGCCGCTCGGCGCGGGATTGATCAATTTTCATTTCGTTTATCATCCAGCAATGCTCAATGTGAAGGTCTTGCCGCCTGAATTTAAGCAGGCCGTTCGCGAGAAGTACGAATACTACGTTAAGATTTTGGCTGAGCGATTCAAGAATCAGCCTGAGTTTTTTAAAAATGAATATGGTATTCGTCGGCTGATGGGCTTGGTGCAATTTATGGAGTCCGAAGATTGGTCGAATCGGATGCCGGAATTTCGCGAGTATATTCAGTTGATGGATAAGATTCGTGGAACGGATTTTGCGACAACGTTTCCGGAGATGGTGAGTCTAATGCAAGTAGAGCACGCGCCTGCAAAATTCTCAGCGCCTCCACGTGTGACTCAATCTAGCTTTCCTACTGAAATTGCTCCTTAAAAGCATCGAAACCCTTGCCGCAGGTTTTCCCGCAGACGAAGAGTCGGCCAGATTCAATACTCGTTTTGTCCCAGCTCTCGGGAATCGATTTCTGAAAAAATGGTCCGTTTAAAATTTCGTCGAGCGGATGGATTTTTGCATTCAGTGAGTTCAATCCCTCGGGGAGGGCCTCGATCAATTTCCAAATCGGCGTCGTGCGTGCGGCGTAATACCAAGGATAGAGTTGATTGGCGGTCCAACAGCAAGGGAAGGCGAGTCCTTCGGCAGAAACGTATAAACTTTTTTCTTTCGTCACTTTGCAATCGACGGGGGTCTGCGCGAAAAAATTCTTTAGGCTTCCAAAGCGTTCGACGATCTCATCTTCTCTTCCCAACGCTTTGTTGACATGGATCGGATTGGTGGGTTGCTCAAGGTAGTACTCGATCTCACCACTGCTGCTCAGAACTTCTTGTTGCGTCTTGACTGCAGCTCGCACATTGCTAAAAAACCGCGCTGTTTTTTTAACGTTGAAATTCTTAAATCCAAGTTCATGGGCGCGCTGACGGGCCTCATCGATCTGATGTTCATTGTGGCGGAAGACGATAAAATCCCAATCGGCCCGGCCCCCAGCCGCGACAAATGCCTTCACACTTCTTAAAATCAAATTGAACTTTGTGCCTCGACGATAAATGGAATTGGTTTCTTCTAGGCCGTCGATACCAAAGCGAACGCGCACGCCGAGTTCAGCCAATTTGCGCCACCAAGTCTCGTCACGCCCGGAACCGTTGGTGAACATCTCAAGCTGAAGCGATGGGTTCACCGCGCGCAAATGGCTAAAAATTTCTATGGTCTCACTGGCGGCGATGGGATCGCCATAGTTGCCGCACATATAAAACCGATTGAGCGAACGCAAAAACGATTCTGGAAATATCTTCTGAATATCGTCGACGCTCAATTCCACCAAAGGTAGCTGTGGATTGACCTTGCCGCCAAGTACGTTGCGCAGACACATCGGGCAACTCGCATTACAGCGGGTCGTGACCTCAAGGTGAACGGTGTCTATTTCACTAAGCTGATACATGAGTGGATGTGAGCCAAATCAATGAGGAGGGTCAACACCTAATCGGACGTTACGCGGTTAGCTGAAGACTTCGCGGGCGCTATGGCCCAGATATTCGCAGCGCGCCCCGAAACGCGTGTCTTCCCCATACAATAGAATTTCTTTGCTCTGCGAAAGTGCCGTCCGATGCAGGCTTGCCATAAAACTTTGCCCAGCCCGCTCAATCAACGAGAGGTCCCAGTTCATTTTCGCTAGGGCCGGAGTAAAATTAAAACAATTGCTGTACCAAATCGCGAAATTCCGTCCTCCGCTTGCCGCTATGATCGTGGCGGCAAATGTTGGATTGGCTAAGATATCGATTTGGTGAAAGTTCTTTTTTAATTGGCGAGCTTTTGAGTAGGTCGTAAAAAAAGCCTCTTCGCTTTCCCATGTGGTTAGCTCAGTCATCCATCGGTATTCAAAATCAGACTCATTCACCGTGAATTGAGCTTGGGCCAACTCAGGGGGAATATTTTGTCGAAGGCGGCGCAAAAAGGACGGAAAATCGCGCCCATCCCAGTTTTCGAAAATATATTTTTTTAAAAAAAGTGCCTGAGCGGAAATATCAAAATAATGTAGTTCTGTAGCCTCGTGAAAACCGTTAAAATCGAGGATATGTAAATCTTTAAAGCCTGCCGAAACCGATAAAACCGCGTCCATGCAGACGCGATTCTTTCTTCTCACCACGTCGCCTAAGCCTTCGGTGTTAAATAAAAAAACCTTACGTCCGAAATCGCCACCCTCCATGCAAAGATCATGTGCGATCGATTTTTGATGAGGCGAAAGTTCTAGGTCATCTAAGTTTTGCTCAAAGGTCGTAATATTGTCGAGAAGGCGTTCAACGGACTGTGGATTTTGTTCGGGATAGAGATATTTTTTCTCTTTGCGAACCGCGTCTGGCAAATTGGCGACTTCAAATCCTCGGCGCATAAACTTATCTAGAGCGTTCCAGCCGAAGACCCCGGGTTTCAGTCGAACTTCACCCTCACTGGGTCGAATCCACAGCGGCGTGTAGTCGTCGTGGATGTTCTCGGCGCTACGTTTGGCGGCAATGATGTTTTGCGTTTCTAAACTCTTAAAAGCGAAACGGGGCCGGCCACTTTCAATCCAGGCGCTGATTCGGACGGCAAAAAATTGATGATGCAGACCAAATCCGCGCTCTTTGCGGTCGAGAAGATGGCCCATCAGAGCGACTTCGGGCTTTGCATTTTTACAGGCCGCTTCGATAGACTGAAAAAACTTTTCCCCTGCGATGTTTCCAGGCGTCGAAATGGCACACCAATCGTAACCGGCCTCTGCACATTCGGTTAAAATTCGCTGCAGAGAGTGATCGTCGTGAAATTTGACGACGTGATTTGAACGTAGCCTTAGGAAGTGAGTGGTCACCGCCTTAAGCTTGCGTGAGTATTCGGACGATGGAGAGCTTTCAAAATAGTCCCAGATCGCATAGGCAACACGTGGATTTTGGGCCTTGGGCTTCTTCGCGACGAGTTGAGATGACGGACGAGCCTGAGCCTGCTCGAGCAGGTGTGCCTTGCCGCGTGCGAGAGCATCGTAGTACGCGGGACCGTAAGTTCCGTGAACAATAATGTGGATCCGATCCTCAATGGAGTTATTCCACACGCCATGTTTATTAGAGATGTCCACGCAGAACGCCGTTCCGCCAGAGAAAGGGACGTGCCCGTAATTTTCAAAGAGCCAATGACAGTCTTTCGGCATATTCAGGGCGATGTTCAAAGGTCCCAGAGAAGTCATTCCATCGGGACGATCTTGATGAAACGAGATAAACCCGCCGGGTTCAAGCCACATGTATCTGACGCGAAAGAGTTTAGTAAAAAACCCTTTCGCCACCAAACTTTTCAGCCACGCGGTCGTCTGCGGGCAAGCGGCACTGGCGTCGGTCCATGCGTAGGGCACCTCCGCCTCATTCGCGTACCCGTAACTTTCAAAGGCGCGAGTTTTTTCGGAGTCGATTCCATGCAAGCAAAGACTCATCCATCCCATGCTGTCACTCGCGCGATGAGGTACAAACAAATGCCGCGAAGCGCGCGCCTCGGCAATCATTTGTTCAGGTTCCCATTCCGGCAGTTGAACTTGGAGATATGGAATTTTAAGCTTTTTATGAAGCACGCGACCGTCGGTGATATCGCTGCAGTCTAGAATTCGTTCTTGGATGTACGAGGTCGTCCATTGATTCAACTTGTCGTTGATCACGCTGCCAAATACCTGCGCGGGATTTATCGCCGGTTCGAACGTTTCCATTGAGTTGTCGCTCCTTCGTTGTTCTACTTTACAAAGCACGGTAGGAGTGATGTCTAGGTCTATTTTATAACTTTGTCCGCAGGAGGGCCATTGATCGAGCGCGCGAAGAAAAGCGGAAGTTTTTGCATCTATCCATTTACCCACCTCGCGACCAAAACTGAGGGGACCTTTAAGCTTTGTTGTCGCAGTGAGCCGATTGCGCATGTGGACTCGAGCTCAGCGCTTGAGACTTGGAATGGCGAGATTTACCGTCGCGTTCGCCGCCAGATGCTCAACGGGGAGCGTCCTCCGGAATGTGATGATTGTTGGCGTTTGGAGGACGTGGGCACTCGCTCAATGCGTCAACGTGCCGGGAACCCGTCGTTTCGGGATAGTCGCTGGAATCGACACTCTCATGTGCTCCAGAGTTGCGCCGAGGATGGCACAATGTCGATCACCCCCAAAACGCTCGAAATGAAAGTCAGCAATGTCTGCAATTTGAAATGTCGCATGTGTAGTCCGATTGATTCGACTTCGTGGGCGAGTGAATGGCCCGAGGTCGAAGATCTGCATAAGGTCCACAACACTTGGGCCTATGAAACCGCCCGCGAATACGGTCTTAGTCAAAAGCCAAAGCTTGCGGGTTTTGAAGACAACGCGAAATGGTGGTCTGAGTTTGACGAAATGATAGAACATTTGGAACTGGTGGAGTTTGCTGGCGGTGAGCCATTGATCGACCCCATTCATTACCGCATTCTGAAATTGATGGCGCGACGTGGCGGCCATATTCGACTCAAGTACAGCACCAATTTGACCAAACTCTCCTGTCAGGGAACGCAAGTCTTTGATCTTTGGAAGCAGTTTGCCGGCGTTTCGGTTTATGCAAGCGTCGACGGTGTAGGCGCGGTGTATGACTACATTCGGACGGGAACGACTTTTTCCAAAATTGAGCGGAACCTTAAACTTCTGCAGGCCGAGAAATCCATTCCGCTCGATGAGCTCGCCATCGCGTGTACGATTCAAGTTTACAATTGTTTTCAGTTGCCCGAGATTGCCACTTATTTTCAAGCATTGGGCGTGAAGCTGCACACGCACCGGGTCACCTTTCCGACGTTTTTAAGTGCGCAGATTTTGCCCCTAGATATCAAGGCGCGTTTGACGGCGGAGATCGCTCGCTACATGCAGCGTACACCCAACGGCAAATACGAAGAGCAGATGTTTGCTCCCATCAATAAGCATTTCGAGGATCACTTGAATTTCATGAATGGTCGCGATGAGTCGGCGCTGCTTCCGGTGTTTAAGGATTTTACGGATCGTACGGATCGTTTGCGGGGAACGGATGTGCGAACGCTACACCCTTGGCTCGCCGAAGTTATGGATCGTATTCCCGTTCTACCGCGACCTGCTCTGAGTGAGACTGTCACCTTCAACAGCTTGTCTTAAGAATTCGGGAACTTTGCCCTTGCGGTGAAAATCGCGAATGGCTTTGGCTAGACCAATGCGGTTGACGACACCATCGCGGGTGAATGAGTTCCAGTTCTGATCACCGGTCCCAAGATGCACCGAATCCGATGGTGTAAGACCCAAATGAGTGCAAACGGCCTCTTGAGCAGCGCGATAGGTTTCATAAATAAAATCTGGAGAATAGCGACGCATGAGAAATAGAGAAATCTGCACATTCAAATGTATTCCATGGCGCCACTCGTTTTGCAGGTGCAAGTGACCGAGTTGCACGCGGGAAAACGTGAGACCCGCCCGCCAATTGCCACAGCCAAGGCCTTTGGTTGTTGAAAAGGCCACTCCATGGATAGTGGGATGCGAGAGATCGATATGAATTTTCGCACAGGTTCCAAAAAAAGCAGCATCTACGAAAATGGGAATTTCAAGTGAGGCGCAGGTCTTCAGAAGCTCAGGCCATCGGGGGTGTAGACCACCGGTTCCTGAAAATGGGACCGACACGATCACGGCGTCTCCGCGCACCAGGGGCTGGTCGTCGAGATACTGCGAATCACTCCAGATCGACTGAGAATCGCGATTGTAAGGATATTCTCCGCGCAAAAGGCGCAAGCGGCGCGCGGATTGCGCGATCCAGGCGTGCCATTCATCCAAAGCTTGGGTCACTCCCAGGCTTACATAGCGAAATGGAAACTCATTCAGACCGAGAAAAGAGTTGAGCCGCGAAGACAGAATCCACTTTGGGTATTCAGTTGAAAAAGCTGAGGGGTCATTCAGCTCCGGAAATCCGTCCGCCAACAGATGATTCAAGAAATTAGCCTCAAGGAGATCTTTACGAAATCCATCGTGATAAATGGAATTCGCAGACTTTAAAAGATAGTTCGCGTCGGCGTGCGAAAAAGCGGTCGCCAATTAATTCACCCGGGCCTTGGCGTGTTCCATTGCCTCGTGCATCGGGCCACGAAATGATTCGGGAATCAGAGACAGAAAGTTTTGTTCGCGAATCGCGTCCATTTTCTCCGTGTAAGAGCAGAAATCGGTGAAGTCGGAGTCTGAGCCCGGGCTCATCATCCAATTTATAAACTGATCCAATTTGGGAGAAAATAGCGGAGCGTACTTCTCTTTGATTCTCATCTTGATCGGTTGCGGCAGACACTGCACTGAGAGTTTGGGAGGAAATGAGAGATAGTTAAACGCGATGGAAAAGCCAAAAGAATCTCCCCACGACAAAAGCTGTTCCAACTCAAACGCGTTGTAGATCTGAATTGTGCAGATGCCCGTCATGCGCGCTTGCGGGAGTTCCTGTTTCAGGGCTCGCACTCGCGAATCTACAAAATTCCACTGCGCTGGAAAACGGATGTACTCGTTCACCGGTCCATAGCCATCGATACTGCAGTCGATGGTCACGTGCTTGAACTGACGGGCGCGATCCACAAAACGTTGATCAAATTTTGCTAGATTCGTGCTCCAGCGCACGCGCATATTTTTCGCGGCGCCCGAGGCAATGGCATAGTCCAAAATATCTAAATGTTCTGGGATTAGGGACGGTTCGCCGCCTAGAAAGTAGACTTCTTCGGCATATGGAATCAAGCGTTCAAGCTCCGCTTTAAATTTTCCGTCTTGCAGAAGGTTGCCGAAGCGCCGGTTAAACCCACGTGCGAATTCGGCCGTCACCGCGCCGGTCGCGACGGATTCTGTTAAAATCGCGGAGCTGGTTTCATCATTGCACATTCGACATTTCAAATTGCATTGGGTGCCCAATTTTATGTCCCACGAGAGCGGGCGAAACGGCAGTTCTGCGGACTCTTGTAGGCGTGCAAAAGTTTTCGCAAGATAACGGTTGCCGTCGTCAATGCGCTTGCTCTTTAGGCCGAGGTCCTCGAGCTTCCAGCACTGCTGGCATTGAGGATCGCGGACTCCGTTCAACATATTGGCACGCAGGCTGTCCATATAGGGCGAGAAAAATGCATTTTCAAATGAATCGCCCTGATCCAGGCGATAGGGTTCTCCGTTCTCTTTGCGAATCGGAGTTTGGCTATGGCAGCAGGCGCTGATCTCGCCCGTGGTCATATTATTTATATGAACAAAGGGGAGTGTGCAAAAAACTTTAGAATTGGTTTTAAGGGGCGTGTCTGACATAGACCGAAAAGTTAGCACTAGTTGAAGCCCATGGGGAATTCAAAATCACATTGACAGTCAGGTTGCCGCGGTGATCGACTTCTGCGGCTATGAAGATCGAGTCTTATTCCGAATTTCAACCTCTAGAAGAGGTGATTGTGGGGCGCGCGCATCCGCCTTCCGCATTTGCCAACTCGAGTGATCCCGAAACCATGGACAGCATCGGTCGCGTTTTAGGTGAAACGGAAGAGGATATTCAGGACTTAGTGCGTTTGCTGGAGCGCGAGGGCGTGAAAGTGCATCGCCCGCAAATTCGCTACACAGTGTCAAATGACGGCGAGTCCGAGCCGTACTCGTATCAAATGCAAAACATGACCTTTCGCTTCCCGAACCACCCTTTGATGCCACGGGACACCGCGTTTGTCTATGGCGACACGGTGGCGGAAACCTACACTCGTTCACAAAATCGTTTTTTAGAAAACTCTGGTTACTACGAATTGTTTAAAAGTGCCTGGGAGCAAGGCGCCCATTGGGTATCGCTGCCGCAGCCAACCCTTTACGATAAACGCAAATCCTATTTGGAATATGCTCCCGACACTCTGCTTTATCACGCGGCGAATATGATTAAATGCGGCTCGACCGTATTTCACACTCAACCGCAATCGGCAGAGTACCCAACGGGAAAAGGCACGACGGCCGGTTTGAACTGGTTCCGTCGACAATTTCCCAAAGTCAGTTTTGAGCAAGCCCCCTGTGGCGGGCATGCGGACGGAAAAATGGCGCTCTTAAAGCCGGGCTTGGTGATCTGTTGGAATCGCGAACATTTGCCCCCATCGTTGCGCGAATGGGATTGTATTTTGGTAGAGCCCAAAGAGCAGTTGCCAGAATCTTTCGCGAATATGCGCAAGGAACGTTTCTATAAAGATTTTGTGAAGCGTTGGCTGAGTGAGTGGATCGGGTATGTGGACGAAACCGTATTTGACGTGAATGTCTTTTCCGTGCGCGAAGATCTGGTGATTTGTACGGGCTATGACGCGGATATTTTTCGCCAGTTGGAAGCCCGTGGCGTGACCCCTATCCTGTGGAATTTTCGTCACCAATACTTCTGGGATGGAGGCATTCACTGCCTCACTTTGGACGTCAAACGTAGCGGCGGCTGCGAAGACTATTTTTCCCGATAGGCGTGCTCCCTAAATTTAGTCGTAGAGCTCAGACGCTAAACGGGAAGTTCTGGCCGACTTTCCCATCGTGACTATATCTGGACCATAGAGAACGATTTGACGATCGTTCTGCGCACTCGCTGCGTGTAGGGACGAGAGAAATCTTCGTCCCTGCCCCTCAATCCAATCCAAATCCCAATTGAACTGGGCGAGCGCAGGTGTAAATCCGAAACAGTTGCTATACCAAACTGCAAACTGCTGACCGGGAGTTTCTGTTAAGGACTTCGCAAGGCCTTGCGGATTTCTCACGACGTCCACGCAGTTGTAAAATTGTTTTAATTTCTGCGCCGTTCGGAAGGCGGTGAGGAATTCGGATTCACCTCCCCATTGCTCCAACTCCTCAAGCCAGCGAGTATTTAATTGCGCAGGCTCGAGCGGGGGAACGACTTCGGTCAATGGATCGGCATGAGTGGAGATAAACTGTGCCAACATTGCAGGAAAGTCGCGTCCGTCCCACTTCTCAAACATATACTTTTTAAATAGAAGCGATTGTGGGCAAAGGTCAAAATAATGAATCTGAGTTTGCGTGTGGCTTCCGTGCGCCGCCAAAAGAAATAAATCCTTAAAACCGGAGGCCAAAGTGAAAAGTGCATCTAGAGGGCGACGCTTCTTCTTCCCCTCAATCGCGCGATAATTTTCGGTATTGAACACAAACATTTCATGGCTATAACCCCGGCATTGATAATGCAAATATTCCAGCGCTGAACCCGACGGCCACTCAGCGCTCTGAATCCCCTTTAGATCCACGGCCAGCTGTTCAGGTGACGCTTCGACGTTCAAGTCGGTCATGGCGAGCGTGACGCTGGGTGCGGTTTTGGAGGGGTGAAGATTTTGATCGACTTCCCTGTCACAGCGATAGGCGATCAGGCCAGGTGCCAGCTCTAGATAAGCCGTCTGACTTCCCTGTTCACATAAAATATTTTCGACATCTCTAAAAAAATCTGCGCTCTTGATCAATTGTCCTGGTTGAAGAGTCACGCACCACTGAGCTTGAGTTCGGCGCGCAGCTTCGAGCAGGCGAGTCAGCGAATGGTCATAGGCAAATTCAACCGGTCCGGAACTATTGAGTTTCAAAGTGTGAAGAGTGAGGTTGCGCGCGATTCTTACGAGGTCGGTCTCAACCTGCGAAGATAGACGATTCCAAATCGCGTAAAATGTCATCTAAAGTGCCGCGCCCAATTGGCTGTGAATCGCCTGCGCCAGTTCCGGCGCCAAGGCTTCTAGATTTTCGCCGCGCGACTGATTGAGGATTTGAGTTTTATTCGCGAACTCAGCAAACGACTGTGCAAAAGTGTCCTGCCCAAACATGTACCGACTGAGATCGCGCACGCGCTCCCACGCTGAGTCTTGCTGATGAAAGGATTCGCGAGGATGCTCGATGAGCCACTGATCGATGCGCTGACTTGCGAGCTGTTTGAGCTCAAGAGGGAGCGCACGAATATTCAACCAATGCGGATGGTTTAAAATATTCAAGTAAGGAATGGTGCGGAAATTTCGGCGTTGTAAAACAAAATCTAAAATTTCACTTAAATTTAAAATATTGTAAGCCTGGACAGTCACATGAACATTGGCGTCCAGCCCAGGCATGCGGTCGGCCATATCGTCGATCAGATCCATATTGCGTTCGACATCGCTCCATCGCGTGGGATGGCGGATGTATTCATTCAGCGTGCCCACGCCATCCATTGAACAATTGAGTTTTACCTTTTTAAAATTCGACCAATGGCGAATCACTGAGGCGGGTAAAACAGTCAAGTTGGTATTGTATTTTAAAGTGAGTTCAGGCGCGCGATTGTTTTCCACCAAATACTCTAGAATTCGCACATGCGCTTTGCTCAGCATCGGCTCGCCGCCGGTAAAATAAATTTTGTCGATGGTCTCTAAATGAGGTTTCAAGTTTTCGAAAAATTCTTCGCCCTCAAACCAATCCAGCTTCGCCAATCGGGCGCGCTGTTTTTCATCCATGGGCGATTCGATCAGATCCCAATCCTCCAACCATTTTTGACTCGCATAGGGGTTGCACATGCGGCATTTCAGGTTGCAGAGATTACCTAAGCGCAGGTCCAAATAGCGCACCTCGACGGGAGTTCCCCCGTCTTCGGAAGTGATTTCTTTTAGAGTCGTAACGTTCGTAGAATAAAACTCATTCCAGGCGTGACGGGGAGAGCGAATGCCAGAGTCTTCCTCTTTAAAACATCGCGCACAAGCCGCCGGACGCTCGCCCGTGAGCATCTGTTGACGAATCTGCCGTTGTGACGACGCATTCCATGCGGCCTCGATCGAACCTGGCTTAGCCAGCGAAAACGAGGCCTCACCTTCGCGGATTAGGTTGAGGCCCGGAATGCTGTTACAGCAAAGGCGAATCTGGCCCGAGGAATTTGTCGCCAAATGCTTCCAAGCTAAGGCACAGTGGGTATCGGTTGGCGAATGGCTCATACTATTCGAATAGGGCGGGAAGCGAATAAAGTCCACTCCTTAAAATTTTCAGATTTTATCCAATAGGGAGTGGTGGTAGTTTTTATTTCTACGGGGACGGCCAGATGAGTTCACAGGTTGCACTGCACAAAGATCTTCCCGATTGTTTTGAGTTTTACAATCTTGAGGGAAGCGATTTGGAGACTTTCGCCCAGCAGAGGCGAGAGGAGATGATCCGTCACTTCGAAGACGGTCGGGTGCTGATTTTTGACGGCTTTCCAGTGGAGAATCTTGAATATTTCCTAGATCACCCCGGTCGCTGGTATCCAGAAGACATCCCCAATATCCAGGGACGCGATATCTACTCGGCCCCGTTTGATTCCAATCACCCGTTGTTGCAGGTTTGTAACAGCATCGACGACGTGCACCAATTTATGTTTCAGGTTCCGGGTTTCGAGAAGTCTTGGCGGTCTCTGCTGAATTCTCTCTTCAAGGGATATGGCTGGAAGAGTTTAGAGTTCAGTTACCGGTTTAATCATCTGGCGCTCGATCGCATGCATCTGGATGTGCCGGAGACCCTTTGGGAGGAACATCAATTCCGCTGGTTTATAAATTTGGACCGCCGTGTAAGGATTCTGACTATCGGGCCGACCATTTTCGATCTTGCTGAGCGCTACTGGGACAAGATGGGCTTGAGTCGGTTTACGCATCTGCCGGTGCATGAGTTCATTGGGAATTTGCGTCGGGAGATTCTCGACAAAACAGTGTTTAAGGAACGCGAGCTGCCGCGTCACTATCTGACTCTGGATCCCGGGGCCATGTGGTTGAGTCATTCGTCGCAGATTAGTCACGGACTTGTTTATGGACGCAAAACCGTATGCCTTGAGGGCAGAATTCAGCCGCACACTTTGAAAACTCCGACCAAGCACTTCAATTCGAAAATTCGTGTCCTAATGGAAAAAGGTCCGATGCCCGAAGCGATGATTGAAAAGATCGTGCAGCTTGAGGGGTTACGATGAGCAGTTTTTGTCCCTATGCTTTTCATCATTTGATGGTCGAGCCAACTGGTGAGGTCAGGCCCTGTTGTCGATTCGAGAAGCAGGACGGCGTCGCGGTAGATTTACAAGACTTACGGCAACGCATGTTAAATGGCGATTCCGTTTCGGGATGTCGTCGCTGTGAAATCGAAGAGTCACTGGATATTCCAAGTATGCGGCAACGGGCCTTCAATACCGCGCATCTCGATACCAATTCCGAGGTCTACCTGACCTCACTTGAGATTGCCGTCGGCCGAGTTTGCAATTTAAAATGTCGAACCTGTGACTCGCGCTACAGTACAAAGTGGGATGCGGACGAGCGGGCACTTGGGCGGAATCGCTCGATCCCGACTCACGATTGGGTGGAAAATACGCAGATCGACTTTGCCACGTTTGAACGCGTGCGAGCCATTAAGCTTTCGGGTGGGGAACCACTTCTCTCGGCTTCGCTTCCACGTTTGCTCGGTCGGCTTATTGAGTTAGATTTGGCGAAAAACATCGAACTGCAGTTTTTTACCAATGCCACGTTGAAACCGAATCGTGAACTGATCGGCTTACTTGAATCTTTCGGCAAGATTCATCTTTACCTCAGTATTGATGGGGTTGGTGCGGTTAATGAATATTTGCGACATCCATCCCGCTGGCCGGTCGTCGAAGATGTTGTTGATGGGTGGCTGAAGTGGCAAGCGCAGCATTCCAGTGTGCGTTGCTCGCTAGCTCATACCCTCAGCACGATGAACGTACTTTCGTTTGCAGACTTTCTTTTCTGGCGGCAGTCGCTCACGCCGCGTCCCGATCTGATGCTGCAGCTGGTGCATGGCCCGCAAATGATGAGCCTTGCCAACGTCAGCACGGAAATTAAAAAACGACTGGGTCTGGCGCTGGCCATTCAGAAAGAGAATTATTTTTCAAAGCACGCGACGGAGCCAACGGTAGAGCGGGCGTTTGCAAAAATAGAGGCGATGCTGGTGCGGCCGTCTACCAGTCCCATTGCGGCAGGTGACTTTTTTTCTGAAATTGGACAGGTCGATGTGTTGCGCGGAGAAAATTTTGCAGAGATCTTTCCCCAAGTGAGTCAACAGCTTCAGGATTGGACACCTCATGGGTGAAGAGATGATCCACAGCGAAGAGACTTCAGAGACGCTCTGTCCGCTCCCATTTCTTCATACCTACGTAAAGGCCAATGGCAAGCTTGTGGCCTGTTGCGAGGCTCAGGAAACGGTGTTGTCGACCGACTTGGGTGGATTAGAGGATTGGAATAGCTCTTCTTATCGGGCGTTACGCAGTGAGATGCTAAATGGGGAGAAACCTTCAATTTGTCGCAAATGCTGGAAGAATGAAGCCGTGGGTTCTCCCTCGGCGAGGGAACAGGCGTGGACAGATTTTCGCGCAGGATTTTACAGCACAGATACGATCGCAAGTTCAATGGAAGGCGAAGTTTCGCGCGCTCCTTCGTTCGTCGAAGTAAAATGCTCCAACTTCTGCAATCTCAAATGCAAGATGTGCCATCCGTCCTCGAGCAGTCGACTGAATGAGGATCGCGAGATACATGCTAAATACCAACCCGACTTAGTTTGGCCGAAAGTTCCGGTGCGTTCGGATCAAACAATTCATGAATTGCTCTCGTTCAAATCAGAAGACTTGAAAGACTTGCGGGTGCTGCAATTTTCAGGGGGCGAGCCATTTCTGCACGCTCAACAGTATGAAATCGTATCTCGACTCAGTGGCAAGCATAGCGCCGACATTTCATTGCGCTACGCCACCAATTTAACTACGTTTCCTAGTCGAGAATTACTCGGTCAATGGAGTCGTTTTCGTGCCGTCAACGTTAAGGTCAGTCTGGATGGGATTGATGACGTCAATGACTACATCCGTTTAGGCAGTCGATTTAGTGAAGTGATCAGCAACCTCCGTAGACTTGAACAAGAAAAATCAGCAAACGTTTCGCTTGGAGTTGGATTTACCGCACAGGCCTACAATATTTTTCAGATTCATGAGTTTCTCGATTACTTTAAAGACCTGTCTTTTAATGGATTTGTCGCCACACATCTTTTACATTTTCCGCGACATCTATCGATCGTGGTGTATCCGCCGCGGATTCGTGAGCGATTGATCGAATATCTATC
Organism: Pseudobdellovibrionaceae bacterium; assembly: GCA_043757545.1. Lineage (GTDB taxonomy): Bacteria > Bdellovibrionota > Bdellovibrionia > Bdellovibrionales > UBA1609 > JALHOQ01. The sequence continues at coordinate 64,798 of JAYVPG010000050.1, forward strand.
GAGTGGTTCAAATCCGAAGCAGGTAAACGATAAAATTCAATGGCTTCGGACCGAGCCCTTTGATGGACATCAATGGCGTCAGTTTTTAGAATTTACGCGGGATTTTGAAGCTAAATATAATGTCAGCGGTCGGCTGAAAATGTTTCTTACGCGAGCTTTTGGAAGTGAAATCGGTGATTTTTTGCAAAATGAAATGTCCAAGCAAGGTATCGGCGCATGAAGAATAATTCCTCTTGCGGGTGGCCCAGTATGCAGGTGCGGCGGCGTGCGAATGGACAAGTCGCGCCGTGCTGCAAATTTGTAAATTCGGAAGATCGAGACGGAATGTGGCTCAAACCTCAACGTGACGGAACAACACTGAGCGCATTGTTCAGTTCAGCGTCGTTTGGCGATTTACGGCACCGGCTTGAGCGTGGAGAGAGCACCAAGGCTTGTGACTCGTGCTATAGGATGGAGGCCTCGGGTGCGAAGAGCATGCGACTCAAATCTTATGGAAACAAATTGAGTGCGGGCCTTGGCGAAAAGCCCAGTCTGCGATCTTTGGAGCTGGAGCTTGGCAATCTCTGCAACTTGAATTGCCGAACGTGCAATTCAGAGCAGAGCACACTTTGGCTGGAGCAGGACGCGAAGCTCAACGCTCTTCATCCGGGTTTGGCTCGTCCAAACGGTGGTGGACTGACCCGTACAGAAATCGACTTTCTTGATGCCGAGGCCTTGAGTCGCCTTGAAGTTTTGTATTTGGCTGGCGGCGAACCTCTTCTGCATACCACGTTTGGTCCGGTTCTCGAGAAAGTGATCCAGTCGGGCAATCGGAGCTGTGCAATTGAGTTTTCAACCAATTGCACTCTTTTTCCGAAACCAAAAGAGCTGAATAATTTGCTCTCATTTGCGACGGTGGAAGTTTATTTGAGTATCGATGGATTGGGGGCCGAAAACGAATTCCTTCGCCCGCCCAGTTTGTGGCCAGTCACTGAAAGAGTCGTGGATCAATGGGTTGAATTGGCCAGAGAAAATAAAAATGTACTTCTTTTTCTTTCGCCAACGGTGAGCGTTTACAATATTACCCGGCTTGGACGGCTTATGGATTGGTGGTTTGATAAACTGGGCGAACCCATTGAGCGAGGAGATCAGCGGTTACCGGTTAATTTTTGCATTTTAAATTCTCCCGAATATTTGCAGGTCGGCATCTTACCGGAAGATATCAAAGCGAAGCGGCGTTCCCACTTTGCGGCAACCATCGAATCCACGTCGAACCGAAGGCTAAAGGCGAAACTGAAGGATTTAGATTCACTTTTTGACATTCAGGCGCAAGAGCAACTGCAGCGATTTGTCGATTTTGAAAATGGTCTCAACGGTTTGCGTGGTGTAAAACTTGAGAGTCATCCCTTTCGAGAGCTGGTGGAACCTTTGATCGCCAGATCTGGTTTTTTAAATTCGCAGCCGACTATCGGTATCGGATAGTCTAAATCCTCGCATCCGATCAAACTCCGCGATCCATTGGGCGGCCCGCAAACCTAAACGGCCATATTCCGATTGGTTTTTTGCTAAATAGCTCTTGAAATATCCGGCATCCTCCGCCGGCAATTTGTCGACCACTCGCCGCAGCTCCGTCAATTGCTCATTTGGCAAAACTCGCAAGGCTAGATGATCGGGTCGAAGTAAGAAATGATTGATTCGTACGCCCATGCCTTGCGCCTTGCTCCAGCGATAGAGATCGAGCACATTGAAGGCATTGACGAGCTGAATGGTCGGTTCGATTTTAAAAAATATTTCAGCAGCCTTAAGTTTGAAGAGGATGGCCTCGATCTTTTCCCACTTCACTCCTCGAATCCATTCAAAGGTGTCGCCAAGTCCGTCGATGCTGCAGGACAATTCGATGCCCTTTAGTCCACGCATGGCTTCGATGTGCTCGTTCGAAATGAGTGAGACGTTCGTGGTAATGGAAAGCATTTTGTCTGGACACCGCTCCCGCCATATCGCAAAGAGGTGAAGGAGCGCGGGATTCGCAAATGGTTCTCCACCAATGATTCGCAATTTCGTCAGGTCTGAGAGAATGGGTCGAAGATCATCAAACGAATTCGCATCCAGCATGAGTCTTCGGCCCCGCGTCTGGGTTGGGGCTGGCCAGCTCAGTTTTTCGATGAGGTCTTTTTCGACGGCGTGCCACTTGCTGGAAAATCTGGGGCTGCACATCACGCAGACCATATTGCATACGTTCGTGACCGAGATCTCGAGCTCTTCAATGGAGTCTGAAGGTTCAGGGTACCGGTCGACACTGTTTTCTCGGATACTGACTATGCCACTTGCTTCTTCACTGTCGCAGTCGCGACACTCGTGAACATACTCTCCTCTTTGCATCCGGGCTTTGAGCTCACTAAGGCCGGAGCCTTCTAGATATTTAAAAATATCGTCAGTCGATTCGAATGTACCAAGTGAACCGGCGTAGGAGCAGCACGGTTTAATCGCGCCTTCCACATCGATCTTGACGGATTTCCATGGCATTCGGCAGATGGCGTTCACGACTGATTCTCCTGCCGGTATTGCAGTTCACCACTTAGAGCATGTCAATTTAAGATGCTCTGCGTATTCTATGAAGGGCCTGGAACCTTCGGATTGGAGATGGTAGGTAGAGTTTATGGCGATCTGTTCAGCACCATGGCATTCACTCCTGATACGTTTTAACGGCGACGTCGTGCCGGATTCTCAATTTCAAGGTCGTTATGGAAATATTCGTGAAAGCGATCTCGCTTATCTCTGGCAGTCTCCAGAGGCTCGGCTCGCGAGAAGTGAATTTGCGGCGGAAAAGTGGCCAGTCGCCTGCGCGCAGTGTGATCTAAAAGAGAGGAGCATTGGCCACTCTCGGCGGCTATTTTTTAACGACATTGTGGACCCGATTTTGTTGGAGACCGATCACTCTGCAGATGGTCCGCCAGACATCTACTATCTTGAAATCAATTCGTCGAATCTGTGCAATTTAAAATGTGTCATGTGCAACGGAAATGTCTCAAGTGCATGGATCCGCGACGAACAGAGCTTAGCTAAAGCGGGCGGTTCCTATAAGCGACCGGACACCAGGCGAATGGGTCTGACCCAAGCCGAAGTCAGTTGGTTGCCGAATCTATTCAAAGAGCCTAGTCACTTTCGCAATCTAACGTATCTGGCTCTAAAGGGTGGCGAGCCGTTTCTTGATCCGATGAATATCGAGATCTGCCAGTTCTTTATCGATAGGGGCATGGCCAAGCAGATAACTTTGGATATTAACACCAATGGATCGTTGTGGAATCAACAGCTGTTCGATCTGTTCCCGCACTTTAAAAAAGCAAAAGTGAACATATCGGTTGAAGCAACGGGTGAACTTTATCAATACATTCGTGGTGGGGATCGATTTTCGTTCGAACAAATGGAAAAATTAGTGATGCGGCTTTCTGCAATTGAGTCGGTCGAAATTATTTTCGTTACATTGGCGATGGTTTATAATGTTTGGAATCTGGGAAGCCTTCGCGACTGGATTGATTCGGTCCAGAGACCCAACCATCGAGCGACATTTAAAAATATCGTGGTGAACCCTCGCTATCTGGATCCGCATATTTTACCGATTGATGTTCGCACCCAGGCGATGGCCAGTTCGCAGATCAACGAATCGTTTCGCGATTTCGAAAAGAGAACTTACGACACGGGCTATGAAAAAACCACGTCTTTGCTTTGTCAGGACACTATTGAATCCGGTGATCGCGGAAAATTGCTCAGTCAATTTAAAGCCTATACGAACGATCTCGACCGAATACGCGGCATATCCGTACATAAAATTGTTCCGGAGTTGAAACCGTTCCTCTAGGAGTTCAAAAACTCTCTGTACTCGGGGAAAGTCTCTAGGAATTGACTTCCGCGGCGCTGGTCGTTGCGTTTCAGAAAATCCAACAAGTGTGCGTAGCCCCGATCAGCGGTTGCTCCGTTCACCAGTCCAGACGCGAGCTGGCGCAAGTAAATAGCGTAGTCTTTCCAAGTTCCATGCGGGACAAGATGTAGGGCATCACATTGCGGCTGCGCGGCGTCCACGAAATCCGCCGTCTGAGTCAGGTAGTCAGCAAATGAAGCGGGTAAAATCGTAGGTGAGAGACACGCGGGTGTGGTCACAATATTCGGTCTTAACGAAATCGGTATTTTATTTTGCAAGCTTGTCGCTGCACAAAGCTCTAAAAGTGGTTTCAATGATGTCACACATAGAGCATTCAAAGTCGTGATGAGGCTAGGGCCATTCGCGGACAATCGGGCTCCGGTTATTTCGCTAAAATTGAGCAGCCATTGTTCCCAGTTCAATCCGTGGCGAATATATTCGGCGCGAGCACCGACGCTTTCCATGCTGAGGCTGAGATCCAACTCGAAGAGATCTGACATCGAGCGAATACGGTCAATAAATCTCCTAAGTTGTGCGGACGAACAGTTTAGATTGGTAACCACGCTGAGTTCAAGTTTGCGGGATCTAGGTCGCTTCGACTCTTTACATATTTCGTAGAGCCGATCGAGCAGAGAATAAAATCGCTCATTGATGAGCGGTTCGCCGCCGATAATAATAATATTATAGAAATTTGGGCTTGGTAGAATATCGAATTCAAGGGCCTCCCAGAATCCGGCTTCAAACCCCGGGGCTGCCGGAGCGGTCAGGCTCTTCAGCATTTCACTCGGCATATCGTCAAATTGCACCATCTCTTGTGCCCATTTTGAACTAAACTGCGGACTGCAGTAGACACATTTCATATCGCAAATGTTACTGAGCATGATCTCTAAACTCTCCGGCCGCTGAGTTCGTAACCACTCCGGGCGACCGGGCGCCTTGGACTGGTCCCATCCCATGCGCGAATAGAAATCATTTTGCTGAAGTCGACGGCTTTTGAGCCCGGAGTCTTCTAGTTTCCAGCAGGCATTGCAGTCGCCATGTCGTTCGCCCCTTAACATTTCCGCTCGACGGCTTTGATCGTATTGTGAATTTAGAAATACTTCTCGTCCAAACTCTTTCAACTCCGTTTCACTAATCGAGCGTGCTGATGAGCGACAACAAAAACGAAAATTACCCTGAGAAAGCGACACGACTGGACTCGTCCAGCGATATTCACAAAAGGAGTCCTTGCCGGCTCGAGGGATATTCATGGCTTTAACTATTTCACGCCGGAATTGCCTTGCGCAACGGATAATAGACAAATAGCGGTATCGCTACAAGCAGCGTCTCTGCGATAGACCATCCGGTGAAGCAAAGCTCACAGACGAATGTGGCGGCCAATGCGACGAATCCATAGGGAGCCAAACTTTCATTCGTTAGCGCCTTTGCACTCAGGCCAAGCGAGGTAAGGCAAGTCATCACACTAAAACTTGAAACCAGTATTGTCCAAAGGGGGGAGTTGGCAAAGTTCAGTTGAAAGAACTTATGTCCGATATAAAAAGTGACGTAGGCGGCCAACGCAATGCGGAGCCAAGCAAAAGAAGATTCAAAAATATCGTTTTTAAGTACTGGCAAAATTACGAGTGCAAGAGAAAATATAACCAAAACTGGTGCCACTTCGAATTGCAACGGGCCGTTGGCTACGAACATCACGAGGGCGCACCCGACAAAAGCGACAAGGCGGAGGATCAATTGCTGCGGTCGAAGTGCGGCGAAAATCGTTCCAAAAAGAAAAGTCACAAAGGAGGCATGAACCAACCACTTATCCGTCGTTGCGTCAGCCATGATCTTCCAGGCCCATCCAGCCCGCATGCATGCAAAGAGCGACAAAAGTCCATAGCTGACGCGAAGAGTGTCGATGCAAATCAGGCAGTCCCGAGATGGACTCTGAAGATCTCGATAGCCGAACCACCGTGCCATGAATCCGAACGGAGGCAAATCGATCATCTCCACTAAAACCGGTCGGTCGTAAGTTTGAAACGGTGAAAAAAGAAAAATCAATAAAACAGGCAGAGTCATCAGCGAAAAATCGACGCCAAATAGCAGAAGAGTGCCAAGATGAAAAATGACTCGAAGGGTACCAAACAAAACGTGTGTTTTCGGCCTAAAGGGAAAAAACAATGACACGGCATGAAGCCAAATGGTGCCCGCATATGCAAAAAATCCAATCCAAGGTAGGGTAAATAAGATCTGATGGAGCGGCGCGAATTTATTATACAAGATCAACTCTTGTGCCGCAATGTTCGTTAAGACCTTATGAGAAAGTTCACAATTCATATTTGGCAATACCGCACATGCGACCAGTGAGCGGACTTTCCAGATTCCAGTCAAAAAATAAAATGTGCAGACGACGAACTGAGCGGCCCAGAAGACCAAGACATAATATTGTCTTTCCGCTCGTCTGCGTAAGAGTGTTTCCGTATTTGAATTTGGGAAAAAAGCAAATATCAACGAAACAAACATAAGGGCAAAAACATTGTGAGAGAAGTTCACGTCGGAATTGATAATCGTTACGACATAAAAAATGCCTAGAGCATTGGCGCCTCGAGCGAGCGCCCATCGCGGCTGAACCGTGGCCAAAAAGGTACCCATTGTCCAAATCGCAAGAACAAATAGCAGCAGACCGGGATGTTGGCCGGGATTGAGCCCGAATAGGGGCCAAAGGGGTCGAGTGTAGTCGGCCGCGGAATACTGTCGCCATACCCAGCTCGACATCTCGAGGGCGAGAAACAGAGATGTCGCATAAAATATCCGCACGGAAAGCTGAGTGCGCAAGAAGGCCTCGGTCTGTGCCTTCAGCGGCGCGGTCGACTGAATTGTCTTTCCCCTGAGCCATTGGAAAAGCCGACGACGAAATTTAGCGCATGGCATGAAATTCACCTAAAATTTTCTCTGTAATCGACTTTCCTGTCTCAAAATATTCAATGACTTCAAAGTTTACGTGTCGCAGATCCCAATCGACGCTTTGGTGTCCCTGAAGTAAAAGCTGGTTTAAATGTTCAATGCTTTGAGTGTTCTTCGTACGGGTATAATCATCGGCAATATACAAAACCTTGGCAGTGAGGGTATAGAAATTGATCTGCGTGAAATCAGTTTGAAGCGCTAAGATATTGCGTGGAGGATTGAATCTTCGATTATCAATTGCGTGAATGAAGATAAGGTCGAGTTCTAGAAAACGACTAGGTTCTGTATGGAAAATTTGCCAAGTATAGAGGGGAAAAAAATTTTGCGTATGAAATAACTGGAGCCCGAATTGCGAGAACAAGATCTGTACGACAAAAAAAGTAGAGAGCACGAACTTTAGCGTACGGATTTTATCAATTTTCGAATGTATCTTTTCTTTTTTGTCTTCCGTAAAATATAGCCCTTTCTTTTGATGAAAGCGAGGGAAGCGAGATCTGTCAAAGGGTATCGGTAATGGCCTAGGTGAATTTCATCAGTTTCGGTTCCTTGCCAGGCTTCAGCTTCGCTAAATCAATAGGGGCGGACTTCAGAAAATATAAAGTTGATGATTTTTCATCTTTGAACAGCTAGATTTTAATCAAATGCGAGCCAAAAATTTTCTATTCGCCGGATTGGCATCTCTAATTGGCATTGTGGTTGCACTTGTTCTTGCAGAAGGTGCCGCCCGCCTTTTTTTTCGGAGCAGGGGTATCTCTGCCGAACGGTTTTTCGACGATATGGCGCTTCCGCACCTTACCTACGACACGAAGTTTCTTGATCAAGCAGTTCAGGCAGTTGATCTTCCCCCGAAAAAGTGGACACGAAAATCAGCTTGCTAATGCTAACTTCTCGCACTGCTCCGGACTCAGGTAATCGATGCCGGAGTGTCGT
>JAYVPG010000051.1:0-27506 GCA_043757545.1 Pseudobdellovibrionaceae bacterium
CGCCCCTCGGGGCCCTAAGCCTGCGGCGGCCCCGAGGGGCGCCGAAAAAACAAACTAACCAAAAGGATTAAACGATGACTAACTTTAGAACCTACCAACTCGCCAAAACCCTCTTCCACAACCTGAAGGTCCTAAATGTAAAAGGAGAAATGAAAGACCAACTCGAAAGAGCAAGCCTATCGATCGTTTTAAATCTCGCAGAAGGATCAGCGAAAGTCGGAAAAGATAGAAAACGTTTCTTCACGATAGCGATGGGATCACTCAAGGAAACCCAAGCAATCATCGACCTGATGGAACATCAGGAGCTCATGGCTCAAGCGGATAAAGTCGCCGCAAGTTTATACAAACTAATCCAAAACCCGGGGCCAGCAGCCTAAGGCCGGGAGCCTTTGGCCATTTGCCAGTGCCGGCTCCGGTCCCAGAGGCCTGAGCCGGAGTTCCGTGGAGGAGCTCAGAGACAGAGGAAGAGGCCGAGGCAGAGTAAGAAATAAACGCCGCGTCAGACGTGCTGTTTTTGAAGCTTGTCTCGCGCCCGCGCTTTATGGGATAGCTTGAAACTCGCAATTCATTTCTAGGGGGGAATACTAAATGGCAGGCGTAAATAAAGTGATCGTTGTCGGACGGCTTGGCGCTGATCCTGAACTTAAAACCATCACAGGCGGCAATAGCGTTTGTCGTTTGTCCGTAGCCACCAGCGAAAACTGGACCGATAAACAAGGCCAAAAACAAGAACGCACCGAATGGCATAAAGTCGTAGTCTGGGGAAAATTGGCTGAGCTCTGCGGCAAATATTTAGCCAAAGGCCGTCAGTGCTACGTCGAGGGTCGCTTGCAAACTCGCTCATGGGAAGACCAACAGGGCCAAAAGCGCTATGCTACTGAGATCGTGGCGAACACCGTGCAATTTCTGGGTAGCACTCAAGGAGCAGGAGCATCGACTTCCGCACAGACCAACGAGTCCTCTGATTTCCCAGTTCAGGATTTCGGTCCCGAGCCTGCATTTGACACCTCAGACGAAATTCCATTTTAAGTACGGTCTTACAATTCGCATTGGACATTCCGAATCTATCCCCGTTAACCTAAGAGCCGGTCTCTCAGGCCTGACGGGGGTTTATTTATTTTGAAAATCGCGCGATTTCTTTTCTTACTCCCCATTTTATCTGCCTGTTCCCTCTACGAATCCGACGGACGAAAATTTATGGAATCCAAACTCAGTACCATTGGCGTCACTGTCCAAGCCAATCTGAAAAAATGCAGTTCAGAAACTCCCGCGAGCACCTGGACCTTACTCGAGCAAAGACCCGAAGCCGATCTCTTCGCTCTCGAGGGCGAAGACACTTACGCTTTGCGGATCACACCGACCTCAAGCGAGACCTTCAACTGCTACTATCATTTCTCGTCTGCTCAAGAAATGTACGAGAAATCCACCGCAGCGGTCGAACTCACTTTACAACGTCTGGAATCCGCACCAAAGACTAGGTGAGTGGTTTGCTAAGTTTGCTTTCCCTCCTATAAATCACTTAAAATAAATTACGCCTTGCAGGAGTCGACATCCATGATGCGCAGCCTCTTTGTTCTTGTTTTTTCATTTCTACTTTTTGTTCCACAGCTATTTGCTGCGGACATCACGAAAATCAAAGGCACCGCCGCTTTGATTGATCTGAAAGGCGAACCCGCTCAACCCGGCGATTTATTCTACGCCAAAAGTGCCGACGGAAAAAATCGCGGGATTATTCAAATCGCGAAAATTAAAGGCGATCGAGCCATTGGCCGTATTACCAAAGGCCGCGCCGAAGTCGGAATGACTATCGAACCTAAGGGCTCTAACACACCGGTCGCCGCCCAACCCACTCGCATGAAAAAGTCATCCAGTGAGGGCGGTGCCAAGGGACGTTCCTATTGGGGCGGCATTCTCGGCTTCGGGATGGATAGCATGAAGGCCAAAGTGCTCGACGGTACGACACATGCGTTCCGAGAAACCGTTGCCCTCTCGGGAACCTCATTTAGTGGTGCGGCTCTTTTCGACTATGAATTGTTCTCGCAGATTTGGTTTCGCGGGCTCGGAGGCATCGAGGGGTTCAATGTCACGGGCTCTTCCGTTTGCGGGACTGTCAACAATGAAACCTGTAATGCCAAGCTCTACTATCTCTCCTTAGATTTTCTCGGCCGCTACATTTTCTCCGAAGGAAATTTTCGCCCATGGCTCGGTGGCGGTGTCGGTCTTATGTTTCCCGCTTCAAAAGCTTCGACCGCACTTGAACCTAGCAGTATCTCCAACACCAGCGTCATGATCGTGGGTGGAGGATTCGATTATTTCATAAGTCCAAAAATGTATATCCCCTTCAGCGTCGAGTACGGCCTACTTCCGAAATCCGACGAAGTCGAAGCAACATGGATCGAAATCCGAATGGGATTCGCAGTCCCCTTCTAATCCCCACACCTACGCGTGGGTAATCCTGGTGACTCCAATCACCCCTTTGAGCTTACTCAAATCACTCATCACAGCCGCAAGCTGCTGAGTGTTGCGTACACTCACATCAAATGTACAAATCGCTTTTAAATCTTTCGTCGTCCGCGCTTGAGCGTTAAGAATATTAATCCCATGCGTGCCAAAAACTTCGCTCATCCCCTTTAACAGTCCAGGGGTATCATGGCTGAGCACTCGCACAGTAACCGTGCGGCCCGCTTCCGGCGCCTGAGTTCCGCTCCATTCAACATCGATGCGCCGATTATGATCGAGTTCAAAAGATTTTGAGCAATCCGAACGATGAATAACAATTCCACGACCGAGCGTTATAAATCCCAAAATGGAATCGCCCGGAATGGGATTGCAGCATTTCGCAAAACGCACGAGGACGTCATTTAATCCGTCGACGCGAACCAAAGACGCCGACTGCTTGCGCTTGCCGATCGCCGCATGGAAGGCTTTGGCGATATAACTGGTTTCCTCTTCCTTCACCGGTTCTTTTGAAGATGGTAGCTCCAACTTGAGCTCAGCCACCACATTCTGCGGGGTCAGTGATCCATAGCCGACTTTGACGTACAGGTCTTCAATCGAATTGCAGCCCTGATCTTTTAGAAACTGAGGGAACTCCGGCTTCTCCGCCGCCCGTGCCAAGCTCATGCCCGCTTTGCGGAAATATTTATCGAGCATCTCTTTGCCCAAGACTTGCGCGCGCGCGCGTTCTTCCGTCAATACAAACTGACGAATCTTGGACTTCGCGCGAGTCGTGATGCAGTTCTTCAACCAATCCTTTGAGGGAGTCTGAGTCTTAGAAGTAATGACCTCAATGGTATCCCCGCTTTTCAAGCGATGCTTCAACGAAACCATTTTCCCATTCACCCGCGCCGATGTAATTCGATTGCCAACATCTGTGTGCACCGAATAGGCAAAATCAATGGGCGTCGCACCCTCAGGAAACTCTTTAATGTCCCCTTTGGGCGTGAACACATAGATCTCACTATCAAAGAGATCACTTTTAAAATTTTCGAGCAACTCATCAGGATTGGTCGTCTGCTGATGTTCTCGAATCAACTCACGCAGACCGTTGAAGCGCTTCAAATTCTCTTGATCTAAATCCCCGTCATCGCCGGACTCTTTGTACTGCCAATGGGCCGCAATCCCCTTCTCGGCGATCAAGTGCATTTCAAAAGTTCGAATTTGAATTTCAATGCGCTCAGCCTGTGGCCCAATGACTGTCGTATGCAACGACTGATAATTATTATTCTTCGGCATGGCGATAAAATCCTTGAAGCGACCAGGGATAGGCTTCCACAGTGAATGCACTAATCCCAACACTTCATAGCACTCAGCCACCGAATTCACATTCACGCGAAATGCCAACACGTCATACACTTGCTCGTAATCAATGCTACTCGCCTGCATTTTTTTATAGATTGACCAAAGATGCTTAGGACGACCCTGAACCTCAAACTTGATGCGCGTGCGTTTTTCCAACTCACTGGCTAAAATCTTTTTTACGTCGTCGATGTATTTCTCGCGCTCACGGCGCTTCTTCGCCACTTTCTGCGCGAGCGAATAATAGACTTCCGGAAAGACATAGCGAAATGACAAATCTTCCAATTCAATTTTCAACGCATTGATCCCCAAGCGGCTGGCCAAAGGAGCGTAAATATCAAGGGTCTCAGATGCGATTCGCGCCTGCTTCTCGGGCGGCATGTGATTCAAAGTGCGCATATTGTGCAAGCGATCGGCGAGCTTCACCAGAACTACGCGCACATCTTTTCCCATGGCCACGATCATCTTGCGAATATTTTCGCCTTGCTTCTCGTGGGTGTTACGAAACTTCATCAAAGAAATTTTCGTTACACCGTCCACCAAGCGCGCGACGGTTGGGCCAAATCCCGCTTCGATATCTTTGAGCGTGAGTTGAGTGTCCTCCACCGTATCGTGGAGAAGGCCCGTGGCAATCGTCGGCATATCCAAACGAAGTTCGGCTAAAATTGCGGCAACACCGAGTGGATGAATGATGTACGGATCACCGCTACGGCGAATTTGGCCGGTATGGGCCTTTTCAGAAACTTCGTAAGCTTTTTGTATCAGACTGAGATCGGCGGTAGGAAAATAGATCCGGATGAGTTCGAGAAGTTCATCCAAACTCTGCGGGCCAACCTCACTTGTTTTGAGATCTTGAATGGCCTCGCTCATCGAATCGTGTTCCCCCTAATATACTGACGGAAGAAATGCGACTCAACACGAGAGCAATTCGAATTTAACGGGAAAGATCTTGCTGAACTTGCTCGTCGGGAGTCATTCCGTCGGGATCCGTTGTATCAAAATATACCGCACCAGCCGCAACTTCACGTAGAGCATTGACGACATGCTTGTTGTCGCGTCCCGGAGCTAAACACTCATCACCCTTCATCAACTGTTTGGTACGTTTTGCGACAAGCAAAACCAAGGCAAAGCGGTTGTGAACCTTGTCCAAACAATCTTCAACGGTAATACGTGCCACGCGAGACTCCTCTAGCGAAATTCAACTTTAAACGAATTCACTACCTTATTGATTTTTCAGAAGGATTTCAATGATTTTCCGGACTTCCGAATAGGCCGAATCAAAGCGGTCATTCACGATCACATGTTTGAAGCTATCGGCCTGAGCCATTTCGATCTGAGCACTCTCCAAGCGCTTGTTCAAATCGGCCTCCGACGTGATTCCTCGCTTGATGAATCTTTGACGCAATGCATCAAGTGACGGTGGCTTCAGGAAAATCGTCACTGCGTGAGGGAACTCCTTAAGCATGGTCTTGGCGCCTTGGACATCGATATCGATGACAATCGCCTTCCCCTGCTCGCCCGCCCGGGTCACCTGATCGCGAGGGGCTCCATACATCCAGCCATGCACAATCGCCCATTCGAGGAAGAATTTCTGCTCGATCAACGCTTTGAACTTTTCTTCGCTGACGAAGTGATAAGGATTCCCCTCGGATTCACCGGCACGCAAAGAGCGCGTGGTGTAAGTGATGATGTCCACTAACTGTGGATAGTCCTTGAGCGCATGCTCAAGGATGCTCGATTTGCCGACAGCTGTGGGTCCGATAATCAGTAAAATCTTTGTCTTCATTCGATATTCTGCACCTGTTCGCGAAATTTCTCGACCGCCGATTTTGCACCCACTACGACTTGGGTGAGTGAGGCCAGTTGCGATTTTGAACCGATGGTATTCACTTCACGCAAAAGCTCCTGACAATAAAAATCGAGCTGTTTGCCTTTGGCCTTCTCTGAGCTCACTGAATTTTGAATCAGCGCACGACAAGCCTTCACGTGTTCGGTCAACCGCACGACCTCCTCGCGTACATCCATTTTGTCGATGAGCAGAGCGGTTTCCAAGGCCAATCTGGAGGCATCCACCTGAGCCGTATCCACATTCGACAATCTCGACTTCAGTCGTTGTTGAGCGTTCTTTAAAGCTTCGTCCCGCCATCCATCCATCTCGCCAAGACAGCTTTCAAGGCTCTTAATCTGAGAGAGTAATTCTTTCTTCAGCATATCGCCTTCCCGCGCGCGAAACTTCTGACACTGATCGATGGCTTTTTTAAGCTGGGCTTGCACGAGCTTCAACTCACCAGGGAGTAGGCTCAAACGGTCTTGATGTTCCATCACATGTGGCATCTGCACAATATCGCGAATACCGATGTCGTCACGGACCTTCAAATTCTTGGCGAGAGTCTTTAAAACTTTTGTCCAATGTCGCGCATTCTCTTCGCGAATCTTCACCGTTTGCAGGCGGATCTCAGCGCCCGGACGACGATGAACATAAACGTCAACCGTTCCACGCGCCCATTTGCCGGCGAAGACTTTGCGAAAATCATTTTCAAATGGAGAGTATTCTTTGGGCAAATGAAAGCGCACTTCAAGGTAGCGGCCGTTCACCGACTTGACGTGAATCTCAAGTTCTAACTGACGGTTCTTGATCTGGCTAGCTCCGTATCCCGTCATGCTATTCATTGGCGACCTCTTCTTTTCGTGAAGATGATGATAAATTTAGCTACGCCTGTCAAGAAACTGCGTCACTATCTCTTGCGCAAGCGAATATGGATTTGCAAAAGGCAACCATTGAATTTCAGTATCGCGCTTGAACCAAGTTCTCTGTTTTTTTGCCAATTGCATGGTCTTTTCGACAATCAGCGGCTCAAGTTTTTCCTCTGCGATTTCGCCGTTCAGAAACGCGACACACTCTTTGTAGCCCACGCTCTGCAGTGCTGGCCAGGTCGTAAACCCCTCATCGAGCAATGCTTTCACTTCATCGAGTAACCCACTCGAGAGCATATCCTTGGTGCGCCGCTCAATCAGCGGCAAAAGCTCCTCGCGAGTTGGTGAAATTCCCAATTTTAAGAGTGGGAAAGGAAATTCACGGGCCTGAAATGTCTCTTGCAATTCAGTCACAGTCTTCCCGCTGTCGCGAATGATAATCAGTGCACGCAAAACTCGATAAGAATCATTGCGACTGATGCGCCCCGCATACACAGGATCCATTTTTTCAAGCTGCGCAAACATTCCCTCGAGGCCGATTTTCTCAGCCTCAGTGCGCACGGCACTTTCGATTTCGGGATCCGGTTTATCCACATCGAACATCCCTTTGACCAAGGCTTGAATATAAAATCCACTTCCGCCGACACCAAACAGCGGACGCCGCGGCAGCTCTCGATGCAAAATCTCAAAAGCCATCCGGCGAAAATCACCCGCGGTTAAAACTTCTCCCGGGGAGATCACATCGAATAGAAAATGGGGGACTTGCGACATCTCGGCTACCGTCGGCTTCGCCGTGCCGATATCCAGGCGCTGATATGTTTGCAGACTGTCACAATTAAGAATGGCGCCAGAAAATTTATCGGCCAATTGCAGTCCCAGAGCCGATTTACCGGCGCCCGTGGGACCGACAATCAAGACCAGAGGACTCATCGCCTCACACGATACGACCAAATTCACGCTCAATTTCCGTGAATCGACGTTTTACATATACCGGACGTCCATGCGGACAAAAACTGGACAATGGATACTGATCCATTTGCTTGAGTAAACTGGACATCTCCTCTGAGCTCATACTCTGCCCCGCGCGAATCACCGAGTGGCAGGCCATGGATGCAAACACTTCACCCACTGCATTTTCAAGGGCACCTTCGCCCCGGTTTTCAGACAGCTCGCTGGCCAAACGGTGCAATGCCTGACTGATCGCCGACTCGGTCACGACCGTGGGGATAGCCTGCACCGCTAGGCTTTCTGGGCCCATGCGCTCGATACTCAAGCCGATCCTCTCGACCGCGTCCCGATGCTTGAGCAGGGTTTCGACTTCCTCTACAGAAAAATCAAACACGAGCGGCAAAAGCAGGTTCTGTACGTCAATATTTCCCGACTTAAAGGACTCCATCAGACGTTCGAACACCACGCGCTCATGGGCCGCATGCTGATCGACCATATAAAACGCATCTTGGGTTTGCGCCATAATGTAAGTGTGATTCAACTGCCCAATGACTTGCAGATCTGCCCAGCGAAACTGGCTTGACGGCTCGGTCGTTTCAGCAGCACCGACTGCGGCTCGCGTCTGCGCAATAGGAAACGACTTTTTCGCGTATTGGGTGCGCTCAAATTCAGGAGCTGAAAATTTTAAACCGGCGACTGCCTCTTCGCGAACCGGAAAAAACTCCGCACTTTCTGTCGCATTCAGTACGAACGGGCGCTCGTCATTATTCAACCAAGGTGATTTTTCAAGTACCGCACGGATTGCCCGACAGGTCACACGAAACGCCGATTGCGGATCGCGAAACTTCACCTGCGATTTGGTCGGATGTACGTTGACGTCAACTTCTTCCGGGGAAAGAGTCAGGCGAACGACCACGGTCGGATATTCCCCGTGCATCAACAGGTTGCGATAACCCTCCATCACCGAGGCGGTCAAACTGCGATCCTGAATCCAACGGCCTTGCACAAAAAACCACATGCCACGATTGACGTTCAAGGTGTCCTGAGGCGAGCTCAACAAAACATCGGCGCGAATTCCCGCGACCTCGTCGCCACCCTCAAAGAGAGACTTCATGCCGAGAATCAATTGTGCCCGATCGAGAGCAGATTGCTCCGCCGGCCAGTGAAAGATCAATTCGTTGTTGGAGCGAACACTAAAACCCACTTGAGGGTGCGCAAGTCCTAGCGCCTTGATCGCCGACTTGATTGCCGAATGCTCGGCAGCCTCGCTCTTTAAAAATTTAAGCCGTGCGGGAACATTGGCAAAGAGCTCTTGAACGCGAATTTCCGTGCCCTCGCGGGTTGAGACAGGCGCGGGCGCACTCAAATGACCAAACTCGCTTTGGATACGATGGCCTTGCTCGGTCCCTTTCAGGCGCGAGGTCAATATCAGGCGACTCACTGATGCAATACTCGCCAAGGCCTCGCCGCGAAAGCCAAAACTATGCAGCTGGAATAGATCCTCACTCTTACTGATTTTGCTAGTCGCATGCCGCTGAACTGCGAGACTCAAATCCTCTCGCGCCATTCCCCGACCGTTATCTGAAACCAAAACTTCACGGCCGCCGCCTTGAAATTCAATTTCAATCGACGTCGCGCCAGCGTCCAAACTGTTTTCAACCAGCTCTTTGATCAAGTTAGCCGGGCGATCCAAGACTTCGCCAGCGGCAATTCGATCCACAACATCCGGAGCCAATACATGAATAGGCATGGTCAGTACTCCATTTGAAAACTACCGATAAATCCCACGTAAGCCGTTTTTTCATAATAATATTTCGTATCCAGACGCGCGCAATACCGACCAAACTTCTGTGCGACTCCCAGGCCTAGATCCGCGCCCACTCTAAATTCTTGACTGTCAAAGTGGCTATTTTTCGCGGTGACTTTGTAGTTCGTATACGTCCACATCAGTCCCAAACCAAAATAGAGCAACGTCTTCTTCCCTTCGATCAATGGCAAGACCGCCATCACGTCACCAAAGAGCAAAAATCCACTCGCCGATGTGTCGGTCAATTTTGAATAGTAGGAGGGCTTTTGCATCGAAAACCAAAAATTGAAATCCAACGGCGGGCCATCGAACAAAACGCCCGGCCCAGTCATGCGCAAGCCATACATCAACATTTGATCCGAAAGTCTTTTGCCAGAAAATTTCTCGGTGAAATTCACCCGAGAGGCCGCAACTCCCAGATAACGAGAGAAGAATAACGGATCCTTACCTCGCCCAGTAGACTCTTCTTCCTCTTCCCAAGCTTTTGATTTCGGCTGTTTCTCAGGTTTTGCGTTGGCCGCCTTCGAGTTCTCAGGCGTTTTCTCTTTCTCTTTTTCCTTCTCAATCTCTTTGCCAGAAATGCGAATATCGGTGTCGGCCATATAGCCGGCCTTGTCTTTAAACCGAACGCGGTGAAATAAACCCAATCCGCCAGTGCCGGGCACAGGTTTCTTGGTCACCCAAATCGGAGATTTAAAACTTAAATAGCCAACGACCGGAGCATCAAAATCAGTCTTCGTGTAAACGGCCGCACCATCTGTTACGACCGATGCCCTTGCCCAATCTGGAGAATTTTTGATTGTCTGCGCGGACTGCGCAAAAGCGGGATCAGTGAATGCGGCGCAAACCCCAAACACGATAAAGAGCCTCAAAAACAATATGCGAGGACATCTTGCTTTGCCCAACGCGACGATCTTCAAATACAATTGGAACTTCTTTACCCCGGAAACCAAGTTTTAGTGCCCTATACTTCAGTTCAATCTGGAAACTATAGCCCTCGGAGAGCACCTTATCCAAGCCCAACTTTGTCAAAGTTTGTGCCTTCCAGCCGTTAAATCCACCCGTCCAATCGCGCACATTAAATCTTAGAATTTGACGCGCATAAAAAGAGCCTCCACGGCTCACAATCTTACGCCCCAGCCCCCAATTGACCGTCTGCCCACCCGGAACCCAGCGTGAGCCCATCACGAAGTCATAGTCCTTCAGTGTGGCCAGCATCGTGACTAAATCTTGAGGTCGATGTGAAAAGTCCGCATCCATCTGCACAAGGTTGGCGTAGCCCTTTTCTAGGCCCCAGCGAAAGCCCGCCAAATAGGCTTTACCCAATCCCTCTTTGCCTTTGCGCAAGAGCAGATGCAGGTGAGGAAAACGTCCCTGCAGTGAGCGCACAATATCGGCCGTACCATCGGGCGAATTGTCGTCCACAACTAGGATATCGACATCCGGCGTTGCCGCAAATATCGCAGGCACCAACGCTTGGATGTTTTCGCGTTCATTGTATGTAGGGACTACAATCAAGCTCTTCATAGATGAATCAGTTTTATCACAAGGATTTGGATGGCGCCACTGAAGTCGTTCGGTTCTTCAAACGATTATTCATAATTTGGATATCCAGCGCAACTCTCTCGTTGGCGCGAATCCGTTTTTGGACTTTCAAGAGCGGAGATTTGGTCAGCCAGAACTCTGGATTTTCAACCTGCTCTTTAAAAAATTCTTTCACTCGATCCGACGCGCGCGCGGGCGAACGTTTGTAGAGAACCGGATCGAACCCACACATACTGCACACGACGGACATGCGCCAGCGCAGATAGACAAATACCTCTGCCGCCAAAACAAATAAACCAAAAATGACGAACCCACGCGGATCCGGAGTTCCCCAAGCCGCAAAAGCACTAGTCAAAGCAAAGGCGATAGCGCACCCGACGTTAGTCGCATCGACGTGTTTCTTCACGTAAACTCGACGCAAAACTTTGCAAAAGGCACAATATCGATGATCGCGTAGTCGAGAAAATGGCCACATATTCCCATTCTACTCGAACTCCTCTTTTCGAAAAGGCGAGTTTTGATAGAATAATGAAAGGGGGAATTATGCTGAAATTCACATTTCCGACTTTGCTGGTGTCACTCTTGGCCTTCTCGACAAACGTCTTGGCCTATGATGACGACTCGTACAAAGAATACGATTCCATCGTCAATGAGTTGAAGGCCTCTGCCGACGAGCCAATGCCGCTCGCGACAACCGACACCGATTGGGATGCAGTGGCCATGCATGGGGCACTAGGAATCAGCACCTCACTCGTCTCTATTACCGCGCCCGACGGAACTACCGGTTCTGGCTTGATGAAGGGCGTGCAGTTTGGCGGAGGCGTCAACCTCTTCTCGCGCAAAATCCGCGCGGAAGCCGCATTCACTAACTTTGCTCAAGAAAATCTAGATCGCGACATCAAAGCAGATCTGAAAGAATTTGAAGTTCGCGCGATTTTCTTGCCCGTGGTCAGCGACACGACGACAATTCGCATTGGCGCCGGAGTTGCCGCGCGCTACATGGACGTCAGATCCTACAGCCAACACCAATGGACGACCTACACAGCATCGACTCCCTCTTCGCTGTTTTTGCTCGGGATGGAGAAAAAGGTCTCGAAATCCATGACACTCGGTCCGGATTTGTCCTATCGCTCAACGCTGGTGACAAATACCTATGACAAATCGTCATGGGACGCCTCGTTTCGCTTGAACGCGACGTTCTGACCGCGCAAACTACAAGTAACTTCATGAAACGCATCAACTGGTCCCACATCAAAGAGAAGTTACGCACGGCCATTCTGGTTCTGCCCAATTTTTTTCGCAATCCTGTTCAAGGAATGCGCACACTCCCCGACTGGGAATGGCTCGAGATCTTGATTCTGCAAGCGATCTTCGCCGCAGGATGTTCTATTCTGTCCAACCTACTCGAACGCGACTTCTTTGGCATGATCACCGGAATCATCGTGGCTCCGATCACCTTCCTGATTATGAGTGGAATCGCCACGGGAATTTTTTATTACGTATTTAAATTTTATTTCGACCGTGAAGTCCCTTATCGCCAAATTTACATTCACGTTCTCTTTGCATCTATACCCATTCTCATCGTCAGCACGGTTGCGTTTCTAATCCCCCCCATTCTTTTGCTGGGCGCAGCAGCCACGGTTCTCTTACTTTTTGTGGGTTTCGTTTCGAATTTCCATATCCCTGAAAAACCACTACGCAATTTGCTCTTAGGGATTCTGAGCGTGTACCTGCTGTTCTGGGCATTCACGTTGATCGGCAATACCAGCAAACACAAAACGCTGCGCCAAAAAGCAACGCCCGAGTCGTTGGATATTCTAGAAAAAGAATTGAATCTCGATCAGTGACGTCGGGAACTCCCGACTGATCTACTTTAGCTTAATCAGGCTACCGTCAAAGAAGCCAGGATTTTGATCGGCATGCGACTGCACAGGGCAATTGCGTGTAGCACAGTGAATCCCACCAAAGGAAATCGCATTGAAGGTGCTGGAGTCAGTAGCGATCACTTTGTAGCCTAAAGATTCATAGACACGAATAGCTTCCTGGTCGCGGACTTTTACCTTTTCACTCTGAGTCGGACTGAGCTTTCCATAAGTCGAGAAAGTGGTCATATAGATTTGTTTTTCGGCACCATTATTGATCACCACAACATTTGTATAGCTAAAATGGTCGAATCCAATATCGGCGTTGCTCGGCACTTCTGCTACTTTAAGCCCGCGTGTTCTAAAAAATTTCGCATACTCGGGGTCATTGGTGACTATGGTGTCATCAGATAGCGCAATCAGGAATTCATCAGAATGGGGAATTCCTAATAGTTTGGCTTTATCTTCTCCCAAAAAAGGTTGAGGGAGCACGACAACCTGGTCCACTCCGGTGTAAGCGAACTCCTCATGGTTGAGCTGGGCAGGCCACCTTGAGCCGGACACCACATAGCCTGTCTTTCCCACTTGAATGAAATTACCCCATTCAAAGTTAGCGTCGATGTGATGAATATCCGGAGTCCCGAAAAAAAGATTTTTCGGATTGTAGTTAAAGCGGTAGTTAGAAGACACCGTTCCGACCACTTCACTTTCGCGAACTTTGAATTTCACAAAAACACCCGTATGATCCCGCGCCCAACGCGGAATAGTGTCTTCTTGGTTGGCATTTTCAATCACTTGGTAGAAGACCGAACCTTCTGTCCGACCGTCAAAATAGCCAGAAAAGTTAAGATGATGGGGTAAGTAGGAGGTCAGATTTTGGCGAGTGCCGTAAAGAACAAGTTTAACGTCTTTGGGTAAGTGATCTACAAATGCAAAAAAATTGCGATACCCATCATAAGTCAATGCGCTCACATTCATATAAATAGCGCCAACGGGGTCATAGTCAGCCGCAGGCGTAAGATTCTTAAACCTTTTGTGAGCGTCGATGTAACTCGCAGTCCGAGTGATGTCATAGATCTCAACCGCTCCATACTTGAGCACAGACCGGGTAAGTGACGGGTCTAAGTGGCTCTCACAATCTACTGGAGGGATTTCGGCTGCCCAGCACTTGCCAAAAAACGGCCCAGTTAGAGCAAGAATAAGCATCAAAACCGCGGCAACGCAGAATGGAAATCTCGTCAGACGCACGTTTACGAACATGGGAGCTCCCTCACCGGATAGAGACAGTATTATTCGTTCTCTATAGAGCCACTGACTGCAATCAAAATGCCAGCCTAAACTCCGGCAAGGACTTCGAGTGGGCGGATGAAAACAGGATTGAATTGTGATACCAAGGCTCACGTCTCAAATTGAGACACTTAAACTTTTTGTATGCGTTTAGCTGGCATGACCGTTGCTGTATCTTGTTACATGAACTATTTTTATCGTCTCAGCTACCTTCTCAGCCGTGCAGTCCTGCTCATTGCCGCATTTTCGGCAACCTGTGCCCAGGCAAATGACAGCACTGTCAGACCAGCGACTTGCGGATTGCTGGTGCGGCCCGCGGACCTGAACTCCCCTTACGTTTCTGCCTTTAAGAAAATGGGGTATTTGTTTTACCCAGAATCAGACCTACTTCAATTAGACAAAGTTCAAACGGCAAAGCGCCTCAACGATCATCAATATATCTTTAGAGTGGATAACGGCATCCCAGAAATTCGCCTGAGTATTACGGATGGAGAATCTTCCCCCACCTGGCGGCCACTGGTACTGAAACTACCGACGCAACTTGAGGTTGGATTTTCAGCTAACAAAAGCTACTTCTGTTCAACTCTCGCTGGACGAATGGACTTTTTCCGACAAAGTCGCAAAGCCACCGAAGAGGCTATAAACTGGACTCACGGAATTCGCGGAGCACTCAACCTTGGCGAAATCTTTCTGGATCTAGAAAACACATATTTTGTCTACAACGGAGATGAATCCTACAACCAACCCAGAGCTAAACAAGCCTACCGCGATATTCTGTCGCAGGCTAATGAGCTTGTTAAAAACAGCGAACGTGATTTTTATAACAATTGGTTCGAGATTAGAAAGCTGCTCTATCGTAAGAGTCGCTTTGGAATTGACTACTGTTTGAAGGGGGCATCCATGTCCTCCGCATTGGTGAATAAATGTACCAATTGCGTCGGCGAAACCTATCTTATGATCGCTTTGATCTTTGACCTAAATTTGCAAATGCCAGCCGAATGGACCTTTTCCATTCAAGAATTTTCAGACCACCTACGCCCAGTTTTATACAATGCCAGTCGGCATCAGACTTACGATCTTACGACCGGACGGCTAGAGCCCGTCCGATCGGCTCTCGTCTCACCGCTGACCATAATTAACCAACTACTAAAACGCAGCTCGCAGCTCAAATTTTCAGATGAAGTCGCTACAATAAAAAACTATCCCATCGACTACACATATCGCAGCCTCAGCTGCCTGATCAATCCCACCTATACTGGCAATCAAATCACTCAACCCAGTGAAATGAGCGATCTAGCCTCCTGCGATAGATTTAGCGATCGTACCCCGCCCGAACACGCTTCTAACGACGTAAAAACACTGGACGTTCAACTGCAGGTACCAGATCAAGAATCGTCAATTTTTAGCGGAGCTGAAAAGCTGTGGTCGAACTTACAAACAAAAGACTCGCTTGAGTCGACGCAGATTGATTTTGAGAATTTACAAAGAATCGCCCTGACGCTAAATACTCAGGAACAAGCGATCCTAAACCGAGTCCTGCGGGAAAGACATCTGACCAGCGAAGCTGCCGCTTATTTCTCAAAAGCCAATATTCTAAGTCATCCGACAGACACCACAAGCTCAGGCGACAAAAGCCCACTTTATATACCCATCGTGTTTATTGATTCCCAAGACAGCTCGCAACTAAATACTTTTGCGCTATTTAAACAGGATTTATATTCGAGTGGCTCATCTTGGATGCAATTTGGCTTCAGCGGATTTTGCCTGACATCCACGATCCTAATTAAAGATAAAGAATTTTACGAAAAACTGAAACCTCTGAACACGTCCGAGCGTATTAAACTTTTCTTCGCTCGATTCAACAATGAGCTAAGCTTAACTCTGAGCCAAGTCGATTCTTTCATTCCCTCAGCTACGGACCGTGTTTTTATGGCTACGCTATTTTCCCCAGCGACCAAAGCTGCCCTAGAAAAGCTTTCCCATGAACTAGGTATTTTAGAGGATATTCAAACGAGTCTTAAAATAAATCGGTCAGATCTTGGTGTTTATAAACCGATTGACGAAGATTTATCTCTTGAATTTTTGCGGTCCCTAGATATTGCCAAGCTTTCGGATACAGTCGACAAAATTAGAGAGGCATCAAAAACTTTGGACGCTCACGCAATAGAATTTGTGCGTTGGCTCGACCAGCAAACCTTTGTGCAGAACTCTCAAGTTCAAGTGAGTGACCAAATCCTAGCGCTGGATATGCTAGACTTTCGCACATCGAACGAACCGCTGAAAAGCTTACTGCACACTTCACGCTCTCAATTTCAAACACCTAAATTTCGCCACATCTATGAATCTTTGCTTTATCAAACACTTAGCAATAGACGCTATTTTTTTACCGTGACTCCGGATTCTGAAGAAGTGCAATTACTTTCAAAAAATAGAAAAGTACTTGCCGCAGCACAAATCGAATCCGCAGAGCACAAGACTGCAAGACTTCCAAAGGTGACCTTGCCGCATTTTCCCGTTTCCCCATCGCTATGCGATGGTAAATCGGGATTATATATGCTCTCAGGCTCAATCGCGATTGAGTGTGCCACAGACGACTCTGATTCTGGAATACAAGCGAACAACAGTTCTCAGCAGTTTAAAGATCCGCGAGTCGAAGTCGATCTTAAACCCGAAACCTGGAGTGTCTTACTCACGGGATGGGGGGCTGCCCCCGACCCTGCAACTAAATTTTTATTTCATCACGCCTATCGCAAGCAATTGGAGCGGATTGCTCAGCAGCACGCCGAGCTTAAGGTATTTGTTCCAAGTGACTACAGCTCGCGCATGCGCTTCATTAGCCTAGATCTTCCCGTAAGAATTTACAAACGTGTCGTGCCTCTTGGGGACTTTGGCTACTTCCAACACAACAATAGAATGGATATGCGAGCTGAGCTCAGAAACTATTTAAATTCGCTGCCAGAAGACAAACTATTTGTAACTCCCGACTTCTTCGCTCCGGAGCTTGAAGACGAGCCATTCTATGCGATGGCGGTTGCAGAATCCAGGTACCCAAAACCAGGCTTTGCCAGCTTCACCGCAGAGGGAATCGCTAGTTCGGGCTCTACAGACAATGATTCGGCAGGCGGCGCGACCCAACCTGTTGTCGCCGAGGACTCATCGGGTCGACAAAGCCTGAACGCGCATATCAAACCTGCCTACGGAAGTTTTACTTGGGTGACCCCAGTGTATTCAGATGAGTCCAAACGCCAACTTCAAGCCGCCCTGTTCGGATACCGTTCAAGGGCGTCTGGCGCATACTACAATGTTGTCGCAATCACTCCGGTAGGTCTGTGGAGCAATATGAAAATCGACAGAGCAGAGGCAATTGAATTACTTATGAAATCAGATTTTACGAAGATAAGACAGGACTAAACCCCAGTACTACCAAACCCACCCGAGGCGCGATCGGTTTCCGATAGATCCGTTACATCTTCGAGTGTCACTTGCACGATCGGGCACACGACGAGCTGAGCGACGCGCTCTTGATCTTGGATGGTGATGTCCTCTTGCCCTAAATTAATAACGATGACTTTGATTTCGCCGCGATAGTCGGCGTCAACTGTCCCGGGAGTATTGACCAGGCTTAACCCCTTTGAAATGGCGAGCCCACTGCGCGGACGCACTTGAATTTCATAACCATGGGGTATTTCAACCGATAATCCGGTCGGGATTAAACTGCGCTGCATGGGTTTCAACACCACACTCGCTTCGACACAGGCGCGGACATCTAGCCCCGAGGCACCCGCCGTCGCATAAGCCGGAAGATCACCCTTGAAATTTGCTAACCGCTTAAACTTCACCGAAACTTTTTCGCGACCGCCCGTCCAAAGACTATCCGTTACCACCCGCTCGACGTGCTTTGCCATGACCCGCACTTGCTCTTCCAGCTGCGAGCGATCACCCAATTTTTCCTCAACCACGGCGCCAATCGTCTTTGCGATTTCTTGCATTGATTTTTTAAACTGACCGATTTCCATAATTACTCCCATACATCCATAAGTTTAAGAGCCTCCGCCGGCTCTAAATCGCCCATCACCATCAACGAAACTTGATCCATATCAAAGTACTTGCGCACGTATTCATTGATCGACTTCACACTCACGCGATCAATCTCTTCAATGACTTCGTCAATCGGACGATACTCGCCAAACACCATTTCATTCACGCCCAGGGAGTTCATGCGGTTTTCCATATCCTCCGCACCTAATAAAATCTGACCCTTGACCTGAGTTTTAAACATTTTCAAATCGTTGCGCTTTAATCCCTGATCAACAAATTTTTGCAACTCACTCTTCATTGCCTTTACAACCGCTAACGCATTCTTGTT
Organism: Pseudobdellovibrionaceae bacterium; assembly: GCA_043757545.1. Taxonomy (GTDB): domain Bacteria; phylum Bdellovibrionota; class Bdellovibrionia; order Bdellovibrionales; family UBA1609; genus JALHOQ01. The sequence goes on from JAYVPG010000051.1 coordinate 18,308, forward strand.
CGACGTACCGGCATAGGTCAGAAAAAGGCCGGTATCCACAAACGATTGCAGGTAACTGTAAACGCTGTAAACGTGACCCTGATCTTCGCGAATCCGTTGGTACAAGCGCGAAGTCACACCCCCACCGAGCAGATCGTTCACCACATAGGAATCAAAGCGGTGTTTAGATTTATAAGAGCAAGAGGGAAATCCGACCAACAGATGCACCTGCTCACTCGGGCGGTGAATGAACTCTAAAACGCGCTTCACGCGCGGGGTTTTCCGTTTGTGGGCCTTACAATGACGACTGACTTTGCCAAGAGCCTTTTCGACCATCTCCACGACTTGCTCGTGCTCAACAGGTCCAGCCACACTAATGATAATTCTAGGGCCACGGAAATTGGACTCGTAATGCTTAACAATATCGGTTCGCTTTAAACCCTCAAGAGTGTGCTCATCACCAAGAATCGGAGTTGCCAACTCTTGACCCTCAAAAACTTTTTCCAAGTAAACATCTAGAATATACTCTTCTAGAGCATCCTTTGACATTTGGATCTCTTGAACAATGACTTCACGTTCTTTCTTAAAGTCATCCAACCCAAGAGTTGCACCCGTCACCAAGTCCATCACAACATCTAACCCAATAGGCAAATGCTCCTTGAGCGAGGTCGCATGAAAACAAGTGTACTCTTTTGTCGTGTACGCATTCAGGTCGCCGCCAACCGCATCCAGAACCTTTGCCAGTTCATAGGCAGAGCGTTTGCGTGTCCCTTTGAAAACCAAATGTTCTAGAAAATGAGTCAGGCCCGCTTTGCGAATGGGTTCATCACGAGTCCCCACTTCGACAAAAACACCGACGCTCACCGCGCGCGTGAACGGATGGCTTTCTGTCACCACCCGCACGCCGTTGGCTAACGTCGTCTTTTGGAATATGGGCTTGTAGCTATATGCTTTCACTGACCGTCGTTACTGGGGAGTATCAGTCGGACGTTCCAAAATCGCCTTACGCGACAGCTTGATACGTCCTGAGCGATCGATATCCAGCACTTTCACGTCGATTGTATCACCCTCATTGAGCACGTCGGTCACATTGCGAATGCGCTCATGCGCGATTTCGGAAATGTGCAACAACCCGCTATTGTTCGGGAAGATTTCGACGAACGCACCGAAGTCCATAATCTTAACGACCTTGCCCGAGTACACTTTGCCGACTTCCGCCTCTGCACAAATACCAGCGATGATTTCCATCGCGCGTTTTGTGGCCAAAGGATCTGCCGAAGCAATGTGAATCGTTCCGTCGTCTTCGATATCGATCTTCACGCCAGTTTCTTCGATAATGCCTTTAATGACTTTACCGCCGGCACCGATGACTTCACGCACCTTCTCAGGTTTGATCTTCATGGTCTCGATACGAGGAGCAAATTGCGAGATCTCACCACGCGGTTGCGAAATCACTTTTTCCATCTCATTCAAGATGTGATTGCGACCATCGTAAGCTTGTTTCAGCGCCTGCTCCATAACTGCGAAGCTGATGCTGTCGATCTTGATATCCATTTGCAGCGAGGTGATACCCTTGCGAGTCCCAGCGACTTTAAAGTCCATGTCACCCAAATGATCCTCGTCGCCGAGAATATCTGAGAGAACTGCGAACTTCTCACCCTCTTTGATCAGACCCATCGCGATTCCGGCCACATTGCCTTTGATCGGTACGCCTGCATCCAAAAGTGCGATCGTGCCGGAGCAAACCGTGCCCATGCTCGACGAACCATTGGACTCAAGTACTTCCGACACAATACGAATCGTATACGGAAACTTTTCGAAATCCGGCAAAACGGCTTTTAAAGCACGCTCGGCTAAAAATCCGTGTCCGACTTCGCGACGACTTTGTGCGCCCACGCGACCGACTTCACCCACCGAGAACGGGGGGAAATTGTAATGCAGCATGAATTTCTTTTTGGTCAATCCGGCCAAGTCGTCGATGTATTGCTCATCGTCGCCTGTTCCCAGAGTGACAGTGCCAAGAACCTGAGTCTCACCACGAGTAAACAAACCCGATCCATGTGCGCGCGGCAAAAGAGCCGCCTCACACCAGATGCCACGAATGTCTGTGGTTTTACGGCCATCGATACGAACTTTGTCATTCAAAACCAAATCGCGGCTGAGTTTGTATTTCAGATCCTCGAGAATGGTATTGAGTTCTTTTCCTCGCTTGCCATGGAGTTTATCGTCTTTGATATCCGAGACAAACTTAGTTTTTGCTTCGGTCTTCGCTGCCGAATAGGCGTCATAGCGCGAACCTTTGTCGCGAATCTGCAAAGCCTGACGAATCTTCTCGGTTAAGAATGTGCGAACCGGAGTTTCAAAATCAGCGTCGATCGTCGGCGCAACAAATTTGCGTTTCGCAATGTTGCCAAATTTAGTGCGCAGTTCATCTTGCGCATCAAATATCGGCATCATCGACTTATGCGCAAACTTCAAGCCTTCAAGAGCGTCCGCTTCGCTAATAAACTTAGCTTCGCCCTCGACCATCAAAATCCCGTTGCGAGTCCCCGCCACCAGAATATTCATGTCCGAAGTCTCTAGCTCGGCCAGCGATGGATTCACTTTCAACTGGCCATTAATGCGTGCCACTTGCACAGCCGCCGTCGGACCATTGAACGGAATATCGCTGATATGCAAAGCGGCCGAAGCCCCAATGCTCGCCAAAACATCGATGGGGAATGTGCCATCGTAGCTCAACGTCGTCGCAATCACTTGCGTCTCAAAGCGGTAGCCTTCGGGAAAGCAGGGACGAATCGGACGATCGATCAAACGCGAAGTCAAAGTCGCGTTGGTGGTCGGTCGGCCTTCACGCTTAAAGTAGCCACCGGGAATTTTTCCGGTCGCATAGAATTTTTCCTGATATTCGACGGTGAGAGGAAAAAAATCGATGTCCTTTGGCTCTCGCGCAGAAACCGCGGTCACTAGGACCATGTTGTTTCCACTCGATACCAAAACTGAACCGTCGGCTTGTTTAGCTAAGCGGCCGGTCTCGATCGTAATCGTGCTGTCACCAACGCGTGCGGTACTTGTTTGTTTATTTATCATAAAATTAGTTTATTTCCTTAAACCTAAGTCATGGATGAGTTTGGCATAACGATCATTAGCTGTTCTTTTTAGGTACAAAAGTAATTTGCGGCGACGATTAACCATTTTCACCAGACCACGTTGCGAATGCACGTCGTTCTTGTGAGTTTTGAAATGTCCCGTAAGTTCTTGAATGTGCGTGGTCAGTAAGGCGACCTGCACTTCGCAAGAGCCGGTGTCGAGCTCGGACTTGCGGAATTTTTTGATCACTTCTTCTTTGTCTGCTTTGAGTAACGCCATGGTATATACCTCCGGAAAACGAAATAACCCTTGGGACGTTTGGCCTTCGTACCTTCGAGTTTGATTAAGGGATAGATTTAGTAATGAGGGGGTCCAAAGGTCAAGTAAAGCCTCGAAAAACCCTACGAATTTTGAGGCCTTGTCCCGGTTCCGCAGCCAGAATCGCGAGCAACTCTCCGTCCGTGGTGATGACCTTTACGAAGATGGGAACACCCTGTTCGTGAGCCTGCTTCTGCTCGAAAATAAGCCGATTAAACACGTCACGAGGAACCTGACCGTTCGAGACCAGGCGGGCGTCCTTGGCGGTCGCCATTAAGGACTTCCAGGCCGGTAAGGCCTGCGCCATAGGCACAAAGGCGTCGCCAAGGACAGTCGGCGTCACCGGCGCACCCATGACTCGTTGCTCGAGCTCATCGAGAGTGACCGCCTGAGAGACCGACCAAGAGCCATTGCGCAACCGGCGCAATTCCTCAATCACCCCGCCCACGCCAAGGGCCTCTCCGAGCTGAGCCGCCCAGGTGCGAATAAAACTGCCCTTAGTGCAGCTCAAACTGACCGAAAGCTGACTCCCACCGGCCTCTAAAACTTGAGTCTCCCAAAAGGACATCGTTTTTACCGGAATTGCGACATCCTCGCCCTTGCGGCCATATTCATAGAGTTTTTTGCCATCCACCTTGGCCGCCGAATAGAGCGGAACTGGCCACTGGAACTCGCCTTCAAGCTTAGCCACTTCCCCACGCAGCCGTTCCGCTGAAAAATCACAAGGAGTTTCGCTTAACACTTTTCCCGTGCGATCCAAAGTGTCGGTGGTCACGCCCAACCGAATCTTCATAGAGTAGGATTTATCCGCAGCCACCAAATAATCCGAGAGTTTAGTCGCTTCGCCCAGCACCAGAATCATTAATCCAGTCGCGAGTGGGTCTAATGTTCCCGTGTGCCCGACACTTTTTTGTCCAAGAATCCTACGCACCCGATAGACGACGTCATGGCTCGTGATATCCGCCGGCTTATCAATCAATAGCAGTCCATCGATTTGTGTTTTGACGGTCAAAATCATTCTCCAAAACTCTTGGGCTTGCGCAAGTTTTCTAGCAATTTATCGATTTCATCGAGCTCGGCGACTCGGCCGAATTCAAATTTCAACACCGGACAAAATTTCATCTTCACATTTTGTGCGACTTGCTTTTGGAATAGACTGCGCAGGCCCGCGAGCGTCTCTTCTGCCCGTCTGGTTAGATTTTCTTTTCCAACTAAACGAAAAAAGACGCGCGCATAGCGCAAATCAGGAGAAACCTCGACCGCTGTGATCGAGGAATAACAAGGCAAAGGTTCGCCCAAACCATGTAAAAGAAAATGTGACAGGACTTCAAGGAGTTCGCGCTCGACTCTTTGCACCCGCGTGGATCTATCCGACGCCATCTATTTTAAAGCTCCCGTACCTTATCCTCTTTAACGAAGGATTCGATGACGTCGCCCACTTTGATGTCGTTAAAGTTCTCGATGCCAATACCACACTCAAAACCCGTCGCCACTTCTTTGGCGTCGTCTTTAAAGCGCTTCAGACTGCCCACTTTGCCTTCGAAAATAATTTTACCGTCACGCACTAAGCGTAACATCTGATTGCGTGCAATTTTGCCTTCGGTGACAAAACAACCGGCGATCATGCCCATTTTCGGAACGGTAAATGTATTGCGAACTTCCGCGCGACCCATCGCTTTTTCGATCGACTCGGGAGTGAGCAATCCAGTGAGGGCCAACTTAAGGTAATCTACCAACTCGTAAATAATCGAGAAAGTTTTAATCTCAACGCCGTTTTCTTTCGCCATACGAACAGCACCAGGATCAGGCTTCACATTGAAACCAATGATGACTCCTTTTGCCGCCGAAGAAAGCAGAACGTCGCTCTCGGTAATTCCACCGACCGCTGAATGCACCAGTTTTAATTTTACTTCGGGATTGCTGATTTTCTCGAGCATGCCCTTTACGGCTTCCATGCTTCCCGAAACGTCGACTTTTAAAACCACCGGAAGCTCTTTCATTTCGCCCGATTTTACGCGCGCGAAAAGTTGCTCCATAGTCATTTTGGAATTCGGGGTCTCTTCGATTTTCACCAGCGACAAACGTTGGTCGGCAATACGTCGAGCGGCCTCTTCATCTTGAGCAATATCAAAACGATCACCCGCACGCGGAGTTTCCGGTAAGCCAGTGATTTCCACCGGCATCCCAGGTCCGACTCGTTTTACGCTCTTGCCCTTATCATCGAGCATATTGCGCACTCGTCCGGTGACTGTTCCCGCCACGATGACTTGACCGATTTCGACCGAGCCGTCCTGGACCAGAATGGTCGCGACTACGCCGCGGCCCTTTTCCATGCGAGCCTCAATCACGATGCCGGTCCCTGAGCGTTTCGGATTGGCCTTAAGTTCCGCCATCTCGGCAACCAACACGATTTGTTCAAGTAACTCTTTAATACCGTCGCCTTTGAGTGCGGAGACAGGGCAGTAAATCGTCGTGCCGCCCCACTCTTCAGGAACCAATTCAAATTCAGTCAATTGCTGTTTGATTCGCTCAGGGTTCGCACCCGGCTTATCCATTTTATTGACCGCCACAATGATCGGGACTTTTGCGGCCTTCGCGTGATTGATGGCCTCTGCCGTTTGCGGCATCATTCCGTCATCTGCAGCCACCACAATAATAGCGACGTCCGTCGCATTGGCTCCACGCGCACGCATGGCCGTGAAGGCTTCGTGGCCGGGAGTATCGATGAAAGTGATCATCTGCCCAGTTTCAATCGTCACCGAATATGCACCAATGTGCTGAGTAATTCCGCCAGCCTCGCCCGCCGCAACTCGCGCTTTGCGAATAGCGTCGAGTAGTGTCGTTTTTCCATGATCGACGTGACCCATAACGGTAACCACAGGCGGACGTGTGATGCGCTCTGCTTCCATATCCCCGTATGCCGTCGCCGAAATCAATTCGTCGACCGAGCGGTGAACGTTCGACGCCTCAAAACCAAACTCAGGTGCAATCAACGCCACCGTATCAAAATCCAAGCTCGTGTTCATCGTCGCCTGAACACCTTGGGCCATCAGCTTCTTCATCAATGCTGGAGCTTTGACTCCCATCTCACTCGCTAAATTCTGCAAGCTGATTGTTGAGTCGACTTCAACCACCCGTTTATGAGCGGCAGGAGTCGTGAGCTGAGTCTTTTTGGCGTCTCGACCAACGATGCCTTTTTTCTTCTTGGGTTGAAAAATAACTTCGCGTTTGCGGAATTCAGTCGCAGTGAAGATCTTAACTTCTTCCTCGCGCGCACCGGTTCCCGGACGCTTCTTACCCTTGTCGTCTTTGACATCAATACGACTGGGATGAACAGCGAATGGATTGGGGGTCGCGACAGGTTCTGCCGAATAAAATCCGGGACGAATATTACGCGGAGCTGTACGCGAGGTGCGTGGAGTTATGACTCCCGCTGTTCCCTGAGTGCCACCCTGAGCCGTACCGCCGCCCTGAACATTGGTCACACGACGCAAGTCCATGCGGCCCACAATATTGCGACGTTTAGCAGCTTCTGGAGCGACAGTTCCGTCGACGCCAGGAATTCCTGCCGCTTTCGCAGCGTCAAGCGCCTCTACGCCTGCCGCCTCACCTGCCGCTGCGCCTTGCTCAATTTCTGCTGCGGCTTGCGCCGCCGCCAGAGCTGCAGCTTCAGCTTTCGCCTCGGCCTCGCCCGCTTTACGGCGAATGACCGTCGAGCGCACGGCGCCCTTGGGTGCCTCGGCCTCAACCGTCTTCTTCGCCACCGCTTTTGTAGCTTTCGGTGCAACCGCCTTCGGAGCTACGGCCTTTGCTGCGACTTTGGGCGCCGCTTCAGGAGCAGGAGCCGCCGCCTTTTTTACTGCTGTTTTCTTTTCCGGAGCCGCCGCTTTGGCTTTCACTCCAGCCGGTGTGGCCGCAGCTTCTTTCGCATCGGCCGCTGCTTTTTTACGAATCGTTTTCTTCTTCGCTTTTGCCGCATCTTCTGCCGCAGTTTGAGAAGCTTGGTCCAATCGTGTCTTAATCTCAACCATCATCTGTTCGTCGAGCGTCGCCATGTGACTACGAACCGGGAGATTCCACTCTCGGATCTTATCCATCAAGGTTAGAGTTTCGACGCCAATTTCTTTGGCGAATTCAAAGACTTTCAATTGATTCACTCATTCTCCTTCTTGGCGTTCAGTTGAGCCATTTCCTCACGCAATCGCGCGTCGGCTTGGCTCTTAGCATCCTGTGACGTCTGAGCGGCACGCGGAGCTCCCACATCGGCACCTTTGGCCGAAACGGTCGGAAGCGATTTGCCCTCCGCTTTGTATTGCGCAATCAAGGCAAGCGCATCGTCGAGCAACTTCTGTGCTTTCACCGGATCGTCGTAGCCAGGAATCCCCATTATGGATTCGGCATCCGCCAAACCTAAGTTTTGCACGCTCGAAAATCCCGACTGATAAATATTCTGCGCCATAGTTTCGTTCATGCCAGGGATCAACATCAGATTCAAAATCGCCTGGGCAGTTTTGGAAGCCAAGTTGGTTTCGCTTAAAATATCCAATTTCCAACCGGTCAACTTGCCCGCCAAACGGACATTTTGACCTTTTTTACCGATGGCCAAACTGAGTTGGGTGTCCGGAACGACGACTTCCATCTCGCGATTGCCTTCATCGACAAAGACTTTTGAAATTTCAGCGGGCGCCAAAGCGTTGCAAACAAAACGCGCGACGTCTTCGTCGTAATTGACGATATCGATTTTCTCACCGCGCAACTCTTGCACGATGTTTTGCACGCGACTGCCCTTCATGCCGACGCAAGCGCCGACTGGATCGACGGCGGCATCTTTGCTGCGCACGGCGATCTTGGCCCGTTGTCCGGGCTCACGAGCCGCGGCCACGATTTCAACAATCCCATCGTAGATTTCAGGAACTTCAACCTCGAAGAGTTTCATCAAATAGCGCTCATCCGCACGCGACATAATGATCTGTGGACCACGGGTCGATGCACGCACATCGGCGATGTAACCTTGAATGCGATCACCAGGCTTGTAGACTTCCCCGGGAATTTGTTCGCGTGGCGGAATGTAGGCCTCTGTACGGCCAAGATCGACCACGATGGCGCCGCGTTCAACTCGACGAGCGATGCCCGAAGCCACTTCACCTTTGCGTTGTTCAAATTCGGCGAAAATAATATCGCGCTCGGCCTCACGCACTTTTTGCATGATGATTTGTTTCGCGGTTTGTGCGGCAATGCGGCCCAAGTCGCCACTCTCGAGCTTGCGACCGATAGAATCGGCCAACTGGGCTTCCGGATCCAGCACCAGAGCCTCGCTCATTTTGATTTCAACTTCTTCGTCGACAAAGTCAGCATCGTTTACAACTTCTTTGAATTCAAAGAGTTCAACTTCGCCAACCTCTTCGTTGTATTTGGCTTCAATCTCACGATAAGTTCCGAATTTCTTGCGGGCGGCAAGTTCCATGCCCTGCTCGATGGCTTCAATCACAATGGTGCGATCGATCCCTTTATCTTTGCCCAACTGGTCAATCAAACGACCCAAATCGGAAAATACATTGTCAGACATTTTTTACCTCTTCTTTTTACCAGGCGGTGGCTGTTTCTTCAGCACATCCGCGAGTTGCACGCGTGCTTTTTGCACACACGAAAAATCCACTTCAAAAATTCCCTTAGCATTCTCAAAAACTAACTTCGAACTTTCCACACTCATCAACTTGCCTTCATAAGGCTTCGTCACTCGGGCCTCGTCCCAATACTTAAAGCGCACCTGCAACCCAGTCGCCTTCTCGAAATGCCAAAGCTGAGTTAGCTTTCG
>JAYVPG010000052.1:0-7339 GCA_043757545.1 Pseudobdellovibrionaceae bacterium
GATTGGATTTAAAACTCCGAACGGATTCGAAGAGGAGTTCAATTAACCGACGCGGTGAGAGAGAAATTCTGAGTGGTCAGAAAATCCGGGTAGGCTCAAGGACGTCGCCTACTTTTATTCTAAAGACGCAAAGAAGGCATTGAAACGGCAAGCGTCAGTTCCCAAAGATCCCTTTATCAGAGACTGGCTTGGGCAGTCGGTTAAAAGTGTCTTTAGTCTGGTTGAGAGCGATAAACAGCTGTATAAGTTCTACCAACGGTTTGCGGAGTGGCAGCATTGGAATTTTGCGGGAATATCTCGTGCATTGGAAGTCTCGAATTCGGCAGTGAAATACAAGGGGCCGTCAGTAGTCAGTTATGCACAGGCGTTAGTCGTCGGCTTTCAGTGCCTTTTGCAAACAGCTGAGATCGTTGTAGATCATTACGATCTGAATCAGACGAAAGATCTTGAAACTCTAAAAAGTGAATACCGTGAATTTCACAACGATTTCAATCCGTCGAGTGATCAACCTTAGTTAATTTTTAGGTTCGGCCGTTATTCTTATAGAAACTTTGTCAGCAAGATCATCGGGCGGGTTTTCATATTCTTTCAAAGTTCCGGTGACTTCGATCGGTGTCCCTTTCTTAAATTTTAGTACCACCGACTTCATTGATTCTGGATAGGTCATTTTTACCATTGCTTGATGTTCACTTGGGGGAAGACACGCGAATGTTACCTCATAATCATCATCGAATGCTTTGTCCGCGCTGACGAGCTGCAGCTTCCATTTGAATTGGCGGTTCTTATAGGTCTTTCCCCATAAGTCATCTTTTTGGGCCGACGACCGATTTGAGTGGTAGCCCAAGATAGAAGTAAGCCTGGCGCAGGAGTCTTTTATTGGCTTGGTGTCCACTGAAGCCATTGTTTCGGTGGCACTCGACGTAGCGTCCTGGCTTGTGCCAAATCTTCCGATAATGAATAGCGCAATAAGAACACCGGCAGCAATTTTTATGAATTTCAAATATCCTCCACAGGTGTCCGCTTCAAAGTTGGTTCGCCAGATAAATCAATGCCTAGGTAAAGATCGGTTTTTTTGTGGCGCTCTTAAACAAATATTGGAGAGTTGAGATGGTATAGTGAAAAATTCTGTACGTTGGGTTTCAAGTTCTGGACGTTCCCTGGGGAGTTGGGTGTCTCGCTAGACCTTTGGCGACTCTCCTCATTACTTTGAGGCGGCCTATGCGGCCGGTGTTCCGAATAGACTGCTGCCAATGCTTTGTTACTTTATGGCAGTTCAAAAAATCACAAGACCAACTTCAGCACACTCACCTGTAACGACTCTGCGATTTTCTTGATCGTCGAAAGGCTGGGATTCGCAGTCCTTGGGGATTCCAATTTTGCGTAAGCCTGCTGACTGATCTTGAGTTTCTTCGCGGCCTCAGTTTGTGTCATTCCAAGGTGTGCCCTCACGAGCCTAAGCTTCACCGCAAAGGCAATATTTAAATCCACCTCAACAGGGTGATAGGCCGAGCCCTTTCTGTTGACGGGAGCGTGGATGCTCAAATCACGGTCGCAGTTGGCGGCCAACCAGCCATCCAAGGCTTCTTTGGCGTTCTCCAAGGCGTCTGCCTTGCTTTTACCTTCGGTCAAACAGCCGGGGAGTTCAGGAAACTCAACCAGGTAAGATCCGTCTTTCTGTTTTCCAACTTTTGCAAAATAAATCATTTTTTCACCCTTGCCTGTTTCAAAATTTTTGATTCAAGCCCTCGGCCGAGCGACCTATTGCCATGCACTGGAACCACCACGGTTCTATCGTCTTTGACTAGGATATGGTGGCTGCCGTTGACACGCACCACTTCCCAGCCCTGTTGTTTCAATAGACGAATGAGGTCTTTTCCGCTTAACGGCATATCCAACATTACAACCTATAGGTTGTAATGTAAAGAGCTATCAAATGAAATTTCAAGAATTGTGGTATACTAACAACAGATTTCATTTAAAGCCTCATGAATTAAAGTAGACTCAGGCCACAAGTTGGAAAATCGCCGGAATAACCTAGTCTTGGTTGAAGAGGCGGGAATAGAGCGATCTCAATGGGAGTATTGTCAGATCCCTCAGCCGCCGCATGGAAGGAGCACATGATACTTGTAGTCAGAAGAATCCCTGCAAGAAAATTTCGATTGATCAAAGTCATTGCATGGCGAGCCATAGATGAACAAGAATTCTCAATTCTGGCTCACTCATATTCCCAGGTTGGTATTTAATTCCAGTTTGCCGGTTTTTACAGTAAGTTAACCTCCATGACAAAACCGCTAGAAGAAATGCGCGATGGCCAGTCCATCGAGCTCCTTAAAGAACTGCACATTCTTACTCGTGACGGCAAAATCAATCAGGATAGCCGGCGAAAGCTGAAACAAGTCTATCATCTGTACGGATTTGTTGAGCCGTTGCTGAAGGACTTGCAGCAGGCGGGGGCCGACTTAAACCTTGTCGATCACGGCGCGGGAAAATCTTATTTGGGCTTTATCATTTATGATCTGTTCTACAAGACCTTGCCCAACGGCCACGTTTACGGCGTCGAAACCCGCGACGATCTGGTAAAAAAATCGAGTGAACTGCAAAAAAAATTCGGCTTTCAAAATATGTCATTTCTAAATATCTCTGCTGCCGATTCAGTCCAGTCCCAGCGCCTACCTGAAAAAATCGATATCGTCACCGCCCTGCATGCATGCGATACCGCCACTGATGAGGCCATTGATTTTGCCTTAAACAGAGGCGCCAAGCATATTTTTTTAGTCCCGTGCTGCCAGGCCGAAATCGCCAAGACACTGCGGCAGAATAAATCTAAACAGCTCTCGAGCCCCTTGACTGAAGTTTGGCGGCACCCCATCCATACTCGCGAATTTGGCAGCCACCTAACCAATGTCTTGCGCTGCCTACGGCTCGAGTCCTTCGGCTACAAAGTCACGGTGACCGAACTTGTAGGTCATGAGCACTCTATGAAAAATGAACTGATTATCGCCAGTAAAATTGAGGGGCCAAGGAAGCACGCGAGCGATCGACTGCAGTGGCTTTTGCAAGAGATCGGGCTTCAGGAATTGCAAGCCCGCTTTTCAACTCCCGGGAATGCCCAGCTTCTTCCAACCTCTTAGACCCAGGCCTTTAAGCGTCGCGATGTTTTTTTCTGGAATGGACTCGACGTCGGGAAAAGAGTCCACGGCTCGAGTCACACTCTCTTCGCGCAGCAGGTGCAGGATCGGGTAGGGAGAGCGATTGGTGTAATTGCTGATGTCATCTGCCTCGGTCCCGGCAAACTGATAGCGCGGATGAAAACTGGCGATCTGGATCACGCCCCCCAATTTTAGTTCGAACAGCGCCGCCTCTGCGGTCTCTAGAAAATCATTAAACTCCAAAAAATTACTCAACACCTGCGGATGAATGAGCAGAGTCGTATCGACGTCTTTAGCATCCGCTTTCACCAGGAACTTAAGTTCGCTCAGCAAATCCCGCAGCAGCTCCTCTTTGGTCACCGCCGTGCTGACTTGATAGCGAATTTGGTTTTTGGCTTGCGCCGCCTGGGCGAACGGGCACAGATTAAGTCCAATCACTGCTTTTTGCATCCAGGCTTGTATGTCGGCAACGATTGCCTGCGTATTTTTCAGTGTCATGCTTCCCGTAACTATTACCATGACTTCGTCGCCCAACTACAACAAAATGCGGGTTTTAAGGAATCTTTCACTTGAGCAAGTCCGTGCAATTTCACATTCTAAATACTCTTTCTCAAGCCCTCATCGAGGTTTTTGAAAAGGGAAGACATGCCGACCGCATGATCGACAAATACGCCCGCGCAAACAGAAACTGGACGCCCGACGACAGAAGTTTTTTTGCCGAAGCTGTATATGGGATCCTTCGCCATAAACGAAGGCTTGAATTCATCGCCGAATCCGCAGAGCTTTTGCCGGTGATTGCCGCCTACCTAATGACGAAAAATCTCAAACCGGTGACCCGGCCCGAGTTCAGGGCCCTGGATATGGCAAAAATGCAAAGTCGCAGCAAAGCGCAAAAGCCTGCACCCATCGAGCACTCATTTCCAGATTGGCTGTTTGAACTGGGACAAAAGGAATTTGGCGCGGACTGGATCGCGGTCATGCAGAGCTTAAACAAAGAGCCGACGGTTTTTTTGCGCACCAACACGCTCAAAACTAATATTGAAAAACTAATTCAAGATTTGAAAGCCGAGAAGATCGCGGTCGAAAAAGTGAAGAGTCCTCTCGCTCTTCCGGATACCCTTTGGCTCAAGGTGCGCGGAAATATTTTCGCCACCCAGGCTTTTAAAAAAGGTGAATTCGAAATGCAGGACGCCGGTTCGCAATTCATTGCGCCATTGCTGCAAGTCGAACCCGGTCAGATGGTCGTCGATGCATGTGCCGGCTCTGGCGGGAAAACGCTACATCTCGCGGCGCTTATGCAGAATAAGGGCAAGATTGTGGCCATGGATATTCTGGATCTCAAACTGCAGGATCTCAAGCAGCGTGCCGCGCGTTCCGGCGCTACGATTTTGGAAACCCAACTCATCGATTCAGCGAAGGTCATTCAACGCCTAGAGGGTAGCTTTGATCGGGTATTGATAGACTCACCCTGCTCGGGACTCGGCGTCCTGCGCCGCAACCCCGACACCAAATGGAAACTGACTCCAGAGCACCTGACCTCTGTTTGCGAAGTCCAAAAAGATATTCTCTCGCGCTACTCGGAAATGTGTAGACCTGGCGGCGTTATGGTTTACGCGACCTGTAGCATTTTGCAGCAGGAAAACGAAGACCAAGTAAAATGGTTTTTGGGTTCCGCAAAAGGCGGAAAATGGTCAATGCTTTCTGAACATCGCATCTGGCCACACCGGCATGACTTTGACGGCTTTTATGCTGCGGTGCTGAGAAGGTCCTAGTCGTGAAGTCTAAAAATAGACCTTGGTTGAGCATGCCCCCGGCCGTTGACAGTGACCTCGACGTAGATTCAAAATAAGGCATGCAGCCGATCAAGTGGAGCTTCTTAAATCAAGAGACTGGGCAGAACGTCGATGGGCTTGATTTTGAGCAGGCGCGATTCGTGACTTCAATGATCGATCACAAGACTCGGATGGCTTGGTTAGTTTGGCATGATGGGCTTGCGGATTGGATGAATTTGGATGAGTGCGACCAGCTGATCGGCACGGTCACACGCCAGCGTCCGATACCTCCCATCCCACCCAATCGGCCAGGTGCGAAGAAATCAAATCCGGCACCTCAAGAGGGTGAAATGTCCCAGATTCTTGTCACGAAGCATGAATCCAAATCAGAACATAACGACAAGAGGGTTCACCGGCGCTTTCGCAAGAATTTTCAAGTTGAGATTATGACTCCTACGGGTGCGATCAAAGTGGTCACCGAGAATATTTCGCATGGTGGGATGATGTTTCAAACAGCACTTCCTGAGCAAGTGGCAAGAACTTTTTCGGCTACGATTGTTCGTAGCAACAAGGCCCGACTGCAAGTTTTTTGTAAACAAATTCGCCCCCCGCGTGGGGCGCCTGAGACTGGTTGCAGACGCGTCCAATTCTTGCGCGTTGAGGAGTATGAATTGCTCAATGCGTGGCTGCTCGACCGAGCCATTGAGTGAACGCCTGAATCAAGCTCTAGGTACTAGTTTAATCGTGGTAGAGAGCTTCGCCCGGCACGCCGAGCGACATCGAAATGATCTGAGCCACCACTTGGCCAAATTTTTCCGTGTAAAAGATGTCTAGAGTTTCCTTTTTCTGCATGCGTAAACTCAGCACTCCAAAAAATATCCCCGTTCGATAAACCGGAAACAAAAGAATGGTCTCATAGGGAGTCTTGCGCAGCCTTTGTTGCACGGGTGCGAGCAGCAGTGATCTTTGCACGTTAGGAATGGTCATTGACTGGTGTTGCGTGCGGACCTCGCGTATCTCAGGGTAGTTGCGCATATCGATGCGCAAACCTCGGGCGTTAAGGTCATCGTTTGATGCGACGACCACCGAGGTCTCCTCATTAATATATTGAATCAATGAGCAGCGCAGAGCCTTCGTTTTAATATTCACCATCCGCATCAGATTGAACCAACGATTCTCTGCCGCCGATTGAGCAGTGGCCTGTTTCAGAACCAGCTTCAAAAGATGCAGTTCACGCTCGGGAGTGGGGCCCGTGTGCTTAGCGGCCTCACTCAACGTCTTTTGCACAGTCGTGTGCGCCGCCTCTTTCTCTTTTTCCCGCACGATAGTGATCGCCTCTTCCAGCGCGAAGGGCTTCAATAAATAGTGATGCGCACCCGCCGCGCGCATTTGTTCAACCGCACTCGGTAGAGCCTGTTTGGACATCACCACAATCCGTGGCCTCATATTCATTCCGCGGCCATTGATAAACTTGATCAACGAAAGTGCCGTGGTTTCAGGCAAAAGCAAATTCACAAAGACCGTGGAGGGGCGCCAGAACTGCACCGACTCTTTGGCTTCAGAGATCGTGCGCACCACCTTGGCTTCGATACCCTGCTGGCGAAGATGATCGCAAAAGCGACGGGCGAAATGCCCATCGTCGTCGGCGATTAAAACCCGGTGTTTCGTTTTGATACGATCGACTACAGCCTGCATGACTCTCCTCAAAGGACCTCTATATAAGCAGAGCAAGGGATAGGCCCCGAGGAGACCGGCTAGAATGCCGACAGCCGTCGATAAGATGGTCATCTGTCGAATTCAACGTCACCCCTAGACAATACGGTGATTCGACGTATGATCATGGGCACGTGCCATGTGAGCACATGATTTCTAACCAATCCTCGGGGGATAAATGGCTAAAGCCAAAAAGAAAGCTACTAAGAAAAAAGCGACGAAAAAAGCTGCAACTAAAAAAGCGGCTCCCAAAAAAGCCACGGCTAAAAAAGCCAGCAAACGCAAGCCCAATGCGGCGTTCATGAAAAAACTCACAGTCAGTGACGCATTGGCGGCAGTGATTGGTGCTGGAGACCGCGCACGTACGGAAGTCGTTAGCGCTCTTTGGAAATACATCAAAAAGCACGATCTTCAAGATCCCAAAAACCGTCGCAACATCCTCGCGGACGACAAGCTCAAAGCTGTCTTCGGTGGAAAAGGCGTGGTCAATATGTTCGAAATGACCAAGCACGTTAGCAAGCACCTGAAATAGATCTTAGATACCCCCACGTTTTTCCGCGAAGGTCATAGGGCTTTCGCGGGAGGGCGTGGTGGTCCTTTAATTTACGGGTCTGTAACATTTGATGGGGTAAGTATCAGTAAATGATACAAAATTGCCCACCCAAGGAACCTGTGATTTGATTGGTTTTGCGAAACTAAATCATC
>JAYVPG010000053.1:0-7242 GCA_043757545.1 Pseudobdellovibrionaceae bacterium
TCGTCGACCGATACCTTCAGTGGCTTGAGTGGGATGACCGAAACAAAAAGCCGCTTAAGGCGGCTGTCTTGCTGCCGCAGATGTCCAAAATTTTTTCACCCTCAGGCCCAATTCAATAGTCGTAGGTCACGTCGATGACGGTCCCTGCGGGAATAGGCGAAGCGAAAACCACTTGATCCGCTTGCAACATCCACGTGATATTTTGGGCGGGAGTAAATTTGACGACCACGCTCCCGGCAACCGGAACGCGGAGTAAAGTGACTGCGTCTGTCACCGTGTTTTGAACGTTGGCGCCAATCTGATTCAAAAGAGTCGCAAAATTCGGAGCGCAAATGCTTTGTGAAACTCCGCCAGTCAGGCGTGCAAACTCCATCGAGAAAGTTCCATAGGCACCGATGCCGCCTTGTTGGGCTTTTTGTGTCGCCAGACAGGCCGGGTCTCCGGTCACTGTGGTGATCGCGTAGCCACGCAAAGTCTTGCGATTTCCGAAGTCAGAGATAAAGCGATTGACGACCGCCTGCGGAGTTGTAGCCCCGACAGGGCCCGTGCTGAACTCGTCTTCGTCAGTTAGAATGACAACCGCAAGAGCTGCATTTGGACGAAAAAATCCAGCGTTTGTTCCGCTGCGCTTATCCATCGCTGTCATCGCGGCTTTCAGTGCTTCTTCATTTCCACTTGGGCAAATTCCGCGCGCCACGCAGTTTTGAGTTTCAGGGCGAATGATGGTGTCGCGAAAAACTGTCGAATAGTTGGGAGTCGCTGGAGTTAAGACCCGCCCTGTCCCACCCACCATCGGTAACAAATCACCACAAACTCCGAAGGGGCCCGCGCTGCAGTCCGTAGTCGTGATTCCCACCTGCCAATCCAAGCCGGCCAACGCAGTCGCCAACGCCGCGAATCGCGTGCCGAGACTCGCTTGCTCAAGATCCATCGACGCCGAGTTGTCGTCGACAAAAAGAACATCCACTTTTCCCGCAGCATTTTGTGAGGTGAAAGTCTCAACGCCTTTGTTGACGACTCCACCCGAGGAGCCAAAGGAAGAGTTCAGCGAAAGTTTACCTTTGAAGGAAAATGAAGCGCGACGGCAACCGATGGACGTCGCAATCAGAAACGCCACTAGCACTAGGCCTAGTCGGCGGGAGATCTCAAGTTGAGACATCGATCGTGGTTCCACACCTATATATGTTCAACATCAATGCCCACTCTACCGCACGAGACCTCTACAAAAGTGTTAGGAAGCGAAGATTTCGCGCAACATGTCCACGCGTTTTTCAGTTTAGTGCGAACTTTCAAGTGACGGTTCAGAGTCGAAGGGCGCCACTTTTTGTCATAAGTCGAGACGGATTTATGTCTCATAATGAATATATTATATTTAGATCGATTTTCCTAGTGGTCCGCCGCTTGCTCAATTGGTTGCGACTTCTAAACAGGGGGATCCGATGATCAAGCGAGCACTAGCGATTTTATTATTTGCGGCCATTGGGCACGGAGCGGCTGCCGAAACCGTCCTCTGTAAGTTTGTGGACTTTGACCATCCGACTCGATATCTGAAATGGGACAACACTAAAAATGTCATTTGGTCGACAGACAGCAGCGAGAAAGAACGCGAAAAGTGCTTCAAAACCAAACCCTCAAAACGATCGAAATCTTGCATGATTTACGAGGACGTTTCGGTATTCACTAACCTCCCCCCGTATTACAAAAAAGGATTCTCTCTTGTCGTCTTTGGCGACATCCCTGCAATTCATTTGCGCCTAACGAACCGTGCGACTGTTGGAATTAATAAATGCAAGATTTATCCCTATGAGGCCTATTGGGGTTTGATCCCGGGCAAATTCGACGCCAACTGGTTAGAGAAAATCTTCGAAGGTAAAAACGGACCCAAGGGCGTTTGCTGGACAAAGGCAAATCCTGCGACTGAAGAATCATTTTGTGGCGAAGGTGGCGGCGGCAACCAACAAAAAGACAGTGGCCGACGTTGTAACCATGATCGTGGTAACGGCGGAAAAGGTGGAGAGAACCAAGGCACTCACGGCGGCAATGGCGGAGTAAACAACTAGTACTCCGCTCAATCGAATGGACCTAGCACCATGGGTCTGCTATTCTGCGACCCATGTCGATTCACCTTTTCGATTCTTATGTTCAGCTTCCCGGAATGAAATTTCCATGTCGAAGTGTGTTAGTCCATGAAGCCGGTCGAGTAATTTTATTTTCGCCGATCGATTTTAGTGAAGAACAGTTGGCGACGATCCGGGCCATCGGTGAGGTCACGGATCTTGTGGCGCCCTGTCTATTTCATCATTTGGGAATGGGCAAAGCCATTCGTCAATTTCCAAAGGCCAGGGTTTGGGGCGTCCCAGGTTTTAAAGAGAAGCGACCCGATATCGCATGGACCGATTTGCTGACGCCTGAAAAATGGCCGTACAAGAGCTTCTTAGACATTGTCGCTATCGAAGGCGCGCCTAAATACAGTGAGGCTGATTTTTTTCACGAGTCGACACGCACACTCTTGGCGACCGATTTGTGTTTTAATATGCGTAGACCCGGCGGATGGGCCGCAGGAATAATTTTGCGAATCTTTGGCAACTACGACGGTTTTGCGTCGAGCCGATTGCTCAGAGTTTTGGTCCGTGACAAAGTCGCATTCGAAAAATCTCTGGTACAGCTATTTCAATGGGATTTTGATAAGGTCGTAATGGCACACGGTCTCCCCATCAATTCCGGCGGCAAAGAGTTGCTGCGCAACGCCCTTCGCGCGAGGGGCTTTCAAGTTGAATAGTGATTCTGAAATTCACGATGTTTCGGACACCTCTTTTTGGGTGGCCTACTACCGCGCGAAAGAGAACGAGCGTCCTGGTGCGCTTTTTCACGACCCTCTGGCGAAAGTTTTAGTGGGCGAGCGGGGTAAGAAAATTTCGGATGCTATGGGTCCCATCAGTCGCTACACCGAGTGGTCCGTCATTTCGCGCACGGTGATTATTGACCGGTTTATTTATCAATTAATTCTGGATGGAGTCGATGCAGTTATCAACTTGGGTGCTGGTCTGGACACGCGCCCCTATCGAATGCAGTTGCCCGAAAATTTTGTTTGGGTCGAGGCCGACTACCCAAATATTATTGCGCATAAAAATCGACTCTTGCAGGACGAGCGGCCAAATTGCGAGCTCACTCGCGCTGAGGTGGACCTGGCCAACAGCCAAGAGCGCAAAGCTTTTCTCTCCCGCGCAGTCCCGCACGCTAAAAAAGTTTTAGTTCTCACCGAGGGTGTGATTCCTTATCTGAGTCCTGAGCAGGTGGCGGACCTCGGCGCTGACCTAGCCTCGCAGTCTCGCTTTATCTATTGGATCACTGAGTATTTTGATCGGCGAGTCTATCGCTATTTGAAAAACACCGTCCGCCAGTTGAAAATGCAAAATGCGCCCTTTCGATTTTATCCCGACGATTGGTTTGGATTCTTTAAAAGCGTTGGTTGGGTGGAGAAAGAGACCCGCTTTGCGGGTGAAATTGCGACCGAGTTTAAGCGCAAGGTTCCCATGCCGAGATGGGCGGAGTTGGTCATGTTCTTCTTACCGAAGCATGTGAAAGAGACTGCGCTTCGTATGTCCGGCTACGTCGTGCTCACGCGGCGCTGAGCGCTTGAATCCTCGCCGGATACTGGGACGCAAAAGCATGGAGCAATAAACTATGCCGTTTCTTTCTCAAGGCGCTCTGCAATCCAGATTTTTAACAAAGTTTGGTAGCCAATGTCGCCTTTTTTTCTAGCCACCTTACGGAGCTTGGCGACCATCTCCATGGGCAGCCTAATGCTCGTTGAAACTCCAGATGATTTTTTCTCAGGAGTAACCCCAACAGAGCGGTCATCATCCCATTCTTTTGCATCGTACTTATAAGACTTTGTTTTCTTTTTCATATATCCCATCCGGTAATGATTCTAGCCATCGACGATCCCATATCTTCAAAAATTAACCTGAGTCTTCGTCCCTGGTTGGTGCGCCCGTCAATGCGGTAGCGCTTTGGGCCGTGTTTCTTTTTATTTGGAGTGATCACGTAGCGGTTAAAGAACAACTCTTCGGCTTCATCAGGCTCAATGTGATGTTTAGTCAAATGCTCCTCGTTGTCATCATCCCAAATAAAGAAGTACCAGAGTTAACCTTGAAGACCTGTCATATCTGAATGTACCTACTTTGTAGCTACATGTCAAGATACACCTATACGTGTACAAAATAACGGTGTCGAACGAAAAGTCATAGCGAGATCCCAATAAAGATGGGCATGTTTTTCCCACAAATTATAAAGTCTTGATGCTGTATTCCGACATGTGAGCCTAGGGCATCAAATTAGAGGGTGTTCGCGTACTATCAAAATTGGCGGAGAGGGGGAGATTCGAACTCCCGAAACGCTTTTGGCGTTTACTCGATTTCGAATCGAGCTCCTTCGGCCACTCGGACACCTCTCCGCATTGAATTCTCGTTATTCCTCGGAGCTCACTTGAAGTCAAACGAGTTAGGGGGAGAATTGACCCATACCGCTCTCGAGGAGCGTTCGCAAAGCCATATGATGATTCCGGCGCTGGACAGTAATTTGCACATTGTCACTTATATGAAAATTCAATGATGGGGGAGAGAAAATGAGTTTGGGAACAATACTGTTAGTCGTTTTGATATTAATGTTGGTTGGCGCCATTCCGTCATGGCCGCACAGTCGCGACTGGGGATACGGACCGAGCGGTGGACTTGGGTTGATCGTAATTGTACTTGTCGTGCTAGTCCGATGAGCGGGGTGCTCCAGCCGCAGAACATCGAGAACCAGTGGAATGTTCGGTGGAGTTCGCCGGGCGCATAGTTGCGCAGGCGCAATTGAATTTTTACAGTGCAGCCCCTGGCGTCGCCTCACAGCTTTTACACTTCGCCGAGCATGGGTTGGTTGGGAAACTCTCTCTTCCGCCCGGCGATGGCCCCTTTCCCGGCATGATCGCGCTTGGAGGTTCCGGCGGTGGCTTTAGCGAAATTCAGTGCGAATACTACGCTTCACACGGCTTTGCCTGCTTAAGTCTTGCATATTTCGCAGCCCCAGAACTTTCGACGGCAATAGAAAGGATTCCGGTCGAGTATTTCGAGAAGGCTATTGAGTGGCTCCTTGGACAGCCCAAAGTTAGACCCAATAGAGTTATGCTCATCGGCGGGTCACGCGGCGGTGAACTCGTTCTGCTGCTAGGATCACTGCTGCCGAAAGTACGCGCGGTCGTCGCCATTGCTCCTAGTGCTGTTTGCTGGGGCCATGGGCATAATACTTCTTGGACATACCGGGGGAAAGATATTCCCTTTGTTTCCCACATGGATGCCGAACCTAAATGGGAAGTGGCCCACGATGGTGTTTTGGCGCAGAACTATGCAGTCATGTTTGAAAAGGCGATGGAAAACAAAAAATCTGTCCAGGAGGCCATGATTCCGGTCGAGCGTATCAACGGTCCCGTTTTATTTATTGGCGGCGGTGATGATCGCCTTTGGCCCGCCACACGCATGATTGAGCTTTCAATGGAGCGCATGAACGCTCGCGTCCATCGCGATGAAACCCTCTGCTTCCCCCTAGCTTGCCACGGCCTTGGGGTTCCCGGCCTTCCCACTACAAATATATCGATGATTCATCCCCTGATAAAAACACGGATGAACCTTGGTGGCACCCCCATCGAAAATGCAAAAGCGCAGCGGCAGGCTCATGACGCAACCCTGCGCTTTTTACGCGAGAATTCGGGCGACTGAGAAGTCCGACCTAAAACTCTCTGACGGACCAATTTATTCAAAACGGAAGCGCGGGATTTATTGCCGGGTAGGCGGCTGAATTTAAGGCACGTACTCTAGACCCAGCTCGCTACCCCGATCACGAGGCGCGCGACCTTACACTGTCGCCGCGAGCACTATTGAAGTGATTGATGACCACCTCACCCATATGTTTCAAACTCAACTATTGGAGTTTATAGACGATTTGAAGGATCAAAATGCCTGGTGAGTCGGTAAGATTAGGAAAAATCCGCTTCCGAGCATGTGCTATCTGAAGCAGAAAAATATTTGAATGCAAAGTCGAGATGACTGTTTGGATTTTTTAGGGTGCTACCATCAACACAACTCATTGATCGACTCCTTGGTCAGATGAGTTCAGGCAATAAAAAACCTTCGATGGAAATTCCATCAATTTTCTTCTCTAAGTTGGCGGCAAAAATACTTAACTCGAAAAAAATAATCGTGTAACTAAAAGTCAGGGGACCGTGAAATAATAGCATCGGGTACTCGCCCGAAAGAGAGACGACGCGCGCCGGGGCTCATCGGTAGATTTTAAGGAAGAGACGGATATCCTACGCAACGGCCACTCGAGAAACGAAGGCCAGAAGACTCGAGCGGAACGCCCCGATTTGATAGTGTGAGGCTATCTACGATAAAGCTGCGCAAAAGTGATCAGTCTCGCATAAGGTAAGTCGAGCAGAAGTAGCGCAGTGTGCTTGGCGGCAGACAAGTACATCGACGTTCCAAAAAGCAATGGCCTCAGAAACCATTGCAGGTAGCGGGTTTTGGGAACGATTCCATTTGGTCATCGGATCGGAATTTCTGCGCCTTAGGTGTCACCACTTTTGCGCATAACAAGTAGTTTTATTCAGCCAGTCGTAATCCGACAGTATAGCGATCAGTTTCAACAACAATTCTAGCTGGATTGGAAAATTCACTAAATTTTCCGTAGCATTGAATCCATGATTTTGAATCTGATGCTAGCTTATTCTGAATGGAAAAAGCCTCATCCAAATTTTTAGTAAGAACATGGCATTGGCTGGTCTCTGTCACAACTAATACAGATGTTTCAGGATCATGGCTCACCAACACAGAAATAATTTTTTCGGTTTTAAGAATGGTAGCTTCTTTGTCGCTGTAGATAAGCTCAGAAGCGTGAACAAACTTTGGAACACATAGAGCTATGCAAATAATAGAAAAAAGTTTCATCGTAAAATCCTCCGTGGTTGCCTAATTATAGTTCAATTCTTTCCGGCCATCCACCTGGCCCAGACTAAAACCCAATCATTGAAGCCTAAAGCCAGCGCGACATTGTACTGGCCTATATTCGATTTGGCGGCGTTGAACAAAAAATGCCCAATCCTGATGGGTCTGTAACATTTGATGGGGTAAGTATCAGTAAATGATACAAAATTGCCCACCCAAGGAACCTGTGATTTGATTGGTTTTGCGAAACTAAATCATC
>JAYVPG010000054.1:0-27023 GCA_043757545.1 Pseudobdellovibrionaceae bacterium
CAGGAGTACAAGTATGGATGGTCTGAGCACTAAGGTACGTTTGAAGAGTTTAATAGTACGAGGAGCAACAGTTGGATTGACCCTGACCGCACCCTTTCAAGCCTATAGTGCCGAGTCAGGTAGTGGGAAGGATCTCATTGAAGTCGTCAATCAGTACTACGCCGCCCTCGAGTCTCGAAGCACCAGTCAAATGGCAAAGGTCGTAGACCCGAGCCTGATAGTGCTGGAGGGAACTTATAAAAATGTTGGTTGGGACGACTTCAGAGACCACCATATCGGTCCCGAAATGAAAGAATGGAAGTCCTTTTCGACTAAGGATCGCAAGATTGTGCGCGCCGAAGAGTTTGGCGACATGGGTTACGTCATTGAGGAGTTGCAATTCACAATGGTCTTACCTAAAGAAACGGTAAATCTATCTGGAGCCGAGACATTTATTTTGGGCAAAAATGAAAATGGCGCTTGGAGAATTCGCCATGTTCATTCGTCCGCCAAGGTCATCAAGCCGAAGAAGTAGATCTCTAAAAAAGATCTAGAACGTGGGTGGTGGAAAGTTGCAGGTCGTCGGATTTGGCGCGCCCGCGAAGATCTTGCTGCCCTTCGAATCCTTCCGGGCTGATCTGAGTTTATTCGAAGATTCTGGGAGTCGCGCTTATTCGATTTTTTTTATTTATTTGAGTGGCGCGCCCGGAAGGATTCGAACCTCCGACACCCTGGTTCGAAGCCAGGTACTCTATCCAACTGAGCTACGAGCGCGTGATTTGAATTTACTGAGCTATCTATCGCTTACGGGTTTTACCTATGACGAATTCTTCGGTCAATGGTTGATAATAGTCTGCGGCCTGTTGCATTTCGGGGGAGGTGGTTTCTGGCCATGACCAGATTTCGACCCGGCAACCGCGCGAGCGCAAGTACCACATCAGCGGCAGAAAATCCTTGTCGCCGCCGAGAATGATCGCCACATCGATTTTTTCAGCCATCGTCACGGCGTCGATCACCAAGAAGGTGTCGGCGTTTTTAGAGGGGCGCTTAATCTCGCCGCCCAAACCGGCCCAGAAGGCTTCGAACTCCGCTGAAATCTCTTTGTAAATCGGCTTGTAATAAAGAATACGAATAATTTCGCGATCACCCACTCGCTCTAAAATTTTCTTATAATCGGTGCGCCCTTCATGATGGCGCAAGCCTGAGGTTTCAATATTTTCAGCATCGACAAAAATCGCGACTTTTTGAAAGAGCAAATTCTTATGTTTTCCGGCTGCCGCAGCAGTCGACGTGGAGTTCGGATTGGAACTCGAATTTTGCACTTCAGTTCGGCTAGGAACCGGAGCCGCTGGCTGGGGCGCGCGCGCCTGATTTTGACCACCGCTTGGTCGAGGCTTCTTACTATTGTCTGGAACTGCCATGTCCCTCCTTAAATTGAGATGTCTCACTTTAGGATTGCCGGCCGCAATGGTGAAGGGAAATCTGGCGCAATCTGTATTTTGTCTGGCCAACGCCTAAATCCTGACAGCCTTCGGCAACTTTGTGACCTGCCAGTTCGCTCTCAGGCGGCACATTTTTCGTAATTAAATAAAGGCAGTCGTCTTTATCCTCTAAGTAAAAGATGATCGGGCCTTGCCACCCAAAGACGGACCAAATGAACTTTGGTCCGTTTTACTTTTTGGAGTGCTTCGACGTGATCACCGTGCGGATATTGCCGCGCACGTTAAAGTCGCCCACCACTTCAAGATCCCAAGGGTCGAGCAGCTTCACCAGGTCGTCCAGTATGCGATTGGTAACGTCCTCGTGGAAGATTTTCTCCTCGCGAAACTGATTGATATAGAGCTTCAATGATTTGAGCTCAACGCAGCTTTTATGGGGGACATATTTGATTCTGATCGTCGCAAAGTCGGGAAATCCCGAGCGCGGGCAGATGCAAGTGAACTCTGGGCAGGTGAACTCGATCGTATAGCGCCGCACCAAGGTCCGATTCTCGAAGCTTTCTAGCCGTGCATTGCGGATTGCGGTCTGGCCGTAAAGCTCCTCTGAGGAGCCCTTTTCTGTAGACATGTTTGACACCTTTAGAAAATTGTAAGAGCACAGAACAATTAGCATTTCCAAAATAAGTCAGCAATGCGCTTGGACTTGCTATGCAGTGCGTAATGAGCTACAAGTAGAGTATGTCTACGGCTCTTTCGCTCTTTCACTCCAAACGCCTACTTCTGGGTTTCGTTCTCGCAGGCTTCGTCCTGCTGCAACTCGCCTGTGCCTCGAAGAGTACCGACCGCGCCACTTGTGATCAATCGGATTGGTATGAGCTCGGCCGCCGCGACGGCGCTCAGGGTTTACCCACGGATCACCTGGTGCAACTGCGCAAGGATTGTGGAAAGACTTTTCGCAACGATTGGGAAACCGTTTTCATCAATGGTCGCAACGCCGGTTTAGTTGAGTATTGCGATGCGAAGAACGGTTATGAGTTGGGCCGCATGGGCGGAACTTACTACTACGTCTGCCCGTCCACAGTTGAACCACGGTTTTTAAGCTCATACCGCAAAGGCCAATCCGCTCGCGAGCTCGAAGTGCAAAATAAAAAAATCGACCTGCAGATTGATCAATTGGCGCAAAAATTAGTGGTTGAGAGTGATCAACACGAGCAACGCCAAATCGCTAGCGAACTCGACAATCTTAAAAAAGTTCGCAACAAGAATGAGCGCGAACTCAGCAAAATTATTTCGAAGTGAGCTTTGCGCGCAACAGAGCTTCGGGGTTGTCAAAACACCGCAAGTAATAATTCGCTAAAACTTGCCGACGTTGCCTTTCATTCAAATAAGCTTTCTCGCCGAGCTTGCGCATCTCTAAATGCGCGCGATAAAAAATCAACGAAGCGGCTACTGAAATATTAAAACTCTGTGAAAAGCCGAGCATCGGAATGCGGAAGCGTCCGTCCACCAACGCCGACATCTCTTTAGAAACTCCATCTTTCTCATTGCCCAAGACAATCGCCAGTGGCTTGGACCAATCCAGAGTGTCGATCGAATCCTGGGTATCCAAATCCGTCGCCCATATTTGATAGCCTTGACCTTTGAGATCCTGCACCGCGAGCGCAGGATCATTGAACTTCTTCACGTCCAACCATTTATCCGCACCTTTGGTGACTCGATTGGCCGCCTTAAAGCGCGCGCCTGGCAAGTCGATCACCGACATCGCAAGAAATCCAAAGGCCTCACTCGAACGCATCACCGCACTCACATTGCCTAGGTCATGAATATTTTCGAGCACGGGCATCAGTCGCAACGACCGTCGGCTCACCACCTCATCCAGACGGACACGGCGCTCATCGGTGAGATGATCCGCAAGCAGAGCAATCACTTGTTCAGAGGTCACTCGCAGGTCGCCGACACTGAGCTCATCCGACCAGGTCAGGCGCGAGCGCGCAAAGTCTAAATCTTGATCCATGGTTTCAACGCAGCCGCTTGAAATTGCGGCAGACAAAAGGCCGAGCGGTGAACGCTCTCATTGTAGAAGAACATTTCCATATCCTTGAGCGGACGCAGATCGCGCAACGGATGCAAAGTATGCGAACCCCATAAAAAGGACCAGAGCCCACCGGGATAGGTCATATTGGTGAAATTGTAGGGTGAGGTAAATTTAAAGCGAGCGCTTGCGATTTGACTCAACATAGACTGCATTTCGGCTTCGTAAAATACGCTTTCGCCTTGCGCGATCACGATCCCACCGGGCGCCAGTCGAGCCACCACATCATCATAAAAATCTGGACCGAAAAGAGGCTGCGCCACTCCCGAAGGGTCGGTCGAATCGATCAATATTAAATCAAAGGTTGCGCGCGCATTCTTCATGTACGTCACGCCGTCTTCAATCCGCAGTTCGAGCCGAGGATTGTCGAATACTGAGGCCGTTGAGGGAATAAATTTTCGGCAGGCCTCGACGACCATCGCATCGATCTCAACGAGTACGCAGCGCTCGACGGATTTATGGCGCAAGACTTCGCGCGCGGTGCCGCCGTCCCCTCCGCCTACGATCAAAACACTTTTTGCATCGGGATGAACACTGAGCGGAACATGCGCCATCATTTCATGATAGATACGCTCGTCGCGCTCGCTGAGCATAAAACACCCGTCGTTTAATAAAACGCGCCCGTGATTCGTACTCTCAAAAACTTCAACCTTTTGAAACTCACTCTGCGCGGAAAATAGTTTCCGTTTGAGTTGCAGACGAAAGCTCAATCCCTCTTTGTATATTTCCTCAATCCACTCACTCATACTACGGTCCCAACTGCACAGCGGCGCTGGGATCGCTGCTGCCCATGTAGTAGCTCGTGTAGCCGACCTCATAACCGCAACTCAGCGTCTGGCGGACGTATTCGCGCTGCCCATAGGACGCCACCGCAAAGGCCTTGAGTTCATGATCCGGATGAAAGTAGATCACGTCGAAAGAGCGCGGCTGAAACACGTCGATCACACTGCGCATGGTGCTGGCGATACGATCACCCAAACGAATATTGGTTTCAAAGCTCACATAAGACCCGGTGTCTTCAGGGGTGACATGCAAAGTGTAGTATTCCGCGCCGCGAACCGCATTAAGAGAGTACCCGCAGGGCGAAAACAAATGATCATCGATTCTAAACCCCGGCAGAATCTCATCCAATTGACTTAAACTACGAATACGTTCAATCGTCTGGCCCGAATCAAAAATCTCGCGCGCGGCGCCCTTTAGATTATACATCAAGATTTCGAGAGTGCTATCTGCTCCCGGTGGCCGATAGGGCTTATCAATGTGAAAGATCAAAAGATGGTGCTCGTCGGGATAGCCAAAACGAAATGCTTTGCCGGGAATCCGTGCCTGCAAAAGCTGCACATCTTTATAAAAATCCGTCTCTTGTTGGTGGGGAAAGAATTCGTTTTTCCGCTCATAGGTTAAAAAATCAACTTTGTCGGGAGAGAGTTCATCGACTAAAAAAAGTGCCGCGCGTACCAAGGTTGTGCGCCCACACGTGAGCATCGTGATGCGATCGTCCCATACAAAAAGACTCGACTCGGAAAGAAGGTAGGCATCACAGAGTTCGCTGGAAACTTTCGAGAGAATTTTGGCTCCGGCCAGCTCCACCAGATGGTTAAAAAAGCTCAGCGGACGCCGGCGAAAAGCCGCACCCGTTGAGATCAACTCAATCTTCTTCTCGGAGCCTTCATAGTACATTTTATGCAACGTAGCAAAGGCCACACCCCCCTGACAACATGAAATGCTTAGCTAGTGTTCTCAAGTTTCGGTAGAAGGGGGCATGAGTCTTGTGAGCGTTATCATTCCCACCTTCAATCGTGCCCATTGCCTCACGCGGGCGCTGGATTCCGTCGCTGCGCAAACCTTCAAAGATTGGGAACTGATCGTAGTCGACGACGGCTCCACGGATGAGACCGAGTTGCTTTTTTTACAATGGCTGAAAGCCCAAACCGGGCCGCAACGAGCCCGCTACGTGAAAGTTCCAAACTCAGGTGTCAGCCGCTCACGCAATCTGGGAGCGACCCTCGCCGACTCACTTTGGCTGGCATTTTTGGACTCCGATGACGAGTGGCTGCCGCAGAAGCTTGAGCGGCAACTGCCCCTCTGTGATCGCTACTTGCTGGTGCACAGTGAGGAACTTTGGTTCCGCAACGGAGTGCGCGTGAACCCAATGAAAAAGTACGCGAAGAGTGGCGGTGAGATTTTTTCACGTTGCGTGGACATCTGTTGCATTTCATCGTCGACGACCTTGATCAACAACGATCTCTTCAGCAGCATGGGTGGATTTCGCGAAGATTTTTCGGTTTGCGAAGACTATGAGCTTTGGTTGAGAGTCTCCGCACGTTTTGCGGTGGGTTTTGTCAATGAGCCACTCATCATTAAATACGGTGGACACGACGATCAGCTTTCGCGCAGGTATGTAGCGATGGATTACTTTCGCGTGCGCGCGCTGCGACCGTTCTTAAATGATCGAGGCCTTCTGCCAAAGGTTCGTTTGCACGTTGCCACCGCGATGCTTGAAAAAGCCGACATTTTAATCAATGGCTATGTGAAGCATGGCTCTTCGAGTGGTGACTTAGCTGAGGTTCAAGCTTGGCGTGAAGAAGCTCTGAGCACTTTCACACAGTTCCACAGTGCCCACTCCGCCGCCGAACGTTTTCCACGCTCACTGCCCAATACCACTCTATAGGGCAGAGTCTTCTTTTCGCTCGCACTTTCACCGCCGCGCAAAGAGATCGTCGTCGTGAACTCTTCGCCAACCGCAGTCAAGCGAACTTCGGCGGGTGGAGCCTCGTCCTCAGTCACGTGTACAATTAACCGCGGCGCCTGCATTTTGCGTTCGCGCAGCGTTTTTTGCGCGGCAAATAGACGTTGAATTAAAAATGTCCCCGAAACTGAGTCCGCCACTGTCAGAACTGCACGCGGCCACGCGGACAGCAACTCTTCGGCCAGATCCGAAGCCCCGCGCCCCACTAGAAACGGCGTCAACGCGGCCTCTACCTGGTTTGCAATCGCTTTGTGATCCGCCCGATTCTGATCGACATAGATTTTTACTTTCACATAGGGCACAGCCGCGCGGTAGCCGACCTCAATTCCACTGCCCTCGATCGCCTTCTCGACCAACTCTGCGACCTCACTCTCGGGCGATCCAATGCACGTCCACCGCAACCAATGAAAACTTGTCGCAGGGATCAAAGGTTTCAAGCGAGGCACAACCTCCTGCTGCCAAATTCCCTCGAGCTCACGCGGCGGACCTGGCAAAACAAAATACTCACTCGCGGCGACTTTCATGCGAAAACCCAGCGCTGTTCCCACTGGATTCTTCAAACGCTCCGAGCCGCGTGGAAAATAACACTGCTGTTTATGTGCTTCCCTTAACGGAAGACCGCGTTCCAAATAAAAACGCTGCATCTCGGCCCACACATCGGCATCAAACTCGAGCGGCACGCCTGCAAATTCCGCAAGACAGGCCCGCGTGATGTCGTCTGAGGTCGGCCCAAGGCCGCCGGTGACCACGACCAGCGAACCCGAAGTGGCGGCAGCGCTCAAAACTTGGACAATCTCGTCGCGCTGATCCCTTACGGTTAGGTGGGAGAAGACCCTCACTCCCAAATCTTCGAGCTGAGTCGAAACCCATGCGGCATTCGAGTTGATCACTTCACCCGAAGTTATCTCTGTTCCAATAGTGACTAGATGGGCCTTCAACATCTTGAGCGTTCTCCTTGGTCGCATCTTCAATCTATGGCATAGTCCGTTCGATGTCGCCAAAGAAAGAGACCATTAAAAAAATCCGCACCACTCTCTTCTCGCGCGGCGTGCGCTTAGCCAAAGCATCGATCAAAGCCGGAAGCCTCACCGCAACGCAATGGCTCAGTGCCGACGGCACGAAGAAGCCCGGTTGGATCAATCAATTTGAATTTCTCATCGAAGAGCTCGGTCAGCTTAAAGGCACGGCGATGAAGGTCGGCCAAACGCTCTCGATGTTCGGTGAACATCTTTTGCCCAAAGAAGTGAATGATCTGCTTAAAAATCTTCAACAAGATTCGCCTCCCTTAAGCTGGGATGCGATCGCCGTGGTCTTAAACAAAGAGCTCGGCGAAGATAAACTAAAACTCTTAGAGATTGAGCAAACTCCTGTCGCGTCCGCCTCGATTGGACAAGTTTATCGCGCGCGAATTAAGGCGACCGGCGAGTGGCTTGCGCTCAAGGTGCAATACCCTGGGATCGATCAAGCGGTAGAGACCGATTTGAAACTGCTGAAATTTATTTTAAATATGTCGGGCTTTGTGCCGCGCGGTCCACGCTTCGATCAGATCTTCGAAGAGATTCGCGAAATGTTCTATCAAGAAATAGATTATTTCCGTGAGCGGGAATTCGGTGAGACGTTCTACAACCTGCTCAAGTCCGACACGCGCTACAAAGTCCCTCGGATCTATGGTGAATTCAGCACCCGCAAAGTTCTCGCCACTGAATTTGTGCCCGGCTTTCGCGCCGACAGCGAACAAGTGCAAAGTCTTTCTCTGCAACGGCGCAATCGATTGGGTCTATCCTTCTTAGAGCTTTATCTGCGCGAACTGCTGCAGATAAAACAGGTGCAGACCGACCCTCACTTAGGAAATTATTTGATTCAAATCGATCCCGAAGGTGAAAATGACCGTCTGGTGCTCTTGGATTTCGGCGCGGTTCGCGGGGTTCCCGAAGATTTTCTAATCAGCTATGCTCATTTGATGGAGGGTGGCCTGCACCAAGATGCGCGTATGATCGAAAAAGGCGGGCGCCGCTTGAAACTTCTTCTGCCCGAGGACTCCATCGACTTGGTCAAAGACTATGTGGACCTCTGTATCTCGCTCGTCGAACCATTCGAAGGTGGAGTATATGATTGGGGCGAGAACGATTTGCCCAAACGGGTCGCAGCGAAAGCTTCTAAAATCGCGTTCAGTTACAAACTTCGCGCGCCACCACGCGAGTTGGTCTTTCTAGATCGCAAACTCGGAGGAGTATTTATTTTTCTGTCGGTGTTAAAATGTAAAATGGAAACTCGTTCGGTTCTGCTGCGAGAACTCAAACTTTATTCTCCCCTGAAGCCTAAGGCATTCCCCGCTTCATCAGATCACGCGTGATATTTTTTTGATGGGCCTCGTTGGTGCCGCCGCCGATTTCTAATAACTTGGCGTCACGCCACAATCGTTCGACAACATACTCTCCGACGTAGCCGTAGCCGCCCAAAACCTGAATCGCGCGGTCGGCAACGGCCTTGCCCATCTGGGATGCGACAAGCTTCACTCCATCCGAATCCAAACGCTGCCCGTGCGCGCCAAGATTCATCTGGCGAGCCGTATCGTAAACGTAGGTCGATGCAGATCGATACTCGGCATAGCTATCGCCAATCATTTTTTGAATTTGACCAAAGAAACTTAAGGCTTTGCCAAAGGCCTCGCGTTCGCCCGCATACTTCGTCATGATTTTTAATGAGCGCCGTGCAATTCCCAAACTCATCGCCGCCAGAGTGAGGCGTTCGATCTCGAGATTGCGCATCATATGCAGACTCGCCTCGCCCTCTTTGCCAATCAAATTCGCTGCGGGCACCTTACAATCTTGAAAAACCAATTCCGCCGTGTTCGAGGCTCGCATCCCCAGCTTGTCTTTGATTTTTTGTCCGACTGAAAAGCCAGGATGAGTTTTTTCAACTAGAAAACTTGAAATCGAGGGTGAGCCATCGGCCCCGTCACCGGTGCGGGCATAAACCAAAACGCAATCGCCGGGAGTCCCTTGTTCATCCACGCATCCATTGGTGATCCACATTTTGCGGCCGTTGATCACGTAATGATCGCCTTTGCGAACCGCCGTCGTCTTCATACCCAGGACATCGGTCCCCACATCCGGCTCCGACATCGCCATCGAGCCCACCCACTCGCCACTGCAAAGCTTGGGCAACCAACGTTTCTTTTGTTCCTCGTTGCAATTCACCGCCAGATTATTAGTGCAGAGCATGGCGTGGGCCAAATAGGCCAAACAAAAACCCGGATCGCTCATCGCCAACTCTTCGTGGGCGATGACCGCAGCTACTCCATCCATTCCTGAGCCGCCGTATTCATCACTCACCGTGATGCCCAACAACCCCAGCTCACCTAAACGGCGAAATAATTTTAAATTGAACTGTTCTTTGCGATCATATTCCGCGGCCTGCGGTTCAACCTCGGCCTGGACAAACTCACGCACGGTTTTGCGCAGCATCGTGTGCTCATCCGTTGGATTGCACAGATCAAAGTTCTGCCATGAGTTTTGTGCCATAAAAATCCCCCACCCCTGCGCCGCCTGAAAATTCGATCCTTGGACGTTAGCTCAGCCTTGCAAGATCGGCAAGATACGAGTATTCCCATCATTTCAATGACAGATTCTAGGGGATTTCCGGGGGGACAATGAATTCCAGAGTACTTTACGTTTGTTTAACTTTCGCCGTCGCGTTTTTTGCCTTCCGAGTCTTGGCTTAACACTTCAAAAAAGCCTGCCTTGGGGCAGGGAGGCCTTATGGGCCCGCCTAGGGTCCGTTTTTTCCTAACACTCAGCGCAGAGGGGCTGCATGGCCTTGCTGCCGTCGCGATAGATGGCCAGGGACTTGAGCCCCAGTCTCCAGGCGCTGAAGAATAGTTTTTCAATATCCTCCACACGCGTCGACATCGGTAGATTTACAGTCTTCGAAATCGCTCCACTTAAAAAGGGTTGAGCGGCGGCCATGATTCGCAAATGGCCTTCGGGACTGATCCGTCGTTCTGCAAAACCCGTGGGCGCAATCGCGCAATCGAAAATGGCGCCGTGTTCCGCTTTAAATCCCGAAGCACCGATCACGGTTCCGCGCTCGCGCACAAAGCTGACGATTTTTTCTCGCTCAGCGGCCGAGTAACCTAATTGAGTGAGCGCCTCGGAGACGGAACGATTGATCAGCACTAGGCTTCCGCCGCCAGCCAAATGTTTGCGTTTAATCAGCGCAAAATCGGGCTCGATGCCGAGAGTATCGCAGTCCATCAGTAAGCCGATAGTCCCGGTCGGAGCGATCAGTGTCACTTGGGCGTTGCGCAATCCATTGGCCACCGCCATCGCTTGCACTTGGGTGTAGATTTCGCTGACCCAGTTTAAATCTTGAGCGTTTAGTCGACTCCAAGCGTCCGCATGCTGCCGAATCACCCGCAACGCTGGTTCTCGATTTTCACTCCACTTGGCAAACGCGCCTCGCGATTCCGCGAGCTCCGCCGACACTTGCAAAGCCAGAGCGTGCATGGCGCCTGTGATACGCGCTGTGAGATTCGCCGCGGGCTCGCTATCGTAAGGAATCGCTAAGCGCATCAGCAGGCCCCCCAAGTTGGAATATCCCAAGCCCAGAGGTCGATAGTTATGACTGTTCTCCGCAATCTTCGCCGTTGGATAAGAGGCATAGTCGACTAAAATTTCTTGTGCGAGTAACATGACCCGGACCGTCTGCGAAAAGCCGCACCAATCGAATTCACCAGCCTTAATAAAGTGCACCAAATTGATCGACGCCAAATTGCACGACGAATTGTCGAGGAACATGTACTCACTGCACGGATTGCTGGCGCGAATTTCACCGCCGGCGGGACACATATGCCATTTTTGAATCGTGTCGTGAAACTGAATTCCGGGATCGGCGCACTCCCAAGCCGCACGCGCCATCTCATGCATGATCTCTTGCGCTGCGACCTCCGCTTTCGCGCCACCCTTGCGGCGGGCTTTCAACTCCCATTTCCCGCCACTCTCCGCGCGTTTTAAAAAATCGTCGGTGACCCGCACCGAGTTGTTGGAGTTTTGACCCGAGACCGTGCGCAATGCATCGCCCTCCATCCCGCCTGAATACCCCGCTCCTAGCAGAACGCGGGCCTTGCGCTCCTCATTCATTTTCCAATGAATAAAGTCGAGAATCTCGGGATGATCGGCGTCGAGCACCACCATTTTGGCAGCGCGCCGAGTGGTGCCTCCGGATTTGATGGCCTGCGCGGCCTTATCAAAAATCTCAAGGTAAGAAATCAATCCGGTCGACTCTCCGCCACCATCCAGCGGCTCACCCTTGGCTCGGAGTCGCGAAAAGTTCGTTCCCGTCCCCGAACCATATTTAAATAACTTCGCCTCGGCCTTAAGCAAATCGAAAATTCCCATCAGATCGTCACTCACATCTTGAATAAAACATGCCGACGCCTGGGGATGAATATAGGCCGAGGTCACCGCTTGCGCGGATTTCGCCGACTCATTCCAAACAAAGTTCTCGGCCGCACCGGCCACTCCATAGGTCGGAAAAATTCCCACATTGAAATAGACCGGCGAATTGAACGAAGCCATTTGTCTGAGCAAAATATGCGCAAGTTCATCGCCAAAAGTGGCCGCTTCCTCTGGAGTCTTAAAATATCCTTGGGCTTTGCCAGATCCACGAACCGCATTCACCACGCGAGAAAACAGCTGACGCACGCTGGACTCGTTCTCGCGTCGGCGAAAATAGCGAGTCGCCGCGGTCTCCATCGCGGTCTCGGACCAAAACTCAGGCGCCTCCACCTGAAAATCGACCGCCGGCAGCCTTACGCTCTTCCAAACCACCGAATCCCAGGGTGATTTATCTTGGCGAGTGAAATGGCGCTTGAGCTCAATGGACATGAACCTATTGTTCCATAATGCTGCGCGAAAGTGATAGCTAGATTGCACTCTCTAAACCTAAAAATAGACTGTGATTAAAACAAAGCCGCTCACTATGCCCATTTACATGGACCACAACGCCACGACTCCGCTCGACCCCGACGTGCGTGAGGCTATGCTGCCCTATTTAACTGAACAATTTGGCAACGCCTCGAGCGCGTCGCACGCCTATGGCTGGCAGGCGCAAACCGCAGTCAAAAAGGCGCGTGAACAAGTCGCCGCGTTGATGGACTGTGAGCCCGCACACGTGGTTTGGACTTCTGGCGCCACCGAGAGCAATAACTTGGCGATCCTTGGCTTGGTGCGAGCGTTTCGCGATGAGCGACCACATGTGATCACGCAGGCGACCGAACACAAAGCCGTTTTGGAGGTCGTCGACGCCGCTCGCGAATGGGGCGCTGAAGTCACGGTTCTCGGAGTCGACGCCAACGGACTTATTCGCATGAGCGAGTTGGAAAAAGCGATCACCCCGCGCACGGTTTTAATTTCAGTGATGATGGCCAACAACGAAGTCGGTACGCTCCAACCGATCGAAAAGATCGCCAGCCTTTGTCGTGAAAAGCGCATCGTATTTCACTCCGACGCTGCACAAAGCGTGGGAAAATGTTCCTTCTCACTTAAAAAACTGCCGCTGGACATGCTCTCGATTTCTGGCCATAAACTTTATGGCCCCAAAGGTGTTGGTGCCTTGATTGTACGTCCCACCAATCGTGATTTTGAATTGAAGCCCATTATTTTCGGCGGCGATCAAGAGGGCAAACTTCGCCCCGGCACACTCAACGTCGCAGGCATTGTCGGCTTAGGCGAAGCCTGCGCGATCGCGCACGCGACCATGCGCGAAGAGTGCGAGCGCATGTGCGGATTCCAAACGCAGATTCTCAATGAAATCACCACTCGCTTTGCGCAAGTGAAGCTCAATGGTCCGCGTGAAAATCGTCTATGCAACAATATTAGTTTATCTCTACCCGACCTCGAAATGGAGCAAATGGCGCTCTCGCTTTCGGGCATTGCCTATAGCTCAGGCTCAGCCTGCACCTCGGGAAGTGCCGAGCCGAGCCATGTCCTCAAAGCCATGGGACTGGCCGATCCGCTGGCCCGCTCCACCCTTCGTTTAGGACTGGGACGCTTTACGACGGCCGATGAGGTCCGCAGCGTAACTGATAAGATATTGAAAATGCTCGAGAAATCTTATGGCTCCAAGGCGGGATTCGCCTCTCGCCCCCTATGAAGTTCAACGCAGCTGTGCTAGAGTGTTCACATGATTGAAGTTTCAGAAACCGCGGCCAAACGCATCAACACCCTAAAAACCGAAGACGGTGCCTCTGCCGATGCATTTTTGCGTGTCTTCGTGAAGCGCGGCGGCTGTTCGGGTTTCTCCTATAAAATGGAATTTGATAAGACCATCAAAGATGGCGACAAAATCTTCGAAGCCAACGGCGCCAAAGTCGTCGTCGACGGCCCGAGCCTCTTATATCTCTTAGGCATGCGCCTAGATTACGAGGGCGGCCTTAACGGCAAAGGCTTCATCTTCTCTAACCCCAACGCCACCAAAACCTGCGGCTGCGGAAGCTCTTTCGGAGTTTAGGTACGGCCGTATCGCAAATGCTACACCGTACCGATTGATTTGCGAATCCACATATCCACATTTTTCCTGACGATACCCCTACATATTGGGGCTTGCACTCCCCCTACCCACTAGAGTTAGCATTTATTCACCACCGACGGAGGATGCGATGTCTAAAGTATCAATGGGCCAGATCTTCAAATTGACCCTAGGTTGTGCAGTGCTCTGCACCCAAGTCGCCTTCGCAGAAACTGCGGTCACTAAAGGTGACACTTCGACCGACTACTATACATTTGACGACACCGTTCCGGCGCAAGACGAAGTGAAGTTTGTCACTCCTGACCAGATGCTGATGGCCATTCGCCCCTTGTTTGAGGTTCTCTCTGACGCTGTGACGCTCATGAAATGGGTGGAGCATCGTGAGGCGCCCCCGGTTCCCGCGGAACCCTACAAGCGTCTAAAACATTTTGGAACTTGGATGGTGGACCCTTCAGAGGGCACTTGCTACAACACTCGCGCGCACGCGTTGATGCGCGATTCCAGCGTGCAAGTCACTATGGACAAAGTCGATCCTTGTGTCGTCGCCGACGGTGACTGGAACGATCCCTACACCGGACGAACCTTCACGGCGGCTAAAGATCTGCAAATTGATCATCTCGTTCCACTTAAAAATGCCTACACCTCTGGTGCTTCGCAGTGGTCGCCGCAAAAACGCTGTCTATATGCGAATTTTATGGCCAATAGCTATCATTTGATCAGCGTGAATGGACACGAAAACATGAGCAAGGGCGACAGGGCTCCGGGCAAATATCTTCCACCCAATGAGGCTTTTGTTTGCGACTATATTCATCGCTGGCTAAAAGTGAAAATGATTTGGGGACTAATCATGACCGGCGAAGAGGCCGCGGGAATTTCACAAGCACTTACGCAGCACCATTGCAAATCGGCCGATATGAATTTGGATAAAACCGAACTCGCGGGAATGCGCGCGGCTCAAGGTGATCTTGGCGTATGCGGCAGCTTCTCGGACGTTCCGACTTACCACTAATATTTTTTAGAATCTAACGGCGACCGCGTCTGCGGCGCCCTCCGCGACGTCCACTGCCACCTTCGCGCGGTTGACCTTGTTGATTTCCCTGTCCATTATTTTGTTGCGGGCGTCTTTCACTGGTGTTCAGGCCTGCACTCGAGGCCGCCGGTTGAACATTGTCCGGTACATCTTTTTTCAGCTCATGCAGAAGCTGTCCGTCTTGCTCGATCAACATTCCACCGAGTGAATGACTCTCTTGCGCCGAGTTCTTATGCACCTTGGTCAGGAATTTTTTAGTGACTGGTCCATCATTGGATTTCGCGAGCTGCTCGGCGGTATCCACGACGATGTCGCCAAAGCATAAAACTTGGCAAGAGAGGCGCCGTTGATCGATGTAGTAACCCGTGCCGATGAGGCCTAGCTCTTTGCGTGAGGGAGGATTGGTGTTGTAGTCACCCTCTACAATATTCACTCGGCACTCGGCACACGAGGGCATTCCGTTGCAAGCCGAATGGATCACCACGTTGTTTTGGTGAGCGACACTCATTAACGTTTGACCGGGCTTGATCTCACATTCCAATTCTTGAGGCAAAAACTTAACTTTCATTTTATATCACCTGTACGCGGACAAATTTTTTCTTGCCCGCTTTAAGAACGAAGGATTCGCCCTTTTTAAGATCCATCTTGGCTTGAGGATCAGTCACTTTTTCGCCATCGCGCTCAACAGCTTTGCCTTCAATCAAACGGCGCGCCTCACTGTTGTTGGTGGCAATTCCAATGTCGACCATTAATTTACTCACCGCTTGCTGAGCTTGCGCCGGCACTTCCTTGCTCGGAATATCATCGGGCAAACCCTTGTTCACAAAAATGCGATCAAATTCTTCGACTGCTTTCGTTCCCGCTTCCGCACCATGAAACCGGGCGACAAGAGTTCGTGCGAGCTCCACCTTGGCCGCGCGCGGATGTATTTTTCCACTCTCCAGATCGGCTCTAAGTTGAGTGAGTCCATCGGCCGTGATGTCGGTGAGCAGTTCGTAGTAGCGAACCATCAATTCGTCCGACACACGCATAGTTTTACCAAACATATCGCGCGGCGGATCTTCAACTGCGATGTAGTTGTCGAGGCTCTTTGACATTTTTTGTACGCCGTCGAGTCCCTCAAGTATCGGTACGGTCAAAATACACTGCGGCTCTTGACCCGCATGTTTTTGCAAATCGCGACCGCATAAGAGATTGAACTTCTGATCTGTGCCACCGAGCTCAACGTCCGACTTAAGCGCGACAGAATCGTAACCCTGCACCAACGGATATAGAAATTCATGAATATAGATCGGAGTTTGATTTTGATAGCGCTTGGTAAAATCATCTCGCTCTAGCATCCGTGCAACGGTATTTTGACTGGCCAGGCGAACAAAATCGGCGGCAGTAAACTTCATCATCCACGTACTATTGTATGCGACTTCGGTCTTTTCGCGATCGAGGACTTTGTAGACCTGGCGCGCGTAGGTATCCGCATTTTTCTTAATCTCGTCCGTCGTTAACGGCGGCCGCGCATCGTTTCTGCCCGAGGGATCGCCGATCATCGCGGTAAAATCACCGATCAGAAAAATCACTTGATGGCCCAGCAGTTGAAACTGGCGCATTTTATTTAAAAGAACCGTGTGTCCAATATGTAGATCGGGGCGCGACGGATCAAAACCCGCCTTGATGCGCAGTGGTTTATTTTCTTTCGCACTTTTCTTGAGTTTTGCGAGCAGCTCTCCCTCAGACACGATCTCTGCCGTGCCGAGCTTGAGCTGTTTGAGTTGTTCTTCCGCAGGTCGAAACATTCTAACAGTCCTAACGCGCGTGTTCGACAATCCGTGTCTCGCGAACGACCGCGACCCTGACTTGCCCCGTGTAATTCAATTCACGTTCGATCTTACGGGCGATATCGCGACTGAGCATGCTCGCTTGATCATCGGTCACGCGTCCGCTGTCGACAATCACTCGGATCTCTTTACCTGATTGAATAGCGTAGCTGCGCGCCACGCCATCAAAGCTATTGGCCACAGATTCGAGATCACTTAAACGTTTAATAAAGGTGTCAAGGTTTGCACGACGAGCACCGGGCCGTGAGGTCGCCAAGTTGTAAGCAGATTGAACAATATGCGCCAACGTGGACTCAGGCTTCGTTTCATCATTGTGGCTGCGAATCGCATGTACAATCTCGTCACGCTCACCATTCTTCTTACAGAAATCTGCGCCTGCTTGGGCGTAGCTGCCTTCGAACGTATGGTCCAAACCGCGACCGATTGCATGCAGCAATCCCGCACGTTTTGCCGCTTTGTCATCCGCGCCCAGCTCTTCAGCGATCAAGCCGGCCAGAGACGCCATTTCCACACTGTGGGCCAGTAGATTTTGCCCCTCACCTTGGCGATACTTAAGACCGCCCAAGACTTTAACAATCGCCGGGCTTAGATTGTGCACACCCAGTTCAAAGCAGACCTTTTCGCCTTCTTCACGCATAGAGGTAAACATTTCTGATTTTACTTTTTCAACCACTTCCTCGATACGCGCGGGATGCACTCGGCCATCTTCCATCAATCGGCCCAATGATTTGCGCGCGATTTCACGGCGAACCGGATCGAAGCTCGAAATAATCACGGCTTCGGGAGTCTCATCAATAATTAGATCCACACCACACGCGGCCTCGAGCGCGCGAATATTGCGGCCTTCCCGACCAATGATCTTGCCCTTCATCTCTTCACCGGTGAGCGGAATCGAACTCACCGTTCGCTCAGTCGCAACCTCAGAGGCATAGCGAGCAATCGCTGTCGCGAGAATGCGGCGCGAACGTTTCTGCGCCTCTTGAATGGTTTCTTCTTCGATTTGTGCCACGCGTGCGGCCATCTCTTTTTGCGCGTCTTCAGTCATTGCGCTCAGCAGTTCGTTCTTTGCTTGATCCGGAGTCATATTGGCGACCGACTGCAGCTTCATTTCCAAATCACTGATCTGTTGATGCGCTTTTTGCTCCATCTCGCCGGCGCGCTTTTCGCTGACTGACATCCGCTCAGCACTCTCATCGAGCTCGCGAGTCTTTTGATTCAATTGTTCTTCGCGACGTTTAATCTCGCGCTCGAGCTTGCTTTCGCGCTCCTTCAGTTGACTCTCAACCGTTTGGATTTTTTGTTTTTCTTTGCGCAATTCAACTTCGACGTTCTTGCGCGCGCGAACTTCAAAGTCTTTTGAACGTTGCGTGGCCTCTTTTTCGATTTTGGCCACTTGACCTTTGCCACGTTGAATAATTTTTTCGGCTTCTTTTTCCGCCGACAATAAAGTTTTTTGTCCGGTTAGTTTCAAAATCGCGAACAAGCCAAAGGCGCCAACGCCCAAGCCTGCGAGTAAACTGACCATTGCACTCATATCCATGACTAAGAACTCCTTGTAGCGGTGGTGCGCAGAATCAGTTTTTCGCTTACGATCCAATCCATCGCCTGATCCCAGCTGTCTGCGGGCAGCGGGTGCGAGGAAATTTGGACATGGAATACAACACCCACGCGTAAGGCCTGTGGGTGACGTGCCAAAAATCGGTCGTAATATCCTTTGCCTTGCCCCAGACGAAGTCCATGGCTATCGATTCCGAGAGTCGGGCAGAAAATGATCATAGGTTTGCTAATATCGAGAAGCGTCGATTGATCGACGATAGGTTCACTAAAATTCAGCGCGTTGGTTTGAAATCCCGCACCTTTGTTTGGTCTACGAAACTCAATCTCGTTGCCATCTAGCACCGGGTAGAAGAACTGGTTCACCGGAGCGAGTGCGCAGGGAGCCTCATCGCGGCGGGCGCGGTAAAGGCAGACCTGAACATCGGGAGTGGAAAAATCGCGTAAAAATTTCTGTAAATTCAGGCTGAGCAAGCCCGCGGCTATGCGGCCCTCACCCGATTTAAACTCGCGACGCAGATCTTTGAATTTTCGTCTTAAGACGGCTT
This sequence comes from Pseudobdellovibrionaceae bacterium, assembly GCA_043757545.1. GTDB lineage: Bacteria > Bdellovibrionota > Bdellovibrionia > Bdellovibrionales > UBA1609 > JALHOQ01. The sequence continues at coordinate 18,754 of JAYVPG010000054.1, forward strand.
TATCGTCCGGAACGGTATTACCTAAAGTACTCACAGCTCACCTTCACAACCCAAATCAAATTTAAAATCGGTCAGTCGTTACTGATCTTTTACTGATCGATGTTGAGTCGTGCGAGGGGGGATGAATCCAGCTCGGTGAGTATGCCTTTGGTTTTGGTCTCAAGTGAATCCAGACGGCTTCGGACGGCGCGCTTTAAGAAGACTAGGTCTTCAGCCACATGAAGTGACGCAAGCAAGAGCGCTTTTTGAAACGATATACTGGAGTTAGAGTTCATGGCCTCTTTGATTTTTCCATCAACAAGGTCGATCAATTCTTGAACCGTTTTTTCATCATGCGAAGACTTTAACCGTAGCGGCATCCCCGCGACGTGCACCTCGTAAGTTTCACTTTTTGTGTTCTTATCCGGGAGCATCTAATAGTCCTCTAAACAGGCTGTCTCATATTTGGGATTCACTATTTGGGAATCCTCACACAATCTCAAGTCAATAATAGGTGCGAACTGCAAAGAAAGGTAGCAGAAGGTACCAGGCAAATTTTCCGAATGCGCCGCGGCGTTGCGATGACGCGATATGTCTTGCGTCATTCCCGCCGGGGCAAGAGGCCATAAGGGTCTGCGTCTTTGAGTAGGCCGTAGACGTGGTTCGACATCAGGCCGACTATCCGACGGTATTCGCCGAGCACATCCAGATGGATGCTCGAGGTCAAAATCGATTCCGGCGTCCCTTTTACCAGTCGCGTGATGTGGGACTCGCGCATTTTCTGCTCCAGGCGACGAATGTTGCGTTTGTGAAAGATCACTTTGGCCGCCAGATCCTTGTCCTGAGTTTGAAAACACGCAATCGACATTTGCGAGATCTGCAGGACGGCGGACGAGATCTCTTGCAGATCCTTCCAGCCCTCATCCGAGAAATTCACTTTCAGATGATGCTTTTTCTGCGCGAGTTCGATGAGCTGATTGTCGACCACGTCAGCCGCAGCCTCCATATCGGTGACAAAATACATCAAGCGCAGCATCTGTTTGCGCAAGCCTTCCGGCGCTTGATCGAGTTGCTGAGCCAGATACATATTGAGTTCGCGCGCGAGAAGATCGGCGCGATCATCGCGGCGGCGCATGTCGATGACTTGATCCGGATTGTCACTGCGGAAAAGTTTGAGTGAATCGTCAATCATGCTAATCACCACGTCCGCCATGCGCAACGATTCACGTTCGGCATGGGCGACACTGACCGAGGGCGACTCCCAATCTTTTTTATTTAAATATTTGACCGAATACTGTCGTTCTTCTTTAGAGGGAGGAAACATTTTCTCCACAAAAGTCGCACCCTTCTTGGACAGCGGAAAAAAAATCAGTGCCGCGAGCAAATTATAGAAGGTGTTGATATTGGCCAAGTCGCGAGTCACGTCTCCACCCGACAACAACTGAACCATGGTGTGCGTGAAGGGTAAGAATAACGCCACCGTCGCCGTTTTATAAAACGCATGCGCCCACGCCACCTGCCGACCGATATAATTTCCGCCGGTCGCGGCGATCAGTGCAGTTGCAGTGGTCCCGACGTTCGCGCCATAGATCCAGTAGATGCTATCTTCAATAGTGATCAATCCGTGCGCGGTCAAAGTCATTGCGAGGGAAATCGTTACTAAGCTTGAAGCCGTGATTGCCGTGAAAGTCGCCGCCAGCAAAAGCGTGTAGATGGGATTGTCGCTTAAGGTTTTCACGAAGATCTGAAATTGCTCGAAACTCCGCAAGTCGTCCGTGCCAAAGTGAATGATCTCTAAGCCAAAGAACAAAAGACCAAATCCCATCATGGCCGCCGCAAAATTCTTAAGCGTGCGCTTCTTCGACAAAAAATAGACGAAAAAGCTCAAGCCAAAAACGGGAAGACCAAACTGCGCGACATTGAAACTTAAAACCTGAACAGTCAGCGTTGAACCGATCGCGCTACCTAGAATTACGGTCATGACCTCGGCGAGAGTGATCACCCGCGCGGAGCCAAGGCCCACCAACAATGAGGTCACAGCGCCCGAACTTTGCAGAATCAAGGTCAGCCCTACACCAAGAAAAACTCCCCACACCGGTTTCTTGGCCAGAGTGGTGACGATGTCACGAATCCGATCGGCGGCAATTTTTTGTAGATTCTCGCTCGCGATATTCATTCCGAGCAAGAAGATGGCAACTCCGCCGAACATCAATATGAATGTAGAATGAATCGCTGACATCTCTATATTTCACAACGCTTTCTTAAGCGTCGCAAGACCATTTTACGGGGCTTCAAAGAGTGCGTCGGCGTATTCGGTCGGGCTAAATCCAGTCAAAGCGGTCATGCTCTCACCGACCCCGAGAAAGACGGTCGGAATTTGCAATTGCGAAGCTAAACCAAGGACCACTCCACCTTTGGCGGTCCCATCCATTTTGCTGAACACGGCGCCTGAGAGCTTGAGTGTCTCGTGAAACTTCTGCGCCTGCACTAGAGCGTTTTGCCCGGAGTTGGCATCGAGCACGATCAGCGTTTCGTGGGGCGCTTCGGGGTCGAGCTTTTGAATGACCCGCTTCACTTTCTTCAGCTCTTCCATCAAATTTGTTTGGGTGTGCAAACGTCCAGCGGTGTCGATCAAAACTAAATCATAGCCGCGCGCTTTGGCCATTTGAACCGCATCAAACGCGACCGCACCAGGATCGGTGACGCCCTCGGGGGCAAAAATTTCCACCTGGGCGCGCTCGGACCATACCTTTAGCTGGCTCTGTGCGGCCGCACGAAAGGTATCTCCGGCGGCGACCAAAACGCGAGCGCCTTTTAACGTAGCCAAGTGCGCGAGCTTTCCGATTGTGGTGGTTTTGCCCGCGCCGTTCACGCCGACAATCATCCACACTTGCGGTTTTGTCTTGGCCTCCCAGTTTTCAAACGGCGAACTGCCCATTTTCGGAACTGAGGTTAAAATATTATTCACTTCGGATTTCAGAGAAAACTTCAGCGCATCGAGCGAGCGCTTTTCTTGGCGTGAGAGCTGCTCTTCGACCGAATCGAGCAGACGCGTGACTGTGGTGGGGCCTAGATCGCTGGTATAGAGAATCTCTTCGAGCGTGGCGAGCGCGTCACCCTGAATTTCTCCGCTACCGACGATACTTTTCTGAATTTTTCCCCAAAAACTTTCACGCGTGCCGCGAAGAGTGTGGCTGAGCGATTCCGGCAGGGCCTCACGAGTCTCGGCATTGGCCGCACGCGAGAGGTCGGCGTCCGCGTCGGTTTTAAAAAGATAACGTGAGAAGTAATAGGCAACCGAAAGCAGTGCGCCCACTCCGAAAGCGACCGCCATCACAATGATCATGATCTGATTGTCCATGCCGTTGATGTAACGAGTCGATAGGCCTTGGGTCAAGCGTGGGAGTTGATCTTTTGCGCATTTTGCGACTATAAAGAGCGCATGAGTTCGATACTTGTTCTCACTCCACTTGCACTTGAACACGCCGCCCTTGCCGAGGCACTCAGCCCCTTGGCCAAACATACGGAAAACACCCACAACGGGGTAAAAGTTTTGTCGTTCGGCGACGTGAAACTGGATTTGGCGGTGGGAGGTCATGGCAAAGTGCAGTTCGCACTCTCCACCCAACTTTTAATTCAAAAATTTAAACCCAGTCTAGTGATTTGCGCAGGTGCCGCGGGAGCGCTCAATCGCGAGCTAAATCTTTTGGACGTGGTCATTGGCGAAACCACCGTGGAGCACGATTTCAATCTGCGTTTTGTCGCGGGCCCACTCCCCGCTTTTGCCGCGTGCAAACGCACCATCGACACGCTTCGCCGCCGCGATGAAAGCGGAAAATTCCGCGTGCACTTTGGCGTTTTGGCCAGCGGCGACGAAGACATCGTCTCAGGCAAACGCGCGGCCGAAATTCAAAAACTCACCGGCGCCTTAGCCGTCGCATGGGAAGGTGCCGGAGGCGCACGCGCCTGCCGCTTGCATGGAGTTCCCTTCGTCGAAATTCGTTCAATCACCGATGGTTCCGACGAGTCCTCACCCCGCACCTTCACCGAGAATGTCAAAAACGGCATGGTTCACGTCGCCGAAGTGATTCAGCGAATTCTTTAAGGTAAAGTTTGCTTCCACAGAATCGGCAAGCCAAGCTTTCGCAACCTGGTTATTTTTTCTGGAGTTTATCAACTCTTCCCGGCTCGACGTCACGCTCGCCCTCGCCCTCACCCTACCGGACATGCACTGAAATGAGTATTTTGAGTGCGCCTGCAAATATAGCGAATATCAGAACGTGAATAACAGGCAGAGACCGTAAAAATACTCATTTCAGTGCATGTCCGAAAGGGGGAGACGGCGCACAAATCTCGCGCGGGGGGATGCCACGGGGCGATGATGAAGTAGAACAAGTCGCTGTTGCCTAGGCCAGCGCGACTTGTTCGGCCTGCTCGATATTCACTGAGACCATCTTCGACACACCTTTTTGCTCCATGGTGACTCCGTAGAGGACGTCGTTGACCTTCATCGTGTGCTTGTTGTGCGTGACGATGATGATCTGCGAGCGTTTGGCCATTTCTTTGACCAAGTCGTTGAAGCGGAAGACGTTGGCGTCGTCGAGTGGCGCATCAACCTCATCCAGCAAGCAAAACGGTGACGGCTTAACTAGGAAGATCGAGAAGATCAGCGAAACTGCGGTAAGAGCTTTTTCGCCGCCAGAGAGCAAGCTAACGTTTTGCATCTTCTTGCCCGGAGGACGTGAAACGATGTCGATTCCCATCTCTCCATTTTCAGCGTCCTCGACCAAAATCAACCGCGCTTCTCCCCCACCAAACAAGACCGGGAACACTTTGGTGAAGCGTTCGTTCACTTGCTCGAAGGTGTCTTTGAAGCGACGTGAGCAAATGCGATTGATTCGGTCGATGACCTTTTTCAACTGCTCTTTGGCTTCGATCAAATCCTTATATTGTTGATCTAGGAACGCGTGGCGCTGATTCAGATCCTCGTACTCTTCGATCGAGGACAGATTCACTTCGCCGATTTTGCCGAGTTTGGATTTCAGCTCGAGAACCTCGGCCTCCATCGCCACCACATCGATTTCGCTAGAACCGAATTCGTGGGCACGCACCGACAAATCAATCATATAGCGTTCGTTCATTTGATCGAGCAGATACTGCTCTTTCATTTTCACTTGCTCTAAACGAAGCGTGGCTTCGTTTAAGCGAGCCTGCAGCTGATGATAGCTGTGATGAGTCTCATTCATCGCACTCTCTTGCGTGCGCAGTCGGGCCTGCATCTGCTCAAAAGTATCGCGCGCCAAGGCTAAATCCTGAGCCAGCGTTTGAGTTTTGGTGATGGAATTTTCCAGCTCCAGTTTGCGCTGCTCAACCAAGACTTGATTGACCGTGAGAGTCTCGTGACTGCGATCACTCTCAGTGGACATTTTCAGAACTTGCTCTTGGATTTCATTTAAATTGCGATTCAAAAGATCAAACCGCTGCTGCAGGGATTCGACGTCTTTTTGCGTCGAAGCGCTGTCGATTTGCAAAGTCGTCACGCGCCGTTGAAGCTCATCAATGCCGGTGCGTGAATTTTGGAATTCGAGATCAAGAGCCGCCACCGAGGTCTCAAGCGTCATTCGGCGCTCGCGCATCTCGGTTAATTTCTCACCCGTCTCTTGAGTTTCGCTTTGCAAACGATTGTAGGTCGCTTCGTCTTTGCTGACTTCCGCGTTTTGCCGTTGGACGGCCACGGTCGAATTTTGCAATTCGTGCTCTGAGCGCTCTAAATCTTTACGCAGTTCCGCAACGCGCATCTCTTGCTCTTGGCTGCGTTTGCGAGAATTTTCCAATTCTTCACCAACTGTTTCTAGGCGCGCAGTCAATTTATCCAAAGATAATTTCGCAAGCGCCAATTTGCCAGCCCACTCTTCACGGCGCTGCGAGAGCTCTTTGATCTCGCGACGACGTTTTAGCAAGCCAGAATCCGCGCTCCCCGCGGTTCCACCAGTCAAAACACCGTCGGAACTTAGGCAATCGCCATCCAACGTCACAAATGTGCGATCTGAATAGCGCGCGCGCAGTGAAAGCGCTGTGCGAATGGAATCGACCACCACGACCGTTTCAAAAAACGGAGCGACCAACGCCCGTTTGTCTTCGGGAATGGTCACAACATCGGCTAAAATCGTAACCACTCCGGGCTGAGCTTTGATCTCACCGGCTTGCGTGTCAGGGGTCGCACCCAACCAATCACCAGAGACAAAACTCGAACGACCCTTGGTACTCGCTTTCAAATAATCAAGTGCATCGAGTGCAGTCGTTCCTGAATCCGAAACCAGCAACTGCAATCGGTTACCGAGCGCGGCCTCCATCGCCATCTCATAATGCTCCGGCACTTCCACAATCTCAGCCACTGGGCGCAGAGTCGCCGCAGTCACGCCTGAGGACATCGATACGGAACCATCGGCGTGCTGCTCGGTGGTTTTCGTACGTTGCCACATCATCACTTGCTTCACGCCCTCTTCAAAACCCTCGAAGTTGGCTTGTAAATTTTCGAGTCCGTACAGTCGGCTCGCGACCTCGTTTAAATTGTCTTTGAATTTGGTGACTTCATCCTGCTTCTCGCTCACTTGGCGAGCCAGAATTTCATAGTTGGCTTGGAAATTCTCAACGTCTTTCATCACGTCGAGTTGCATTTGGCGCTCGCCTTCGAGCTTCGCAAAGGTTTGATTGCGACGTTTTTCGAATTCGCTATGCTGAGTTTGCAAATCTGTCGCAACCGAGCGCAACTGCTCAAGACGCGCACCTTGCTCAGTCGATTTTTCACTTAAAGTTTGAAATCGCACATCCAAATGGGTCTCGGATTGTCCGACCGTGAGCATTTCACGACGTTGAGTCGTCAACTGCTGATCCAGCTCAGTCACCCGCGCCTGAATCTGTGACAACTCCGCAGCCTTCGTCTGGTATTCAGTCAAAACTTGCTCGGTCTTCGCTTTCGACGCGACAAGATTTTCATCAATCTGCTTCAATTCATTCTCAAGTGCGATTTTGCGGGCTTGCGACTGCTCAAGCATCGAACCCGTCATCTCTTTGTTACGCCGAGCCTGTTCGATTTCGAAATTCAATTCGCGAATCGTAAATTCTAACGTCTGAGTCTCGGTCTGGGCGACCTGGTGATCGCGTAAAAATCCCTCGACCTGCTTCTCTTGCTCCAACGTCGTTAAACGCAAAGTGGAAAGCTCAGTGTCCATCGTCGCGACCTTGCCGCTCCAACCTGCCTCTTGCTCGCGTGCACCTTCGACGTCAACTTTTAGGGTTGCCGACTCTTCATGTAGAGCTAAGTAACTTTTGCTCGAGACACAGACTTCTTTCTCCTGCAATTCACGCTTCAAACCGCGATAGCGCTCGGCACGCTGAGCTTGGCGCTCCAGCGAATCGAGCTGGCGTTTTTGTTCACCCAAAATATCTTGTAAGCGCAGCAAGTTTTGCTCAGTGGAAATCAATTTCCGCTGCGACTCGCGCTTGCGCACTTTGAACTTGGTGATTCCCGCGGCCTCTTCAATCAGAGTGCGGCGATCCTCGGGCTTCGCGGTAATAATTTTGCCGATCGCACCTTGCTCGATAATCGAAAATCCCTTAGAGCCCGCGCCCGTATCCATAAAGATCTCTTGGATATCGCGCAAACGTGCCGTCTCTTTATTGATCAAATATTCAGATTCGCCATCGCGGTGCAAACGGCGTGTGATCATCACCTCAGAAAATTTCAAATATTTAACGGGAAACATTCCGCCGTCGTTCTCTAAGGTCAAAGAGACTTCGGCCATACCCGTCGGCGCGAAACCATCCGCGCCTGCAAAAATCAGATCCGACATACTCGCGCCGCGCAAATGCTTCGCGGACATCTCGCCCATCACCCAAACGAGTGCGTCGACAATATTGGATTTACCGCAGCCATTCGGCCCCACAATTCCGGTGATCCCTTTGTCAAAATGGATGACCGTACGGTCTTTGAAAGACTTAAACCCAATTAACTCTAATTTTTTTATTCTCATTTTTTCCCTGTTCCACCTTCAACCATTCCGGACTGAATTGTCGCTTGAGCCGCAGCCAAGCGCGCAATCGGAACGCGATAAGGAGAGCAACTGACGTAATTTAACCCAACCCGGTGAAAGAACTGAATACTTGCCGGGTCCCCACCATGTTCCCCACACACGCCAAGTTTAATGTCTGGACGCGTCTTTAGTCCTAAGTCAACCGCCATTTGAACCAGTTTGCCAACACCTTTTTGGTCGATTGAGGTAAATGGATCG
>JAYVPG010000055.1:0-7173 GCA_043757545.1 Pseudobdellovibrionaceae bacterium
TCTTTTATCACGACAATGATGGCCGGCGCGGTAATGATTCCCTCCAGTGAGATACTGGGAACTTTTAGCCAACTGAAATTGGAAATTGGAAATCGAAAAATTTTGCTAATTGCAGATGAGTATGCGGCGCAACTCCCAAATTGGCTTTGGGCGGACATGGGCCAAAAGCTTGGAGTTGAGAGTGTTCAAATCTGCCATGCGTCTCCACAAATGCTGGTGAAGAAGGTGCCGCAATTGCTCAGAGAGCATTCCGATAAGATTTGTATTTTTATGGTTCCCAACATGGTGTTACCTGAGCTCTTCGAGGCCGGATTGATGTCTCCGCTCCATCCGAAAGTAAAGTCTTCGGAATCGTTCGGACGTTTCTGGCAGGGCGTGGCTCCCTCAATTCGCCACTACTGCCAAGCGCCATACGAAGCCTTGCCCATCGATGGTGATGTAATGTCTTTCCACGTGCGGGCAAGTGCGTTCCCCAATGGTGCGCCCGAAACCTGGCATAGCTTGATGCAGTATTTGGATGGTCAAGGATCTGAGAAAAATCAACTGGCTCTGTCGCAGTCTTGGCTGAGCTATTTTGGGCTCTGGGGCTCCATCTATGGTTCGTTTTGCGCCCAGAGAAGTCCGTTTTTGAGTCCGCAAGAACTAGAGCACCCAGCGTTGGTCGAGTCGCTTCGGGTTCTAAAGGCGATCACAGAAAAAGCCCAACTATTGGATGAGTCGGCAGTTGAAGAAGACTTGGTGAAACTGTGGACTCGAGGTGAGAATACGGTTTATTTTGGCTTTAGCTCTTTGGTGAAAGGTTTCAACCGTTATGCCGGCGGCCGAGAGTCTTCCGCTAACGATACGGTCTTTGCTCGATTCCCAGGAGTTGCCAACAGCGTGGGTGTCGTTGGGCGAACTCCGCTTGCACTCTGGGGTCGGTCACTTGTCATTCCTAAAATTTCGAATGATCAAGATTGGCATTTGGCATCGCAGTTGGCATTCACTCTTGTAAAACCCGAAATTTCTCGCGCACTTGTTGGCGATGCCAAAAATGGCATCGACCCCTTTCACTCTGAACATTTTAGCGAAGCAAGCATCGCAATGTATGAGAAGAGCGGATCCAATCTGATGGCTCCGTTCCACAATCGCACAGGCATTTCACGGTTTTTGGAGGCCTCAAAAGCAAACCTCAGGGATTCAATTCCGCAACCGCACTGGTATCAAGCCTACCAATTGATGGTTGAAACCGGATCTCGGTTGAGAAATGGCATTTTAGCAGACTCGCCCACGGATTTGGCGAATCGGATTGCGTCCACTTGGAACGCCAACCTGCCTCGCTAACCACTTACTATAGCGTCCAGCTGCGTGACGATGGTCCAACCATCTCGGTGATCACGCAGTCTTACTACCTGCTACTCACCTGCAGCGCCACACCGAGCTGTTATTCGATTTTCAAATATCAGAACTTTTTATCGCGGCTATCTTTGACCCAACTCTCGGTGTTGACGCCATTTCACGTAAAGCCGACCGGCGAACTTGAGATGTTGCCGGCATCATCTATGTCGTCACTAGAGGTCTATTGGCACCAATGGCACCGCGCCGTCCAGCTTGAGTACTGGATCAAATCTCTTGCGCCAGCTCCGATATGGAAGCTAGTTGGCGTTGAGACTTCTGACGTTAGTGATGAGCAAGAGCTTCTTACAAAACTGAGAGCTCACAAGTGAAGACGCATGTTCTTTCGCTCATCTTGTTTTTTGCCGCCGAGGCTTTGATTGCGGGCTGGGAGCACTCCAGTTTAAAGTTGGTAGTAACTCCAAAGAGATCACAGTTATGGGAAATGCTATCGACTACACTGGAGTTTTCGCCTGGAGCGGATCTGTTGAGTCGACTATTTTCCTTCGGACTCTTGAGTTGGACACTGACAAAGTTCACCTTCCAGGGGGTTGCCGCGGACCTGCCTGCGTTATTGAGAGTCGCAATCGCGGTCATAGCCTATGACTTTCTGGTATATTGGAAGCATCGCCTTTTTCACGTCTCAGATACTTTTTGGATACTGCATGAGTTTCATCATTCCAGCACCCGTGTTTCATTGTTGACCGGCTATAGAAACCATCCGTTCGAGATGGTCTTTTCAGTGTGGTTGATTGCATTTCCCATTTTTGTTTTGGTGGGTCAAAGAACTACAGAACTCATGGCCTTTCCCATGTATATTGTCATGGTCAATTTATTTGTTCATAGCCGCATCGATTGGACTTTGGGCTGGCTCGGGAAATATCTGCTAGTGACGCCTCGCCATCATCATTTGCACCATTCCAAGGATCGGGCGCAATTTTCGAACTACGGATTCGGAATAACATTGTGGGATCGAATTTTCGGCACCTATATGGAGCCCAGTCAGTCTATTGAGTTACTGGACGCAGGACTGATTCACAATCGGTTTGAAGAAGGATACTCACTATCCGTTTATGTCTCGCCGGTGATTCGCTTTTATAAAGAGTGCGCACTCTGTCTGGCACGGCTCTTCAAGCAAATCTACTTGCGATCGACCGTTCGGCAACCTTACAATAGACGAAACTGAAGACGCGGGGGGAGAGTTATGACGCTATTACTTGCTATGTTTGCAACCATTGGAATTTTGCATGCGGAAAGCCTTCAATATGTGAACAACGGAGTGAAATTTGAGGCGCCATACTTTAAAGCGAAGGTGCAAACGGCACCGGGCTTGCTGTTGATTCCAGGCTGCCAAGGGATCACTGCTGAGGTTTTAAAAACTGCACAGCGCTACCAAGAGCAAGGATACAACGTTCTGGTCGCTGACATATACGGCGACGGCGTTCGCCCGGTAAGTGAGCTTGAGGGATCTAAGATCGCCGCTAAATACAAAAAGGATCGCGCAATGCTGTTGCAGCGAGCGCGCCTAGCCTTTGACGAGTTGGTCGCCCAGCCCGGAGTTGATAAGACTAGGCTTGCGACCGTCGGCTACAAGTTTGGTGGTTTGGCTGCAGTGGAACTGGGACGATCCATTGAGTCCTTGCGCGCGATCATAGCTATTCAAACAAGCTTAGATGATCCCAAGCTTGATTCTGCCCATGCAATTCGTGGCAAGTTTTTGGCACTTCAGCCGGCTCAGGATCCTTATATCTTAAAGGCGGATGTCGACGCCTTTGTAAAAGAGATGCAGATTAAAAATGTGGACTACGAATTCGTGACGTATGGAACGCTAGCCTATGATCGTGCGTTTGATCGATCATCTGAGTTTTTAAATAAAATCCTAGCCAAATAGGCGGGGCTTAACTTCCATTTTTTGAATACCGGCAAATCGGAAATCGGCGCCTTTTGCATTTTATCTTGTTTGGAACGCCATATGAGCGCATCCAGGGTGTAGTGCAAAATGGCAGGCGTCCACAGTATCGCCATTAGAACCCGGGCAGTTAGTCCCTCTGATAAGACCACATAACTTAGATTAGGTTTGGCGAATTCCCAAATGGTAAGTACCAACAATAAAGGCATCAAATAATAAAGGTGGAGCCACGGGCTTCGCTCGTTCAGCGCCAGATGAACTTTATTTTGATCACGAACAACATAGTAGATGTAAACATGTCCATGCAGGATCGCCGTCAAAATCCAAAAAAGCGATGTTTCCGAGTAATAGATAATTCCGCAATAGTACCAAATAAATGTGCCAACCTGCATGACAAAGATCCGAATTGGAAATTTGAGACCTATGAGAGGGTATCGCAATAAACTAATCAGATAGGCAAAAAACACGAAAGGCACAATCTGTTTTAGCGTCGAGAAGGGCTCACCGGGAAAAACGCGGAACAGGTCATTTGGCGAAAAATATTGAAGAGCCGTGGTCGACGCATAGGAGTGCCAGTAAAGAATTGGAAATAATGTCACGACCCATGCAACGCCCGTATGGATCCGAATGTCTTGAGCCGGCAGGTCAAGTCTACATGTCTTCACCAATATCCCAATTTGCTGTCTTATGACGTGAAAGATCGTCGCGTAAGCCATCAGGTGAACGAGCAAAGCCTTCGAAGTGAGCGCGAGAGTTAAGCTGACCACTAGTGCGGTCGCCGGCCAAAAATACCGAGCCGAAACCCCAAGTGGCGCGGAGCGGTCTCGCTGAGCAAAAGGCGCCCAAGTGAAAAACACATGCCCACTCGTGGACAAAACGGTGGAGCCCAAAAACCAGACGTATGAATTTGTAATGCTGGGAAGGGAGGCGGGAGCTATCTGACTCAGAACGATGAATATCACCGGAATAAGTCCATAGAAGAGAAATGTCGCGATTGGTGCCAAGGCGTCTCCGAGTGCTTGTATTCTATCTCGAGTCGACGCCAATATGCCCAGTCCAGAAATTCGGCTGATCACGGTTGCGCCGATGGCCACTTGCGTTAGCTCCGAATGATCGTTTTGCTAATGGTCCAACTCAGTCTAAAATTAGCCTACTATGATGTCAGCAATTTTAGTTTTCCTTTTTAGTTTTCCAAGTCCCGCCCAAGAAAAAATCAAAACCTACGAATTTCAATTCTCGCAAATTGCGAATGCTGAAATCGGCAAAGAACGAATTGGGCAAATTAATGCTTTGATTCTGTCTGTGGTACTTGGAAGAGTTAAAGCTCCTGCAAATGCGTTGCCAGATCTTTTTCAATCGAGAACTGACGCATGTAAGAGGCATCGCGACTTTTGTCTAAATATCGGGTTCATTCGTTATTGGCTTTGCGAAGGCAATATTGATGGCGCGCGGTTCAGCAAAGTCACCGATCATCTTTTTTCGATTGCAGCCTCACAAGCGGAGGCGGGCCGAGTCTATGAGCAGATTCGGTCGTGCTCGCAGTCACATAAAGCCTCTCGTCTACAGGCACAGCTTATTTCCATATTGTCGATTGAGAAAAAATGGTCACCTCTAGCGGCATCAGAATTGAGCCGACTCACTCAGGATTGGAAGGTCCCTTCAGTCGAAGAAACCATACGTATTGTCGGAACGCTCAATAAAGTCACCGATGAGCTATTGAAGCTGCGTCCAATTCCAGTGGCAGATTTGGTTCGACTTCTTGACTGGTCACTTTCGCCGGCGGGGATGAATCTAAGAGAGCGATTAATACAAGTTCCGACGGGAGATGCTAAAACCTGGATTTCCAATGCACTCGACTCACTGAAGATCCAGGCCAGTTTTGTTGAACTCAAAGAACTTCTGCTCACTCTTGACTTGAAACAGATTTCTAAGGGCTCAGTTCCGTGGATAATATCGGTCAATAGTTATCTCTGCGGCTCATTGGCCTTGTCTGGACAAGAAGGAGAATGCACCAAGCGCTGGGCATCCATTGAAGCGGACAAATCACTCGGCCTGACTCCGACCGACAAGAATTGGATAAACGTTGAAAAAGCTTGGACCCTGTATCAAGTGGGAAAACTGGCGGAGTCTAAACTCGAGTTTGAGTCCGTTGCAAAAGGACTGAAAGACTACCGGGATTTGATGAATTTGCTGATTGGCTTTGTAGTTCAGGCGCAAGGAAACGCTCGCGACGCTAAGCTTCTATATGAAGCTGCACTAAAATCAGTTGCAAGGCTCCCTCCATGGGTGAAGCAATATGCTTGGACCAAGAGCGTGTCCGCTGATCTAGAGTTGCGAAATTTAAAAGGTGCCGAGTCGGAAATTATTCGGTTACGTAAGGAGTTTCTCAGCCTGTATTCCGGCACAAATGAATTTTCCGCATGGGTTGAGTTTCATAACCTCACTTTGGCTGTTCTTAAAGGCGAACCACCCACAAACCTGGCCGCCAAACTGAAAACGCTGGAAAGCGCGGTTGGCAGTGCGGCGGGCTTGATGCCGATCTTTAAAATGGGCCGCGCACTCCAGTTGGCTCGAATTGGCGGAAACTATCAGGCGGAGATGAAGAGTGTAGAAAAGGATTGGGGTTCACAACATCCTGAGTTGAGCCGCTTGCGTCGATTGATTTCATCGCTCACAGCCAAGCCCGATTAGTCTTATCGAATTCTTCGGATGAAAATGCAACCGCGCTTCGCTTGGACATTCAATGCCGAAACCGACATTTTGATTTGTCTGGCTCCGATACCAGTCGGTTTATTGGCGAGCCTCGCACTAAACTCTACCTGGTCAAACTCGTTACTGATATTGACGGCGCTCCTTTTTGACAAAGGGCACTTAGCAACGACTCTCTATCCATTCCAGCAAACTGAGAACAGGACCCTCAAAGTTAGCTTTTTGATCTCGGTCATATTATTTTTGGTACTGGTGATTGGTGCCGTTCTCTATGGGGGCACCCTATTATTCGCAATGACGACCGGTCTTGCCTACCTGACTATTTTTCATCACGCTCGACAGTATTACGGCTTGATCAAGCGCAGCCAGTGGAAAGCGAGTCGAAAATTTGGCTCCCCATTGGCGGTCTTTGACTGCGTTACTTTTTTGGCAATCACAATCGTTCCATATCTTTATTGGTTTGCGCATACCGACAGATTTGGCACTGAATATGTTTTCCCCAAGGTATTGATACCAATTACCCTAAATCCTGTGCTTTTGAATTCCAGCTTGGGAATTATGGCCGGATTGGCCGTGACTTGGTTACTGCTATTTGTATGGAACCTTAAGTCACGCACGATTCCGATTGGGTTGTTTTGTGTTCTCGCGTCCGCTTTTCTAGTATTTCCACTCTCAATTATTATCCTAAAGGACAAAGTTTTTTTTGCAGCCGCGCTGGCGACTACACATGGATTGCAGTATCACGCCTATGTTCCTAAAAATGTTCCGGTTCGTAACAGCGCGTGGGCTGCAATGTCGAGTTACATCCTGATTGTTCTATTGCTCGGTGGATTGCTAGTAATAGTAGATCGTACGGCCCTTGTGAGTGAGGCTGTAAAAACTGCGGCGCTGGCATTTATTCTGTCGATTCACTATTTATGGGACGCATTTCTGTGGCGCAAAAATGGAAAGATATTGCGATCGCAAGGGGCTGGTGTCGCCATGCGTAGCTTTTAACTGGCCTTTGGTCTATCCTTATTGCATCCACCTGAAAAACCTAAGATTTTATGCGCTTCTTCTCGCAGGCGAGAGGCGATGGCGAGACCGATGCCCCTGGTATGACCCGTGATCGCAATTTTCATTTGTGGGCATCGCTCCGTTATCAGGTGCACGTTACCTAGGTCAAAACTGTAGCAACCAGA
>JAYVPG010000056.1:0-7146 GCA_043757545.1 Pseudobdellovibrionaceae bacterium
CCGCGGTAACTTTTAAATCACAGTGATGAAGAAGGCGCGCGACCATCGTGACCTGGGGTGACTTGGAACTGAGCGCGCTTGCAAAAATAAATGATACTAAGTAGTTAAGTGCTCTATGCCCGAACTTCCAGAAGTTGAAAACGTAAAATTAAGCCTAGTGAACCTAGGGGTGGTGGGGCAGACTTTTGTTAAGGTCGATCTTCTGCGCGAAGGCTTGCGGATTCCCTTTCCTGAGGGCATTTCACGTCGCTTAAGAAATCAAACTCTATTGGCCGTTCATCGACGGGCTAAATATCTTTTATTTGAAACTGAAAAATTCTACATGCTCAGCCACCTTGGTATGACGGGGTCGTGGCGCAATATTGGAGCCACGAAGTTGAAAAAGCACGATCACGCGGTTCTGCATTTCGCTTCAGGCATGAAGCTGGTGTTCAATGATCCACGTCGCTTTGGACTTTTAGATTTGATTGGAAAAAAAGACGTACTCGAGAGTCGATGGTTAAAGCATCTTGGCGTCGAGCCTCTCACGGCTGAATTTGACTCGGATTACTTATTCGGAATGACACGAAAAATGAAAGGTAGCATCAAAGCCTTTATCATGGATCAACGCCGCGTCGTGGGCGTTGGAAACATCTATGCGTCAGAAGCGCTCTTCGCCGCCGGGGTCAAACCGACCCGTCCGGCCGGCCGTATTAGCAAAGACGAGTCGCAGAGGCTAGTCGACGATATCCGTCGAATTTTGCGCGCATCGATCCACGCGGGAGGGTCGACCATTCGGGATTATAAAAATTCAAAAGGCGAGAGTGGGCGGTTTCAGCTTGGTTTTCTGGTCTATGATCGCGCGGGTTCACCTTGTGTGAAATGCGCCTCTCTGGTTCGCGCACGAGTGATTGCTGGGCGAAATACATTTTGGTGCGCAAAATGTCAGCGTTGATCTGGCTTTCCTATGTGAGCCTCCTGGTCTTGAGCCTGCTCGACAATATTCGCGGCCCGTTTTTTCCTGAGATTCTTGCAGACATGCATTTAAATGGTACGACCGGCGCTGCATTTTTCGCGACTACAAGTATGTTTGCGTTTGTCGGCAGTTGGAGTAGCCATTGGGTCCTCAAGTTTCGCTCCTCACTCTTTCTCCTTGGAATCGCAAGTCTAGTCACCAGCATGGGTTTTATGTGGGTGGCGCAGGTTCATGTCTTTTTTCTGATGCTGATTGCTTGTGCGCTTAGTGGTTGGGGCTACGGGGCACTCAATGCCGCGCAAAATATTATGATCTTTGAAGCTGGTGCACCTCGCTTGCGAAGGCGATTATACTCTGGACTACACAGCATGTATGGATTGGCGGCTCTCTTCGCGCCGCTTACGGCTTCCGGATTTCGTTGGCTGGGTTTCGATTGGCGACAGTCGTTTCAAGCCATTGCGATTTTGCCGTTGTTGCTCGTGTGTCTCTGTCTTGGCTTACATGCACAAAAGAAGAGAGCGAGAGTTGAGTCTACGGCCTCGATGGTGCGGTCCGAGTGGGTCACGTGTTTGACTTTTGCGCTGATGATGGCCGGGTATTTGTGGGGTGAAGTTTCGATCTCTACTCGAATGGTGGTGTGGCTGCGCACGGATCAAGGGCTTTCACCCGATCTGGCCAATCTCTATCTCAGTGGCTTTTTTCTAACGTTACTTGCGGGGCGGGTATTTTTTAGCTTTGTGCATTTCGCGGGAGCGGGGAGTTGGCTGATCCTATGTCTGAGCGCCTGCTTTTCAAGTCTCTTTTATTTTCTAGCACTGCTCTCGTCGCCGATGTGGATGGTGGCATGTGGATTGAGTATGGCGCCATTTTTTCCAGTGGCCATGGATAAAATCTCTACTCAGTTTGGTCAGAAAAGTTCGCAGGCGCTTGGTTTTGTATTGGGCTTTGGTTCACTTAGTATCGTTGCTATGCATCTCACGATTGGTTGGCTCAGCGATACGATCGGAATTACGCGAGCGTTATATGTTGGGCCATTCGCACTTTTGGCGATTGCGGTTGTACTAAGTTTTGTACAACTTAGGTCGATGCCACAAAGGGTTTAACTGAAATTACTGTGAACAGACCTTCGTGAAAGCGTGCATGCACATCCATTCCAGCGAGAACAATGGCGAATTTTTCATTGACCCGTTCACGATAGGCCAAGGGCCGAGGATCGAGCCTTAGGACTTCTTCGACTAGCTTCATAAATTTTTCGCGATCCGGAATATGCCCATCACGGTGCAGGAGCTCCAGGTCGTAGAGTGATTCATCATTGAAGCGGCAACGAATATCGACGGGCGCTAGTCGCCCGGCCCAGCCCGAGGTGAACTCCGCTGGGCGATCGGCTTCGGCAAGATAGGGTTTGATATCGACAATTGGTGTTTGATCCACAAGATCGACGCCACTCAAAAATATTTTATCGACATCGACTCGCTCAAGGCGCGCCAAGGTCAGGCCGAGCGCATTCGGCCGATGCGGGCTGCGCGAGGCCAGAACACCAACGCTCTCACCGAGCAAGCGGGGCGGATGAATTTTTCCCGCTTGCCGAGTGTTTTTATTTTGATGAAATACGCTCACTAGCCAGACATGGCTAAAGCCCTCTAGACCGCTGAACATCCCCTTGCCTCGCCATTCGGGCGCAAGCTCAAATTCCGCCTGACTCGAGGGCGCAAGAGAACCCTGCCGAGGAGTGCCAAACTTGTGGTCGAACACACTGCGAATGAAGCCGATTGGCTGAATAGAGACACTATCCTTTTGACTCTGCATGGTGCGGTTTTTATCATAACACTCGAATGGTTCCATCATTTTTTAAAGTTTCCTTAAAACGTTTTGCACTTCTATTGGCGGCCTATTCGCTGACCCGCCTTTTGTTCTTGCTGTGGAATTGGCCGACCTACGCGGGAAGCAGCTTGAGCGAAGTGGCCCAAGCCTTCGTGCTCGGTTGGCGTTTTGATACCTCGGGGATACTTTTCTTCAATGCCATTTTGTTTCTAATGTGGATGCTGCCGACCCGCTGGTTGGCTCGGCCGGTGCTACGCGGGATCGATGTAGCGCTTTTTGGTGTGATCAATTTCCTTTGCTTGGGAACGAATGTTGTCGATGCCGAGTACGTGAATTTTATTGGCAAACGGACATCCTATGATCTTTTGTTTATTCGCGACGATATCGAGCGACAAAGCACGGGTATGCTTTTGACCTATTGGTATTTTTGCTTGGGATTGATTCTTTTGACGCTGTTGTTGATGTGGCTGTACCCGCGCTTTCCAAAGTCGGCAGCAAAAGAGAACTGGGTTTCTGCAAGTGTTTGGCGGTTTGTGGCCGTATTTTTAATTTTCACCGGCATGCGCGGAGGATATCAATTTAAACCGCTGAGCCCAATGAATGCTTATTTTTCAACGAAGCACGAATTGGGATTGCTGGCGCTCAACACTCCATTCAATTTGCTCAAGACTCGGCCATGGGGAGAAGTCGCCCGCGAGCGCTATTTTGAAAGTGATCGCGAGGCCATTGGTATTTTGCAAAAAATGACCGAACTCACTCGGCCTCCGCTGGGTGTAGCGAAAAAATGGAACGTAGTGATTTTGATTTTAGAGAGTTTTGGCAACGAGTACACGGGAGTGGGGAACGATACCCCGGGCTACACTCCGTTCTTTGATCAGCTCGCTGCGAAGTCTTTTTATTTTAAATACAACTATGCCAACGCCCGCCGCTCGATCGAGGGTGTGCCGGCAGTGCTTTGCGGTTTGCCATCGATCATGGAAGAGCCGATCATTACTTCGGATTTCAGTAGTGACCGCCTCGACTGCCTGCCGAAGATCTTGGGTCAACATGGATATAGCAGCTACTTCCTGCACGGTGCGCACAACGGATCGATGCATTTCGATTCATTCTCGCGCCTTGCGGGCTTTGAGAACTTCGTGGGGCTGAATGAATTTCCAAAGGGAAATCCCGAGGATTTCGATGAGTACTGGGGCGTCCTCGATGAGCCGATGATGCAATATGCGACCAAAGTGATCGACGATGCGCCCAAGCCTGTGGTTCTGGGATTATTTTCGCTCAGTTCACATCACCCTTACTACATTCCACCCAAGTATCGCGGAAAATTTCCCAAGGGAAATTTGGAAATCCACGAAAGCATCGGTTACGCAGATTATTCATTGGCGCAGTTTTTTAAAACGGCAGAGACCAAACCATGGTTCAACAACACGATTTTTGTAGTGACGGCAGACCACACTTCGAAGTCAGATCCGAAAAAGAATTACTATATTACGTTGAGTGGCTATCACCGTGTGCCCCTGCTGATCTATGTGCCCGGACTGCACGACGCGAATGTCAAAGCGGGGCGTGATCGGGTGACTCAGCAAATTGATATTATGCCGAGCGTATTGGACCTTTTAGGAATCCACGTGCCCGATCGGCTGCTCGTCGGCCAAAGCGTGTTTGATCAAGGCAAGCCCGGTCGAGCCTATAACTTTCATCCGTCGACTTATTGGTATATTGATTCCCATGTATTTGTGAATTTGCGTCTTCCTCCGAATCCGTTGTCGGTTTTTACGCATGAGGATTTTATTCATATGACTGAACAGCAGGCGAGTGATCCGGTATTCGCCGAACCTATTAAAAATTTAAAAGCGGTGGTCCATTACCTGAATGAAGGACTTGTGCATAATTCATTGTATCGATGGAAGGATTCTCTATGAACGATTTCTATCAAGATCCGCCGCGTCTGGAGAACACCTATCACTCCAACCGTTGGTTAAAAGCGTATTTGCGCTACAAACTTCCCAAAGATGTCTATGCGCAAGCGGATCCCGATCTTGAACGCCTTGGCGTTGCTTGCACAAAGGAATATCTGGAGCTGGCCCGCCGTGCGGAGAGGGAAAAGCCGGCGTTGATTCAATTTGATCCCTGGGGCAAGCGCATTGACGAAATTCGCGTGTCGACGGCGTGGACCGAGTTGCAGAATGTTTCGGCGCGCGAGGGCATGATTGCCCATGGTTATAAGCGAGTCCACGGCGAGTACTCGCGTCTTTATCAATTTGCGAAACTTTATTTGTTCCATCCCTCTAGCGCTTTTTTTACTTGTCCTTTGGCGATGGCGGATGGCGCGGCGAGGGTCCTTGAAATTCACGGCAGTGAAGATGTGCACCGCGATGCTTTTAAACACCTGACCTCACAAAAGCCCGAGGAATTTTGGACCTCGGGACAATGGATGACTGAACGTACGGGCGGCAGTGATGTGAGTCAGACCGGTACGCGAGTAGAATTCGATGGTGGAAAGCCGAGGCTCTACGGTACAAAGTGGTTTTCATCGGCGACGACTTCGCAGATGGCGTTAGCACTTGCACGTTGTCCCAACTCGCCGGCGGGTTCTCGCGGGCTGACGCTGTTTTTTGTAAAAACCTATACCCAGCCGAGCGAACTCAACGGTATTCGGGTACTGCGTTTGAAGGACAAGCTGGGGACCTGGGCGTTGCCGACGGCCGAGCTCAGTCTCGAGGGAGCTTGGGCCACTCAGGTCGGTGCGAAGGATCAAGGCGTTAAGACCGTGGCGACAATGTTGAATATCACACGGTTGTACAATTCGGTTTGCTCCATTGGGCAATCGACGCGTGCACTGGAGATGATGCGCGATTACTCCAGTCGCCGAATCGTCTTTGGCGAAAAACTCGACAATCAAGTTTTACATTTCGCGACGTTCGCCGAAGAAGAGATGAAAAATCTGGCAGGCTTCCTGTTGACCTTTGAACTTGTGCATTTGCTTGGCAAAGAGGAATGCAAAACGGTTTCCGCGGGTGAGAGTGAAATACTGCGCTTGATGATTCCCGTGTGTAAGCTGTTCACCGCGCGCTCCGCGATTCAGATCGCCTCTGAAGTGATCGAGGGTTTTGGCGGCGCTGGCTACATCGAGGACACTGGACTTCCGGTGCATCTGCGCGATTCGCAAGTGTTCCCGATTTGGGAGGGCGCGACCAATGTTTTGAGTCTCGACATGATCCGTGTGGTGCAAAAGACCGAGGCCCTCAAGGCGTTGAAAGAGGATATCCTCGCGCGCTTAAGCAGCGTCCGCAGTTCGGGATTAAAGGTTCATGTCAGCGGGCTCCAGACGGCGTTAAGTGAGCTGGAACGTGGGCTGCAGGAGTGGGCTGGCGCAAGTCCAACCGCACAGCAGGCGAGCAGTAAATCTCTAGCATTTCACTTAGGACGCCTTTACGCCTATGTGTTACTTGTCGCTTGGGCGGATAAAGAGAGTGAAGCGAACCAGAAGTCTATGGCGCCTTGGCTCGCACATTTTGCCGGAAAATACCTAGGCCAATGGCAGCCGATTTCAGATGAAGAGTGCGTTCGTACGCAAAAGATGTGGACGGAAAAGTTAAAAGTTTGACGCTGAGAGAGTCAAACCTTTGACCTTGATTCAATGCATCTTGTGATCTTTGACACGCGCCAGAACTTGGCATTTGGGACAGCTGGCCTCTTCACGCAGAGTGAAATCCTCTAAATAACTCTCGACCTTTATGGTGAGCTGCGAATTACACAGAGGACAGGTATTTTGCATCTCGACGAAAGATCTATGTCGACGTTGGATCTTTTCTTCGGATTCGACTTTCGCACGCTTCATGAGGCTCCTCGTGGTTGGGACTCCTCATCACAGTGCAAGGATGGTGCTTACGTTCTTAGTCGAGGTTTATCTAAAGCACTTGAACCCAAGTAAAACTACTGGGAGTGGAGATACCTCTCCATCTTGCGCACCCCAAAATACTCAATCGCGGCTCTTTGATTACAGCTTCTACAAAGCAGCCGCAGGTTCATTAAAGTCGATTCTCCTCCCACCGCCCGTGGAATCACATGATCGATCTCAAGTGCATAAGTCGAATCGCACTTCGTACACTTGCACCGATCCCTCCGCCAAACCTGCCGTCGAATCTCCGCCTGCGAAATCACTTTCGGCGCCGAAAGTGATTGCTTAGTTTTTAAGCGTTCGGTGGTGTCATAGACTTCATCGGCTTCGTGGGCTTCAGGGGATTCATCGGCTTCATTCATAGACTTCGTCGTGGACCCCTTCCCCGCGGGCCTCTTCATCGGCTTCTCCGCCAGCAGTTGATCGCAAAGTTTATGCATCAACTCTTCGAGACTTATATTGGGATTGGTAT
>JAYVPG010000057.1:0-6976 GCA_043757545.1 Pseudobdellovibrionaceae bacterium
CGCAGGCTTAGGGCCCCGAGGGGCGCCGAAAAAAAACTAACCAAAAGGATTAAACGATGACTAACTTTAGAACCTACCAACTCGCCAAAGCCCTCTTCCACAAGAGTAAATGTGTGAAATTAAAGAATCCGTATCGCGATCAATTCGAAAGAGCGATGCTCTCCATCCCGCTGAACTTAGCAGAGGGGAGTGCAAAGCACTCCAACGCCGATCGCAGGCGTTTCTACGAAATTGCATATGGAAGCTTCAAAGAAGTTCAGACACTAATTGATATCTTACGAATCGACGACCTAAAGGCAGACGCGGATATCCTAGGCGCCCACCTTCACCGTCTCTGTCACAGCCTCAGACTCTAAACTCATCCTCTGAACTCCGACTCCGGCCTCTGTGGCCGAGGTCGGTGGACGAGATCAGTGGGGGAGTTCAGTGACGGTGGATGTGACTGTGGAGTAACTAACCTGCGCGAGATTTATAGAGCGGCATCACTTTTGGGATCAGTCGCTCGATGTTCTTGATGCGAGTGGCATCGGCCGGATGGGTGCTGAGAATCTCGGGTGGTTTGCTGCCACCTTGGGCCGCCATTTTTTTCCATAGGTTGACTGCTTCATTTGGATCGTATCCTGCGCGCGCCATTAGCTCGACTCCAATTTCATCAGCTTCGGACTCTTGGCCGCGACCGTGGGGCAAGCTGACCGCAATGGTGGAGACCGCATTCAGCGCGCCGGCATAATTTGGGTTGAGAGTGCCGGTGCCAACAAGAAGTTCAATGCCGATTTGTTTGACTAGCTCCTCGGACATCCGCTCACGGCCATGTTCACGGAGCGCGTGGGCGATTTCGTGCCCCATAATTGCTGCGATCTCGGCATCTGTGAGTTGTAGCTTTTCAATAATTCCCGAATAGAAAATAATTTTCCCACCGGGCATGCAGTACGCGTTGAGTTCGGCGCTTGAGATCACATGAACTTCCCATGCCCAACCGGGAGCATCTTTGCGGAAAGCACTGGTGACCGGAATTATGCGTTTGGAAACTTCTTGGACCCGACGAACTTGCTCAGAATTTCTATCGAGTGCATTTTTCTGCGCGGCCTCGGCTTTGGTCTGGTCATAAGCTTGCGCAGACATCGAAACAATTTGTGAATTGGGAACCAGCAACATTTGCCGGCGTTCGATATCGACCTCACCTTTTTCAGTGGTTGAGGAGCACGCCAGCAAAAATAAATAGGGAAGAACGAATATTAGATTTTTCATTTCGCCGATCTTAGTGGCGGGCTCACGAGATAACAAGACGTAAAGCCATGAAATTTATGTGAACGAGAATTCATATCGTCCTGAGTCAACGCTCAGGTCTATTGGCGGCGTGAGCCGAAGATCTTGCGCCACGCTTCGATTTTAAACCCGACGGTGCCGTTTTCATCCACAAGTAAGAACGGCCGCTTTATTAATTTTCCATTTTTAGAGAGCAATTGAAGGGCGTCTTCCTCTTTCATTCCGGCTTTAATTTTTTCGGAAATGCCAAGGGAGCGATAAAGAAGACCAGAAGTATTGAATAGATTTTTAAATGTCCCATCCGAGGACTTTAAATAGCCCAGCATCCGCTTAAGATCGGCGACGCTGGGGGGTTGCTCGACAATCGGAAAATATTCGTAAGCAATTCCTTTTGCATTCAGAAACTTCAACGCTTTTTGGCAGGTGCTGCAGTTTTTGTAGGCGTAGATTTTCACAGCCATTAGCCAAACCGTCCGGTGATGTATTCTTCAGTCAATTTGTTGCGTGGATTTGTGAAGATGGTGCTGGTCTGGCCTATTTCAACGAGTTCGCCAATATACATAAATGCGGTCAGGTCAGAGACGCGCGAGGCTTGCTGCATATTATGTGTGACGATCGCCACACAGTAATCGGATTTTAGTTCGGTGATTAGATCTTCAATATGCGCCGAAGAGATGGGATCGAGCGCAGAAGTCGGCTCATCAAGCAAAAGGACTTCGGGCCGGATAGCAATGGCGCGCGCGATACATAAACGTTGTTGTTGTCCTCCGGAGAGACTTGCGCCACTTTGCTTGAGCTTGTCTTTGACTTCGTTCCAAATCGCCGCTTTCTCGAGTGCCCAGCGCACGCGTTCTTCAAGTTCACCGGGCGAAACTGTGTCGTAGAGTTTGATGCCAAAGGCGACGTTGTCAAAGATAGACATGGGAAAGGGCGTCGGCCGCTGGAAGACCATTCCGACTTTTGAGCGTAGGCGACTGACATCCTCTTTTCCATCGAGAATATTTCTTCCATTGAAAATTACTTTTCCGCTCACTGTTTGATTTGGATACAGCTCGTACATTCGATTAAACGTGCGCAGCAAAGTCGATTTGCCACAGCCGGAAGGGCCAATAAATGCGGTGACCTTGCGATCTGGAATCGCCATATGCACGGACTTCAGCGCCTGAACTTTACCGTAGTAAAAGTTTAGGTCGCGGACGACGATTTTTGAATCATTCGTACTCATATCCACCAAACGCATCGAAGGTTCCATAAACTATTTCACACCGCTCTGGCGCAACACCAAGCGCGCCAGAATATTTAAAAATAAAACGCCAAACGTAATTAAAAGTGCGCCCGTCCAAGCCAGACGTTGCCAATCGGCATAGGGACTCATCGCAAACTGAAAAATTGTCACCGGTAGATTGGCCATCGGTTTACCCATGTCCGTGCTCCAAAACTGATTGTTGAGGGCAGTAAAAAGCAGGGGCGCCGATTCACCGCTGATACGCGCGATACCAAGTAGTATCCCGGTCATCATTCCAGCCTTCGCCGACGGATAAGTGATCATCAAGGTCGTCTGCCATTTGGGCGCACCCAATGCGGCAGACGCCTCACGTAGACTCGCGGGAACAAGCTTGAGCATATTTTCGGTGGAGTTGGTTACAACCGGAATTAAAATGAGTGAGAGCGCGATCCCACCAGCGATCGCTGAAAAGTGTCCCATGCGCGAGACAACAAACGCGTAGACGAAAAATCCGATCACTACCGAGGGCGTTGAAAGTAAAATACTATTGATAAATCGCACTGACGAGCCAAATCCGCCTTTGCGTTTGGAGTACTCAGAGAGATAGGTGCCGGCAAGAATTCCAATCGGAGTTCCGATCAAGGTACCCAGTGCGGTCATTGCGAGACTTCCGACAATTGCGTTCAGTAGTCCGCCTGCGCTTCCGGGCGGCGGTGTCATTTCGGTAAATGCCCTAAGATTGAGAGTGGGAAGGCCTCTGCTCACAAGGGTCCAGAGAATAAGAGACAAGAAGGTCAGTCCGAAAATCATTGCGGCAATAGCAGCGCCCATGGCCAAGATATTCGATAATTTGCGCCTTTTGAACAGCTGGGTGGAGGTCATGCCTTCTGAGCCCCCTGCAGTCGCAGCATTAATATTTTCGCGAATGCCAAGACCAAGAATGTAATGACGAATAAAATCAATCCGAGTTCGATCAGCGACGCCGTGTAGATTTCGCCAACTGCTTCAGTGAACTCGTTGGCGAGTGTTGAAGAGATCGTGCTGCCGGGCATGAGCAGCGACTTAGAAAGTTCGTGGGAATTCCCAATGATAAAGGTGACCGCCATAGTTTCACCGAGCGCGCGACCGAGGCCGAGCATGACGCCAGCCAGGACTCCCAGGCGAGACTCTGGCAAGACCACATTCCACACGACTTCCCAAGTGGTCGCGCCAAGGCCATAAGCGGATTCCTTTAGGAGCGGTGGTACAAGGTTAAAAACATCGCGCATGGTGGCCGAAATAAATGGGATCACCATGATCGCTAAAATAATTCCCGCCGGTAAAATTCCAATTCCAATGGGCGGACCCGTGAAAATGCCACCGACGATAGGGATTGCGCCCAAATATTTATTGATCGAGGGTTCAATTGTACTGGCAAAAAAAGGTGCAAAGACGAACAGGCCCCACATACCGTAGATCACGCTAGGAACTGCCGCCAAAAGTTCTATAGCGATTCCTAGCGGACTCTTTAAAAATCGAGGCGAGAGCTCGGTTAGAAACAAAGCGATTCCGAAGCTGACCGGGACGCCAATCACCAATGCGATCGCGGACGTCACAAGAGTTCCATATATGGGAACGAGCGCACCAAACTCACCGGTGACGGGATCCCAGCGGGAGGTTGTAAAGAAGCGAAAGCCAAAAGCTTTGATGGCCGGAAGACTACCTATAAAGAGCGTTCCGATGATTGCGATCAGGAGAAGCAAAATGAGAAATGCAGCCGCAAACGTGATCGCACGGAACACGCCATCCATGCGTTGGTGCTTTTTCAACAGGCGTTGAATGAAAACGCCTTGCACCAACGCTGATTTTTTTAACAAAGGTGGATCGTCGAAATCCCTAACGTAGGTCGACATTGCTCCCTTTGATTTGCGTATTCCAATATTTTTCTATTGTCTTGACGGTGGCTTGCGGAATCGAAACGTAGTGCAACTCTTTTGCAGAAGCGTCCCCATTCTTGTAAGCCCAGCGGAAGAATTTTAGAGCCTCTTTGCTATGCTCCGCATTTGCTGGAGTCTTCTGCATAAGGATAAAAGTCGAACCTGCCAGTGGCCAGCTCTTTTTTCCTTCGGCATTGGTCATGATCAAATAAAAGTCGGGAGCTTTGGCCCAGTCGACTCCAGCTGCGGCGGCTTTGAAACTGTCTTCATTCGGAGTGACGAACTGACCCGCTTTGTTTTGCAACTGAGTGAAAGCCAAATCATTTTGTAGAGCGTAGGCATATTCAACATAGCCAATCGACCCGTCGATTTGTTTAACGTAAGACGCGACGCCCTCGTTGCCTTTGCCGCCGACTCCGACCGGCCAGTTGATCATTGTGCCTTCGCCCACCTTAGTTTTCCAGTCCTCGCTCACTTTGGACAGATAGTTCGAGAAAATGAAAGTTGTTCCTGAGCCATCAGAACGGTGGACTACACTCACGTCTTGATCGGGCAATTTGATTTTTGGATTAATTGCCGCGATGGCTTTGTCATTCCACTTTTTAATTTTCCCTAAGAACAAATCGGCGGCAAGCGGGCCGGTGAGTTTTAACTCTCCAGATTTAACACCTTTTAAATTCACCACGACAACATCGGCTCCGTTGATGATCGGAAATTGCAGAAGTTCATTTTTTGCAAGTTCATCGGCTTTGAGCGGCATATCGGTCGCACCGAAATCTACGGTTTTGCTTTCGATCTGTTTAATGCCGCCACCGGATCCGATCGATTGATAGTTGATCGACGTTCCAGATTCAGTTTTGTATGCCGCCGCCCATTTGGCGAGAATCGGGTAGACGAAAGAGGAGCCAGCCCCCGTGATCTCAGCGGCGAGTGCACCTTGGTTGACGAGTGTTGCGAGAGTCAGGGAAGCAACCATTAGGGCCGCTTTGAGCGTATTCTTAGTCATATTTCCTCCACGTTTGTATGCTTTGTTTATAGGTGGAGGCGCGAGTCCGAGCAATAGGCGGAAGGCCTTCAAACACAATCCTAACGAAGGCTTTGCGGGCCTGCATCTGGAGCGTTTTTAACGCGTCGCTAAGCGGGAGTTTATTTGGTTTTGCAGGCGGATGACAAGTCGACTCGATTTTCATCGAATTGGTCGCAAACGACCTCGCCGGTATTCATGTCTACCCGACCTGAGCTAAATTTTAGAGTGAGCATTTTTGTCTCGGGCTCATAAGAATAATTTTCCCAATTGCAGAGGCGAAAAATTTTGAATCGATATTCGTGGTTCGAGTTTTTACAGGTTATCAAAATCTGCACGCGTTCTGGTTGGACAATGGGCTCACCAGGGGCATCGTACTTTATCCTGAGGTGACCTATGTCTCTGATATCGAACTGTACATTTTTCAGTTTTGGGTTTGTAATCTCGGCGAATGATCCGAGACCAGATATTAACAATGTAATCAGAATTAAATTTCTCATGTTATTGTCCGATCTTATACTGCCCGGTCACCATAAGGCAGTGTTTAAGTTGTATGTGCATGTGATTGGAGTGGTCTGACTTCTGGATCATATTTGAACCGTCGGCTTTGTAGTAGATGATCTCAAGTTTATTGTCGGTATTGTGAGCCATACATCGAGCGACATTGTAAAATCTTGGATCTGTAGTTGAAATCGACTTCCCGCCCGCGCAAGTCAGTGGTCCGATGTCGATAGCTTCGCCCGAGTTGTGGCAAGAGCGTCTGGCGCGATGGGCGGCATCTCCCAAAATTCCTAAATTGACGAATTTACAAGGTCCTATTCCAGTTTTTTCTAGGCATCCATCGAAATACTTTTTAAATACTCCTACGATAGGAAACTTTGATGTCGACATGTCGCCAGTTCCAGAAGGGCGAAGGCCGGAGGATCCGCCGCTCGACGTTCCGGAGTCGCCAGAGCCCGCGACCTCATTATTTTGAGAGCCAGAGGCGCCACTACCGCCCATACTCGAAAATGCGCCTTGGAGGGCATTCATAATCGCTTGCCCCTCCTCTTGGCTATCTTTAGAGGTGCTGTCGGGCCCTTTGACATACGTGATTTTTGGTCTTAGTTCTTGGCTGGATGTGGCTGTTGTCGTTGTAAGTGGGCCGGCAATATCGGCGGACGATTCGGCCAATATCACCTGACCGAAGAGTATAAGGCCGCTCATGAATAGTGTCTTAAGATGAGACAATTGCAAATTCGTTCTCCGAGGGTTGACTCACCAAGTAGAATGCAACCGCGGCGCCAACCCCTGCAACATGCAAGCGCGATTGGCGTACAAGACCTAGACATCTGGCTGGGCGTTGATCTTAAGCGAACTCTTCAAAGATCGCTTGAATGGTCTCAGTGATTAGTTTGGTGGAGCGTGGAGCGACGAAAATGGTGTCGTCACCGGCGATAGTACCGAGAATGCCCTCTGGCTTCGATTTATCGAGCTGATGTGCCACGAGGCTGGCTGAGCCCGGTGTCGTTTGAATCACAATCAAGGAGCCATTGTGCTGAACGT
>JAYVPG010000058.1:0-6954 GCA_043757545.1 Pseudobdellovibrionaceae bacterium
GGATGCGAAAGCAGAAGTCCACTGGGAATTTAAAGACGGCGATCTGGTGCTCAACAACCAAAATGTCTGCTGGATCAAGGGCGATCTCTTAAATTTGCTTAAAGCTGAACGCGTGGCTTTGAATTTTCTTGGACGCTTCAGCGGAATTGCAACGCTCACTCGTTGTTTTGTGCAAGCGACTCGCGGTACCGAATGCAAAATCCTCGATACCCGCAAGACCACTCCCCTCTTACGCGATTTTGAAAAAGCCGCAGTCAAAGCGGGTGGCGGGGTCAATCACCGCATGAACCTTTCTGACGCCGTGCTAATCAAAGAAAATCATATTCGAGCGGGCGGTGGCCTGGTCAACGCCGTGCGCGCCATTCGCGGTAAAAATCCCGGCAAAATTGAAGTGGAATGTTCGACACTTGAGGAAGTGAATTTGGCGGTAAAAGAGCGCGTCACTCGCATCTTGCTGGACAACATGACTACCGAGAGCATAAAAAAGGCACGCGCTTTGATTCCGACTTCGATAGAGGTTGAAGCCAGCGGCAATATGACTCTTGAGCGAATCCCTGAGGTTGCCGCCACCGGGGTCGATTTTATAAGTGTCGGAGCTTTGACTCACTCGGCGCCTTGCGCTGACTTTAGCCTTCTCTTTGAATGGCCACGTGGAGAATAGATATGGCAAAACTGACTTCGGTGATCGACACGACGATGAATTGGACTCAACAACGCGGTATTCCCATAGTCTTCAATAACGAAACCGGCTCGACGAACGATGATGCAAAAAAAGCGGCGCTAAACGAGAATGATGATTTTGTACTTTACCTCGCCGACCATCAGACTGCGGGACGCGGACGGGGGACAAACACCTGGCTCGACACCGGAAGTGGTGAATCACTATTGAGTACTTGGTCTTACTTTGTGACGGCGTCTCCGCAGTCCATTACGGCTCCGCGCATCGGCCTGGCTTTGTTTCGCACTGTGAATGCCGTCTGGCCATCACTCTCATGGAGCTTGAAAGCGCCGAATGATTTATTTTTAGATGGTCGTAAGGTTGCCGGTCTTTTGGTCGAGAGTGTCAGCGACGGATCACGCTTTCGCCTGCTTATCGGCCTTGGCTTCAATATTTTAAATCATCCACGTCGCTTCAACGACGCCGAGCATTTGAGCAAAACATTGCAAGCCGCACCTGAGGATGGTGAATGGTTTCAATTTTTAGATGAGCTAAATGCTGAATTAGGTCGTGCCGGGATAGAATGTCTAAATCCCACACTCAGCGATGCGGCTTGCCGCGAACTCTTGCACGCTCTCAATGCGAATTCGGCAAAAACATTCACCACTCAGCAGATCACTCCGCATGGCGATTTGATCCACAGCAAAGGCAAACTACGCTGGCTTGATTTGTGAGGTTGCGATGGCGCTGACTTATACGCCGCAGGGACAACTCGGAAGCACTTGCCCAGACTTCACATTGCCCACAGTCGAAGGTCATCATACGGTCAACCGCGCCGAATATATGCGCATGCATCCCAAAGCACTCGTCGTTATGTTTATCTGCAATCATTGCCCCTATGTGCGAGCGATCGAAGACCGATTGCTGGCGTTGGCGTTTGAATTTTCTCTTCAAGGCGTAGGGTTTTTGGGAATTTGTTCGAATGATGACCGCGATAATCCGGAAGACTCTCCGCAAGCCTTGCTCGCGCGCTGGCGTGAAAAGAGCTACAGTTTTCCGTACCTGATCGACGTTGACCAAAAGGTCGCACGCGCGTTGGGCGCAGTTTGTACACCCGACCTATACATTTTTGATGCTACGGAAAAATTACGCTATCGCGGCCGCTTGGACGACTCTTGGAAAAACCCCGCGCTCGTTCAGCGCCAGGAGCTAAAAGAAGCGCTTCAGGCGCTGCTTTTGGGACAGGCAATACCTGAGCCGCAAAACCCTTCGATGGGTTGTTCAATCAAGTGGAAAAAGGGGTGACTGGCCAAGGGGTCTTTGGTACCCGCTTGCTATGCGCCTATTGACCTTCGCTTGGCTCGCCATTGGATTTGTATCGCTCACCGTGCATGCGGGAGCTCCCATTTTGACCTGCAATGTGCTCGTCACCATGACCGGCAACCCAAAATTTTATCTTGAGTACGGTCGGGATGCTTGGACCGGCGACGGTATGCTCATATGTGCAAATGGCGGTTCAATTGTTCAACGGCCGGTGAAGGTCAATTTTAATAGCACTGCGGAAAGCTTTGGAGCAGGCCGTGACTCAGTCGTTAACATGACTTTTTCCCTCAAGACCACGACATCGCCAAAAATCTTGCGAATCTTTGCATCTGTGAAATCCATTGAAACTCCCAAAGATATCTTTTGGAAAATCGATTCCGACACCACACAAACACAAGTGCACATGTATGTTTCTGACAAAGACACCGCGCTGAGAAAATCGTTAAGCCGAGGAACGCTGTATGTCCGTTAGTGCAAGTGCATGATCCGAACGTTTTTACTGAGCATTGTGATTTTTATTTTAGCATTGACCACGTATCTTTATTTTTACTTGGGAGTTTATAAGAAGGTCGAAGTGAGCTTAGAGTCACGCGGACCATTCTATATGCTTTTCAAAGAGCACATCGGTCCCTACCACGAAATTGGCTCGACAATTCAAGCTGTGGAACAATTCGCGCGCAGTGCAAATTTGCTTTGCGCAACGACCTTCGGCGAATTTTTAGATGATCCTGAATCTATGGACCAAGATCGTTTGCGCAGCCACGCCGGCTGCCTACTCAGCGCCGCTCCTTCGACTGCCATTGACGGCTTCAAATTCGAAGAACGCTCGGCGCGAATGTATGCCGTTGGACAGTTTTCTGGCTCCCCGGCGATCGGTCCGTTTAAAGTTTACCCAAAAGTTAAAAAATTTCTGGGTGAAAAGCGCGCGCAGAATCCTAAGCCGGTGATCGAAACCTATTTGGTGAATGGAACGTCGGTACACACAGAATATCTATTTCCCTTTGACAATATTCCCTGATTTTTTCCGGAGGTCGAACATGGATTTTCAAAAACTCGGACGCAACGGATTAAAGGTTTCGCGATTGTCATTTGGCTCGTGGATCACCTTCGGAGATAAAGTCGATGTGAACAAAGCTGTCGATTGCATGTCGATCGCCACTGAGTACGGAGTGAACTTCTTCGACAATGCAGAAGTCTATGCCGGCGGTCGATCTGAAGAGGTTATGGGTCAAGCGCTTAAGAAACTGGCGCGGCCACGCCTCGATTACATCGTCTCGACGAAGTTTTTCTGGGGAATTACTCCCGGAGTGAATTCAAAAAATACTTTGAATCGCAAATATCTTTCGCAGGCTATTGATGGTTCGTTGAAACGCCTGCAGATGGACTTTGTCGATCTTGCCTACTGCCATCGCCCCGACCCCGAAACTCCAATTGAGGAGACG
Source organism: Pseudobdellovibrionaceae bacterium (assembly GCA_043757545.1). Lineage (GTDB taxonomy): Bacteria > Bdellovibrionota > Bdellovibrionia > Bdellovibrionales > UBA1609 > JALHOQ01. Next base: position 3,424 of record JAYVPG010000058.1, read on the forward strand.
GTTTGGGCCATGAACGATATGATCTCGGCAGGCAAAGCCCTGTATTGGGGGACATCGGAGTGGAGCGCGAGTGAGATCTCCGAGGCATTTGCCGTCTGCGAACGCGGTGGCTTGCGTAAACCCATCGTTGAGCAACCCCAGTACAATCTTTTTTGGCGCGACCGGGTCGAAAAGGAATATGCGCCGTTGTTTGAGCGCTACGGCATCGGACTCACCACTTGGTCGCCTTTGGCGTCTGGTGTATTGACCGGCAAATACCTTAAGGGAATTCCGACTGGCACTCGCCTCGCACAAGACAATATGGCGTGGCTGCGTGACGAGTCACTAGTTCCCGATAAACAGACCCGCACCGAGAAATTTGTGACTTTGGCTAAGGAGTTTGACTGCACACCAGGTCAGTTGGCCATCGCCTGGTGTTTAAAAAATCCAAATGTCTCAAGTGTTATCACCGGCGCGACTCGCCCCGAACAGATTCACGAAAATATGAAATCCCTCGACGTCTTTCATCGCTTAGATAAAAGCGCATGGGCGGCTGTAGAAAAAATATTTTAAGCCGCTCTAAACGTAAGAGCCTTTTTTGATTTTTTCGAGAATAACTTTTTCTAGAATCAGTGGATCTTTGGGATCGACGCTGAACACTGCTTGTTGCTCGCAACGTTTTTTCTCTTTGACCAACCAATGTAGAATATCCGCCAGGCGCTTGTTCTTTTTGTCTTGAAAGAACGGGTCATTTTCCAATGCGTCTTTGGCTTTTTTCAGCGAGCGATTTTCGACCACATCTTTTTCATTCACGTCGTAACAGAGCAGATCCCATTTTTTTACGTCCTCGGGCAATACTCCCAGGAACCTTACCTCAGGTGCACTGAAGTCAGAGTTTCGGATCAAACTGGCCGCAGAGCCGGCTTTCAATGTACGGAAAATATTTTGTAGAGTGTACGCGTCTAGATCTCCGTAAAAATACATAGGGATCTTCAGTTGATCTTGAATCGTTTTACACCAGCCGCGCACGCCATTACTCGGAACACCCTGCGCGCCGAGAATGATGCAATTGTTGCGGATGTGCATACCGTTGGCGACTAGAGTATTCGCCGTACCTTCTGACTCGACCACTAAGCAGAAATCGATTTTGCCTTTTTTCGGTTTCAGGCGAAATTGCTGAGGCTTGTTCTTGGGCTGAAAGGGGGTAGTTCCCATTGAACCTAAGTCAACCGTCGCGATGGAACCATCCGGCAGAGTTTCAGTGACCACCAAATTTTTGGAATAGGTCTGACCGCCGCGATCATTGGCGAAGCAGTTCATCTCTTCGCGATAGACTTCGAGCATATCGCAAATAAAATCGATGATCGAATCGCTCTCGGGCTGATCATCAAAATCGAGCGGCTTATTTTCGGCGTTCGAACGCACCAAACCTTTGGAGATATAGTACAACTCACGCTTGGTATTGACTGCGCCTGATTTCAAATTGGCGAGCATGATCTCGAGCATGAAAATCGTCCGTGCCATTTTTTGTACGGACGACACATTGAGTTCGGTTTTAACGACCTTGTCACCGGCGGTCAGGAAACCAACCTTCGAATTGTAAAACGAATTGTCCAACGTACACTTTACCGCCTCAAGAACCGGGCGTTTGGCTTTTTCGAGATCGCCAAGCATGCCGTCGCAGAGGTTTTTAGCCTCTTTGGAGATATCTTTGGTCAGTTCGCGAATGCGAATCTTAGGCATAAGTCGCTCCTACTTTTTCTTGCGAGTGGCAGCTTTGGCCGTGGTTTTTTTGGTGGAGGCTTTGGGAATGTCCTCGTCGGTCGACGCTTCTTCAGCGCGCTCATCAACCGCGGCTTCCTCGACCGGAACTTCTTCGTCGTCGTCTGCGCCAAATTGTTGGCGTTCTTTGTCCTTCAGAACTTTCAACTTTGAAGTCGCAAGATGCAGTTCAGCTTCAGCCGAGCTGGCATCGCGACCGAGCAATTTCTTAAGTCCAGCTTCCGCTTTCACTTCGCGGGCCTTGGGAGCGCCCACAATTCGCGCCAAACCTTGCACTAAAATCGGACCAAATTTTTCAATGTGTAAAATCTTACGCTCAAGATCAGCCGCTTTGTCTTCGGCGCGAATATGCCGCGACATCTTTTGCCCAGCCTGCATCAGCGTGCGGCGAATCTCTTCCACCAAATCATCACTGCCATCGATGGTTTCTTTAGAAGCATTTTTAAATTTAATAAACGGAGAGGTCACGCTCACCGCAAAGACATACGGACCCATCGGCAAGCTGTCTTTGGGTTGATTGAGCCCATAGGCTCGCCAATTCACCGACTCTACGGAACGCGTAATTGCACAGGCACCTTTGTCGAACTGAAGGGGCACGCGATTGGCAAAGCGCAAAAGCTGAATGGAAGAATCGCTCTCCGCAGGACGGCCCTTAAAACGAGCAATCGCGACTTCAACCACCACCGGCTTAAAATCGCAAATTCGCGGGCGACGCGTGACCACACTAAAAAAATCGACCTCACCCAATCTCTGAATGCTCTTCGAAAGTCCCTCTTCGCCCACCGTCAAAACTGAGCGAGTCGACGGCGCTACAAGTTCAACTTCCTGCAATGTCTGATAAACTTTTTTGTAATCGGATTCGGTAATGGCGGTCAGGTACTTGCCAAACATCGCCTTCGGAACGCCTTTTTTGGTCAGCTCTTTCAAAGTGGCGTCGCTGATCCGCGAAAAACCCTTTTTTAAAAAATTCTCTAAGGAAATTTTCCCGAACAGTCCCGCATGAGTCATAAACTCGCCGAGCTTCATGGTGTGCGGATGCGGCAAAGTGGCCGGCGGGATATCCGGGACATCCGTCGCCACGCGTGGCACCACATGCTGATCTTGCTCCATCAACTTATAGGTAATGGACATATGAGGATTCACGAGCGTCGTGCCCTCAAGATAGGTTAACAATCCGCCATCACCATTCAATACGACACGGCCGTCGATGCGGAAGTCGACGCGCAGACCATGGGTTTTATCCCAATCCACACTCTCTTTATTTTTTACGATACCTTTGTTGGCTTTGATATCCACGTCGATCGTGGCACTCACGGCTTTGCGCATGCCTTTAGTTTTGCTCAAGACTCGAACACCCGAGGCGTTGGTCAGCTGCGCCCAAGTGGTGGCCGCCGAAATACCGATCCCCTGCTGACCCCTTGAACAACGACCGCGGCCAAACTTGGAAGAGGCCAAATACTCGCCAAAGACCTTGGCCAATTCGTCGGCCTCTAGGCCAGGACCGTTGTCTTCGACGATAATTTGAATCAAGTCCGTATTGCGCGAAGCTCCGGGACCCATTTTTTGAATTTCAATAGAGATATCAGGGAGAATTCCATTCTCTTCACAGGCGTCGAGTGAGTTGTCGACGGCCTCTTTCAACGTGGTCAGCACAGCCTTAGACGGCGAGCTGAATCCCACCTGCTGAAGATTCTTGGCAAAATATTCTGCTGTACTACTTGAAGTAATCTTGGACACGCCACCCTCTTTTTAAGCTGGGATCACTCTAGT
>JAYVPG010000059.1:0-6924 GCA_043757545.1 Pseudobdellovibrionaceae bacterium
GGGGTGACTGACCCTCGGGCCTTGGAGGTACTTGAAGGAGGAATCCATTTACAGTGACTGCTGAAATGAACTCTTCACTCGAGTTGCTCCAACGTGTTCGAATAACTTCTCGGCTTTGGTCTAGGAAGCTTTAGCCTTTGGTCTAGTCTAGGTTTATACGCAACGCGTCTAGTGCATGAACTTACTCATTGATTAGATTTAAAATATTTTTACACAGGACCCCGTAAGGACCCTCATGACGCGTGGCGCATCGAGACAGAACCTTGGCATCGGTAATTTTTACACAGTCGGAGATGACAGGAATCGGCACCTCTTTTTACCCAAGTTCACGGGCCAAACCCTCAGATCCAACTGATTATCCAGAGACCTAGGCACCGTATTTGAAGTGTATTCGGGCAAACGCCGAGGAGGGCGAATGCGTAAAACAGTCGTCATGATTCTAACATTATTAACGTTTTGTGCGATCACTGCCCAAGCTGGACAGAAGAACGCCAAACCGCAAACTGATTATTGCGCCAGCGATATGAACCAACTCAATGCGGTTATTCGTAGTTCCTTCAGCGACAGTTTAAGTCCCAACTACGCGTTGCGATTTTTGGGATTCTGGCGCTACAGCACATATGCGCCGCTTGAAATTTCAATGAAGAAGAAATTTATTATCGAAGGTGGAGTCTATCTGATCTGTCCGCAGACTGATGGAACATTCTATATCTACAAAGAGTCCAAGCCTTCGGAAAACGCGACGCTCAGTATGATCAATCGTAAAACCATCGTTCTAAATGATGGAACAGATGGAAATCTTTGGTGGGCGAGCGACAAGCAACTCCAAAAGCTTGAAGGCAGTCAGCTTGCCGAGTGCAAGGAATGTGGAAATTAATCCGATCGAACGAGTGGCTCTAGCTCGGCTCTAGCAAACGAAGCGCGCGATATCCCGAAGCATTGGCCTGCGAAATCACGGCAGTCCCCGCCTGTTGCATGATCTGCGCTTGCGCGAGCTTCGAAGACTCTTGAGCCACATCTACATCCACAATATGACCCCGAGCCGCATCGATATTCTCCGCCTGTACACCGAGCACATCGATCGCATGCTGCAAGCGACTCTGCATTGCACCGAACGTCGCTCGGGTGCCCGCGACGTGTAAGATCGCGTCGTCCAGAGTGGAGAGCGCGCCAAGAGCGTCACTCTTACTAGTAATTTCAAGACCATCAATACCGACATCACTTGAGGTGGTGTTCGCGTCGAGCTGGAATTTAATCACATTCTCAGGCCCCTTAAACGCACCCACTTGAAACGAAAAATCCTCTCCGGTACCCGTCAAAAGTTGCTTAGCGCCATAACGCGTGGATTTCGCAATTCGATCAAACTCTTCAGTCAGACCTTTGAACTCGGTATTGAGGAACCCGCGTTCGTCATCGCCAATCGTGTCCGACGCCGCATACACGCCCAACTCGCGTAAGCGCACCAATATATTGTTCTGTTCGTTAAGCCCGCCCTCTGCTGTTTGCACGAGACCCACTGCAGATTCTGCATTAAATTTTGCCTGTTTAGTTCCCCCGAGCTGCCCACGCAAAGACTCAGAGATCGCAAAACCGGCTGCGTCGTCACCCGCATGCACAATTCTGGATCCTGAAGCTAGAGCCACTAAGGATTGATCGATTTGCCTCTGCGAGGCCTCTAAGGCACGCCCTGCAGCCATCGCAGTCGTGTTGGTAGAAATACGGAACGCCACGTGAACACCCTCTCCTTCTCACTAGCCAGCCGGACTTGAGACCCCCTCAAGCCGTACGGATAGAAAGTTTTTTAGCGCCCACAGATAAGTTCATTTCAGCAGTCACTGAACTTATCGTCGCATTGCGTTATTACTTAAGTGTTATTTTATGCAGCACGTTATGTATTCAAAACTTATACATAAACGTCAAGATTGCCACCGCGGGGAGACTCCTCGGTCAGGCTCTCAATCTGAGATAAATAGCCACCGAGCGAGCGTCGAGTGGGTGGACTGGCCGGCTTCTTTGCTTTGGGGCTTTTCTCTTTATGGACAAAACGTGCAAAGCGCAGCAGTGCATTTTTAGACTCAGAATCCAGGGAGGACTCACTTTTCGCCGCACTATCCACAGGCTTGACCGGATCAACGGCCCGTAATTGCGACAGACGCTCAACCTGATGGCCTGACGTCCTTATAAGGTCCGCCCCTGAATATAGCATTCTCCTAAAATATCAGCCCCCTAGACCAACACCCAGGGAATTTATTGCAATGCATCAATAAAGGGTACGGCGTACCTTCCCGGAGATATAGACGATCTCAAGGTGAGACGGTGGCTCAGATTTGGGCGAGGAGTTTAAGGAGGTCGGCCGGCGATTGCAGACCGGCGAGTTGACCTTGGATAGAGTTTTCCCATTGGCGGCGCAAAAGTGCTTTGCCCTCTTCCCGCAACCGCAACGGTTCCGAGCGCTTCTTCTGCCACTCTCCACCACTGCGCGCTTGCAAAACCAACTCACATAGTTCCGCTACCCCACGTCCCTCTGTGGCAACAGCTTTTAGCACTTGAACGGATTTCGCCGTTTCACCGTCGTGAATCGAAGCTTCAATTTCCCGCGCGAGGCCCACTGCTCCGGGACGATCCGATTTATTGACCACGAAAATATCGGCGATCTCCATCAGTCCGGCCTTCATCGCCTGCACGGAATCTCCACTCTCAGGAACCAGCACCACACAAACTTGATCGGCGACGTGAAGCACATCCAGCTCCGTCTGCCCAACCCCCACCGTTTCGATCAAAAGAATATCAAAGGCACAGGCATCAAACGCACGCGCCATCAGGAAAGCCGCGCTAGATAGGCCTCCCAGACTGCCCCTTGTGCCGAGAGAGCGAATAAACACGTCTGTATTTAAGAAGTGCTCAGAGTAGCGAATACGATCGCCCAAGATCGCGCCCTGAGTGAAGGGGCTTGAGGGATCGACCGCCATCACTCCAATGCGCAGCTTGGATTTCAGCAATTCCGTGATCAAATGCCCAACAATAGTGGATTTCCCGGCCCCCGGAGGTCCGGTGACGCCCAAACGAAAGGCCGCGCGCGCGGGTTGCAAAAGCTCGGGTAGAGCCAAAGCGGTGGCTGCGGGCGTGCGCTCCAGCCAAGTCAGCAGCTTCGCAAAGGCCTGAAAGTCCCCGCTTTTTGCCGCTGCAACTAACTTTGACCCTTCTACGGCACTCATCCGTAAGCCCTCCACTCAAGTCTAACTACTCAAAAAGAGTAGGGTTTATTTGACCCGTTGTCCAGCTGTCGAAAGTTCGCACACAGGCCTCTACCCCCTCCACTTGACCCCTTTCGAAAAGCCACGTCATTTCAATAGATTAGAGAGTGGCCCCGCGGGCATGGATGCTGCCTATGTGTAAGGCAGGAGAATGAATCCATGTCGGAAATGAACTGGAAAACTTGGGGCTTAATCGTGGTTTTAGCCATGGGTACGATGTTTGAGGTGATCAAGCATTTGCCTGGCCACGAAGTTTTGCGCTGGGACGCCGACAACTCCCCTTATGCAACCAGTGCAAAACCCTACAGTGTGAAAACAGGTTTAGCTGCACGCATGCTACCCGCACGCCTACCGGCGCGCCCGATCGCGCACATGGGCGGACAAGATTTAAAAGGTCAGCTTGAGAAATTTATCGCCGCCAATCGGCCCACGCAAACCGACAACGGCAACGTGGTCGAAAAAGGTGGCGAAGGTAAAATAAAGAAAAAGAAAAAAGATGGCGAATGGGAAGAGTACATCGATCCCGTGACCGGCAAAAAAATGCGCCGACGCAAAAAGAAGCAAGTCGCTGTTGTGCAAACTCCGGAGCCGGTTAAACCCGTCCAGAAAACACCAGAACATAAAGACAAAGATGTGCAAGCCGCGATCGACGAAGCCATCAATCAAGGTGGATTCCCACCGGTTGAAGCCAAGGCCGACGATACGTTTGTCGATCTTGAGGAATGGACACGTCGCTTGTTGACCCATCCAGATTTGGCGGCCACTCGTTTGTTTATTCAGCAGTACCAAGCCGGCCTAGTGAGTGCCGATATTTTTTATAAGATCACGCAGCTGATGGCGCAAGACTCACGCACCGAGATGAAGCAACTTGCAGTGCTTTGCGCCGGTACGAATGTCTCGTATCTGAGCTTTCAGATTCTAGTGGGCATTGCGAAGAAAGAACGCATCGGCTCCGCTTTGCGGAATTCTTGCGACGACGCTCTTAATCACTATGCTGAGGTCGGAAATATCGCGATTTTGAAAAAGATTATGACGGCCAATTCAGAGGCCTTTGCGACTGTCACGGCCCTACAGAAGTTTGATAAATCCTTACAGAGCCATCTTGTACCGACACCCGCCGCGCCCTCGGCGAACGGTCAACCTGCGGCGACCAGTACAGTATCTACGACGATGGTTTCGAAGTATGAGCCGTTCGTTGTGGTACTTCAGACACTCACCATGTCGCGTGACGTTGGCGTGAATGACCAAGCCAAGCAAACCCTGGCCTCACTACAAGCTCACCTGGGTACGACTCCGGCGGCAACTCCAGCGGCGACGCCGACTGCGGCCGAAACCGTAGTTTCCGCACCATAAGGTCGATAGACGTTTCACTCAAAGTTCAATAATCTCGAGAAATGCGATGGCTCCTTGGACTTCTACTTATTCTGCCTGCATTGGCGCGCGCTTTTGAGATCCCCAAAGGATTGAACGAGTCCGATCGTCGCGAGATCATTCGCACGCTCGGCCTGAACGTGGCGACCAAGATGCTCGACAATCCTTATCCGCTCGGCGGCTATTCGGGTTTCGAAGTGGGCTACTCGGTGGAGTTCGTGAATATCCGCGATCTACGCCGCGTCGGCTGCGCTCCGGGAAGTGCAGGTTGTGCGAACACTGCCTACTCGGATGAAACCGAGTGGCGCTTCTCGCGACTGACCTTTGGCAAAGGCTTGTACAATGATGTCGATATCTTTTTTCATTTTATCCCGCCGATTGGTGGCGTGAGCGTCACTAACTACGGTGGCGCCCTACGCTGGTCCGTCTTTCAAGCCCGCTTCTTGCCAATTAATATTTCGCTCATTGGTCACTTCGATCAGCTCAACTACAACGATTCGTTTATCAATCGTAACTTCGGACTCGAGGCGATGGTCGGCGTCAACGTTGACGGCTTCGCTCTTTACTTCGGCGGCGGTCAGATCCAGGCCGCGGGAACTTTCATCGGCAACAACGCTCCTTGCGAAAATTGCACGGTGGATCCTTCGGACCCAACTGTCGATCCCTCGGCTCACACGGTCACGAATAAAATCACAACGACTCACACGGTGGTTGGAATTAGCGTTCATTTTCAAAATCTATTTGCGGCCGCAGAGGTGGATCGCTACCAGGATGCGGTTTACAGCTTAAAGGCCGGATTGCGCTTTTAGCTTAAAGCTTTTGAATCTTGGCGAGAATTTCAGTGGTGCTATGACCTTTGTGAAAAGGGAGTGCTTTCACATCCCCACCTTTCGCCATCACAAATTTGGCGCCGACGATTTTGTCGACCGGCCAGTCGCCACCCTTCACTAGGATATCAGGACTGATTTCTTCGATAAGTGCGAGCGGAGTTTCATCGTTGAACAAAACCACAAAGTCGACACAGGCGAGACTCGCCAGCAACTCGGCGCGATCATTTTCATTTTGCACGGGACGATCGGGACCTTTTAAGCCGCGCACGCTGGTATCCGAATTCACACCCACGACAAGAATGTCGCCGAGCTCGCGCGCCTCTTTTAGGTAGCGAACGTGGCCGACATGCAAAATATCAAAACAACCGTTAGTGAAGACGACGCGCGGAAGGCGCCGTGGTGACATCTTTTTGCGTAAGGTGAGCTCAACGCCGAGTTGTGAAATCTGTACGACTTGGCCCATCTCAGGCTTTCATTTAAGTGGTGCGCTGACGATACAACTGAACACCACTTATGCGTCCTGCCAAGTCACGGCCCATCACGGCCGAAAGCAAGGGCAGTACGATCAATCCGGTGAGCACATTGAGCACGCAGCGAAAAGCCACGCGCAGAGGATAGACCTCTAAACGTTGCTCTTCATCCCGACCCAGTTGTAAATCGAAAGTCCATTCACCAATCGTGCGACCAAAAAAGCTGCGCGAAACGATGACGTACATTTGCATCACTGCGACAAACAAAACGGCGAAACTAATTTGCGTCATAATGTCTTTGTCGAGATTGCTCATCACCTGGCCCAAATCCACTTTGGTCACTACGAGAAGCGCAATTAAAAACACCATTGAAATCGCCATCACGATAATGGCGTCCAGAAACGTAGATTCAAAACTGACCGAAGCCGCAATCATCAGCTTGCGCTGTGGAGAATCCGCAGCCCCGCGGCGAGTTCCCACGTTGTTCAGTTCAGTTTGTTTTGCAGATTTCGCCGGCCCAACGGTCGGGGCTCTCTTCAGTGTAGGTCCTTTGAAAGCGTCGGGACGCGGAAAGGGCGATTGCACGGGACGGGGCAATTCAACCTCCATCGCTTCGCGCTTTTCTTTTTCTCTCGGCAACGCTTCGGTGAATTGTAAATCAGATAAGGGACCACGACTCAGCGGAGTCTTTTCTAAAGCCGACAAGACATCTTCGAAACTATGCTTTTTCAAAGTGCCTTTGGCTGAATTGAGCGCATCCGAGATGCCTTTTGGAATCGTCATCGGCACCGACTGCAACTCGTCTTCGAGTACGCCAGTTTGCTTTAAGCCGTCTTTTAGGCTGACAGATTTTTTGTGAAAACCCAAACCATCGGTCAACGGCTTGAATTCAAATTCATCGAATGGATCCATGCTGCTCATGTTTACCCCGCTCCAAGTTCATACTTTATGACGCTGACGAGGGCCACGCAAGCCGTTTCGACGCGGAGTATTTGATCC
>JAYVPG010000060.1:0-6868 GCA_043757545.1 Pseudobdellovibrionaceae bacterium
AATGTCAAAAATTAAGCATCACCAAATGGGTGAAAACTTGATCGCTTCGCGATCTCGCAAAATCCCACCCAGCTCAGACTCTCACGACTCGACTTCAAATTTTATCCACCGATCTGGGTTCGGCCTTTCGCCCCGCAAACTCAAATGATGACTCTCGGACCGGAACAAAGATGACCGGAATATCTTCTGAAACCTCGATTGATGATATTGGGCGCCCACGAGTATTTTGTCGACAGCGCCCCACTCCTTTTTCCTTCAGCATTCAGACCCCATCCATTTCTCGACATGCAGGACTACAGGCCGAGCCGCTCGCGGAGACGCCTGAATGTATCGACGGTTTGACCCGGCATCGGTTTTCTTTCGGCGTCACGTTCAAATTGCGTTATCAATGCATCTACTGACGCTCTACCGTCACTGGTCTTTATTGCCTCAACCGGCGACTGTCCCTTTAATGCCGGAAGGGGTGTCAGCGGCCACTCGCGCCAGTGGCCTTCATTAATTTTGGCCATATGTTCCTGGATTTCGGGAAGGGCCATCAGTTCTTGAGATTTCCGCGTTTGCTCCTGGTCATCAAGCGTCGGTGGCGACTTTTCTCGCGCGCGCAATACAGCTTGGATGTCTTCAACGTCCGTTGCCTTTAAAACCCACCCCTTCGGCAGCCTTTTCTTAAGCACGATCATAAATGCTTTAGACCGCTGTTTGGAATTTACTTCGACCGTCATTTCCCGGTGCTCAAGATAGATGTGACCCAAAACAGTGTTGTCCAAAGAACGATTTTGCTTGTGGCCCTTCCTAAGCCACGGAAAATCGACCGCCTTAATTTTTCCATGTTTGTCATAGTCCGCGCCTGCCAAAAGCTCTTCCCTAGTTCCATTGAAACAAAGGTTGTGCAATGCCTCGAAGGTCTCCTCAATATCGTTGATCGTGAACGTCATTTTATGGGGAGCCATCAAGTCGCCATCGGTATTGCAAAGAATTGGTGGCTTGGGATTGAACAGCGCCTCGTAAAAATTCCAGAATAAATTACGCAACTCCGGTTCATTCTCTCTGAGCCAGGCTGCAGTTATCGATCCGGCTTTTTTCTTAAACCTCTTTCGCTCGTTGATGACATTCACTTTGTATTGAGGCGGCGTAACGAATGGCGCCAATCCATCGAACATGCAAATTTCACGAACGGTTACCACTTTGCCAAATAGCAGATCGCCCGCCTTCATGGACTTTGACCCCATTTTCTCGACCACCGTAAACCGCTCTTCAGTAAAGAGATCTTGAACCTTGACCCAGAAGCCTGGGCTGCATTCCAGAACATCATAAAAGCTAAATGGCCGGCGCAGATTTTCTTCGAGATCTTCAATTTCAAGATCACTCAGCTTGTGTCCCATCGCCTCGATAAATGCTTCCGCGGGAGTAAGTTTCATCGGGATATCCTCACCCAGCTCAGTATCGTGCCGGTCCGGATTCCAGTGATAGAACATCCACGGTCCAAACATGGGATGAAGGTCAGACTTAGGATCGAATGAATCTTTATTTTTCCAAAACTGAAATTCATTCCATGCTTCGTTGTAGCCAATTGGACCATAAGTGGATGCTGTAAATACCATAAGTTTATGCACCAACTTCAAATGCGCTTCATGGACTTGTCGCCAAGCATGGTCGGTCGAGGTTGGTTGCTGGTTGAGTAGGCAGCACTTTTTATATTTCTTCCCACTTCCGCAAGGACATGGATCGTTGCGACTTACGTTTTGCATTTTGGTCCTAGCCTACACCAAGTCAAAAAAAGACTCTTCCCCGATATGTTTGATGTACCTGTTTGCCATCTTCTCAATTGATCCGAATCCGAGCGCCGCCCAGTGTTCTTCACCACGGTAGCACCGGCGCGCGACTTGATATTTTCCACTCTCACGATCCAGGGTGAAGCGCATAACAGGAGCGTATTGCATATTTCGCATGAGAAAATCAGTCGTTTTCTCTCTTTTTTCCGCCGACGCCAAAGCATCTGCGTGCTTCAGTTCGGCGACCGTTATGCCCATATCCGCCGCGGTTTTTGCAAGTTCATCCTTCCATGACCGCCCAAGCCGATCCATCATCGCCTTCAAGGTGTCGAGCGAGGAGGGCGACGTGATTTCGTCGATTGCTTTAACCGCCTCCATTCCGAGAGGTTCATAAATCAGAATAGTAATATCCTTGGCCTCCACTTGGTAATGTTCAAGGCGACGGCATTCAACCACCTTGTCCCTGACTCGCTGAAGATCGGAAGTGGGAATCAATATGGGTTTTGGCCTCTGAACGAACACCATGGCATTGATGTTCTCTCCAATTTCATAGCCCTCAGGAAGAGTACGAATGGCACCATCCTTTTTCTGGCTCGTAAAATACTTGGGCTTTCCGGTTTTTGTAACTCCTTGATGAACAAAGTACTGTTGCCCTCGACGATTGATGTAGGAGATCAGTGTCTCGCCACTTCTTGATTCTTTCGGTTCAATTGTCGTATCCATGCGCGCTTCCCCTTGCGTGACGAAATCCTGCATTGCCGCAAAAATCCTATGTCCCAGGGACTTAGTGGTCAACGTTTGACATAAGTGCAAAGCGGCTCACAAGGCCGCTAAAAGCCAACGCGAACCCTTTTTCCACCAAGTACGCCCGCAACGTCGGCTCATCCCAATCCGGATCAATAAACAGAAATCGATTCTGCACCAACGCCTTCGGCCATAAAAATTTGCTTGCCATCACCGTCGTTGTGTCGTATTTGCAACTAAACACAACATGAGGTGAAGTATGGCCTATGTCAGAACCAGGGGAAATCAACTGCTAATTGTTCACGGGGTCCGCAACGCAGATACCGGAGCCGTCGACCAAAATATACTGTTTACGTTTTATTCCAAGGTAGAGGCCTTCCGGGCTCTTGGCGCTCAAACGAAAGCGGACGCGAAGCACTTTCAAAGACTCATGAAGGAAAAGTATCCAGCCATCAAGTTTAGTTGGCCCGAAATTGATGCCGCGATAACCCGTAGTCTTGACGTTTTACCCGACGCATACGATCACCGCACAAATCCCAATCTGAAATTTCGGAAAGCCATGGCCGATTTTGCGAGGGAGTTGGCTCTTGCCGACCCGCAAGACCGACCCGAGGCCGCGAAGCTAATTCTAGAAAACACTCGGGAACTTAAATTTATGTCGTCCCTTATTAAGCAAAGAATAGAGGGCGTCAGACATGCGGAGCCCATCAAACTTCCAGGGCAGGCCCCCTTTACCTGGCAGTCCCTCGCCTATTTGGACGAAGTACCGCCAGATATTGAGGAGGAAGCCTCCGACCTTTACCAGCAAGGGGACTATAAGCAAGCCCGCGCCATCTTTGGACTGTTGGTGGAGGCATTCGATACCTATGCCGAAGGCTATAATTATTTGGGCCTAATCGCGCTTCGTGAGCAACGCTTTGACGATGCCATCACACAATTTGAGAAAACCATTGCGCTAGGCCGCAAACTCTTTTCCAAACGGATTGCGAAGGCGAGCTACTGGAATGACTTTAAGACTCGGCCATATATGAGAGGCTTACGCAACCTCACGCTGACCTTAAATCGCTCCGGTCGTTACGATGAGGCGCTGAAATTCTGCAAACGATTGATTTCCGAGTGTGGGGATGAATTTGAAGGACGGGCCAACCGCGCCGCGATTTATCTCAACACAAAAAAATGGGATGAAGCTTTGGCAGATGCGCGCTATCTCCATAATCTTTTCCCGACAGAGAGTTTCATTGCGGCGTTGGCCAGTTTTGAATTGGATCAAAAAGAAGATGCGGCGACCCATTATCTCCACGCCACATTCAATAACCCTCGCTCGGCGCAATTGCTTACGGACGTAAAGACGGTGAAACATGCCAAGCCCCAATCGGCGATGGCGGCGGAGGACCACAATGACGGCATTGAACTTCTGGAATCAATTTCCGGTTACCTGACTAAGCGGTCCACAGCTTCAATGAAATTTTTCTCAAACCTCATTTCAGAACCCAAGACCCTAGCTTTGATTGCGGAGTTGGCGGATGCCACAGCCCACTGGCGCGGAGACAAGGCGGGTAAAGACCGAAAGCATTATGACCGGATGCAGGAAATGAAAACTCCGGCTTTTGCAAGAAGCGTTGCCAGATCCCGATTGGGAATTATCAGTGATTCATCGCCACCAAATGTAGTCCGCACGAAAACTGAGCGCCCAACGGTCCTCCATTGAATGGCGTTCCACTAACACGGGGGAGGGTCGATCGATATTTAAACTGAACAGAGCGTTCTAGCTTTAACTCTACAACTCCAGCTTTGCCTTCAACCGCTCAATATATTCCTGATGTTTTTCTCTCTTCATCTTTTGAATATTCACCAGCTTCCATTGGATGGCCGGCAAGTTTTCAATCCCTGTTAGGTCAAGCAAATTCCATTTCGGTGCGCCCTCTTTTAAACTGAGCAAAAAGCGACGTTCGTCGTTCGTTAGCTCCTTCTTCAATTGAAGAATGTATTGCTCACGAGTTTTGAGCAAATCCTCTAGGCTGACCTTCAACTCTGTCATGTCCACAAAATCGCTTTCATAAATTTTGTCAATACTCTTGCGGGGAGGGTCTATCAACTCGTGAATCGGACGGTCATGGCTGGCTAAGTAAACGACAAATGCTCTCCGAATTTCATTTGTTATCCCCTCGCCTTCGAGCAAGAGCTTCACATCAAAAATATCGCGCGGGTGTTGTCGATCAAGCGCCGCGCATAGTTTTCCGCCATACAGGTCAGCCAACTTTAGCGTTTTTATTTTCGCTGTCATTTCGAAGATCTTCTCGGCCTTGGGAACGAGAGTTAGCATTTCGGTGCCGAAGACAGATCCTCTCAGAACTTCATTGGGCTCTATGGTGACCGTTTGTCCATCGGACGCAGCCACTAACTTAATTATTCTTTGCTCTTTGCCACTAGCTCTAGTTTCTTGAACCTTGGACCCCGGAATGGTCTTTTTTATTGCTTGAGAAATTCGCTGAAGAGCGGCGCTAATGTTCGCCAGCGCAGCATCTCGTGGCTCAAGCGGCAAATACGTCAAATCAATGTCTACGGACAACCTGGGCATATCGCGAACAAAAAGATTAATTGCAGTTCCACCCTTAAGCGCAAAACAAGGCTCCTGCGCGACGGGAGCGATACAGCGTAACATCAATTTTACCTGTGGGTAAAAGCGGTTTGCTTCCATCTACATCGCACCTTTCTTAGGGATACTGATTTCAAATTTTGCGTGAAATCCATGGCCGGGCTCCAAGATTCGCGGGCCAACTCCCAAGTCTATTGACCCTGTGTCTATTTCTTTGAGCCAGTCGTGATTGCATAGATCCGCGAGCGCCAAAAATAATCGTTTCACTTTTATAGAGTCGCAAGACTTTAGCAACCGCGAAACTATCTTAGGGCGCAAGGTCGCTAAGTTTTCCATTACTAGCTTAGCGTGTTCTAGCGACTCGTGCTGTGGGCACAGTTCAAGCAACTCCATCATAGCGCGTTCCGGACATGAGATTTTTGTATTGAATGAACCCCAGTTTTTATCAGACAAGGTGCCTAAATCCAAAACTGGAAAAAGACTCGACGAATAGATTTTGAGCTCTGGACTTCCATGCCATTGATAATTTTTGAGCCACGCGGGAACGTGATATTTAGGTTCTATAAAAAGCCAAACTCTCTCCTTGCCTGAGAGCCCAAGGAAATGCGCGTACCCACTCAATTCTAAAGCGGACCGTGCAGCGACATGCACATGGATTTTCCCGTCCAAGGAGAGTGCCTGTAGGGCATAGACACCCCCTTGCCAATTGAGACTCATCACATTTTGCTGAGGCAGGCCTTTGCCTTCAAACTTGCCTCGTTGATAAGCGCCCTTGCCGACTTGCACGACCCAGCCTGATCGCCGATACTGCTGCAAGAGGCTTTTGGAATAACCGTTGGCGGCGAGCCACTCACTCGTGAGGACTGCCCCGTCCGGCCAAGAACTCATCAGACTTATTAATTTGTCACTCTTAAGTATAGCCATAATATCCTAATACTATATATTTCAATGTATTTTATGGCAATGCATTAATTCTGTATATATAAGAATATCAAAAATATACTTATATATTATAATACAATGTCAATAAGTCTAGCAAAGTTAGAGGCTTATGGCGAATGGCTAGACTCGCCAGGAAAGAGCGGCTAGCCATGGCCCACGCGGGCCAAGTTTATCGAGATTCATGTTTACTCCCTTTGGAATTTGATTTTTCTTTGCTTTGTATTGGTCGCGAAGCGAGATGGTCGACAGAGCCCTCGCCGAGTCTCTTGATAACAGCCTTTATGACATTGTAACTCCACGGCCGTTTCATTCGAGACTTGATGCCCTTGGAATTCAGGTGCCGCATGATGGAACTGATCGACGCGCCCTGCTTCTTTAAATTTCGGATCAAGTGAAGCGTGGGATACTCGCGAGGGTCTTTGACCACGCTCCCCTCGAAGTAGCAGTAACCGAACGGTGGGCGGGCATTGGTCTTTCCATGCCCCTGCCGCCATCGCTCAAAGGGAACTGCGACCTGCGGTCGGAGGTTCTGCCTGTTAGCGCGAAGTACCGTCCAAATCGAACCGCGCTTGAGACCTGTCTGATCGGCAATGTCGGTAATCGACAGCCCTTTCTGATAAAGTGGGCCGACAATCTCGATAATTCGGGTTGACCTTTTTTCGAAAAAATCAATAATATCAAGAGTTCTTGAATTATTGCTTATCCATTGGTGTAGGCATCCAAATTTGAAATTCAGCAGTAAAATCAATATCTTAAATAGAGCGAACCACAGTATTTCGAAGCAACCTTAAATTTCCACTCCCGGCCCTCTTGT
>JAYVPG010000061.1:0-6779 GCA_043757545.1 Pseudobdellovibrionaceae bacterium
AGGGACTATGCCAACGATTAACCAGTTGATTCGCAAACAAAGAGGCGCAGCTAAGAATAAGACCAAATCTCCGGCCTTAACTTCTTGCCCTCAACGACGAGGCGTTTGCACTCGCGTCTATACGACGACTCCTAAGAAACCGAACTCAGCTTTACGTAAAGTTGCCAAGGTTCGCTTGTCGAACGGCTTTGAAGTTATCTCGTATATCCCAGGCATCGGTCACAACCTACAGGAGCACAGTGTGGTCTTGATTCGCGGTGGTCGTGTAAAGGATCTTCCTGGTGTTCGTTATCATATCGTTCGCGGAGTTTTGGATACACAAGGAGTGGCGAATCGTTTCAGCAGCCGCTCTAAATATGGCGCTAAGAAGCCCAAAAAATAAGAGGTAATAAAGCTTTATGTCTCGTCGTAAATCAGCCAGTAAAAGAGAAATTCTTCCCGACCCCGTTTACAATGATTTGGTCATCGCCAAGTTTGTAAATAAAATGATGTATCAAGGCAAAAAATCTTTGTCTTACAAAGCTTTGTACTCAGCGCTCGATGAATTGCGCAACAAAGTCTCTGGTGAAGAGCCTTTGACTGTATTTAAGAAAGCTCTTGAAAATTGTAAGCCGAATCTAGAGGTTCGTTCCCGCCGAGTGGGTGGAGCGACGTATCAGGTGCCGGTGGATGTTCGTCCCTCGCGCCGTCTGGCTTTGGCAATGAAATGGCTCATCGATTATTCCCGCGAGCGCGGTGAAAAATCGATGTCGGCTCGTTTGGCGGCGGAACTCGCTGATGCTTACGCAAATCGTGGAAACGCGATTAAGAAAAAAGAAGACGTACATCGCATGGCCGAAGCCAACAAAGCCTTCTCGCATTATAATTGGTAGCTCTAGATATCCATGTTTCCTAGAGTCAAACCGGACTCTAGGAACAGCACTTGTTCCCCTCCTCAATTGAATAGATTAAGAACCCCACCTCTGTTATCAATCTGTTATGAGCGCCATCGATCCAGTAAAACTCGAAGAGCTTAAATTCACCCGTAACATCGGGATCATGGCTCATATCGACGCTGGCAAAACCACGACCACAGAGCGCATTCTCTTTTACACCGGAAAATCACATCGCATGGGAGAGGTTCATGATGGCAATACAATCATGGACTGGATGGAGCAAGAGCAGGAGCGTGGAATTACGATCACTGCGGCGGCGACCACAGCGTTCTGGAAAAATCATCGCATCAATATCATCGATACTCCGGGCCACGTCGACTTTACAATCGAAGTTGAGCGATCACTGCGCGTGCTAGACGGCGCAGTTGCGGTTTTCGATGGTGTCAACGGAGTTGAGCCTCAGTCCGAAACCGTATGGCGGCAGGCGAACAAATATAAAGTTCCACGAATTTGCTTTATTAACAAAATGGATCGCGTTGGCGCCGACTTCGAAATGAGTGTCGAAACCATTCGTGAAAGGCTGGGCGCCCGCCCGGTTCCCGTTCAATTTCCAATTGGCTCAGAAGAGCATTTCCAGGGCGTCGTCGACCTGATTGAGAACAAGGCCTATATTTGGAAAGATGATTTGGGAGAAAAATTCGAAACCGTCGATGTCCCCCCCGATCTCGAACAAAAAGTCGGATATTTGCGCGAACAAATGATCGAGGCCGCGGCTGAGCAAGACGAAGTCCTGATGGACAAATATCTTGGAGGGGTGGCCCTTTCTTCTGAGGAGATTCGCTCTGGTTTACGTAAGGCGACCCTGGGTATGGTCATCAACCCCGTATTTTGTGGTTCCGCGTTTAAGAAAAAGGGAGTTCAGCCCCTTCTCGACGGAGTCATATACTTTCTTCCGAGTCCGTTGGATGTTCCACCGCTCGAAGGACGTGATCCAAATAAAGAGGATCGGATCATCATTGCGAAAACCGATTTCACTGAGCCCACCGCGGCCCTGGCATTTAAAATAGCGTCAGATTCTTTTGCCGGCAGTTTGACCTTTATTCGTGTTTACTCGGGAATTGTGAAAGTGGGCGAGACTCTACTCAATCCTCGAACTGGAAAGCGTGAGCGCATTCAGCGCTTGGTGCGGATGCACGCCAACTCCCGCATCGAAATCCAGGAGCTCAAGGCGGGGGACATTGGCGCCTGCATTGGGCTCAAATTTACCGGCACAGGCGATACGCTCTGCGATCAAAAGCGCCCTATCGTCCTTGAGCGGATTGTCTTTCCGGAACCAGTTATTTCAGTGGCGATCGAAGCAAAGTCTGTCGCCGATCAAGAAAAGATGGTGGCTGGCCTTGAGCGGCTTCAGCACGAAGACCCGTCCTCACGAGTACGTATTGACGTCGAGACCGGTCAAATGCTGCTTTCGGGTATGGGCGAGCTGCATGTCGAAATTCTCATTGATCGATTGCTGCGTGAGTACAAAGTGAAAGCGAACGTCGGTAAACCCCAGGTTTCCTACCGTGAGGCAATAACCGGATCGGCAGAGGGCCATGGGCATTTCGAACGCGAGGTCTCGGGCGAGAAGCAATACGCAGAAGTGACGCTTAAGATCGAACCGCGGGGCCTCGTCGGCGGGGTTACCTTTGAAAACAAAGCTCGCGCCGGTCTCGATCCCGATCAGCTTGCGGCCATCCGAAGTGGTTCGCTGGAAGCGGGCGACGTGGGCGTTTTGGCTGGTTACCCCCTGATGGGCGTGAATGTTTCCCTGATTGGCTATAAAACTCGCGACAAAGAATCCACCGAGATGGCTTTTAAAGTGGCCTCGAGTATGGCGCTTCGGGAGGCTCTTAAATCCGTGAAATCTCAGCTATTAGAACCGGTTTTCAAGCTCGAGATCTTCACTCCTGAAGACTTCATGGGAACGGTCATCGGCGATCTCAACGCTCGGCGAGGAAAGATTCATAACATGACGCCGAAGCCAGGAGGCCAAGTCATAATGGCGGAGGCCCCGTTGGCCTCGCTTTTCGGCTATGCCACCGACATTCGCTCTCTGACCCAAGGCCGTGCGAACTTCAGCATGGAGTTCCAACAGTACTCACCGGTTGCCCCCAAAGTGGAAGCCGAAATTCTCAATAAATTGGGCCGCTGAAGAGTGCGGTTTAACCTTCGAAATACCTAGGATTTTCCTTTGACAAGCTTGTAAGGGCTCGAGCATACTCGCCGACTTGCGACTCTTGTTCTCCGGTCTATATGCTTCCAAGTCGGTAAAATCTTTAGATTTTGTTGAGACTGGACGTTGATGATCGATTAGAAAAGGGTCTGTATTTGTCTTTTGTTTAGGAGAACGTCTTTATGCAGAGTCAGAAAATCCGTATCCGCTTAAGAGCATTCGATCACAAGCTACTCGATCAATCGACTAAAGAGATTGTTGAGACAGCTCGTCGCACCGGCGCGCGCGTTGCGGGGCCGATTCCACTACCGACGCGAATCAATCGCTACACGGTTTTGCGTTCTCCACATGTCGATAAAAAATCTCGTGAACAATTCGAAGTGCGCACACATAAACGTTTGCTCGATATTCTTGAGCCCACACAACAGACGATTGATCAGCTGATGAAGTTGGATCTTTCGGCGGGCGTTGATGTCGAAATTAAATTGTCCGTAGTTTAAGGGAGTCTTGGCCAATGAGTGAAGTTACAGAAAATACCCAAGCTGAGCAGAGTGCAAATGAGACCAAGGCGTCTGGCGTTCAACTTGCCGGACTCTACGCTTTCAAAGTGGGAATGTCGGCGGTGTTTAGTGAAGCTGGCGAGCGAATTCCAGTCACCGTTTTAAGATATGAGCCAATGGTCGTCTCGCAAGTGAAAACCGAGGCAACGGATGGTTACACTTCTGTGCAAGTGGCTTTCGTTCCGGATCGAGCCACGCAAACCACCGGCGCTCGAAAAACTCATCTGACTAAAACCGGATTTGAAAATGGCGCAAAGTTTTTACGCGAAGTTCGTCTCGACAAGCTTCCCGAAGGCGTTAGCGTCGGACAAAAAGTTTCCATCGATAGCTTGAAAAAGGGCGACATGGTTAAGATCACGGGTCTGTCGCGTGGTCGCGGCTTTCAAGGCGTGGTTCGCCGCTGGAATTTCAACGGTGGTCCCGCGACTCACGGTTCGGGATTCCATCGTAAGCCTGGTTCAGTCGGAAATCGTACTTGGCCCGGTCGGGTTATGCCAGGTAAGCGCATGGCAGGTCAGTGGGGTAACGAAACTGCCACAATTACAAACTTGCAAATCGTTGAAGTGATTGCTGATGAAAATGTTCTGTTGGTGAAGGGTTCCGTTCCGGGAGCTCGCAATTCTTTGATTCGTTTAACGAAGGTGTAGAGAATATGGCAACGGTTGATGTTTTAGGTTGGGATAAGAAAAAAGTCGGCACGGTCGATCTCGACGCCTCGGTATTTGATATCGTCGTGAAAAAAGAGATTCTGCAAACGGTTGTCCGTTGGCAGCTTGCTTGCCGTCGACGTGGAACTCATAAAACTAAGACGCGCGCAGAAGTGAGCGGCGGCGGTAAAAAACCGTTCAAACAAAAGGGAACGGGAAACGCTCGTCAGGGCTCCATCCGTTCTCCTTTGATGCCCGGTGGTGGTGTTTCTTTCGGTCCTCAGCCGCGCGACTACAGCTATGTTCTTCCCAAAAAGATGAAACGTTTAGGTTTACGTACGGCACTTTCATATTTGAAAAAAGAAGGCCGCTTGATGGTTGTCGATTCGATGAAGTCGGATGGCAAAACCAAAGAGCTCGCTCAGCGCTTAACTAAAATGGGCGTGCAAAAAGCTGTGATGATCGACGGTGCGTTGAATGATAAGTTTTCCCGCGCTTCACGTAATATGCCGAAATTTCGCTATTACGGAGTAGACGGTTTGAACGTCTACGATCTTCTCAAATATGACACTGCGATTATTACTAAAGACTCCATCCAAAAGATTGTCGAACGTTGTGGAGAGGGGAAGTAAATGTTTTATGTAATCAAACGCCCGTTGGTCACAGAGAAAAATAGCACCTTGGCTGAAAAAGGCGTCTATGTTTTCGAAGTCGATAAACAAGCTACAAAACTTGAAATTAAAAATGCCGTCGAAAAGTTTTTTCGCGTCAAAGTCAGCAGCGTGAATACAGCAATGTGCCGTGGCCGTGGCAAGCGCACGAAGTTCGGAGTCGGCAAGCCTGACTCTTGGAAAAAGGCGATGGTCCGCTTGGGCAAAGGCGAGAAAATCAGCCTTTTTGAGGGAGCATAATCATGGGTATTAAAACGTTTAAACCAAGAAGTCCTGGTCTACGTGCGAGCACGGGCTATGATTTTGCGGAAATCACCCGCTCAAAACCTGAAAAAAGCCTGACCTCGTGGAATCACACGAAAGCTGGCCGTAGCAATCACGGTATCGTTTCTATTCGCTACAAAGGCGGCGGTCACAAGCGTCTCTATCGAATTATTGATTTCAAGCGCGACAAATTAAATGTACCCGCAAAGGTATTTTCGATTGAGTACGATCCGAATCGCACATGCCGTATCGCTCTTCTGCATTATGCAGATGGCGAAAAACGCTACATCATTGCTCCTATCGGCCTCAATGTTGGCGACTCAGTTTTGTCGGGCGATCAAGCCGATATTAAACCTGGGAACAATTTGCCGATTGAGAAAATTCCGGGTGGAACAATTGTCCATAATGTAGAGTTGCGTCCTGGTAAAGGCGGTCAGCTCGCACGTGGTGCGGGAGCTGAGGCCACTGTCGTTGCTAAACTTGGTAAGTATTGTCAGATCAAATTGCCGTCGGGTGAAGTGCGCAACATCTTGGGTGTGTGCCGCGCTTCGATCGGTCAAGTGGGCAACACCGACAACGAAAATATTAGCTTAGGTAAAGCGGGTCGTGCGCGTTGGCGCGGGATTCGTCCGCATGTTCGCGGACAAGCAATGAACCCGATCGATCACCCTCTTGGTGGTGGTGAAGGCGTTGGTAAAGGACATCATCCAGTCACTCCGTGGGGAGTGAATTGTAAGGGTCTGAAGACTCGTCATAATAAACGTACGGACAGCATGATCGTTAAACGTCGTGCTAAACGTAAGATGCGTAAGTAGGAGAGAGCAGTGGGACGTTCAGTAAAAAAAGGTCCGTTTGTAGATCATCATTTGATGTCGAAAATCGAGAATGCGAAAGCAACGGGCGATAAGAAGGTCATTAAGACATGGTCACGTCGCTCAACGGTTCTTCCGGAAGCGGTTGGATTAACTTTTGCGGTCCATAATGGCCGAAAATTTATTCCGGTTTACGCGACAGAAAATATGATCGGCCATAAGTTGGGCGAGTTCGCTCCGACCCGGTCGTTTAATGGTCATGCAGAGAAGAAATCAAACGCACCGACAGCGGGAGCGCCACCTCCTTCAGCAGCGCCTAAGAAGTAAAGGATAAGTCATGGAAGTGAAAGCGAGTTTAAATTTTGCGCGGATCGGATGCCAGAAGGCCAGATTGGTCGTGGATATCGTTCGCGGTAAGAACGTGAATGAAGCCATTCGCGATCTGACTTTTATGAAACAAAAAGGTGCAGGTCTGGTTAAGAAATTGATCGAGTCTGCGGTTGCCAATGCGGAAGATCGCAAAGTGATTGATGTTGATAATTTGTATGTGAAGCATATTTCGGTCGATATGGGTCCGGCGGTGAAGCGATTTCGCCCGCGTGCCCAAGGCCGTGCGTTTCAGGTGAAGAAGAAGTTGAGCCACATTAACCTCATCCTGGACGAAAAGTAAAAGGGAGCACGCGTGGGACAAAAGGTACATCCAATTGGTTTTCGAATTGGTGTGATTAGAACTTG
>JAYVPG010000062.1:0-6777 GCA_043757545.1 Pseudobdellovibrionaceae bacterium
CCAAGGGGAGCTTAAGAGAGTGCGCTTTGATCCGCTCTTTAGCCTCAATCACACATGCGCGATGCTCAGGGCCAACATCAATAGACTCTTTCGAAAAACTTGGTGCACAACCAAACTCCCAGAGAGATTGACGGATCACATCGCTATCTACGCTGAATTTCACAACTCTCGACTTATCAACAGCTGACTGAGGAGAAGTGATGTGGGCCAGTTCTATAGCGAAAAGGTCATTAGAAATTCGATGCCGTATTGATGAGTGTGGCTTCCGGGCTCCTGGATTCCTGTGCCGGGGGTCGGAGCGAGAGTGGCGTTGGTGACCACATTGCTTTCGCCAATCTGACTGAGCTCGTAAAACGGTGATGCAGAAAAAGCGAACGACTCGTGGTGATAGATCATCGGCACCGACAAACGGTAGCCTTTGCGCGAGCCTAAACTCATTTGTGAATCCTCGCCGCCACTCACAGTTTCAGACGTAATGACTTTAATCTTTCCGCCGTTGGTCGTCCGCAAGCAGGTATCGAACGCGACCTCAAAGGGAGTGCCACGACTGAACCAAAATTGAAAGCCCACGGACGAATAGTTCCACGTGTAAATTTCGCGGTAACCCGATCCTCCGGACAAAAAGCGATCCCATTTTCGATTTCCATAGCCCATGTAACCTGAGACTGGCCCAAGTGCGATAACAAACGTGCCTTCGATCGTGCGAAATGAAAGCGGATCCGTTCCTTGCACGGGTGCACCCGTCGATAGCGCCGCACCATCGTAATGTGAATTCACATTTTTTGCGTCCTCATAGCTCACCTGAAAATATGTGTTGTCCATAACGAAGAGTCTCGCCTCCGCCATCAGCGAAGGGTAAGTCGCGGTCTCGGTGCTTTTCGCAGGAGAGGCGAGTTCTTCCTCGTACTTAAAAGTCGTGTAGCGTGTACCAAGACCAAACTCAAAGGTCTTAGATTCCAGAGCGTGGGCTGAGGAGCCAAGAATCATAACGGCAAGTAAATGAAAACGGTGCATTTTCTGTCTCCTCATTCGCCTACTTATCTTTTCAACTATATGGCGAAGTTCCAAGGCCAAATTGACCAAGAATCGATTCGACACGTTCACGACTCGCCAAAGGTCCTACGACGGATTGACCGGAATTTTATCTCTGCTTAAGGTTGGAAGAGGGATCCACAAATTGCCCAGTTCAATAAAATCGACATCGGTCTTCATTTTCGCCAGCCTACTCGTCGCATGCTCCACCCGCCACGAGGTTGCCGAGGACTATCGTCAGTTGATCAAAACCGACGGAGTGCACGCCTCGAGACGTACTGTCGTATTTTTCTTGATCGACGGTCTGCAATTGAAAATGGTGCAGACTGAGTTAGGTCAGGGGCACTTGCCAAATATTGATAAGTATTTTGTTGGCGGTGAAAAAAGTTTCTACAAAGCCCGCACCACATTCCCAAGCCTAACTTTTCCGGCGATCTCGTCCCTGCTCACAGAAAATACCATTGATCGACATGGAGTCTCGGGCAACGAAGTCTTTAAAGACGGACGGACCTTAAATTTTGAAGGGGTCGACGACTATCCCGAACTCAACAAGTTAATTGCACAACACAGCGTCTTCTCCCGACTCAAGGCAAAAGGTCTGCGCAGCGTGAGCTTAGATTTTGCGTTTCACTCGGGAGCCTCGGTCGCACTCGATAGCCAGGATATCGAGGCCGGAGTGGCCATCGTCAATCGCGACTACGCCTATGTCGATAACAAGGTGATCGACTCGCTCAAACTCCTGCTCACTCAAACAGCCTATGAACAATGGCCCGACTTTATTTTCGTGCATTTGGTCGGAGTCGATTTCACCAGTCACGATCAAGGCCCCTCTGCCAAGAGTGTCGCAGCCTATTTGCGAGCACTCGATTCGCGCTTGGAAAGCGTATTTCGTACATTGAAAAAGGCTGAGAATGGACGGCATCGTCAAATCATCGCGATGTTGAGCGCCGATCATGGTTTCGACAATACGACCGAAACCGCCGTCGCCATCGAACCCATTATTAAAAAATCCGACCCCGGGATTCGAGTCCTGAATGAGGGCCGAGTTATGCAACTCTTCTTTCCCCATGGATGGCCGGAAAATAAGACCGAATCCTTCCTCTCGACGATCCACCAGATGCCTGGAGTGGACTTCGTGGCGAATAGAAGCGGCAGTCGCATCGCGATTCAGTCGGCCACCCAAAATGTGAATATAGATTATGCGAACTCCACAGCTTGTTCAGAAAGCAGCTTTGCCTTGAGAGTGACACCTACGTCTTCACCCGTCTGTCCGGATCAGCTCGATCCGACGACTCGCGGTCTGTTTTATCCGTATTTAATTCCAGATCTCGCGTATTTCTTTAAGGGTCCATACAGTCCCGACGCGATCGTGGTCGCAAAATCCGGAATGGCCTTTAATAAATTGTATCAAGGAAATCACGGAGGACCAACGGAGCAGGAAACCTTTGTCCCTCTGTTCCTGCATGGGGCCACAGTGCCGGCCCTTGATCATATCCCCACTCTTTGGGAACTTCTGCGCTTTATGTAGTGCCGTTAAGAATTCGTCGAATCCTGGCAGGCGTTACCGCCCTTTTGCTTACATCTTTTTAAACGCTTCTGTTCACGCTGCTGCTGTTGATCGAGCAAACGCTTTTGCACGTCCGTGCCGCCCGCCTGAGGATCTGCCACATGTGTATCTTGTCGCTTAGCGTGGTCGTTCTTCTGCTTTTCGACCGGAACCACCTCTGGCTGTTTCACTGCCGGAATCGGTTGTGCAACAGGAGCATCTATGACCTTAGCGTCGGCGCCTTGATTGTCTGGACGCTTGCGATGATTCTTATTCTTCTTATCTACGTTGTTGTCTACGGGCGCGACGACGGGCGCGGCAACGGGTGGAACAACCTGCGGCTGCAGATTTGAATTGGGCTGCACGATCGGTGGCATCTGATGAGTTCCGCCACCGTTATTGTTCTTTTCATGGTCCATATGGCGACGATTTTGACGATCACCCTGACGACGTTTCAATTCGTCCGCAGGAATTTCACGGTCCATATTCGGTTGAACCATCTGGTGGCCATCGTTCAATTTTTCTAGACGTACATGACCAGGTTTGAGGTGAATGCGCGCTTTGACTTCAATAAAATTGAATGCGTTGTCGCGATCTCCACCTGGGAACAAACCGACCTCGTGATTGCGAATTCTTTCATCGCTATGCGCATTGAAAGCGATCGAAAGAACCAAGTTTGGATTGTTGCGAATGCATTTTCTGTAAACGTTCGGGTCCGTAACATCGGCACGATTGACGATCGTGAAACCAACGAAAAGTGAGTTCTGTTGACCGCGGCGTTTTTGCATATCTTGAACCGCATGAAAGCCTTCCCAATATCCATCATTGAAGCCATCGGCCTCACCTTGAGCATAACCCTCGGCATAGCCGCTGTAGTAGGGATACCAGCCAACGTAATCACCCTCGTTAAACCAAGTCACGCAATGCGGACGATAGACATGGTCACGAAAGGGCAACCAAATCCATCCGTGCACCTTATGATGGCGCCAGATTCCATAATGGTCAGTCACATCGCCCCAACGGTCATAGGAAACCCAGGTCCAATTGAACTTCACGTCGTAGTTCCAATATCCATGCTGATAGGGCTGCCAATCGCGATCACCATCATGCGACGGCACAAAATATCTATCGCCGCCCACGACGATCCAATCACCCATATCGCTATCCAATGAAGAGTAGGGATCAAAGTCCGACGCGTCGTCGGCAATGTTGTTGTCGTAGCCATCGTCTTTAGGTTGTTGATCGACATGACGGCGATGCCTTCTTAAAGGTGCGCTATCATTCGAGTGGTCCGGCGTGTAGTCGGTTTGGCCCGTCTGATCATACTGATCTTGTTGATCCTGATCTTGTTGACCGTCGTGACCGTGAGCGGGAGCCATGTCGGGAGCCACATTTGGAGCGGGTTGTTGCGTTGTCGTCGTCGCCGGAGTCTCAGCTTTAGGAGCTGGAGCCGATGCCGTCGTTGACTTCGAGTTGCCACAACCCGGAGCGAAGGTGACCATTAACGCCGCGGCCAAGATGCCTAAAGCATTATATTTGATGCCTGGACTGGTTTTCATAAATGTCCTCCCGATTGGGGAAGTACGTTGCCAAAGGCGATCCAGGTGAGACGCCAACCTAATCGTTAAGACAGAGTCTTCGTTAGAACGGATGACAATTCTGGGCGGAGCGGAATTATCCCGGTCTTGAGTGCCAGCGCCACGCATGGGCCACTATTGTTTCCAGGCCAGGAAAGCGACTTTCCCAACCCAATTCCTTATAAATTTTCTTGCGACAGGCCACTAGCACGGGCGGGTCTCCGAAGCGGCGTTTGAGGACACTGACGTCGAATTCCCTTCCGGTCACCGCCGCACAAACGGCGATCACTTCGCGCACCGAAAATCCCTTTTCGCCGCCCACGTTATACACTTTGCCCTCACCCGGTCGCTGCTTTTCCAGCGCTAAAACATGGGCGCGCGCCAAATCCTCAACATGCACATAATCGCGAACGCAGGTTCCGTCTGAAGTTTCATAGTCATCGCCAAATACTTGCAATTTCGGACTGGCTTTGCGAGCGGCCATTAAAATTCGTGGAATCAAATGGGTCTCAGGTTCATGCGCCTCACCCAAACTTCCGTCTTCCGCGGCACCGGCCACGTTAAAATATCTGAGCGTGGTATAACTCATTTCGTAAGCCGAGCGAAAATCTTCAAGAATCATTTCACACATCATCTTCGTGCGCCCATACGGACTCAGCGGTCGCAGCGGATGATCTTCCTCAATCGGAATCTGCAACGGATCCCCGTAAACTGCAGCCGTGCTCGAAAAAATAATGCGGCGGATACGACAGCGCTGCAACGTCTGAAAAAACGCCAACGAGCCCGCCACGTTGTTGGTATAATATTTTGCGGGATCAGAAACACTTTCGCCCGAGTCAATGAACGCGGCAAAATGCATCGCGGCCTCTATGCCGTGCTCAGAACATAAATTTTGGATAGCTTTACTGTCACCCACTCCGACTTGTGAAAAAGGCACGTGCGCGGGCACTGCCCAGCGATTGCCATAGGAAAGATCGTCGACGGCAATAACATGATGACCGGCCCTGCCAAGCTCGCGGACAACATGACTTCCGATGTAACCGCAAGCGCCCGTCACCAAAACGTTCATTTCAGCTCCTCTTCAACGTCCATGATTTTCGCATCAATCACGGCGCAAAGATTTTTTAAACGCTCATAGCGAACTTTTTGAAACAATGGATTCTGCAAAGCACTCGCGCACAGGTAGATCGTGCACGTCTCGCGGAGGTGCGGCGGAACCACACATCCCTTACATCCCTTACATCCGATAAACCGCAAGCTATGCCCGGTGTGCTGAAAGCGAACTCCCTTTTTCAGCGCCTGCTCTTCTACGTGCTGACAAATACTATCTTTGCACGCACAGCCGGTTTCTTCACATTTGGAGCATTGATCTTGTGAAAACTCATAGAGCCACCTATAGGCATTTACTTTATGCTGCGAGAGCCTTCGGTAGCGGTCCGTAATGGTCATAGCACCATATAACAGTCTGAGCCAGATGGGTCACCTTTTTTCAATTCACATAATCTATTACAGGATTTGGCACAGGGCCGCTATCTTCCATTTGAGGGAGGATTCTATGCACAAATCCATCGTTATCATTTTCTTATTGGGACTTAGCTCAATCGCCTCGGCGACACCCAGAGAAATTTCTTGTATGGCTCGCTATGAAGTCGTCACCACCGCCGGCTTAAAAGATGTTGAAGCAAAACCGTTGCCTAAAGTTTTTGAAAGCTCCACCCAGATTCAATTTGAAGGGGACGTTAAAGATAGAACGTTCACACTCTCGGGAAATTTAAAAGACGGCGATTTCACACTCAGTCAAGTTTGGGGCAAAGATTTCACTGAAGGCGTTCGTATCGCAGGGACATTCAATTCTAGCGGTGAGATGAAGCTGTCGACGATAACCACCGTTCCGGTGAGCATTCCCGAAAGTCCCGACGTCAAAGTCGGATCTGCAGTTTATAAATTGGAATGTGCGCGAGCGAGCGAATAGTTCGCTAGTAGAGAATCGTTAGGAATCCAGGTTTACCGGCACCCGCTGCTCCGGGACTTATCGAAGATGAAGTCGCCGGACCGCCGAGCCCCGAGCCCGCAAGATAATCTGCATCAATTGTATTGGGAGGACCGGCGCTATTGGCCTGGGCATTGATCACGCTCGTGCCAAGAGGTGAGACGTAGCTCGAGCCGCCGCCGCCGCCGCCCGCACCGCCACCAACTCCATTGAAGCCACCGCCGCCACCAAAATATCCACCGCCACCACCCGCGCCTGCAACACGACCGTTTCCGCCACCGGGCAATCCGCCAAGTCCTGAACCCGCGAGTAAAGCTCCACTCCCATATCCGCCGAGCAATGATCCACCTGCACTCGGCGCTGACTGATCCGCTGGACTGCACACCATCCCCGCGGCACCACCCGCTATCGCCGTTCCGCCAAGTCCACTTGTCATCGTGCACTTGCCGCCGCCCGCGCCACCATTTCCACCGGTGGCACCGCCACCAGCTCCACCAATTCCGCCGGCAATCACCGTGCCGCCAGCTCCGCCACCGAATTGAATCATATTAAATGCGACCGACGGGGGCAGTTGAATCACGAGGGGCGCACTAGACCCCCCGTTGAATCATGGTCCGATCGTACCTAAGATT
>JAYVPG010000063.1:0-25378 GCA_043757545.1 Pseudobdellovibrionaceae bacterium
TTGACGGCTGCAGCGCTCTTACCTGCGGTTGACGGTAGTCTCGTATCGAACGTGAACGCGGTGAAATTGCAAACTCGCGATGTTCTCAATGCCGCACCGTCGAACGCACAGTACTTGGGATGGAACACAGTGGGCAACCGTTGGGAGCCGATGTCGGGCGGCGCAGGCACAGTGACAAATATTCAATCGGGTACTGGTTTAGTTCCCGGCACGTTCACTTCGACAGGCACACTCAATGTTGACGTTGGAACAACCGCAAGCAAGATCTTGCAGTTGACTGCAGGAGCTCAGATTCCGGCTGTCGATGGATTCTTAGTCACAAATGTGAACGCTGTTCGTAACGTCTTCTTCGGCACAGGTATCGTGCCGACGACGATTACCGGTAACGGAACGATCAATGTCGACGTCGGTACGACTGCCAATAAAGTGTTGCAGTTAACCGCTGCGGCTCAAGTGCCTGCGGTCGACGGATTCCTCCTCACCAACGTGAATGCGGTGAAATTGCGTGGATTTAATATCCATACCTCGACCCCGACTCAGGGGCAGGTTCTTTCATGGAACAACGTGGGCTCGCGTTGGGAAGCTGCTTCGCCGACGACCACTCTGTTCGCAGCAAGCGGTGCAAACAGCGACATAACGTCACTGACAAACTTAAATAGTGCGACGGCTATGGGCGCGATGTCGATCTCCGGTGCAACAGGCACCGCTCTGACTCTCGGCAATGGCGGTGCATCATCCTCGGTTGTGCTCACGGCACCGACGATCACTTTAGGTACCACAGGTTTGACGACGCTTGGTCTGGGAAATGCGGCGACGGGAACTTTGGCAACGACGTTGGGCAGCACAGCGAGCGCTTCGGCTACGACGGTGCAATCTGGAACGGGCGGGATCTCGCTCGCCGTCACTGGCGCAACTGGAAACGTTTCGATTACGCCCTCGACTGGTGGCACGGTCACGGTCGGAAGCGCTTCGACTGGAGCAAGTATCTTTGGTAACACTGGTGCGGCGAGTGGAACGCTTGTCAGATCTGGATCCGGTGGTCTCACCGTGGCAGTCACGGGCACGACTGGAAATTTAACTCTCACTCCCGGAACGACTTCGGGAACGGTCGTGATCGGCAACGCTTCGACCGGTACGACGTCAGTTGGTAATACGGGTGCGGCGGCAGTAACCACGATCAATGGTGGTTCTGGTGCATCGGGACAAGCGATTGTCGATTCAGCGGGAACTGGCACTATGGCGGTGAATATTAAAGTTTCAGGAGTCAATGGAGGTATCAACCTCGCGCCGAATGGTACAGGAGTGGTGAATGTCGCCGGCACGATCCAGGCGACTGCATTCTTGTACACGTCAGATGGTCGCTTGAAAGAAAATATAACTCCTGCACCTGGTCTGTCTGCGGTCCTAGGGTTACGTGGCGTGCGCTTTGATTGGAAGAAAGATCATGTTCATGACATGGGCGTGATCGCGCAAGAGGTTGAGGAAGTTTTACCTGACATGGTCATGACCAACGCCAGCGGCATGAAGTCCGTGAAGTACGGAAACTTGATCGCACCGTTGATCGAGGCGACAAAAGAACTCTACGGAATGTGCAAAGCACGTGAAGAGCAGTTGCGCTCCATCGCTTCACAGGTCGACGAGAACAAGCGCGATGCGGATCAAAAGATCCAACGTATGCAAGAGCAAATGGATCAGTTGACGCGCGAGAATCGTGAATTGCGTGGCGAGATGCACGAGATCAAAGAGCTGCTGTTGAAGCAACAAAAGTAGCCGAGTGACTATCGCTCGGCTGTCCTGAGCCCGAACTCCAAAGTAAAACTAATGAAATGTCCACCTAGACTGAGCGAATTGGTATCGCCGACGGTCGTGTCCCTGGCCTGATAAGAAGCTTCGTCTAGCATGTAACTGTATCCAATCATTCCAGTGTAACCATGTGAGAGTCGTTTGGTGGCATAGACTCCAAGATTGTAGGCCGACATTCCTTTGAGCGGCAATCCGTTCACAGTCTTTTGCTGTTGGGTAACCTTAATATAGCTGGCGTAAATTTGGTAACCATAGGTTTTATCGATTTCGCCAAGGTAAGAAAAACGAACCTCTGGACCGAATCCCGCGAGTTTCGAAAAGATAATTTGTTGTGAGTTATTGTCGCGCAACACTTCAGGCGTCTCTTTGTAAGCTAGTCCTGCCCAAATCCGCCAGTTGGAAGTCTCTGCGGCGTTGCGCCCACGGTAACCGAGGAGGGCCGAACTGTACATGTAACTATAGGTTTTCCCAACCGCAGTAAAACCAGCGCCGGCGGCGGCCAAGAGAATTCCGACATCGGTCTTGCGATGCCAATATCCTCCCGCCAATTCTCCAGTCCCGCCAAAAATATTTTCGCGAACATAGGTGTTGTTGTCATAGTTTGTCGACTTGAATGACATGTTCGAGGCCAAATAACGTCCCCACGCATAGAGATGAGAGGGCTCTTCTCCTGAGCTTAAACTGAGTGGCTTGTAGCGGCCAATTTCAAAAACACTATAGCCTTGTGAGACGGGCGGGAAATCGCGGTGCGAATCGGTTTGCAGCTCTTGCACCGCGCTCACATTCCACTTGTAGAGCGCATTGTGGGGAAGCCTCACCTCCAAAGAGGTTTCTTCAGTGGTGGAGTTCTCGATCAGCACATCTTTCTCATTGCGCACAAATACGCGATAGCGTTTCGCGTTCTTGACCGGCTGCCATTTCAAATGAACAACCGAGTTGAGGCTGTCAGTCGGATCGATCACCTCGGACTCTTTGGGGCTCTTGCGCTTAGGTGGCGCGATTTGCACCCAAAATTCGTTTGGCGGAGTCCAATTGGACTTGGCACCGTCTGAATAATCTGTTCGCACGCGAATTTCATATTTTCCCGGCGCCAGTGGAATTTTAAGATCTGGTTTTGCAGACGTGAATACTGAAGGCGATGAGACTTGCTTCGCGTCGACGAACTTTACAATTTCAAAATCATAAGCGACTGCGTCCTTCACCGGCTCAACATGCAATCCGATGCGATGAACTTCTTCCGGTGCATTGTCGACTGAGAATCTGTGATTCGCGGCCTTTGGCCAATTGGCAGGAGGGACCTCAGCGGAAGCTTCCGGAGTCACCGACCATTTATATGTTGAATTGGAAGGCAATTCCACACGCACCCAAAGTTGAGTGAGTCGCAGATACCGTATGCGGTTTCCATCCGAATCGAAGAGTGAGAAGATATAAGATTTTGCTCCCTCAACGGCAGGCCATTCAAATAACAATTGTTCATTTAGAATTCCCTTTGGTTCGACTTGCGCATCATCCGCCGGGAACTTGGCCTTTATCTTTGGCTCTGGAATCTGAATTTCTTCCCACTCACCCCATTCGCCTGCGGGCTCCCCGTCGTTGAGCGTTCGTCGGCGCATAGAGTAGAATCCGGGCGTCAAGCGCAAGCGTAAAACGGACTCCTCGATCTCAGTTTCAAAAGGCTTTTCCCAGAGCTGAGACAGTGCTTTCACCTGCACCTGATATTTCTTTGCACCTTGAACCGGATTGAGTTGCATCACTGCGGTGACTGCGGGGATGTCGTCTGACGCATCGAAGTTTTGTGGCACGGCTTCTTCCGCACGTGCAGAAACATACCCGACAGCGAAGCATACAAGAGCTAAGCGTGTCGAGATACGAATGACGTTAGAAAGAATGGCCGACAATTATTCCTCAATAGTGATTTGTTTTAAAGACGGCGCGAGCGCAGAGTTTCGGCGCATCACTTTCATCTTGCGCGGCTCGCCCTTTTCACCCTCGATATCACCGGGGTTCACCGCGACGACACGCAAGCTATAGCTGATTCCTTCACCGGTTTCTGGAGCTGGAATTTGCACTGCCGTATCAGTACGAGTGGTGGAGTATTTTTTAATCAATTTTCCGTGAACGTCCTCGACGATGAGAGAATACCCTTTGGCGCCCTCCACTTTATTCCAAGCGATACGAATTTCCGTCGCCGAATTAGTTTCGAGGTGATCGGGAAATGCAGCGGTGAATGTCGGGGCCGGGAGAGTATGCGCAGGAGATGGGACGGGAGTCGGCACATCTGACGTGGCGGCAACACTCGCCATGTGGCGCGCCGGCATGACTTTCTTGTGAACCTTTTTCGTGGCGGCCTTAGTCACGGCCACGGGTTTCACGGGTGCCTCACGAGTCGGAGTGGGTGATTCAGGCACACTTGCCACCTCACGCAAAATCTTTTTTACCACGCGCGCCGACTTTGTCGAATGCGCTGGCGGTAGACGTGTAGTGATCACGTGCGGAGCGCGCACAAAGAACGTGAAAATCATCGCCGCAGTCACTGCGCCGGTAACGACACCAAATATCAATAACCCTAAATCTTTCATATGTTCACCCTTAGTATATCTATATCATATTTGGGGTGTTGCTGGCGGGCCTGGAGAAGTCCAGGCCCTGTGGTCTCTCGGTTTACCCGATGAAAGCCGTGTGTGGGGGCTCGAATCCAGCCGTTTGTCCATACATTTGGTGCGGGCACCATCGTGCCCAACTCAAAAGGCATCGCCGAGATCAGTTTACCAATTGCTTGTGTTTAGAATTATCTTTTTAACAATGGGTTGATCCAGTGCCTGACAATTATTATAGGTGCCTGAGAAATTAAAACCCACGGCTCTTCCGTCGCCAAAATTTCGCACGGCCACGACCTCGAAGCCTTCTTTATTCATTAGTAGCGCCGTGGAGGGGTTCTGAGCGAAGAAGTGCGGATGGCCGTTGTCATAGGCCGTCGTATATTTCATAGTCCCAGAAATTCCATCTAGGATCGGATGCGAGATTTGGGCTGCGACTGGCGTCAACTCAGTCTCCTGGAAGATGCCTTTTTCATAGTCGAACACGATGATTTCGCGCATTTTTTGGAGTTTACCGATCCTGGCAAACATATAGCCAGCCCATTGTGTAGCCGCAAATGTCCCACCACTGCGCACAAATTCGACGAGCGCTTCCTGACCACCCGCGGGCATATCCAAAGCGAAATTTTCACCACCTAGAAAAAGAACTGTCGAATAGTCCGCTAAGCTTTCTGTACCGTCAAAAAAATCGAAGGACTTTGCAGAGAGGTGAACCTCAACGCCTTCTTTCATCAGAAAATCGACGAGTCCATCGAGAAAGGGAACATGCTTTTCCCATATGATTAAAAGCCTTCCCCCGTTTTTAAATATCATTCCCATATTTGCGGCTACGTCGTTGGAGAAGGGGAGAACGCTGCGCTTGTCGTAAAAACTGTCATTGAGTTTAGCGTCCGTGGTCGACGCTCCCGTTAGGTTCGCTCCACGCATATCGGATTTTTGTAAGTGGACTCGGTCTAGATTTGCGCCGTCGAGTCTCGCGCGACGAAACACGGTGTTTTCACCATTTGCACCGGTCAAGTTCGCGTTGCGTAGATTAGTGCCAATGAATAAAACATGCGAAAGGTCGGCGTCTGAAAAATCCGCATGATCCAAAACGGCATTTCTAAAAATCGCACTTGAAAAACTTGTGCGGGTGAACTTCACATAGCTGAGCCGAGTTCCCGACAGATCTGCCGCGCAAAGATCGACGTCCACTAGAACTGCATCCGCCATATCGACGCCGCTTAAGTTAGCGCTCTGAAAGCTCGTACTCGTCAGATTGGCTTTGCGCAGAGACGAGCCCCGCAGGTCGGCGTTGTCAAAGACCGAACCCGAAAGATCGTATTCGTCAAAATTGAATCGTGAGGCCACTGTATTGCTCAGGTCGCCGCACTGGCCGACATAGCCTGGATTGAGTCCCGACTGACCTTGGGCATTGACACATTTTCGGTCGTGTAGGCGAAAGCCCAAGTCATTTGCATTACAAATCGAGCAAATCAAAAGGGCCAGCAGTGAGTAACTGAACTGTTTCTTCACCGGCTCTTAGTACGCGAGGCGAACTGCGTTGCCAAGAATTTTATCTGCATCAGCATTATGCTCATACATGTCATAGCCAATTCCAACGATCATTCCTTTACCCATTTTTTTGGCAAAGACATACGCATTGGTCTTATCGCCGACGATGAATTCAACGCCCGCGTCGACCACGGTTTGTGAACATGTCGCGTTCGAAGCCACAATTGAAGCTCCAAGGCCGGTGGCGAGAGCATGAGTCGGTAGCAGCACCGGAAGGAGGACGCCATCGGAAATGCAGGTCTTTTCGACGGTATTCATCAATCCTGAGTCTTTCAAAAATGAATTGTTTCGCATGGCGATGACAAGTCCACCGCCGTTGATAAATGCTTTTAGAGGAGCGCCGAGCTTAGCCGCAAAGACGGCGTCCGATCCATTTTCCATTTCGGGAATCAGAAAAACAGTAGCATCTTTCAATTTTCCAGCAATCGCGGCGTAGTCCAAAGTCTCGTCAATACGCACGTCTGCGTCTTCGATATCTGGGACCTGTAGTCGGATTGTCCTCAGCGTGTTTTGTGCCTCACCATTTGGACCGGCGTCTTTGTCCGCAAAACTAGTCCACGCGAGAATTGAAGGAGCGGGCAAAAATACCATGCCTATGGCCTTAGCTTCTTCCATCGTGAAGGGCAAAACGCTACGCTTATTGAAGGTTACGTCTTTGAACTTGGCACCTTTGATAGTGGCACCTTTTAGAACCGCGCCTCTCATATCTGACTTTTGAAAATCGACATTGTTCAAGCTAGCGCTGTCCATTTGCGTGTTTTTAAAATTCGACGATTGAAGCGAGGCGCCGTCAAAAATAGTTTTGCGCAGAATCGCGTCGGCAAAAGAAATGTTTGGACCCTTGGCGCCGACAAAGGTTGCCAAGGTCAAATCTGCACCCGCGAAATTCGCGCCGCTCAACATAGTTTTATCGAGCACTGAATTCTGTAAATTGACTCCGCGAAAAGAAACTCCCGATAGATTCAAGCCTGAGAGATCCACGTGGTCCATAACCGCGCTGCCAAGATTAGCACCCGCAAAGTTAGCGCCGGGAAATTTCATATAGCTCAAAAGGGAACCCGAAAGGTCGGCCCCGCTGAAATCAGGGTTTATGAATTCGGCGCCAGCAAAATGTCCGTTCACCAAAATCGCCATGTTAAAGTCAGCGTTATGGATCATCGAACCTTCCAAATCTACACCACTTAGATTCGCCGCTTTAAAGATGACATTAGTCAGATTGCAGTTGCGCATTGAGGATCCTTGCAGGTCGGACCCCTCAAAGCTCGATCCGCTCAGATCCGAATCGTCGAAGGTGAAGCGTGCGATCACGACATTGCGTAGATCTCCGCACTGCCCTATATAGCCTGGGTTTAGTCCGCTTTTACCTGCAGCATCGACGCATTTTCCGGCGGTGAAACGGAAGCCAAGGTCTTTCGCAAAAGTGACCGATGAGAAACCGAGTAAGAGTGCAAGAGAGGACAAGATCTGAACCATGGCGTGCTCCTCAGAAAAAGATTTGGGCTTGCAGGTAGCTTAAATATGTTTTCTTGCATTAGCCACCTGACAAAATCTGAAAACGACGTCTCTAGTACGCGGTGTCAGGTCGGCTTCGACTGTCTCAAAATGAGACACCTCGACGTTATCTAGAAGCGACGAATTTTGTTTGACAAAAGCCACACAAAATGCGGCAAATTAGGCGAATATCATCGTAATTTCAGTATGTTACGGCATGTAAAAACGGCATCGAACTTGCTCAGTATTGCTATGAGCTGTATTTTCATTTCTTTGAAGGAGTCGATTTATGACCTCAATTCGCGCCGTCGTGGTTTTGCTTTCGCTCATTGGCCCACTTAAACAAGCCTCAGCAGAACCTATCGATCGTCAGGGATTCCGCCAGATCTTTTTCGACAGCCTGTTATCCATGGACCAGCATTTAAGCGACCGCGATTTTAATCGACTGATCTTGCAACCGAGCAACGACCTTTTAAGTGAACCCGCGCGTCCACGCTGCACTTTGTGCGGACTGGCCGAGAAGTTCCTTAAACTTAAGCCGAGCGAAATGGTGGATGAGAGTGCGCCTGTTCCGACTCCGTCGAAAGGGTTTCAGTCGCTAGTCGATGCGGCAAAAAAACAAGATTTGTTGATTGTGATTGTGCCAGGAATTTTTGGTGAGTTTATTGATCAACGCGCTTTTGAAGAGGTTTTTGCGCAGCCGGGCCAGTTCCGCACGCAATGGGAAGAGATGGTCAAGAAAGGTCGTCAAGAAGCGCTTGGCCGCGACCAGTGTATGAATGTGGAAGATTCAGCTAAAACTGCGACCTGTGCCGATCAAGAGATGTTGAGTGAGCTTACGCTGGCTAAGGACAACAAAGGTATACGCTCGATGGGCATGGAGAAACTGATTCAAGCGACAAGTTTGGATCAGGACGGACAGATTCTGAGTAAAGTGATGCTTTTAAATGTGGAGGGCATGTCGCTTGAGTCTCTCGGTGACAACTCCGATCGCGCTCGCATCTTCAACGAACGTTTAGAGCGCGCGTTTGAAATTTTAGGTGGCGCACCGAAGAACATTATTTTTGTCGGATATTCACGTGGTACGGATTTCGGTCTGGATATGCTTGCACAGGCAAAAGCGCAAAATAAGTCTTGGCTGAAGAACGTACGGGGAATGGTGAGTTTAGGTGGAGTGGTCTTCGGTTCGGCCCTGGCGGACGATGTGATCGACAATCCTAAGAGTCCAACCGCCAAGTTATTTGTGGAGTTTAAAGTCTTGCTCGCAAAGTTAACCGTAGTCACTGATGAGATGACGACGGTTTCTAAAATCAGGTATGCAGGTTTGAATACGCTCGCCTGGTGGAATTTCCTTACCCGCGCGTCGCAGATTCAGATCGATGGCGCGGTCAATGGTGCAACCGATGTGAAAACTCCGTCGCTAGCGGTGAAGATTCAGCGCGTATTTAAGTGGGTGACTCAGTCCACGAAGAGTCTACAAACTGGTGCCGATCCAATGGCGGGTTTGCGTCTTGCGATCACCCAAGCGAAGAACTTTGGTGTTCTCCCGAGCGAACAGGAGTTTGCGCGGCTTGTGCCGGCTCTGACTCAAGGTTCGGTGAAAGATCTGATTCAGCTTGGACCGCAGATGATGCGTTTGCTCGGCGCGGATTATAATCTCAACGTGAAGCGCTTTAAAAAGTTCGGCAATGCAGTGGTGGACGGTGTGACTCAGCTCTCGACCGATGAGCGCATTCAATGGTGGAAAAATCACGCGGTGCCCGTTGAGAATATTCGCTACTACTCAGTTTCTGCGACAATGGACGAGCCGCAATCGGTGCTGATGGCGAACAATCAGTTGGGCTACAATCCCAATTCTCCCGACGATCAAATGCTCGGGCAAAACTGGCTGCAGTTCACCCAAGTCGCTTTGCCACAGCCTTTAGAGGGTAACCTTGCCAACGACAGTCAAGTGACGATCTACAAAACGATCTTCTGGCCACGCCTGATCGCCGAATTGAATCCAGCCAATGCCGGACTACAAGCCAGCCCACTCGCCATCTTCGGCACCCATCACTGGGGCCTAGCGCTGCCGGTGGTCAATAAAATCGCCGATTTCAAAAAGCAAAACGTCCTCGCGAAAAACCCATTCCCTCGCGCCGCTTTGCTGAAATCAATCGCCTTGGCAATTGGTCACGACATTGCGCAAGAGCCGGCGAAGTAGGCATCGACCAGCATCTGAACGCGGGGACCGACGATCTGCGCCGCCGCCCGCCACAGGAATAGATTTGACGGCGCCTCTAGGCTCTAGTTAAGGTGCTCGACCTATGAAGAAAAAAGACATCATTGCGGCATTTATCCTTCGACTCGAAGAAGATCTTGAGCAATCCAAAGAGGCCGCACGTGCGACCTATGAAGCCGCCACGCATGAAGAGAGCAAACCTGAGAATGAGTACGACACGCGCGGGCTTGAGGCCTCTTACCTCGCCGGTGCCCAAGCGAAGCGAGCCAGTGAGATCGATGAAGTCTTAGTTCTGTTTAAGACACTTTCTTTTAAAGAATTTGGACCGAAAGACACCATACAAGCAACTGCACTGGTGAATATTGATCTGGATGGCAAAAAGAGCACCGTCTTGGTTATGCCAAAGGGTGGAGGGGTTCACTTGGAGCTCGACGCTCAAACCATTCAGATTGTGACACCTTCGTCTTCACTGGGAGAAGCGTTGATCGGGTTAAAAGTGGGCGAGACTGCAGAGTTTGAGGTCGGTAAAAAAGTTCGCGAGTGCGAAGTCCTCGCGATCGCTTAACGGCCTTGCGGTTTTCTTCGCGCGGGCCGTTCAATTCCCAGGTAAATTCCGATAGAAGTTCCGATCGCGATCATCAAACAAAGAATTTGTTCATCGAGCGGATGCGGGCTTAGTTCCGCACCCTTGGGCTGAAAAAATATAACGATGATGAGCGCGTGCACTAAATAAAAACTGTAACTGGCCTCGCCCAGAAGTTTAAGCCAGCGAAATTCTAAAAACGCACTCCAATTTGGTCGTAAAGCTAGGCCATAAATGATGGCGGCAAAAGCCGGGGAGAGTAGGCCGCTGTGAATGACCGGGTAGGGGATTTGCGCGTGAAATACAGTCACTAAAAATAGCAGCGTCGCGCCACCCAGAATTAGCGGAGTCGCAAAAGCGCGCGGAGTCGCCTGATTCACAAATAAAAGTCCACAGCAAATGCCCATTACAAATTCAGGCAGACGCACCAGCGGATTGAATTTGACGAAATTGAGCCAATTTAAATTGTTCATCTGTTCATTCACGACCGCGACGCCGTCAGGCTGTAAGATCGTATAGCCAAACGTGATCAACAGACTTAACGACCAGCAAATCACCAAACCTATAACTAAACGACGGCGTGAGCGCATCGCCAGCGTCGTCAGCAACAGAGGAAACAAGAGATAAAAAAATGCTTCGACAGAAAGACTCCACGCCACCGAATTCCAACCTAAGGCTGCTTGTGGAATCCACGCCTGGGTTAGAGTCAAAACAGAGAGCATAGTGATCACCAAATGATCTCTAAACCAGGCAATCCACGCCAGCTCGGGCGTCAGTGGTATTTTAAAACAAACAATATAAAAAATCGGAGCGGCGAGTAGCAGCGAGAATAAATAAGCCGGATAGATCCGCGCCAATCTAGATCGCGCGAATTCGCGCAGTGAGAATTCACGCCCGGCATAGGTGTAAACCAAAATAAATCCTGAGAGCAAAAAGAACAGATTCACGCCGACATAGCCAATCGATACAAAACTCTCGTAGCATTGCGGACCCAGCGCAACTTTAAAGGCTTGCAGATGAAACAGATACACGTGCAGCGCCGCTAAAAAGCGCAGTGAAGTTAATCCTGTCAAATGTGGACGTCGCGTCATTTAGTGCCCTTGGTGAGCAGCCACTGCGAAATATAGCCGGTGTATTTGGTGCGGGTCTTCTTCGGCATGCGGCTGTAACTCCCAATGGTTCCACGACAAATCACGGATCCACAGCGGCACTTCATTTTCATCCAGGTGCTTTTCTCAGTCATCTCATAGTCCCAGGTGATCTCTTCGCCGGTTTTAATATTCCTCATCGCCACGATCTTTATCAAATCCTTCACTCCGCAATTGGGATCGCAGGAGTGATTGATCAAGCGAGCAATCCCGTTGGAGTCACGCCAGCGGGCTTTGCCGATTTGAATGGCATGGGCCAAAAGGTCTTCGGTCCAGGGCTCAAAGTCATCGTCGAAAATATCGCCGTCAAAAGCGGCAATGACTTCACCCTTGCGGATGGATTGGCGCGCAAAAACAGCCCGCCCGTACTTTTTTGTCCGTTTGACCTGAGCCTTCGCATTGTCCATCCTCTATGGAATACCCCGGCTTGGCTAGGCGAGCAACTATGATGTACAAAGGTCGGCAACCCCGCGCACCAGGAGAATCACTTTGCAAGATATCGATCGACTTCTAGGGATGCATCTCGACACCTGTTTGATCCACGCCGATGACGACGCGGACGACAGCTCCATCACTCCACCGATCACCTATTCGGCAACCTTTCAGGCCCACTCGGCCGAAATGTTTGCCGAGATCGCATCCGTGCCGATGCACGATGAATTCTATACGCGCAACGGGAATCCGTTGCACACCCGAGTGGCGAAACTGATCGCCGCGTTAGAGGGCGCAGAAACCGGTTTAGTCGCGGGTTCTGGGATGGGTGCGATCAGCTCGACAATTCTGGGATTGGTCGCAAAGGGCGATCACGTAGTGGCGCAAAGAAATCTTTATGTTGGAACCAGCAAAGTGATCGGCGAGTTGCTGCCGCGATTTGGAGTGGAGTTTACCTTCGTCGATGCGACGGATAGCGAAAGTTTTGCGGCGGCCATTCGCCCGAATACGAAGCTCATAATGGTTGAGACCCCAGCCAATCCACTCTTGTCAGTGACCGATCTTACCGCCGTCGCAGTCTTGGCTAAGAAACATAATATTTTGTCGATTTGCGACAATACTTTCGCTTCTCCCATCAACCAAACTCCGATGCGTTTTGGAATCGACATTGTCGTGCACAGTGCGACCAAGTTTTTAGGCGGGCATCATGACATCACTGCCGGTGTCGTGGTTTCACGCAAAGAGATTATCACTAAGATTTGGTCGACGCTGACCATGCTCGGGCCCACGCTTTCGCCGATGGACGCTTGGCTTTTGTTGCGCGGACTGCGTACGCTTTCTCTTCGGGTCGAGCGGCAAAATGAGTCGGCGTTGAAAATTTCAGGATTTCTGCATGAAAATAAAAAAGTCGATCGCGTTTTTTATCCTGGTCTCGCCTCGCATCCGCAACATGCATTGGCTAAAAAACAGATGAGTGGATTTGGTGGAGTGGTCACTTTTGAATACAAAGGCAGTTTTGCAGAGACCGCCAAGTTCGCGAGTCGCTTGAAAATCCCCAAAAATGCGGTGAGCTTGGGTGGAGTCGAAACTCTGTTGGTGCAACCCTCTGTCATGTGGGGTTCGTCAATGACTGATGCCCAGATGAAGAGTGCAGGAATTCAACCGAATTTGATTCGTCTATCGGTGGGCCTTGAGCACGCCGATGACTTGATTAAGGATCTTGAGGCCGCACTTTAAGTTAAAATAGATATCCAATCACATCGTGCAGTCCGCCTTCATCCATCAATTTTAGAATTTTATTTACCGTGCTGATATATTTTAGCGACGGTTTTTTGCCCTTGACCTCGGATTCATAAAATACTGCCTTTAGTGCAGCGGTCAGACGCTTTTGCTGCCCAGTGACGTTCTTAGACTTTGCGGCATCGACCTCTGCGAGTTCGTCATAGAGAATGCTATATTGCGACAACGGTGAAAATCCCAGCTTCGCTTTGGCCTGAACGTAAAGGTTGCGACGCTGGCCAACCAAATCGTCGGCGGCAGAAAATCCGCTCGTGCACTCGGTGGTGGTCGGCTGATTCCAGCGCAGCGCATGCTCTTTGTCCGAGCGACCCGAACGTGGATGAAAATTATGTGAGCCAATCAAGAACGACTTCATCCCGACCGCGGTACCTCCTTGACAGGCAAAGCCAGCGCCTTTGAAGTGAGTCATATGTACGGACGCTGCGTTCGTAAAGCGAGCTGTAAAGAGGTTAGGATAGCCCTTCTGCATTAGCAAAATCCATTTGGCCATCAAAATCCGAATGAACTT
Source organism: Pseudobdellovibrionaceae bacterium (assembly GCA_043757545.1). Classification (GTDB taxonomy): domain Bacteria; phylum Bdellovibrionota; class Bdellovibrionia; order Bdellovibrionales; family UBA1609; genus JALHOQ01. The sequence continues at coordinate 13,637 of JAYVPG010000063.1, forward strand.
TGAGCCGGCGTCGCTAGTGAAAAAAGAATTGGTGTACAGAGTGACACGTACCCCACTCTTGAGTTTACTTTCAAGAGCCGTCCGCAGGGGATAGTTGAACTCCGCATAAGCCGATTCGATGAAAATTTCTTTATTCTCTTGATTGATCATTTCAAGAAGGGCTTTGGCCACTGCATCGGGATTCTTATCCCAGCTCGCGGTGAGAAGCTGCCAGCCTGACGCTTGGGGTAACGACATCTCGCCTAAGATCGGACCGTTGTCTGCCCAATCATCGTCGGCGAGCTCGCGCTCTTTCTGCACAAAGCGAGTGTATTGATAACCATCATTTTTCTGAATGACATTGATTTTGTTATCGGAACTTAGGCCAAGCAGACCGTCAGACAGATCTGTCTTGAGTTGTTCAAAAGACTTATTTGCCGCCGCAAGCATCGCGGCATGTTCCCCAGACACGTGATCGCAGAGCATCACATCGCCGTCATAAAAAGAGGTGTCGCCGTTTGCCAGATAGTGGTCGCCAATATTACGGCCACCCAAAATCATGCAGCCGTCGCCGCGATCCGCACTTTCAACCAAGAAAAGTTTGCGGTGATTGAGTCGGTTGAAGCGATGAACACTCTCTCGCAGCGATCCGATCTCTTTGTCAGCAATTACACGCTCGATAATCTTAGGCAAGGCACGCGCGAGTTTTTCAGGATCAATTTTGGACCAACCCGCATCGTTGATCAGGGACAAATAGTTGGCTTTCAGTTGACCTTGGTCCCGTTTAAGTAGAGTGACGGGTTCCCCTGTTGTGGGATCGGGTACTGTCGGACTGTTTCGGGCTTCCTCTTTCACCGAGTGACCCACCATACTCAGATAAGCTTTAGCCATGCCATAGAGGCAATTTAATACATTGTTCGCGGTGATTGGGATTTTCTCGGCTTTGAATTCGTCATTCACGATACTCGAAACCCTAGTAATAATCGTATAAATTCTTGTGTCGAACGTCTTAGCGCTGGGGCCGCTGTAAACGCCGCCGTCCAGTTTTGGATCCAGGAAAATATTTGGCATTCGTTGGCCAAATACATCGATGTAGCTTTCTAAATGATTGTGAATCGAGATTTTCACTCCGCAGTTCGCCATGTACTGATACATCTCCTGCACTCTCTTGATTGGATCCGTGTTGTTAAATGGGGTTTCACCCTTAATGGCGTCACCGGATTTTGAATCGACCAAGATCTCAACGTCGACGCCGCGTAAAGCGGCCCGACAAAGATGGCGAGTCAGACGTTCGGCGACTTTGCCGTCGTCGTATACGAACGTCGCAATGCGCGCATGATCCCCGGTGACGGCATGATCGATCAGCTTTAGTCGCGCATCGAAGGCCGTGACGTTGTCTTGAAAATATTGAGCGGCAGTGTATCCGTGAACGTAATCGGTAAAGGGACTGCTTGCGCCGCCCGCGGTTTTTCTTTCCGTGGAGGGGAGGTGAGAACAGGCGAGAAGAATAGTTAAGGCGCTAGTGATGGCAAGTAAGGGCCAGTGACGATTGAATTTCATGAACGCTCCATAATGTGAAAACTATGCTTAATTTTCACATCGTGAGCGAGCTTTGTGGATCGGTATTTCCGGAGCTAGCTCTTAGACTAGGGGGATCTCTTTATAGCAACGCAAAAATCGATCAGCCATGACTTCATTGCTACCGGTGTATCCAATGCTTAAACGCAAGAGTCCACGCGAAAGTCCCATTTCAGTTTGCTCATTTTCCGGGATTTCGCTTGAGGTGCTGATCGAGGGACAGCTCATCAATGTACGGGAAAAACCCAGAGACACTGCATAGAGTCCAAACTTCTGTTGCTGTAGCTTAAAGGCCAACGCCAATGCACGTTCACTCGAGCCGCAATCAACCGTCAGCATTCCGCCGAAGCCATACTCAGAATTCATCATCTTCTTTAGCGCCGTATGGTCCGCATGCGAACTAAAGCCAGGATAAACGACGGGTACGTCTGCTTCTTTTAGTCGACCAGCGATAGCTTGCGCAGAGTTTGAATGCGCTTTCATACGAATTGGAAGGTGATCCAGCCGCAAGTATAAGTCGTGCGCTACGTGAGCGTCCATCACTGGACCGGTGAGCATAACAATTCCGTTGTTGATATCGATCAACTCATCAATAAACGTTTGCTTCGCAACAATCGCGCCGGCCATGAGATCGCTGGCGCCAGAAATATATTTCGTACACGAATAAACCACAACGTCTGCGCCCCATTTCGCTGGCGCTACGATGAGCGGCGTAAACGTATTGTCGACAACAAATTTCAGCGAACGACGTTTGCAAATCTGACTTAAGGCGGGAAGGTCGGCAACGCGCAGAAGGGGATTGCTCATCGTTTCGGCGTAAATCAGTTTCGTATTTGGAAGGATCGCGGCCTCAACTTTTGTGAGATCGTTCATATCCACAAAGCTAACGGTGATTCCAATTTTCGGCAGAAGATTCTGAAAGAGCGCGTAAGTTCCGCCGTAAACTGTGCGTGAGCAAACCAAATGTCCACCGTTCGGCATCAGCTGACGAACGGAGCAGTAAATCGCGGCCATACCACTTGCGACACCAAGTGCGGCTTCCATATTTTCCATGGCGGCAAGCTTTTGTCCAAAGGCTTTCACCGTGGGGTTGGAATGACGACTATACAAATAGCAACCAGCCATCTCCCCGTGAAACGCCTTTTCCATATCGGCCGGGTTCATAAATGTCGAAGTCGCCGAGACATCGACCACGGGAACAACTCCACCCTCTTCACCAAAGTGTTGCACGTCGCGAATGCTCTGAGAGATATTTTCATTATTCATAGGCGTGGTATACCCGGAAAGGCAGGGTCTCGCGAGGGAAATTACGAGAACTATCGATTCTGCTTTAGAAAGGCGTCCCAGCTTCCGTAGTTTTTCAATGCCCAGTGAAAAAGTGACACGGCCGATCTGCGGTAACCTAGTGCCGCGAGGATCGCGGTCTCTATTTTCCGTTCGGGATCCGACTCTACATAGGTTTCGTCTAGCGAGATATTTTTAAGTCTTATGAAAGCGATGACGCGCGAAACTTCAGGTGCGGTCCATTGCGCGGAGGCCTGGCCTCCCGAATAAAGTTTAATTGTCGCCAGATAGTTGGGCCAAGAGCCAAATTTATTTTCTGCCCAGGTAACGAGCGACGCGCCGGTGCGCTGACTGCCGAGTGTTGAAAAGATCAGTGTGGCGACTCGATCTTCCGGGTCTTGCGTAATATACCGAGAATCTAGATAGATCTTTCGCGCCGCAATTTGTTTAGCGACAGATTCAGCTTGAGCGTCGGTCCACATTGAACTTGAAAAAATCGCAGCGTCAGACTTCGTATTGGCGAGCACGTACCAAGAGCCATAGGTTTCCTCTGCCCACCGGACTAGCGACTTTGGCGAAGCATCCAGCCCCAGCAAATCAAATATAATTTGTCGAATCTGGCCGTCGGGATCCTGGCGAACATAGTTGGAATTCAAAGAGATATTTGCGGAACGAAGCTTCGCGGCGACTTTCTGTGCGTTTTCCACATTCCAACCCGCTCTTGCCCAGGGGGTAGAGTGGATCCCATTTGCCTCTAAGAATTTATACCAAGACCCATATTTGTTTGCTGTCCAACCGAGAAGTGAGGCAGAGGTGACCGGGGCGCCAACAATCGAGCGAATGATAGGCGCGATATTCTGCTTCGGATCTGATAAAATATAATACCCTTGAAGACTCGAACCACTCTCAATGAGCTTGGTCAGTACGGCCTGTGCCATCGCTTGATTCCAATGGAACTTTGCTTCGGGTCGCGCGGCGTCTTCTTTGCCTTCATTCCGACGAGGCATTCGCTCCGGGCGATCGACCACTTTCTTAGTTGCAGTTAGACCGTGGGCGGAGAGGCATTTGACCCAGGACCCGAAGCGGCGAATCGTCCAACTGACGAAGCCGGCAGGGGATGCGTCACGGCCTATGACTTCGAAAATAATTTTGCGAATCTTACCGTCTGGGTCCGCGTCAAAATTAGTTGAAGACAAGGGTATATTTTGTGCGACCACCAATTCCAAGACGCGATCGGCGATCGGGTCGCTCCAGATCTTAGTTGATTCATTTGTTCTGGGAACACTTACTACGCTCTGCGCTTGCTTAGGCACGGGAATCGGCGGAAAGCCAGCCTCCGAAAATGCGGCAGACCAAGAGTCAAAGTACTCTGCGACAGATCTCGTTAACACTCCACCCGAACGAATCCGCAATTTTGAACTCTTAAGCAAATCGGTCGCATTTTCTGAGATCGTAGTCGAGCGCAGGGAAAGCCCTTTGCTGGCCAAAAACTGAATGGCGAGTATGACGTCATTTTCCGTTGGTTTCTCATTGATACGAAGTGGATCGGTTTCAAAGCCCAATATCTCGACTGCCAAATCTAACGATCCGTAGCGCGCGACCGAGGAGCTCAAGACCATGCGAGAAGTACTTTCAATCGCATATTTTTTTAAAATTTCAGTTATTTTTCCATCGGGATCGAAGCGTAGGGTCGAGGTATTAATAGGAATCTCCAACTCCTGCATTTCCGCAAATACCAGCTTCAAGCGGGCGTTGGTCCAATATAAATTAAGATGCTCGTAAGCTTCTATTTCGTCGTAGATTCCAGCCCACGAAAAATGCTTCTCGATAAGCGGAATGAAATCCTCAAAGTTCAATCCATTCTTAGCAATGATGGCTTCAACCTGTGCACGATCTTTTTCAATCTCGATTTTATTCAAATGAATTTTCGCTCGGCGCAGACTCAATAGACTCTTTGCGATCGAGCGGGCGGCTTCATTTCGGCTGGCTCCGCCCTCGGTTAGTGCGGCTACGCAGGCTGGATCGGCCGTCGCCGCCACCGCGAAGTTTCCTACGATATTCAAAGTCAGAAATAGGGCAAATATGAGGGTACGCATTTGAGTAGGATAAATAAGTACAAAGGGCATGCAGTGCGGCGTACCCTATTCGACCCATATATGCGATTTGAGACACTTTTCCACGTTTTAAGAGCCCATAAGCGCTCTCCGGCGACTAAAACGAGCCCAACTTCTGTTAGGGTGAAGAGATATGCTGGAAAATATCGCAGAGAACTTAGAGCAGACTGGGGTTTTTATTTGCCCTTCTTTTTTAGGAAAGGCGGATTGCAAAACCATCGCCGACGATCTGACTCGGTTGCGCGTCGACGGAGCATTTCACAAGGCGGGAATTGGGCAAGGTGCGGGCCACGCCGACGGCACTCGTGTACGCGAAGATGAAACTCACTGGCTAAATCGTGAGCTTGAAAATGCCCCGCAGAAAGTACTCTGGAGTAAAATGGATTTGTTGCGGCACAAACTGAACCGAAGTCTTTTTCTTGGACTCAAAAATTTAGAGGGACACTATGCGGCGTATCCTGCCGGCGGATTTTATCAACGGCATCGGGACGGATTTCACGGTAGTAGCGACCGTGTCGTCTCCGTCGTGGTTTACCTAAATCAAAATTGGCAAAAAGGCGACGGTGGGCAACTTAGAATTTACGACAGGGACAAGGCTTCATTTCGGGAGATTGAACCGGTGGGCGGAACGATGGTTTGTTTTATGAGCAGCGAGACTGAACATGAGGTTCTGGTTTGCCGTCGCGAGCGGATCAGCTTTGCGGGATGGTTTTCGCGAGGGTAGAAACGGGAACGGTCTTCAGTTTTTGGGAACGGCGAGCCGAAAACAGCTTCCCCCTTGCCGCTCCCTCTCTCCCATTGTACTGTCCCCCCATGATAAAAACAAAAGGTTACGCCGCTTCGTCCGCCTCTTCTCCACTGACACCTTATCGGTTTGAACGTCGTGAGCCCCGGCCAGACGATGTTGTGATTGAAATTAGTCATTGCGGAATTTGCCACTCCGACATTCATACGGTTCGCAGTGAATGGGGGCCGGCAATGTATCCGAGTGTGCCCGGTCACGAAATTGTCGGTCGAGTGGTGAAAGTCGGCAAAAAAGTAAAACGTTTTAAAGTCGGCGATTTTGCAGGAGTCGGTTGCTTAGTCAATTCGTGTGGAACATGTCCCGCGTGCAAAGCGAACGAAGAACAGTTTTGTGCGAAGGGCGTGTTCACTTATGATCGAACCGATTACGACGGCACGCCGACTTTGGGTGGCTACTCCAATTGCATCGTGGTCCGCGATAGATTCACGTTTAAAGTTAAAAAGGGATTGCCGTTAGAGAGAATTGCACCGCTGCTCTGTGCGGGGATCACGACCTATTCTCCATTGAAGCGTTATGGCACCAAGAAGGGGAAGAAGGTCGGTGTTGTCGGTTTGGGTGGCTTGGGTCACATGGCGGTGAAAATCGCAAAGGCGATGGGAGCAGAGGTCACTGTTTTCAGCACTTCACCAAATAAAGAAGCAGATGCGCGTAAGCTTGGCGCTAAGAAATTTGTTGTGACCAAAGATCCCGCGAATTTTGCGCCGCTTGCGGGCTCGCTTGATCTGATTATCGATACTGTTTCGGCAAAACATGATTTTACGAACTACCTGAGCACTTTAAAGACGGGAGGCACCCACGTGCTGGTCGGCGCCTCGCCTGATCCCAATGAAGTGCGGGCCTTCGCCTTGATCTTTGGGCGTAAGCATCTGGCGGGATCGCTGATTGGTGGATTAAAAGAGACTCAAGAGATGCTGGATTTTTGTACGAAGAAAAAAGTATTTGCCGACGTCGAATTGATTCCCGCCTCCATGATCAATGAAGCCTATGAGCGGACGATTAAAAGTCAGGTGAAATATCGTTTTGTGATCGACGCGAAGACATTTTAGTCTTCGCGCCCATCCCATCGATTACGGAGCAGGAGTAGTGGATTGCTCAGGCTGCGTCCATAGACGAATCAGGTCACGATCCCGCTGCGGCATCATCCCGCTATTTACGTTGGGCATCGGACTTAACGGGTTATTGACTCGCGCATTCAAAGTTCCCGATTTAGCAATATTTACCGCCGACGTGTAGTCAAACAACTGAAGTTTGCTATAGCCAGGATTTGATGAGGTTCCGTGACAAGTGTAGCAGCGATTTTGAAAAATGGCGCGCGGGCCTCCGCCGGTGGCCGTGAGCTGAGTAAAGGTAATCTCACCAAAGTTATTTTGTCCGCTCACCATATTTGAAGCCGCCGACACATTGCCTGCTCGATCGCGTGCAAACACCCAAACGTTGCGCGTCCCGCCTGAGTGAAATCCGACTGTCGTAGGTTTTGCGTTGTTATCGGTCCAACTCCAACATTTGTCAGTCAGCTTCGGTTTTGTCGGGACTGCCGATAAAACACTTTGTTCCCATACGCACCAGCCGGTTACATCAGGCTCGTTCGGATGAATTACGGACATATTGGCGACCTGAGTGTCGATGATCTGGATATTGCCGATCGTCGGTGCTGCAGGCAGTGTCGAATCCATGGTGATTGTAGCAATCGCGGGGTCCGTATTCATTTTCAAGAAAACGTTGACCACGTACAAGTAGATCGTCTTCAGGCCTTGGCCGGGTGAGAGTTTATATGTGAGTGGACGGGTCAGGCTCCATCCCTTGTCGGTTCCTGGACCAGTCAATCCACTATTGCAAGGTGCATCGACCGAGGCCGGAGCCGTTGCATTTTCAGATAAACACCATTTCGCAATGCCGCCGTCACGTAAGATCAAAGCGTCCACAGTATCCGTCTTGACCAGCGTCTCATTTCTAGTCTCCTGATCAGAGACGCGCAGGATGGGTGTCAGTGGAGTTGGCGACGAATCCACTCCCGAGCTAAGTAAAATACGTGGAAGGTAAAGTGCAAACGTGTCTTGAGTCGTGATCGGCTCAATTAAAGTGTTGGCATTTACATTCGGTAGGAGCGAAACGGCATTCGAACCGGAGATCACGCGACTGACACTGGTGAAAGTTGTTTGGCTTGAAATCGATTGCCCGTTGATTTGGAAGAATAGTCCTTCAATCAAAACCTGTTTACTTGGGTCTTTGAGTTGAATCACAGGATTTAGGAAAATATATCCCTTTGCGGTGGGAACGCCGGCGATGGTTTGATAAAGAACCTTCACGTCGATACTAATTTTCGCGGGCAAAGAGCGCGTCGCATCGGCACTTAAATCTTGGGCTAAGTCGAGTTCCCAAGTCAGAGTTTGGGCGGCGTTGTTGCTTGCGTATATTGTCGAAGCCTTTTTCGCAGACGTAGTCATAGTCACATTTTCGCCACCATTTTGCGCCTTGCTCACGCAATCCAGATACTGGGCTTGATCGGTCGTCCATTCAGCAGAGAGTGCATCAACCGCGGGTTTGTTTCTGGCACCCGTGTAAGGCGGCTTATGTTGTTCATTGGTCGCCATATAAGCAACTTTAGTCAAGCCGGCCGCGGTGAACGACGCAAAACTTGTGTCGGGATTCATTGAGGCGAAAAGACCGATTCCGACTCCGCCCTCGACGTGACAGCCGACGCAGTTGTTACTCTGGCGAAAGAACGGGTAGATTTTTTGTGTATATTGGTTAATTTGAACCTGCTCGCAGGTTCCACCGAGCGACGACTCGGAATTCATTCCGTTGCCAGAATGCAGGCCAGAACAATTGTTATAACCTAGAAGTGCAAAGGAGATCCCGATCCAGGCAGCAATCAAACGTAAGCGCGGTTTAAACTTCTTGAGATTCATTATTGTACCGGGTTCGTGGTTTGAGTGAGCCAAAGTTGCAGCAATGCCTGCTCCGCCGCCGGAATCAATCCGGTGGGTGGCATTGGACTCGTTGAGCTAACGATGCGTTGAAGGATCAAAGTTTTTTTAGCGACCGTCGAAGTAAAGCTAGTGGAGTCCCATTTGGCGTTTGCGGCGACATTCGCTCCGTTGTGGCAGCTCGCACAACGGTTGGTGATGATCGCCTGTGCGCCAGTGCCGATTAATTTTGTAAATGTAATTTGTCCGTAACTATTCACTACAGTTTTATTTCCCGCAGAGGCGGTATTGCCGGCGAGGTCGCGAACAAACACGGCGACATAACGTGTGCCTCCACCTTTGAGTCCAATAAAGCTGGGCTTGGTGTTGGTGAATCCTACACCATTGCACACGTTGATATTGGTCACGTCCGCTTGAATTGCGCTTTCGGCCACACACCACTGTACGGTCTCGTTGGAATTGCCGAGTGAAAGATCGGCAATTTGCGTTGCGCCCAATGTGACGCTGTTGTACGCCGGTGCGTTGGGAGCGGTAAGGTCAAACGTCACGCTTGTCGTTGCAGCTTGCGTATTAATTTTCAAATCCGAGTTGGCCACCCAAAGGTAGAGTGGGATGACTTGACCCGTGGTCGGCACCAATCCCGCATCGGTCAATTTGAAAGTCGTCGGCCGTACAGAGAGCCAGCCCGTGGACAGGGCGTTGTTTTCAAAGCCGGGGCACGGAACTGCAGTTGAAGCGGGCTTTGCGGCAGAAGTCGTTAAACACCAGCGGCGAGCTGTGGAGTCTCCACCTGGCGAAACCGCAATCTGCACCGCGCGAATATAGGCATTGGTTACGCTCAATGTTGGATTCGGCGGAATCGGAGGATTGTCGGTGCGTGCACGCAAATTGACGAAACCTAAACCGACACTAATATTGTCGGCGCTGGATACGGCATTGAGTGGCACGTGAATCGATCCGTTAAAGAGCAGGCTCGGGTCAATTCCGCGCGAAATTTTTCGTGCCGACAAGAAGGGCTCGCTCTGTGAGGCCTTTTGTCCATTGATGCGCATCACTACGCCTTCTATTTCAACTTCGCTTTCACCCGTAGTCATTTGAATGCGCGGATTAGTGAACATATACCCGATGGCCACTCCAGCCGTATTATAGTCGACTTTTGCGTCCACTAAAAAGAGCGCCGGGATACGTGCTGCGAAGGGGAGGGCATCCGAGCTATTCAGATCCCACGTCAAAGAGACTGTACGCTTGTCGGTAAAATATAGAGTCGGTGATTTTTTATCGACCATCGTCAATGCGTCAGCCGCACCTGTCGTGGTCGATGCTCCCGCTAAACAATCTTGATAGTCATGAAATGCTGGATCCCAAGTTAAGTGAACCGAAGTGAGATTAGACTGCAAAGCAGGACCGGTGACTCCTGCCGCGTGAGTCGCGCTGAGCGCATTGCGGTCAACCGCATCAGGTCCGACGCCCATAAAAGCCGAGAATCCAACATTAAGGTCATTGGACGCAAATTTAATTGGTGAAACCCCGCTGTCAGAATGACAAGACATACAAAGGTTTGATTGCATTAGAAATGGACGATAGGAATTATTAAACTGCTGTTTGAGAGTGGATTCACAAGCAGAAATAATCGCGGATTTAGCCGCGCTACTGTCCTCGGTGTGGCTGGACTTTACCATCCCGCAGTTGGTGTAAGCTGTAGAGGTCACCAACGCAAGAGCCACAAATGTCATCAATATACGTGCACGTCGAAGCATCACATTTTCTCCTAAAAACTAAGCCTTTTGCAGTTTGATCACCTTATTTCGAGTATCAGAGTCAACCGCAATTCGGTTGGTTTCCAAGAAGTCAGTGCGTCCATTCCACGCCGCATAGTTCGCAAAAATCGATTGTGCTGCAAGGTCAGCGCTATTGCCGGTCGGGAATTTGCCGTCGGCCGCTTGACCAGCGTTAAAGCCACCGATTTGCGATCCGCTGGTGACGGGGCGTTTAGTCGGGTGATAGGCCAAAATATATTGCATGCCCGCGATGCCGCGATCGCTCATCCATACTGAGTCCGCAGTTGCAGATTCAGAGGACGAAGTCGCACCATCGGCGCAGACATAGATGAACACAGGTTTTTGTAGCATATTGGCGGTCTCTAAAATCTTTCCGATCACTTGGCCTGCCGCTAAATCGCGAGTATCGCCCGTGGTACGAGTGTTGTCGTGATAGTCGTAACCACCCATATTCAGATTGATTGTCGCCGCGTTTCCGGTGAGTCCATTGTAAACCATAGAAGCAAATACCGCATTTTGACTCGTACGATCGTTCACAGTGATGCCCCAAATGCCGGCAAGACCTGTTGCAGTTGCGTTGCCAAGAGCGAGAGGATTGATGTCGCCTCCGCCGGTTGCGATCAAGTCTTCATTGCGAATTCCAGCGCAGTCGACCAGGTTTGAAAGTTGTTGTTGGCCCGAGCTGCTGGCAATGCGGCGGATTTGTGAGCCCGACATTTTACCAATCACTCGGGCGAGTGCAGTTTTTTGTTTTAAGGAAAGTCCGGTCAACTGAGCGGTGTATCCCAATGCATTGGCGATATCATTGACGTTGCCCACCACAAAAGGAGCGGGCGGGGGAATCATTGCGGCTTTTTGATTGATGCCAGTCGCGGTGTCGCTACGGCCCAGATTGGGGAGCTTAGAGCCTTGCAGTCCCATCTTCATCACGAGACCCGTAATGTCGAGTGGATTGGCCGAGGTGTCGTCACTTAAGGCCACTGCACTCCAAACAAAAGCTGTTTTGTCGAGCGCCGGACTGCGTACGGCAGCGGCACCTTGATTGCGCGGATCACGTAAGCCCATTAAAAACTTACTGACCAATCCCGTAGTGTTGCCGCCGATCGCGGTACCAGAGAATTCAACTCCGCCAAATTCTTTTTCAACGTTAAAGGAAATGCCTGGACCTGCGCCTAAACCAATTTTGGTGTAGGAGGGCAAGTTGTCGCCATTGAGATCCTTCACCGCCAACTGCGAAGCTAAGCTCGGGCCACCAGAAAGGTTCAAAGTGATAAACG
>JAYVPG010000064.1:0-25317 GCA_043757545.1 Pseudobdellovibrionaceae bacterium
CAAGGTCGAGGCGCATTTCGCACCGACCTCTGGGACTTTTTGGCATTCTCTGGCACCACGGCTGTCCTTTTCTTTATCGTCACGTTGGCACAGGCACGCAGTTGGCGAGTGACATTTATTTTTCTCGGCGCCCTCCTCGGGACCGTGCTACTGGTCACGCTCATTGGTTTCGGCGCGCTACGGATTCTCGAGTCCCTGCGACCTAAAAGTGGTTGGCGCACGCATTTGGCAGTCTCTTTATGGACGCGGCGGCGCGCGCTCGCAGTGTTGATGATCACAGTCAGTGCAATGGCTGGTTTACTCTCCCAACTCGTGCCGAATCTTGAAAAAACTCTAGTCGGAGAATTACGCTCCCCTGAATTCAGCGGTCGACCCAGTTTATTTCTATTTGATATTCAAAATGAACAGATGTTGCCGCTGAAAGATTTCTTAAATAAAAATAATATCCAAATTTCACAGACCGCGCCATTTATCCGCGCACGTATTCTCAAAGTGAACGGCGCAGATTTTGAGCGCACGCAGGTCGGAGAATGGGCTACGCGTGAAGAAGAAATGGACGCGCGCTTTCGCAATCGCGGAATCAATCTTTCTTATCGCGAAAAACTTTCTGCGGCGGAAAAAATCTTGAGTGGCAAACCCTACGCCGAGCTCAGTCACGATTTTAACGAAGCTGAGATCTCCGTCGAATCGGGATACGCCGATCGACTTAAATTAAAGCTGGGAGATGTTTTACGTTTCGACGTCCAAGGATTGGAGCTCAATGCCACGATCGCCAACCTGCGTGAAGTGAACTGGGATAGCTTCGAGCCCAACTTCTTTATCACCTTCCCGCTCGGCGTTCTGGACGAAGCTCCTAAGACTTGGATTCTCACGGTCGCGAAGAGTCCCGAGCTTACCTCAGCCAAAATGCAAGGACTGATCACCCGCCAGTTTCCCAACGTGACCTCAATCAACGTGCAAGAGGCACTCGACAACGCCGGAGAACTTTTTGCAAAATTGAGTTCGGGACTGAAGTTAGCCAGCGGACTATGCCTTGCTCTCGGTATCTTTGTATTTCTAATGATTCTTCTCTTTCAGCTCGCCTCATCGCAGAGGGATTGGTTGCAACTCAAGATCCTGGGGCTTGCCCCACGCGATCTCTTGACCCTGCAAGTGTTGACCTATGGCGGACTTTGCCTGCTCGGCTTGATCTTAGGCTCGCTGATGTCGGTGATTGTAGCCTATGCCCTGGCACGCTTTGCTTTCGAAGCGCATCTGCAAGTGGATTGGCTGAAGATGAGTGAAATCTTTGCAGCTTCCTTTGCCGCGGCGATTGTCGGAATGGTCGCAATGTCGTGGGGCCGAGACCGGCGACTGGCGAATTCGCATTGACAGTTTTACGCCCCGACACTAACTTCCTCTAGCCCGGGGGTGGCCTGTGAAACTACTAAAATTATTTGGCTTTGCACTTCTTGTCAGTTCTGTACAAACTGCTTTTGCAGATCCACCTACCGACCGATATGTGCAAGCTCTTAAAACTCAGCGTGAGGCGATCGCCCCGCGAAAATCAGAACTCATTGTTCTTCCCAATAAATTAAAATTATTTGTAGTCTCTGACCCCTTGGCTAAAAAATCTTCGCTCTCAGTGCGCGTGGGCGTTGGCTTTTTCGCTGATCCGGTTGAATACCGCGGCCTTGCCCACTACATGGAGCATGTTTTGTTTTTAGGGAGCGACAAATACCCAAATACGGATGAGTTTATGGGCTTTATGAGTGCGCACCAAGGCGATACGAATGCTTACACTGAAGATTTGAATACAAATTTCCACCTGACAATCCCGGTGGAGTCGTTTCCAGAGGCGGTCGATCGTCTTGCCCAGTTTTTTATCTCGCCTAAATTCGACGCGCGACTGATTGGTCAAGAGCTTCAGTCCATTCAATCCGAATATGAAAAAAATATTTCCAATGCCGAGTGGCGCATGGATTATCTGAGCCGATTGACAATTCTGCCCACTCATCCACGCTATTACAGCTTTCAGGGCAATCTGGACACGCTCGGGAAAATTCCGCGAGCGACGATGCTGGACTTTTACAATAGATATTACTCGGCAAACAATATGACTGCAGTTTTGATTAGCTCATTGCCGCTCCCTACTTTAAAAAAGCTGGGCCGATCGATCTTTTCGCAGGTGAAGAATCGCGACGTAGAAGTTCCTAGATATCCTGCACTTGTCGATTTCAAAGTCACCACTCCCCAACTATTCCTCGGCAAAGTCGATCAAGACGAATATATCTTGCAGCTGAATTATCTCTTCGCGCCCGTCAACCAAGACTACTGGATGACCAAGGCGCTCACTTTGCTGAGCCAGCAGCTGACGGATATGCGCGAAGGTTCGCTCGGCAACTACTTGAAAAGCAAAGGTTGGCTTAGTGAATTCAGTGGATATCCAGATATCCAATCCGCAGTTTACAGTGCGCTCACCTTGGAGCTGCAGCTCACGCCAGAGGGTTACAAACATTGGAGCGAAATCGCTTCAGGAATTCTGGCCTATATCGAGCAGCTGAAAAAAATGGGCTTAAAAGCGCCACTGTTTGATAACGAACAGCGTTCGGGTGAGTTAAACTATTTATTTGGCACCAAGGATACCCTCACCGAGGCCATCAGCTTCACTGATCTGCTCACAACCTATCCAGCCGATCAGCTGAACGAACGTGACATGCTGATTCCCCTGGTTTCGGATACGATTTTTCAAACGGCGATCGACAAACTGACGCTGGCAAACCTGAATGTCTATATGTTCGCACCGGATGTTGTTGGCGATAAGACGGCTGATTACTATGATCTGAGCTACAAGGCATTGCTCTTGGCCGATCAACGCTGGGCCATCGATCCGAAACCCTTTGCGGATTTTTCTCCCATCGAGCCCCAGACCAATCCGTTCTTGCCCAAAGATTTGTCGATGATCACTGAGCAGGACGAACTTCCGGTTTCGATTTCCCGCACGGCCTTGGTGAGCACTCTGCAAATGCGAGAAAATCAGTTCAAGCGACCACAAGTGAATGTTTTGCTGCGCTTTCAAACTGGTCCGAACGTGACCTTGAGCGAAGAGGATGCTCTGTTGATGGAGCTTTACACGAAATATGTAGATCAAGAACTGGGAACTTGGGCCTATACGCCAAAACAAACTGGATATGTTTATGATCTTCTGCCGACGCAAAGTGGGTTTACTCTTTCTTTTAACGGTTACTCCGATCGTGTCGGCTATTACATGCAGGAGTTCTTTAACCGACTGTTTGCACTCAAAATTGAGTCTGCGGCCTTTAATCGAATGCTCGATGAAGCCAAGCGTGATGTGGGAAATCTTGAACTGAACGACTCCTACGAGCAAGCGCGATGGATGAAGGAATTGGTTTGGAATCCCTATACATATAGCGACAAGATGCTGCCGACTCTGCTCGATTCTATGAGTCAGGCCAAACTCGAAGATTTTCAACGTCGTCTTTTTTCTTCTGGTCATCTGGATATTATGAATTTCGGAAATCTGACCAAGGCCCAAGCTCTGGGAATTTCGACAATGGTCGAAAACGCTTTTCCCACGCGAGCGACCGCAGATCTCAAAAAGACGAGCGTCGTTGAAACTCCGCTTGGAACCTCGGCCTATCTCGCCACTCGACCTGGTGACAACAACACCTGGTACTCTGAATTTCAATTTGGTCCATTGACTGCTGTGAATCAAGCGCAGGTCTTGATGATCGATGCACTTCTCGCGACTCCGTTTTACAGTTATATGCGCACCGAGAAACAGTATGGCTACGTCGTGTTCAGCTGGGCCGTTAAACATCGGCCCTATTCTTCCATGCAGTTTCTAGTACAGTCGAAAGTCCCATCGGTCGATGTGGCCAAAGACGGACGACGCTATTTAAAAGAAGACTTTCTTCCGGCCCTAAGGAAAATGTCGAAGGAAGAGTTTTTAGGAGTGAAAGGAAGTTTACTGACCTCACTGAAAGTCTCACCGACCAGTTTTGACGAGAAGTGGGCACCCGTCAAAGATGGTTTTCTCACCGAATCGGGGTTTGTACTGAACTCGAGCACCGCCGCAGAGGTTGAACGACTGACCCAGAAGCAAGTTATTAAAATATTCGAAAATCGTATTCTCAGTGCGACTCGCCGCGAGTTTTCACTCTATTTAGATACGACGGCCGACGGCAAAGCAACTCCCACTTTACCCACAGGGGAAATACCTATTTCCAGCTTTGAGGAGTATCGAAAGAGCGCCGGGCGCCTGAAGTTTTAAATTCGTTGACGATGCGGCGGAGCTTTTTTCCGCCGCTCGGCGCGCTGCCCTTGGGCAACTGAAAAAACTCAAGATGCTCAATTCTAAATCCAAGTCGATTTCCCAACTCTAGAAATTCGCGTTCAATGGAATCACGAATTTCGGCTTCGTTTTCAGGCTGGCATGAATAGTAGATCTGCAACTTCGCGGCAGCGGACTGCACCACGCGATAATCTAAAATATTCTCGGATGCAAAGAGCATGGTTCGACGAATAAAATCTGGATAGACCGCGACAGCATTCCCACCCGCTGTTCCCGACGGCAAGAGAAACAAATCGTCGCTACGACCCTCAATAAACTCTAAAGCCGTATGCACCGAGCCGCACGGGCAAGGCGTCGCTCGCTCACTAAGGATGTCATTCAATCGGTAGCGCACAATCGGCTGAGTCTTACGCGTAAAGTCCGTAATCACCGGCTGAAATTTGCGATGTTCGCGGTCCAGCCACTCTTTTTCGATATGCAAAATATCTTCGTTTAGATGCAAAACCCCGGCGCGACAGGTGGCCGCCAAAAAACCTTCGGTGGCCTGATATACTTGATGAACTTTTTGCCCAAACACCCCACTGATAAAACTCTCATCCACCGGATCAAGAACTTCGGCAACCGAGATAATCTTGTCGGGCGCAATAGAAAGCTCACGTGCCAGGGACTTTTCTGCGAGCTGGCGAAGCAACGATGGCGGTGCGATCAAAAGCGTTGGCTGAAGACGACCAAGTCGCTCAACATGCTTTTCAAGCGGCTCAAGCAAATCAAAATACTCAAACCGCAGCATTCGGCTCTTCACTGCGGTGTATAGGTTGTTATTCGCCCGCAAAAAAAACGCGACTCGATTTTTACGCCGCCAAAATCCAGGCAGAATTTTAAACAGCGCCGTACCCGCATACATCCATTGCTCGACCGGACTCGCCATAAAAATTCCACGGTGCCCAGAGGTTCCCGACGACAATCCAACCGTTACGCCATCAATGGTTGCGCCGAAGTCGCGTGTGCGCTCCGCATCGATCGCGACCCGCAGGGCGTGCTCCTGGGAAATCCCGCGCGTGTTGATCTCGGTAAAGTTGCGCATCAATTCTTCTTTATTGATCAACGGCATCGCCCGGCAAGCCTCTAGGGTCGAGGCAGCCAGACGTTTGCGAAAGTACGGTGAATGCGCGCGGATGTAGCGCAAATGTAGCTCAATCTTCCTTTTTTGCCAGCGTTCTAATTTTTCTCGCGTATTTAGAGAATAGGAAAGCCAAACCATGCGAACATAGGCGAACAGTATCACCGGAATACGCAAAAAATTAAATATGGGCATCTGGACTAAGCCCGTGCAAAGTTTGATCGCAGTGACAGGGCACGATTTTAAGCTTGGGTGACTCTACCGATACGGATTGAATCTTCTGAAGTGTATTTTTGTATTGCTCCCAGTCCGAAAAAATACTGCGCACGATTTGTGATGGAGGTCGCATCTGTTGGTACGCCCTCTGTCCCCAACACGCGTCAGCCACTAAAAAGTATTGCTGATCGTTTTCATCACGCAACAAAAGTCCAATCTGGCCCGTCGCGTGACCCGGCAAATCCACCGCCATCACTGAGGAATCGCCAAACAAGTCACAGGCCAGATCCAAATCATGAAAGCCAAATGAGTCCACGCTAAAGTCGCGATCACTCAACGCACGCGATCGACTCATAAAATCATCGGGCAGCAGACCGCTTAGGAATCCCGCGCGCAACGCTCCCCACTTACTTAACTCGCGAACCGCCGAATAAGAAGACTGCCGATAAATATAAGTCGCAAAAGGAAAATCGGCGGCTCCACCAATATGATCCGCGTGAAAATGGGAGAGCACGACGTGCCGCACATCCCGCACACCAATGCCCATCGCCTTCAGCTGAGCCAGCGCAGTGTACTCCGGCGCGATCGTGACCGGTGTAATTAAACTATAAAAGCGATTGGGGAAATAACGAGTCTGCTCGAAGAATCGCTCGGAATAACCCGTATCAAATAAAATAACGCCTTCACGTGGATGTTCGATGATCGCGACGGTCGCGGGAAAGCGAATCGTTTTCAAACGACCGCCATGCATGGCAATGGCCTCTAGGTGCTTGGTAAAGCCGGCCTCAATAAAGCGAACTCGCACGCCACTCATTTAGGCTTGCCCCTGTAAACTCTGTGTTACCTTCGCAATCGCCTCACTCATACTCACGACCGGCTTGTAACCCAGATCGCGGCGAGCGGCGTCGATGTTCAACGTGCGGCTTAGACCAAGAGCACAAACTGAATAGCGCGTCAGCAAAGGCTCAGTTCCGCGCAAAACCGTGCGGCAACTCAATTCAAAAAGTCCGGCTAAATAATAGGCTTTACGAAATGAAATGGTCTTTTTGCGATATTGAATTCCCATTTCACCAAACATTTGTTCCAACATCTCGTACAGCCTGACCGGCTCGCCATTAGTAATATTGTATTTGCGCCCATTCGCAGACTCCGGCGCGTGCAGGGCTAATATCAAGGACTCCACAACATTGTCCACATATGTTAGATCGACCCAATTGCGTCCATCGCCAATCACTGGCAACACTTTACGCTTCGCCAAACGAAGAAGGCGCGGAACAATCGCCGAGTCGCCCGGACCAATAATTCCCTGCGGCCGGATAGTCACGATCGGAAAGCCCTCACCAACGGCTCGATCCACCACGTCCTCGGCCATGCGTTTGGTTTGCGCATAAAAATTAATCGACTGCGAGGGCAATGGCGAATCTTCAAGAATATCTAACTTATCGGTGCGATCGATATAAACGCTTGGCGTAGAAACGTGCACCATGCGCTTCACGCCGGCAGCACGCGAGGCTGCAATGACATTTTGGGTGGCCACTACATTCGCCTGATAGAACTCATCATAGCGCCCCCACGGCGAGCTCAGAGCCGCGCAATGGATGACATAGTCGTGGCCTTTAAATATCTCGTCTAGACCTTCGCGCTTCGACAAATCGACCGGCGCAAACGTCACGCCGATCTCTTTGAGTTGCTTGCCGAGCGAAAGACTACGCCCAAGTCCAGTGACTTGGGCGCCTTGCCGCACCAGACGTGTGGCGGTGTGTTTTCCTAGAAATCCGGTTGCACCGGTCACAAGGATTTTCATCACATCAATACTCTAGGGCCAAAGCCCCGATCGAAAATCCCGCCGATGTGCCAATCAAACTGACGCGATCGCCACGCTTGATTTTTCCACCATCGATCGCCATTTTCAGAGCGAGAGGGATCGAGGCAGCGATCATATTGCCATTTTCCGCAATGATGTTCATCCAGCCCTCAGGTTTGATGCCCAATTTCCGGCGCATCAGCTCCATCGCCGACCCACTGGCTTGATGCGGAATCACCATTCGGCAATCGCTCAAACCAAAGCCGATCTTCTTCTCGAACTTCTCGATAAATCCCGGCAGACGCTCCGAAGCCTGGCGAAAAACTTTGCGCCCATCCATACTAAAGAGAAATCGCTTATCTTCGTCATTGATCTGTTGACGAGGATGTACTCGAGTCCCACCACCGGTGATCTCACAAACATCCGAGCCGGAGCTGTAGGTCTCTTGGTGACAGCCAATGATTCGCGCGGTTTCTCCCTCGGGCGTGCGTTCGACAACGGCTGCAACAGCTCCATCGCCAAACAACGCGCAGGCCTCATGCTGATGCCAGGGTAATCCGACCGACGCGATGTCTGTCGAAATTAAAAGCACGCGGTTCAAACGTTTGCTCTCAATCATCGATGAGACCACATCCAGACCGACGACAAATCCAAGACAAGTAGAATTGACATCGAAGCACGATGTTCCACTTTCCTCTTTGCCCATTGCCTTCTGAATCAGAGCGGCGTTGCACGGGATCGGTTGCTCATAAGTGCCACTGGCACTGACAACAGCGTCCACGTCTTCATATGTTAGTCCTGCATTCTCGAGCGCAGCCATAGCGGCATATGCACCCATAACAGAGCTGGTTTCGTCCTCGCTCGCATAGCGACGGGTCGATACCCCGGATAATTTTTCGAGCGTGCCTGCAGCGAGGCCTAGTTTTTCGTCAAGCTCGATGGAGTGAACTACTCTCCGTGGAAGATATGCGCCCATAGCGCGAATTTTTACTCGTCGTTCCATATTTGTCTCTCCTTCCGTGAAAAGACTATTGGTTACTAAAGTCTTCTGTTCTTGCTCTTCTGAGCATAATGGAAAAATGATTTTGTCCAAACTATTAATTCAAAAACTTGCTTCGGTTCAGTAATTCATTAATGATTTCGCGATGTACATTTTTTTGATTATTGTCATGGTCTTGTTTGGAAACTTTTCGTTGCATGCGGAAAATTTGAACATCGATCGGGTTAGCGAAATTTCTTTATTTCCGACATTCTTTAAGAACCCTTCATACTTAAATTCTCCCTCTGAAAATCAACAAAATTACTACGTCTTCGCGCACACTCGTTTCACTCTCAGCGGAAGTAATTTTTCGAGTGAAATTCAACCTGAACTGCGCGCAGTACAATCTTCGCATACACTCACTGATCAAATGCGAGCGGATGTACGTTCGCCCTCACGGCTAATGAGTTTGAGTTCAAAACTAACCTCTTCGAGTACACGTGAAACGGTCCTCGACGTTGAGCGTATAAACATAAACTATCGTATATCGGATTCTGAAATCTCGATCGGCCGCAAACCCATAAGTCTAGGGGTTCTCAGCATTTTCCCGGTGTGGAATAAATTTACTCGACCGCTGGTTACAAATCTTGGACCATTGCGTGCATTTAGTGAAGATCAGGCGAGCGTGCGCTATCAGCAAGGCGCATGGCTTGTGCAAGCGATAGATATAGAAGAACGCGACAATCGCGGCGCCACACGCATTGGCGAGATGACCTGGTACGGAGACAGTCTTGAAATTCATATTCTCGGTGGACACTGGTGGGAGAGTGGCGCAGCCGGAATCGCTGCAGTCAAAGATGTCGCCGGCACTTCACTCCGACTCGAAGAGATTTCATTTTCCGCAGATGGTATGCAAACCGGTTTAGGAGCGGAACGTGCACTGAATGAAAAGTGGAGTGTGACGGGAGAATATCTTTACTTAGATTCGGGCGCGACTCGCAAAGAAGAATATTTATTCCTTAAGCCCTCGCGCTTTCGCCCGCTCTCGGCCATGCGCTACGGTTACGCACGTTTGGAATACAAACCCTGGCCGCTGTGGATTTTTCAACTTGCAGATATGTACAATTTTATCGATTCGAGCCAATTGTGGAGTGGCAAACTTCTTTATTCGGCTGCCAATGATTTGGAGCTCACCTTAGAAATACGCCTGCCCACGGGGAACGACACATCGGAGCTCTCACGTCGCTTTCTGCCCGCGCAAGGTATCGCCGGTATACGCTACGATTTTTAAGAGACGATTCTTCCGTCGCTCATACGAAAAACGCTTTTCACACGTTCAACTAGGCGTTGGTCGTGGGTCGAAAACAAAAATGTGACACCGAGTTCCGCATTCAAGCGCTCAAACAAAGCAATTAAATCCAGAGCGGTCTTTGAATCCAAATTGGCCGTGGGCTCATCTGCAAATACGATGTCGGGCTCAGAGGCCAACGCACGCGCAACAGCCACCCGCTGCTGTTGACCGCCACTCAGTTGATCCGGAAAGACGTACGTCTTCTCAGTCAGGCCCACTTGCTTCAAGGCCTGCATAGCCCGCGCACGCCGCTCGCTCTGTGGGTCGCCACGCACCACAGATGTGAACTCAACATTTTCAATGACCGTAAGTGCGGGAAAAAGATTATAGGATTGAAAAACAAACCCGACGTGTTCGCGGCGAAACATTCCCATTTCATGTTTGCTCAATTCAGAAAGCTTTCGCCCTGAAATTCGAATGTCCCCATGGGTTGGACTATCCAGACCAGCCGCCAAATTTAACAATGTCGTTTTGCCGCTCCCGGACGGACCGACCAATGCCGCAAAATCCGCAGTCCGCAAAGTAAATGAGACTCCAGACACCGCAGCAACTGGTGGAGTTCCTTCGAAAATACGAGAGACATCGGTTAGGACAAGTGCCGGGCTTGTATTCATTTAAAGTAATCTAACTGAAAGAGTGAAATATTTCTCATGATTTTTCTGTTTAAACGACTTACCCTGACCAACGTTATGAAGAACAATACATTTTTGATGATATGCGCCGTAAATCTTTTCTTAACTTCGCTCGTTTCTACGTCGAGTGGTTTTGCTGCGGAATCCAATGCGAAGGCCACTAAACTTGTCGAACAGGCCGAACAGCAGACGATGGGCAATTCGCTCAAAGCGAATGTCTCGATGTCGATTGTTCGCGCTGGCAGCACACGAGATCTAAAATTTCGTCTGTGGCAGTTCAAACGCGACAAAGCCCTGGTCAAAATTTCCGAGCCGCTCAAAGATCGCGACACCGGAAGTCTACGACTCGGAATCAACCTCTGGCAGTACTTACCTAATATAGGACGCGTCGTGCGCATTCCGCCGAGCATGATGTTGCAGAGCTGGATGGGCTCGGATTTTACTAACGACGATTTGATCAAGACCAGCAGCTTGGCTCGTGACTACACTCATCAACTCGATGGTGACGACAAGCTGCGCGGTGATAAGGTGAGCAAAGTTTTATGTATGCCCAAACCTGATGCGCCCGTCGTGTGGGGAAAAGTGCGTTTGTGGATTCGCAGCAAAGATGGAGTTTCTCTACGTCAAGAATTTTTCTCAGAGCACGGTGAACTTCTAAAAGTAATGGACGGCAGCGATATTAAGAAATTTGGTACGCATACGATTGCAACCACGTTGACGATGACCGTCGCCAAAAAAGAAGATCAGAAGACCACAATGCATTTTGCCGACGCTGTTTTTGATCAGCCGATTGACGAACACATATTTACGCAGGAAAACCTGACTCATACAGGCGGCGAAAAATGATTATTTTTGCAGCAGCACAACTCTTGCTCATTTTATTTCTCGCCTTTGTTTTATACAGCTACCTGCGCTTTCACCGCGAACATATGCCACTTCTCTCCTCGCTCGGCTGGGAGCCCTCGCAAGACGGAGTTTTGATCGTAGTCCCGGCTAAGGATGAAGAAGAGTCCATCGCCGCTTGTCTGGAGCGACTGGTTTTGCTCAATGGAATTTCGAATTTTAAAATCGTCGCGGTGGATGATCGTTCCGGTGATCAGACGCAAGCCCGGATGCGCGAAGTCGCCGCAAAGTTTCCGGGAAAAATCGAAGTCGTGGCCGTCACTCACCTCCCTGATGGTTGGCTCGGAAAAAATCACGCCTGCTGGACCGGTGCTCAACAAGGCATGCGTGCGATGCCTGGTGCGCGCTTTATCCTATTTACGGATGGTGACGTGAAGTTTCATGCCGACACTGTACTTGAATCCATCACCTGGATGAATCGCCGCAAACTGGACTTTATGACTCTCATTGAAGATTCTGAGTTCGAGGGAATTCTTGAGCCCGCATATTTGCTGCTATTTGGAATATTTCTAATTTTCTTTTCGGCACGCCCGTGGCTCTTGCACAAACCAAAGGGCAAAAACTTTATGGGTAACGGCGCATTTCTATTGGTACGACGTGAGGCCTATGAAACAACCGAAGCCCACAAAGCGTTGCGCCTTGAAGTCGTTGAAGATATGCGAATGGGCCTTTTGATGCGCTCGCGTGGCTACGCTTGCGCCACCGCCGTCGGGTTAGATCGCATCCGCCGACGCTGGCAACCCGGCTTTGTCGGCATCTTCAAAGGTCTTCTGAAAAATTCATTCGCGGCATTCGAGTACAATATCGCGCTCACCGTGGTGGGAATGCTGTTTTTCCCATTTGTCTTTGTGGGACCCTGGATCTGTTTATTTTTCGGCTATCCAATCGTGGGGGTCATAGGCCTTGCGGTTCTCGCACTCTGCTTTAATCTTGCGGGGCGCAATTCACATTTGCCGTGGCTCTCTGGATTTCTACTTTCGCCATTTACCTCGCTCGCGGCCTCTGCAAATCTTGCGGCTTCGGCGTTTAAAATTCTTCGCGAGGGCGGCGTGACCTGGAGGGGAACACTCTATCCGATCGCGGAACTCAGAGAAAATTGCCTTACGGTTCGTAAAGCGTTTCGCCATCCACGGCTCGAGCCCGGCGCGTGAAAATCTACATTCTCCTCGCACTCCGCAACCTCAAGCGCAACCTGCGCCGAACTTTGCTGACGATTTCCGGAATGGCGATGGGGTTTGCAGTCTTACTCTGGTTGCAATGTATTCTCAAAGGAACCAATCAACAGATTGTCGACGATGTAACCTCCACTCAAGTCGGCCATCTGCAAGTTTGGCGCGCCGAATACCTAGAAGATCCAATGATCAACTATACATTTTCCCCTGCTCTGGAAAAATTGAAAAGTATTTTGCCGGCGGGAACGATGATTGCGGAGCGTACATTTTTGCCTGCACTAATTTCAAGTGGTGAGCAGTCCGTGCCGATCTCACTCACCGGCGTGAATCCCGAAGTCGAAGCGCAAGTGACGCAAATTAAAAGCAATAAGGTCACTGGCGAGTATCTTTCTGACGGCGACGATCCTGAATGCAAAGATCGTGAGGTCTACCTTGGCCGCTCCCTCGCAGGACTGCTCAAAGTCGGCCTCGGCGACAAAGTCGTTATCCTCGCGCAAGCCTCCGATGGCACACTGGGGAACGAACTCTTACGTGTGCGTGGAATGTTTGACACCGGATCACGTGTATTTGATCGATCGATGGCATTTGCAAAGCTCGGATGTGTGCGCAAAATTGGAGTCGTCAGTGGAGATCACGAAGTGGTGATCCGCCTAACTCAGAATCAAATTTTAAGTAGCGTGCGCGCCAATCTAGAATCACAGCTTTCCGAAATCGCGCCTCAGCTCAAGGTCACCACTTGGCGTGAAGCGGTCCCTCCGCTCGCCAGCATGGTCTTATTCAATGAAGCCACTCTTCTCTTAATCTCTCTGGTCCTTTTTGGCGTCACGGCCTTCGGGGTGGTCAACACTCTGCTCATGAGTGTTTTTGAACGAACCCGAGAGTTCGGTGTGATGCTCGCTCTGGGCGTGACTCCGACCGGCGTCTGCACGTTGATATTAATTGAGGCTGCGTTGATTGGCGTGCTTGCAGCCATTATCGGAACTGTGATGGGCGCGGGTGCCGTGGCTTACCATCATCAAGTGGGATTTAGTTTACAACCGTTTCTCGGCAATGGCTTTACGGTCGGTCAGTTCAAACTCAACACCACTGTTCATCCCATATTTTCGTTCGACGGATATTTTGGCTTGGTAGGTGCGACAATGTTATTTGCGACGCTTGCAGGTCTTATACCCGCGATTCATGCGGCTAAGATGAATGTGATCGAGGCGATTCGTCACCGCTAGAGCGCTAATTACTTTTCAAGTTGAGTAAGAAGGTCATGCCGCGCAAAGATTTATTCATGTCGGTAACTATAGCATTCCACTCCGGCTGGTCCTCTTTCATGTCAAACAAATATCTCAAGAGTGCCTTGTGCATAGCATGTTCGAAGCCGAACATCGTCGGTAATCCGTGGCTTAGAACACTCAACGTGCCAGGATCTTTTTTACCGTCGAACACGCTCATATAATAGGAGTACCCCGAACACGCATCGAAGAAAAAAAGCTGCTGCTTTTCCGCGTTAAACTCAACGGCTCCCGCTCTTTTTTCGACGTCGGCCATATCAAACACTACGTCTTTCCCCGAGTGACCTGCGTAAATAAAAACATCTGCCGATTGAATCGCCGATTTAAAAAATTTTGCAAAAGTGACGTTGTCATTGAGCAGCGCCGTATCGGCCAGCAATCGCGTCACTCTGATATGAACCATTTCGCCAGAGCGCGACTTTACGGTCTTGTCGTACTGATAGACTGGACGATTCGCATGGCGGGAGACTACGGTCTCATCAAAGCCACTTCCGCGTAACCATGCGTTGATATCGTCATACGCCACTCGCCCGCTATCGCTAGGATCACTTTTAATATCAAATCCATTCACCGTCACTATATCGAAGAGGTCACCGTTGCCATTGTCTCCACGCAATACTTTAAGAGGTGCGCGGGAATGTTCCGGACCTTCCGGCAATTGCGAAATCTTAACGGACACGGGATGCGCCAGCGGCGCCTCAATCAACTTCTCACAGTCCTTGTGGAACGGATTATAAAAATACCAAAAGTACCGCGCAGAATTCTCGTCGCCCCAGTCCGAGCATTCAAATTCATAATAGTTATCGAGATCGTAAGGCATAATGATTTCATATTCGCCGGCGCGCAAAAGTGGTTTGGCCGCCGCTTTGTTAAACAACATTGTACCATTCAATCGGTAGCTCAGCGTACGCATTCCGTCCGCATCGACCTGATCGCTATTCAGGGAAAGATCCACCGGCCAAGCCGGGGCGCCGATTCCGGGTGTACGTTGATTGATACCAAAATCCGCCACTAATTTGGGCGACTGAAGATATCCAAAGAGAAACTCGGCATGCCGTTCGATCAGCTTCTCGGCGGGATCTTTACTCTGTGTTTGAAACTCGGCTGTGTATGAAAATTTAACCTCAGTCGCATCCGGTGAAACTACGTAGGCATAGGTGTTTGCGGTCCAATACAAAAGTGTCAGTAAAAGTATTTGTCGCATGTGAATCGATAAATCATGTCGGCTGAGACGCGGTCAAGTTTTACTAGACTTTAGCCTATGAATTCGTATGCAAACTGCCTACCGTTATCTGAATTTTTTTGTCGACCAGTCCTACGCCCGTGCAATAACATTCAGGTATTCGCC
Source organism: Pseudobdellovibrionaceae bacterium (assembly GCA_043757545.1). Lineage (GTDB taxonomy): Bacteria > Bdellovibrionota > Bdellovibrionia > Bdellovibrionales > UBA1609 > JALHOQ01. The sequence continues at coordinate 15,103 of JAYVPG010000064.1, forward strand.
ATGGAGGTTGAATGACTATGTTACGGATGACACCCTTGCGCTTCCTTTCCGCTGCTCTCTGCGCCACCGCCATTCTCGTCGCCGCAGTGCTGTTTCCCGCGGATCGTGCGATCGGCGAACCACGTTTTCAAAAAGTAATCCTGGTGATTTTCGAAAACACCGATTACGCGGATGCTATCAAACAAAAATACTTTAAGAGTGTTGCCGACCGAGGTGTCCATTTCACCAACTTTTGGGCGGAAACACACCCCTCGCAGGGAAACTATGTGGCGCTGACCTCTGGCGACTTGCAAGGGATCGTTTCAGATCGCAACTACGACCTGAATGTCGCCCATATCGGAGATTTACTCGAAGCCAAGGGCAAGACTTGGAAAGTTTATGCCGAGGGGTTCCCAGGAAATTGCTATACTCGGTCGAGTACGGGAGACTATGCGCGCAAACACGTGCCCTTTATGAGCTTTATCAATGTGACGACCAACAAAGGCCGTTGCATGAAGGTCACGGATGAAGCGGAATTTGACAAAGACGTCGCCGCGGGAACTCTCCCCAACTATTCAATGTACGTTCCCGATCAACGCAATGACGGACATGACACCGGCGTAAGATTTGCCGACAAATGGTTTGAGAAAAAATTTGGTGCACTTCTAAGTAGCCCCGATTTTATGAAAGACACTCTGATCATGGTCACCTTTGACGAATCAGGGGGCGGCGCCAATCAAATCTACACTTCACTCTACGGTCCAAGCGTAAACGCAGGAATGCTAAACAACGCTAGGCACGATCACTATACGCTTCTACGAATGATCGAAGACGAATGGGGATTGGGAAATCTTGGACTGATGGACAAAAGAGCCAGTGTCCCCGCAGGCGTTTTCAAGTAAGCACGCGAACCCGAACGCCCCGACCAATACGTGCCGGGGCGAATTCTATCGACCGCCTATAATTTTAGATTAAAACGAAGCGCCCAAACTCAGCATAAAATAAGTTCCGCTGAGGTCCATAGTGACTATCTTATTATTCACGTCAAAAAGGTCGGTGCCTGTGGTTGGATCATTAAAGCTCTTCACTTTGAATTTAGTATAGCCTAATTCAGCCCCAAGCAAAAACGCGCCAAAAGTAAATCCACCTTCAACACCTAAACCATAGGAAGTATCAACTGTTCCTTTGTACTTCGTAGTTGTCGAACCTTGCGTAAGCGAAAAGTCGCCTTTTTGACTGACACCAAGATGAGCCAATGGGCCCACAAAGAATAATGGATTATGGAAGAGTCGATATCCGCCTAAAAGAGAAACGCGCGAGCCGTCAAACTTTTGATTGAAACTTGAACCGCCAAAGGTTGAATCAGCCTTCATGGATATCATTTCATACCGAGCACCAAAGACCAGAGGCATAATTGGCATAACGTAAACGGCGTCGGCGCCAAGCATTGCAGGAGCAGGAAGCTTGGCGACACCAAGGTTACCGGTTAGCCCTTGGATTGCATCGTTGAAATCCTTTGGTTCCGTCATCCATTTTCCAAAATGGCCGCGAATTTCGACACCGGCGTGCGCTTGACTAGCAAAGACCGTGAATAGCGAAAATAAAAGAATAGCGAAATGTTTCATTGATATCCTCCGTGTTTGTTCTACCTCTAAAGGATAGCTGGGCTGAGGGGACAATCAAATGAAAATGAATGAAATCACATGCCCTTGTAGCGGTAACCCTTCTTATCGAAAATCGTCTTAATAGCCAGACGTTTGTCCCCCTGGATTTCAATCGTGCCGCCCTCGCCATCGATTGAATAAGTCCCGCCCGAGCCAACCTTTGACTTGAGCTCCTTACACAAGTCGCGCAGAAAGGTTTCGTGCTTGGGCAGCCGGTCGATCACAGTCACGGTCTTGCCACCTCGCCCACCTTTTTCGATACGGAAGACGGCAGTCCAGTCACCTCCAACGACCAACGACGCGCCAGGCTCGACGGGCTTTTTCTTATTCGATTTATGCTCGACCAGGTCTTTGTCCTTGGGATCGTCCGACCAGACGAGTTTGGTATTTTTGCTCATCGGATCCATCGTTGCTCACGGTGGACGTTGAAATCAACAGCGAATGCGCCTAGGATTCCGAAATGTCAAAATGGATGATCTATGGAGCCTATGGCTTCACCGGAAAACTAATCGCACAAGAGGCCATGCGCCGCGGACTAACCCCGATCTTGGCTGGGCGAGATCCCGCAGCGACTAAGGCACTCGCACAGTCACTAGGATTAGAATCGCGCGCTTTCTCTTGCGCATCGGCGGATGTGGTGACTGAGAATCTGCAAGATGTGGAGGTCGTGCTCCACTGCGCAGGACCATTTTCTCACACCAGTGGCCCGATGCTCGCGGGTTGCATTCGCAGCAAGACGAGCTACCTCGACATCACGGGAGAAATTCCCGTCTTTGAATCGATTCACCAGCAAAGCGATCGTCTGCGTGAAACTGGGATCGTCGCGATTCCCGGCGTTGGTTTTGATGTCGTACCTTCGGACTGTCTCGCGGCGATGCTCAAAGAGAAACTCCCAGGTGCAACCCATTTAGCGTTGGCTTTTCAGTCCTCAGGCAAGATTAGTCCGGGTACCGCAAAAACGATGATCGAGGGGATGGCCGAGGACGGAGCGATTCGCAAAGACGGAAAAATTCAAGCGGTCCCCACCGCATTTGAAACGCGGCGAATTCGCTTTAGCAAAGCGGAACGGCTGGCGGTGACGATTCCCTGGGGCGATGTTTCGACCGCGTACTACTCGACCGGAATTCCCAATATCAAGGTTTACACTGCGATGGCGCCGACGATGATTCGTGTGATGCGATCGTCGCGACATTTCAAAAAAATAGTGTCCCTGCAGTCCGTGCAGAATGGCCTAAAAAAAATCGCGGGACGACTGATCGCGGGACCAACCGAATACGATCGAACGCATTTACACTGTTATCTTTGGGGAGAGGTCTCGACGGACGAAGGTCAGACTCAAGAGCTACGCCTGCGAATTCCAGAGGCCTATGCGCTGACTGCGTTGACCGCACTCGCGGCCACAGAGCGAGTACTGAAAGGTGATATCCCGCCCGGAGCCAAGACTCCCTCGCAGGCTTTTGGCGCACGCTTTATTTTAGATTTTGCTGGGGTGAAACTGATCGACTAGTAGGTTCCGTCCAATCAAGCCTTGGCACATAGTTTCCATAGGCTATGCCTAAGGATGGACGGCAAACACGCAGAGGCGCACCGGGCTTTTCTTGAGCGCCAATTATGGGCGCCAATATGTAATTTTCCCAAGGTTGGTTAAGCTATGAAATCAGACAATGCCGACGTAGTGATTCTCGGATCGAGCATTGCCGGCTTGAGCGTGGCCGCGGCCCTCAAGGGTCGCTTTCAAAATATCGTCCTGGTCGACCGCGACCCTGCCGTTGATCCCAAGGCGAATCGCCCCGGAACACCTCAGGCTTCACACGGCCACAACCTTCTCACCCAAGGCTATCGTCTTTTTGCCGATCTATTCCCCGGCTGGGAGTCGAAGCTCGACGGTTTCGACGTTCCCCATTTGGACTGGGGAGGGGACGTTGACCTACTTGGCTTTTACGATTGGCATGTGCGCTCGCCCTCTCAATACAAAACCCGAAGTCTGTCGCGCTCGCTACTTGAGACGGCTATCTATAAAAATAGTTTTGCTGATACAAAGCTGCGGAAACTGGAGGGTTGGCGGTGGGAAAAAATTATTCTCTCGGATGATCGCACAAAAGTCACCGGAGTCGTTTTGACCTCTGGCGGAGAAAGCCTTTGTATCAATGCGACTCTAGTGATTGATGCGACGGGAAGGTCCAGTCGCCTTCCACAAATGTTGCGCGAGCTTGGCTTGAGCGAAGTCGAAGTGACCAATGTCGATCCCAAGGTGACCTATGCCAGCGCTATCGTTCATCTGAAAAATCCTCCCGCTGCAAAAATGGTTTTTATTACACCAAAATCCATGGATATCCCAACCGCCGCCATGCTGGCAAAAATTGAAAACAACCAATGGATGATTACGCTGGTGGGAATCGGCGGACTGATTCCACCGACGAACCAAGAAAAATTTATTGAATTTGCGTTGCGGTTGCGTTCACCGGTCGTGCACGAGTATCTGCTGGGAGCCGAATTCCTAACTCCAATCACCTTGTACGGGAACACCGCCAACCGAAGGCGTTGGTATGAGAAAATGTCGGACTTCCCAAGTGGGTTGCTGGCGGTTGGTGATTCTTCTGTCGCCTTCAATCCGATCTACGGTCAGGGCATGACGGTCGTTGCTCAGCAAGCCGTCACACTCAAAGAGGGTCGCGATGGCTCTTTCGATCGGCGCTTGCAGGGAAAGATCTCCGCAAGTACGAATATGGCATGGAGCATGTCCACTCAGCGCGATGCGGGAATCGTGCGACGGATAAATCGCGACAAGTCGTCGGCGCCTCGCTCTAAACGGCACAAAGCCAGTTTTGCGCAACGACTGATGCTAAAAGTCGCGGCCGGCGCGGCTCAATCGCCTCTGTTACGGGACGCCTATCTTGGCATTGCCCATTTGACCAACGGGCCGATTTCTCTGCTCGCTCCTCGAGTTTTACTGCGGGCGTTATTTCAGAAGCTACCTCCACAAGGTTCCGGCAAATGATACTTCTCACCATGTTGCTAACATTGAGTGCCTCCACTTGGGCCAGCGAACCCTCCGCTTTAAATTTTGCGGAAAATTGCCAGATCGAGACTAGTCTTGAAGACCCAATCACGACGTCGACGGCATTCACACCCATTTCTATAGAGAAGAACTCTTTTGGATTTTCAAATCTTCCGCGCTGGTTTAAAGTGCGTTGCACAGGTCTAGAGCTGAACCGTCCTTGGCTGCTTGAGATCGGCTACCCTTTGCTTGATGAAATTAAAATTTTCGATTCACTCGACTTGCAATTACCGCGCTTAACAGTGGGCGATCACTACCCGTTTGCGACACGCCCCATCGCACATCGGAACTTTGTCATTCCCCTGCAGACTCAAGATTTAGCCAACGGGATCTATTTGCGAGTGTTGTCGACCAGCGCCATTCAGGTGCCCATCAAAATCATGTCACCCCTTGGATTTTCTCAGCAACTCACCGAGGAGTATGCGGGCCTTGGACTTTACTTCGGAATTATTTTAGCACTGCTGATCTACAATCTTTTCTTGATCCTATTTGTCAAGGATCGTGCCTTTGCATACTATGTCGGCTATATCCTCGCGTTCGGCCTCTTTCAAGCTGGGCTAAACGGTTTGGCGTTTGAATATCTTTGGCCCGGTCAACCACGCTTTGCGAATCAGATACTACCCACATTAATTTGGCTGTCCTTTGGATTTATTTTCTTCTTCACTCGCACGTATCTGCGCACGCCAAAATATTCATCCCGCCTTGATCCGATTTTGCGCTGGCTCGGGACGACGTGTTTCGTGATCGCTGTCCCGTGCTTGCTCTTTGCTCCTTATGGCCCCGCCATTCGCACGGCGGCCGCGTTTTGCCTGATCGCCGTGCCCCTAGTGATTGCCACGGGAGTCGTCGTCGCCAGAAAGGGATTCTCGCCCGCATATTATTTTTTGACCGCATGGCTTTTCTTTCTCTTAGGAATTGTCGTTTTGAACTTAAAGAATTTCGGTTGGATTTCGTCGAATTTCTATTCTGACTACGCCATGCAGATCGGATCGGCCGCTGAGGTTCTATTGCTATCGCTCGGCTTAGGTCATCGCTTCAGCTTGTTACAAAATGAAAAGACTCTTCGTGAACTCGAGTCCGTGAAGCTCACACGGATTTTGGAAAGTGAACGCCTAGAGAAAGACAACGCCATGGCGATGTCTAGTTTAAGCGCTCAAGTGGCGCATGATATTCGCTCACCGCTGTCGGCATTGCGCATTGCCACGGCCGACCTTAAGTCCGTACCGATCGAGCGGCGCCAGCTCATCGCGAAGGCGATCGATCGCATCGTGGGAATTTCAAATGACCTTCTCGAGCGCAGCCGCAGTGGTCACGGGCAAAGTATTCCGATGGATTTAAATTTGATCATAGAAGAAATTCTAACCGAAACTCGGGCGGTCCTTATGGGCCAAGCGCGCAGCTGTGAAGTGCGTTTACTCTCTAACGAGAAAGTCTGCGCGCGAATTGCCCCGATTGAGTTTAAGCGAGCGATCTCGAATCTTCTAAACAACGCAATTGAATCCTGCGAACCGGGCCGCGGTCAAGTTCACGTCAAGCTGTCGAGCCAAGACGGTCTTGCGATTCTAGAAGTCACCGACAACGGTTGCGGTATGTCCAAAGAAGTCTTGCGCCGCCTAGGCCAACGCGGATTCACCAATGGCAAGAGCGGCCGAGGCACGGGCCTGGGCATCCATCACGCGATGAAGGTGATCGATCTTTTCGACGGGCGAATCGAATACACCTCTGAGGTCGGTAAGGGCACTTGTCTGACGCTCACCCTGCCACGGGTTGAAGACTTTCAAGTCAGCGACTTTACGATTTAGCTACACTTTGCTGCCTATTGTAACAACTCTAACAATCCGGTTGACCAATAGTATGGAGCCATCATTTTTTTGAAACGCAGGTCTTTAGTTTTCGCGATCGGCGTTAGTACACTCGGGTCGTCATAGGACACCAGAGTCCCATCCCACGAAAGTCCGATTCGTCGCAAACCGGGCAGCAAGCCCACTCCACGAAAGCCATATAAACTCGGAGTCTCAGTCAAGTCCGTAACCAACCAACTTTTAACTGGCGTCGTGCGGGGGACCGAGTACAGTTTTCCATCCTCACTCACGATAAAAATTAAATCGCTGTCGCCAGGTGCTTCACCGAAAGCAGCAAACTGCATCGGTTTAATATTCGGAGGCAACACTAGAGTTACAGAATCCTCGGCGTCGAGGGTTCCACCTTCACAGGAAAGCGAATCACTAAATAGAAAACAATAATAGTTTATTCCATAATAGACGTCACGCAGCTTTAGTCTTTGCTCGTCAGAAAACTTAGTCCTAAATTTTTTCGCAAAAGATCCAGGGGTGTCGACCAAAAGAGTTGGCGTCAGCAGACTTTTCACCGCCATCGGCGCGGCAGAAAATAAGGTTGGTACAGTTCTCAGTGTCACAACCGTACTGCTGGGGACGTCTCTTAGTAATGGTGTTAATCCCTGAGAAGCATCGTCATAAAAAAACACAGTGCCGTCGTTCGACAGCAGGATGGCGCCAGTTTGCATTTCTCCCGGCAGTTGATTGAAATGCAGGAGTAACTGTTCAAGAGCCATGCTTTTCGCACTCTGACGGAGCACCGAATCAAGCGCCTCAGTGCGCGAGAACTTCAGTAGAAGCTCAACTGCAACGGCATAGGCCCCACCAACCTGATAGGATTCATCACAGCCTGCCGATCCCGAAAGAAGCCCGTGGCTACACGTCGAGTGAGCGTAAACTGGCCCGCTGCGCGCACCCACTCCAACCTTTTCAACTTCACTTAACAAGTGCCGCGCCTCATGAATTAAGGCAGCGAATACGCCCAAAGAAGTGCCTTGCTGCACCAGCGGGCAGACGTACAAGGTATTTGAAAATCCATCATTAACAAAGGCCAGCGCTCGCGAACTTTCGGACTGGCACTCAGCCATATGCTTTTGCGTGTCGACACGGATCGTACGCACGTGGTCAGCCAAAAATTTAAATGGCGAATCCCCCAAAATATTGGAGGCCATTTTGCCCGTCAACGCAGCTAGAGGAGGTAGCGATTTTAAACCGGTCAGTGACTTAAGAACCGTGTTGACTAGAGCCTCTTCGTTGCACAATTCGAAGCTTGTCGAACGAACCCAGGACGAAGAGTTCCATTCCTCAATTTGAATACCGGAAAGAACATCATCGACATCCTTTTGAGCCAGACATTCCTTGGCCTCAACATGTAGGCAAGCGCAAAATCCAAGAATAAGAAAAAGGACTTTCATTGACGGCAATTTACTGCGCTTAGACCGCCCAATCCAGATTCAAAAAGATCGCTGAATTTAATGCAAGGCCGTTCGCTTTGTGACGGCGGTTGCACCGCTAGAGCGAATATAAGGCTCCTAATTCGGTTTCTCCAAAAGTCGGGTTCCCCCTATATATCTAGCATTTTTTTCGAAGCCTGTTTAATAGCTATACTTTTGCATTCGCTGGCCTTTTTATTTTCGGATATATTGAATCTAATATAGTGGGAGCGTACCTACTTATTTTAAATTCCGATTTTGGTCTAGCCTTCTTCCAGAATTAGTTAAGAAAGTCGCCGTTCCTTAGTAAATTTTTAATAAAGTATGCTTTACTACTGTCTATTGTTAGGAAGGTATGCTTTACTACAGCAATGACTAAGCGGAAAACCGGATATTATCAGGATACAACATCGGCCGGTGAGACCGTAAAGGCTTTTGTCCCCGTGGATTTGCCTCCCAGGCCCGTTCTCGAGCAATCCACAGAGCTAAAAGATCGCCTTCAGGAAGCAAAGGCGAGGCTTGCCGAAATTCGCATTGCCTCGCATCTCGTTCCCAACACTGATTTTTTCAACTATGCGTTCGTGCGCAAAGAAGCTATTCTTTCATCACAAATTGAGGGCATTCAGGCGACACTAGCTGATCTCTTCAACTACGAGGCGGACCCTGGAGTACCGGGCCTTGATCTCGAAGAGGTCTGCAACTACCTCGACGCGCTAAATTTCGGCCGCAAACAGCTCAATGATCCCAAAGGTCTTCCCGTGTCACTCAGGTTATTCAGTGAGATGCATAAACGCTTAATGAAAGGCGTCCGCGGGAACTCCAAACAGCCGGGTAGCTTTCGAACATCACAAAACTGGATTGGAGGGCGACGACCTAGCCAAGCCCATTTCGTTCCGCCGCCCCCGGTTGAAATGAAAAAATCCCTGGAAGCGCTTGAAAAGTACATCAACCAAGACGACGGTCTGGACCCCCTAATTCGCATAGGGCTCATTCACGTTCAATTCGAAACGATTCACCCGTTTCTCGATGGCAACGGACGGCTTGGCCGCCTTCTCATAGCACTCTTACTCGAAGCTTGGGATATTCTCGACTCCCGGCTGCTTTATCTGAGCCTTCATTTCAAACGAAATCACCAGGAATACTATCGATGTCTCGATGCGGTTCGTGCCGAAGGCGATTGGGAAGGTTGGATTCGTTTTTTTCTAGAAGGAATCTGCATCTCAAGCCAAGAGGCCGTTAAAACTTCGCAAGAACTTTTTCATCTCTTCGATCACGATAGGAAAAGACTCATGGCTGCAAAGCAAGTCGTCGTGCCAGCCATCCGCCTATTTGAGCATTTGCCCGGACATCCAGTACTCACGACCAGCCAAGTGGTCAAACTTTTGAAAACAACAAAACCAACAGCTGGCAAAGCAATCGACATACTTGTTGGAATCGGCATCCTCACGGAAACCACCGGGGGAAAGCGCAACCGGATGTTTAAATATTCTAAATACATTCACCTACTAAATGGCGACGACCAATGAAGATGACTTTCAACGGACGACTTCAATAATGAACGTGGGATTCAGACTACAACTGGACTCATTAAAAACGGTGATGTTGAAAATATTGAACTATTTGATCGGGCTACTGATCAAATCAGCAAGGGAAATCTGAAAATCCTCAACTATGAAAAAACAAAAAATAAACATTATTAGTTTCTCAAAAATTTTTCTTAATGTCGCGGTCAAAGCTGCGGTGGCAACATTGGGGTTGACTCTAATGTTTTGCGCTTTTTATTGGTACAATAACACGCTGTTTTTATGGGAAGCCAAGTTCATGTGGCCACAGGGATCTTTTTCGGAAATAAAATTCAAAAGTGGCACGACGGGAGATCGCGCGCGAATGGTTGTAGACCTCATTCAGAGCAAAAAAATTATCGGAATTGACGCCAATAAAATTCCCACCATTCTAGGAAAGCAAACGGGGGACTACTATCATAGTGATTCAATTTCCACTTACAGATTGACGGATGAAGGAAGAGCGGACTGGATACTGACTTTAGTCCCAGGCGATGACGGAAAAATTGAGCAAATTTTTATTCGTAAAAGTTGCTGTTCGATTTCCAAAAAAATGGCCTACTCAGGTTTAGATCTTGCAGATCCACCCCAGATCGGTGGATAAAATTTGAAGTCGAGTCGTGAGAGTCTGAGCTGGGTGGGATTTTGCGAGATCGCGAAGCGATCAAGTTTTCACCCATTTGG
>JAYVPG010000065.1:0-25214 GCA_043757545.1 Pseudobdellovibrionaceae bacterium
AATCGTCGATATACGTAAAAAGCAGTCACGGGAGGTCGGATCATGACCCCCTGCTCCTCGGTCGCATCTAGCTATGGTTCAATACGCCACCACCGCCAGCCCCGGCAATCAAGAGTGGAGTCGTGCCACGGTACAGAGCCGAATATCCACCACCGCCACCGCCGCGTCCGATGTTCGCAGGAGCCCCAGTTCCACCGCTACCAGCCGCTCCACCGGCACCGACTCTAATCGTCAGCGTTTCACCGGGAGTTACCGCAAAATCAGCTTGCGCAAATCCACCAGCACCGCCACTGCCCGCAAGGCCCGCAGCGCCGAGCACAGGAATTGATCCACTTCCTCCGCCCGCGCCCCAAGATTTTACGCGAATGATCGTCACCCCAGCCGGAACTCTCCACGTCGCTCCATTTTGCGCGACCGGAAAATCCACAGCCAATAAAAAACTGCCCGCACCAATGTTGAGCGACATCGGTAGCGACATTTGACCTGTGCTATCCGTTGCAACAATCGTCGTAGTCCCATTCACCAGAGCCGTTAACAAATAGGAGCTCGTATCCATTGATGCTGCACCGGCCGGCGCGACTGAGAATGTGTAAGGAGGAATTCCTCCACTTACCGACAACTGGGCCGTTTCACCGACTGTAAGATTATATTTTGCACTGCTGACCACGATGCCAGACGCGGAAGCGCTTAAAAGGTCCTCGGGTGAAACATAGGCAGTTCCCGCGCATTGATTGAAAACTATGGGGAGCGTGAGTGCCAAGAGAATCGCCGCAACCTGAAATTTGGCTTTGATAAGACGCTGGAACATACCCACACCCCGAATTCTGCAAATACGGCCCGTCTTCTCAGAATAGCTCACCCGGGCCGCAAATCGAACTGCATCCCGCCGAGTGTCTCATTTTGGCTCAGACTAAGGTCTGCCTCGCCTATGTTTTTGCGCATTTAGCTCCTACAATTGAGTATGGCAAATCGATTCAAGCTTGTGCTCCTCACAGCTCTACTCCTAGGCATGATGCAGGCGAATGCCTCGAACTCTCCGCTTTCCGTCAATTTTCTTCCGCCCATTCAATTTCCATCAGGCGATTTTCAAATTCGTGGTTTACGCCTGAGTGTTCTGTGGGGCAGCGAAACTGAAATGTACGGATTGGATGTCGGTGCCATCGGCAATGTCACGACCACGGCATTTGGTGGCGCGGCCATCGCCGGCGCATTCAATCTTAACTATTCAGCCGCCGATATTTATATTCTCCAAGTCGCGGGTCTCGCGAATATCAATCTGGGCGCAACAAATATTTATGGTTTACAGGTCACCGCGGGCACCAATCACAACGGTGCCGACGCCAATGTCTATGGAATGCAGCTCGCCCCGATTAATCTGTGCACCCAAACAAAAGTGTACGGCTTTCAAATCGGGCTCTACAATCGCGCCGATACCATCACTGGATTTCAAATTGGGTTTATAAACGTCACCAAAAATCTGCACGGCTTGCAGATCGGCTTTCTGAATTTCGACGAGACCGGAATGTTCCAAGTCTCTCCGTTTCTAAATGTCGGATTTTAATTCCTGAATTCATTTTGCAAAATCACTCGAGCTGGTGCGGAGTACCGTCATCTTCATGGCGCGGCTCGAGCTTGTGCAGCGTAATCATCCGCGCGCAGGAGTTCCAGCGTAGGGCGGCCTCGTCATTGCGCTCCGGATGAACCGCATCGGCCTTTTCAAACCAATCCATAGCCTCGCGCAACCACGTGAAGGCACGCGCACCCGCGCCCAATCCGCCTTGATGCAATTGCGCCTTCGCCCATCGCTCGCAAATAATCCCCGAGTAATAAATCCGCGAATAATCGCTCTTCAATTGAGCGTTGAGTTCACGCACCTTGGACACGTGGGTCTGCCCGGCGCCACCGAACTGATCGGTCAGAGTCAGAATCAACATGACCAGCACCTGTTGATTGTCGGGATCGATCTGCAAAATATCGCGGCAAATACTTTCAGCCGCAGAAGAGTCCCGCAAAAAACGATAGCGCTCCGCCTTCTCGATCGCGGCGGGAATCGCATCTTTATGCAGAACCTTCAATTTAAACATGGCTGACGATCTTCTTAATCAGCTTGGCCACCGGGTCAAAGAACTCATCGACCACTCGTTCTTTGAGCGGAATGATCGCGTTGTCGGTGATGGTGATATTTTCAGGGCAGACTTTTGTGCAGCACTTAGTGATATTGCACAGACCAACACCCTGCGACTGCTTGAGTTCAGGCAGACGATTTTCGGTGTCGAGCGGATGCATCTCAAGTGCGGCGGTGTAGACCAAGTAGCGTGGTCCAATAAATTCCTCGTGCATATGGTGATCACGTAACACGTGGCACACGTCCTGACATAAAAAACACTCGATGCATTTGCGAAACTCTTGTACGCGATCAATGTCTTTTTGATCCATACGCCAACTGCCATCCGTCGCATCTGGCGGACGAGGATTGAATTTTTTTATTTTCTTCTTCACACGGTAGTTCCACGACACATCGGTCACCAGGTCGCGAATCTTGGGAAACGCGCGCATGGGCTCGACGGTCACCGGTTTATCTAGATTGAGTTCGTTCAGGCGAGTCATACACATTAATTTCGGAACACCGTTGACCTCAGCCGAGCAAGACCCACATTTCCCAGCCTTACAATTCCAGCGCACCGAGAGATCGTTGCACTGATCGGCTTGGATTTGGTGAATGGCATCGAGCACCACCATTCCCTCGCTGATCGGGGTATCCATGTCTACAAACGCTCCGCCGTCCTTATTGCCGCGCCAAATTCTGAAGGTTACCATCTTGGACATTACTTCATCTCCTCAATCACTTGTTTAAGATCCGCTCGCATCTCCTTGAGCGGTTTTCGAGTCACTTGCATGTTGCCATCTGAACCTTTGTTGATCACAAAATTAAATTTGCTAAACTCATCCGCCTTTTCCGGAAAATCATCACGAAAATGAGCGCCGCGACTTTCTTTCCGCTCAATCGCTGCGCGTGTGATGGCCTCAGAGACGATCATCAGATTTTTTAAATCAAGTGCCGTATGCCAGCTGCCGTTGTATTCGCGGTTTCCGCGTGCGACGGTCTTCGCCGCCTTCGCCTTGAGTTTATCGATTTCGACCAGGGCCTGTTTCATCTCAGCTTCGGTCCTCACGATGCCGACAAGATCCTGCATCTTATCTTGCAATTCATGTTGAATCTTAAACGGTCCCTCGTCGCCACTTTGCTGCTCGCGATCAAGCGGCGCCAGAGCCGCTTTGGCTGCGGCTTGCAGGTCGGCATCATTGATCTTTGGGGTTTTCGCATCGCGTGCAAACTTCGCCGCAAACTCACCAGCGCGTTTTCCGAAGACTAAGAGATCGGAAAGTGAATTCCCACCCAAACGATTCGCGCCGTGCAGTCCACCCGCACATTCACCCGCCGCAAATAGACCAGGGATCGTCGACATCTGCGACTCGCCATCCACCATAATTCCGCCCATCACATAGTGCGTGGTGGGGCCAACTTCCATCGGAACTTTGGTGATATCAATGTCGGCCAGCTGTTTGAACTGATGGTACATGCTGGGCAGCTTGCGTTTGATGTGCTCGGCCGCGTTCGGCATTTTTTCTTTGATCCATGCGATATCCAAAAAGACACCGCCATGTGGACTGCCACGTCCCGCTTTGACCTCTCGATTAATACAACGAGCGACATGATCGCGAGTCAGAAGTTCAGGCGGACGATGTGCATTTTTATCGCCCTGAGTGTAACGCCAACCCTCATCTTCATTGTTGGCAGTCTGCCCTTTGTAAAGCGGCGGAATGTCTTCGAACATAAATCGTTTGCCGTCTTTATTGCGTAGAACTCCACCCTCGCCGCGCACACTTTCGGTCACTAGAATTCCGCGCACACTGGGCGGCCACACCATTCCGGTCGGGTGAAACTGCACAAACTCCATGTCGACCAATGCGGCACCCGCATCGTAAGCCAGACCATGACCATCGCCCGTGTACTCCCAGCTATTGCTGCTAATACGAAAGGCACGACCAATCCCACCCGTCGCCATGACCACGGCCTTTGCTTGAAAAACTTTAAATCCGCCGCGCTCTCGATCATAGCCAAAAGCACCCGCGATACGATCGCCATCTTTCAGCAGAGAAACAACCGCCTGCTCCATGTAGACTTCAATGCCCTGATGGATTCCATGATCCTGAAGTGTACGGATCATTTCGAGCCCGGTGCGATCTCCGACGTGAGCCAAGCGCGGGTAACGATGCCCACCAAAATTACGCTGCAGAATGCGCCCATCTTTCGTGCGATCAAAAACGGCGCCCCAGGATTCCAACTCGTGCACGCGCTCCGGAGCTTCTTTGGCATGGAACTCAGCCATACTCCAATTGTTGAGATACTGTCCGCCGCGCATCGTATCCGCAAAATGCACTTTCCAGCTGTCACGATCGTCGACGTTGCCCATGGCCGCGGCCATTCCACCCTCAGCCATCACCGTGTGGGCTTTACCGAGCAATGATTTGCAAACCAGGCCGACCGACAACCCGCTCGCCGAGGCTTCAATCGCCGCGCGCAGGCCCGCGCCTCCGGCACCAATCACTAAAACGTCGTGAGTATGAGTCGTAAATGATTGCGCCATTAGAAAAGTCTCCAGTCGTGCCAAATTCCCATCGAGCACATGCGAATGTATAAATCCGAAAATCCAACGGTGGTCAGACTAAACCATGCAAACATCATATGTCGGCGGTTCAGGCAGCTCACGCAGTTGTAAAGTTTCAAACGCACCGGCCGGCCCGAAAGTTGATCAAAAAGTCCGCCGACCAGATGTCTGAGCGAGTGACAGCCAAGCGTGTAGCTACCGAGCAAGTATGTGTTCAATGCGAGCACCAACGTTCCGACACCGATGCCAAAGTGAACTGTTCCACTCGCCGCATCGGTGAACCACATCGCCTTCCACACATCGTGCGCGAGGAGCACGATGAAAATCAGCGCGAGGTAAAGAAAGTAGCGATGCACGTTTTGCAAAATCAGCGGGAAAGAGCGCTCGCCCAAATAGGATTTCCTGGGTTCACCCACGGCACAGGCCAACGGATCGGCCCAGAAGGATTTGTAATATGCTCCGCGATAGTAGTAGCAGGTGAAGCGAAAGCCTCCGGGTGCCCATAAAATCAGCAACGCCGGCGAAAAAGGCATAAATGCCGGCCACCATCCTGGTTTGGGCCCAAACCAACTATGGGGCGAATCGCCGAAAATTTCGGGCGAATAGAACGGTGAAAGATACGAACCAAAGGCATAATGATCGCCTTGAAAAGCCGCCCAAGTCGAATAAACAATGAACGTGGAAAGCCCTAAGAAGACCGCCAGTGGCTGAATCCACCAAAAATCTTGGCGCGAGGTCTGCAGAAAACCGGGTTGTTGGAGTGTCTTAGTCGATGCATTGGCCGATGACATGTGAGAGCACCTCGCGCTGCTGGGTTTCAAATCGTAGTACCTGTGAAATAACAGATATAGTTGGGCTATTCAAGGAATCCTGAATTCAGGCGCGCAGTTTTGCCCCCTTTTTCAGCGGGCAAAACCAACCGGGACGGCCGGCGTGCGGACCCTACTGAAAATGCGCCGTAGGAAGCTCAAACCGAGCCAAATAATCTCCGTATGTTTCATTAATTGAAACATCTGTTTCCATTTAAAATTGTATGCAATTCAATCGAACAACCTTAAGGTGGGTTCAATTTCGCGGCACTGCTTGTCGCGAATAAGGGGATGCCGATTATGAAAACGCAGATTGCACTCACCGATTTTATCGAGATCGAACCACGTACGCTCATTGCGCAAAATGATCTAGCCCAACTCATCATCGCCGCACACGCGGATATCAGTGACGACCCCGAACACGATCTTGGCTATTTCAATTCGATGTTTAGACGTTACGGAGTCAAAGAAAGTCAGATCTCGGTGCGTGGAGTTGAGTCGCTAGAAGTCTCCATGAGCAATTCGAGCATCCATGAGCGCACTCAGTTTTTTGGCCAAAGGGCCGGTGAAATTTTCGCGGAAATATATCCGGAGGCCGCGCCAGCGCCTGGTCATATTGTGCATGTGAGCTGCACCGGCTACATCTCACCTAGCCCCGCACAATATATTGTCAACGCAAAGTCGTGGGCCGATCAAACGAATGTCACTCACGCCTATCACATGGGTTGCTACGCGGCGATGCCCGCCGTTCGCATGGCCGAGGGCTTTGTCTCTAGCGGTGAAAATGTCGTCGATATCGTCCATACCGAGATGTGCACTCTACATTTGAACGCGCGTCTCAACTCACCCGAACAACTCGTTGTGCAGAGTCTTTTTGCTGACGGCAATATTAAGTATTCCGCGGTCCCTCGCGAGCAGGCGCACTCAGGCTTTGCGGTCCTTAGTATTCGCGAACACCTGATTAAGGATTCACAAGATGATATGTCGTGGCTGCCAACCGAGTTCGGCATGCAGATGACCTTGTCACGCGAAGTGCCCTCTAAGATCGGCGCCGAGATTAAGGAATTTATTGAGACCCTGTGTTCAAATGCGGGACTCGACAGCAAAGAGATTCTGGAGAACGCTTTATTCGCCGTGCATCCGGGCGGCCCCAAGATCATCGACTCTGTTCAGGCGTTTTTAAATCTGAGCGACGACCAAGTTGCCGCGAGCAAAAATGTACTTTTTCGACGGGGCAATATGTCTTCGGCCACCTTGCCACATGTTTGGAACGAATTGATACGCCGTGGACTCAAAAAAGATCAAAAGATTATAAGCCTCGCGTTCGGCCCGGGCCTAACGATCTTTGGTTCGATATTTGAAGCGTTATGAGGACGAGAGAATGAAATGGCTACTACTTCTACCCTCAGCACTGCAAGGAAGCGCAATGTTCTTCGATGAATTTTATTTTCATCGCCAGCGCGGACTGCAGCTCTGGGAGAGAATTGGCCACCCGGTCGACACCGCTTCGGTTTTGCTGTGTTTCAGCTATTTGGTCTTTGCGCCTCAAGCGAGCTTCAGTCTTGCGATCTATATCGGGCTCGCTGCATTTTCTTGCCTGCTCGTGACTAAGGATGAATTTGTCCACACTCAAGCTTGCAAGGCCCAAGAGAACTGGTTGCACTCTGTGCTTTTCGTTTTGCACCCGATCGTCTTCCTATCTGCTTACTTCATTTGGCTCGAACATTCGAATGCCGCCGCAGGGTCCGAGCTGCTCTGGTTGGGGCTAAAGGGTCAGATTCTCATCGTCTTGAGTTTTGGCGTTTTTCAAACTGTCTATTGGAACTTTGTAAGGAGTAATGCGTGAGCGTCAATAATGAGATCTATCACTCGCTAGGCGAACGCTGGTACACAGCTTTCGACGATCCCGTAGCACTTCTACGTCAAGAAACTAAAACCAAAGCCCCTTGGGTGATCGAAAAGTTACGCTCTCACTTTGGCTCACATCGGCGACTGAAGATTCTAGATGTTGGCTGCGGCGCCGGATTTTTAACTAATCGTTTGGCCCTTGAATCTCACGAAATGGTCGGCCTTGACGTTGCGGCAGAAAGTCTGACTGTCGCGCGCAACCATGACCAGACAAAATCCGTTTCCTATGTTTTCGCCGATGCCTACGCGCTACCGTTTCCAGATCGATCGTTCGATGCCGTATCAGCGATGGACTTTCTCGAACATGTCGAACGGCCGGAACAGATCATCGCTGAAATTAGTCGTGTTTTAAAACCCGATGGTCTGTTTTTCTTTCACACGTTCAATCGCAATTGGACAGCGTACTTGGTGATCATAAAATTCGTAGAGTGGTTTGTGCGAAACACGCCCAAGAATATGCACATCTTGAAATTATTTTTAAAGCCTGCAGAGGTTGAAGCCTTTTGCAATCAGCAAGGCATGCGCATGGTCGCACTCACCGGTATTCGTCCGCTTTTTTCCACTCTAACGCTAAGAAATTTTTTGGCTCGTACGGTGCCTAAAGATTTTGCATTCACCCTCACTCCATCGCTGAAGCTCTCGTACATGGGCGTCGCAAAGAAAAAATGTGAAGTATGACAGACCAAATGGCTACGGAACTACTCCGCCTCGAAAATCAACTCTGCTTTCCGCTCTATGCGGCGTCTCGATTGGTCACCCGAACCTACGCACCCGCACTAAAAAAGCTCGGCATCACTTACGCCCAGTATCTTGTGCTGATGGTGCTTTGGGAGAAGGACGGCTTAAGCGTCTCCGAAATTGGGCAGAAATTATTTCTGGACTCCGGAACTCTGACTCCGATTTTAGAAAAGCTAAAGGTACGCGGGATGGTTCGCCGGGAGCGCGACGCTGATGACGACCGCTCAGTCCGAAATTATCTTACGGTCAAGGCGAGCAAACTCAAATTGAAAGCGGCAGAAATGAGCTACGCGCTGTTTTGCCAATCCGGACTGAATATCGAAGAACTCGGGACTCTGCGCAGCTCGGTGAAGGAGTTTGTCTCACGACTCGCCAATCGCGATCTATTAAATGATAATAGTTTACATCAATAAACAACGTTTTTAACTATAGGGAGAAAATAAGTGAAAAATAGATATGTCCTGTCCGCAATTGCGGCCCTCGCTCTAAGTTCTATCTCGGTCTTTGCAGGCCAAGCCCCGCAAGGTCAGTACAAGATCGACTCAGATCATAGCAATGTCGGCTTTGAGGTAAACCATATGGGAATCAGCCTCACAGTCGGACGCTTTGACAAGCTCGCTGGCGATATTCAATTTATTCCAAGCGGAGATTCAAAAGTCAGCGTCGAAATTGACGTTGGCAGCGTCAATACCAAAATTGAGCAACGCGATCGCCACTTGCGATCAGATGCTTTTTTCAACGCCGCGTCCTTTCCCAAAATGACATTTGCTTCGACTAAGATCACCTATGATGCCGCAGGGAATCCCACGACGATCGTCGGTGATTTGACTCTGCATGGAATTTCTAAGCCAGTCACTCTGACGGTGGTGCCGGTCGGCACAGGTGCAGATCAAACCGGCGCGACTCGCGCAGGCTTTAAAGCCACGGCGACGCTGAAACGCTCGGAATATGGCATGAAAGAGATGTTGGCACTCATTGGCGACGATATTGCCATCACTCTGAACATTGAGGCTGTAAAACAATGAACCACCTCGCCGCGAAACCTGCACTTAGGAGTTTATTTGTAATCGCCTATGTCCTGTTCGCGGTGTGCGCCTGTTCGTCTACCCACGACGGCAATCCGGCGGCGGTGGTCGACAGCCGCAAGCTCAAGGCGGTTTTATCTCAACCCGACACCGTGGACTATCCCGCGGTGCAACGCTTCGCTCTCAATATCAATTGCACCTCTTGCCACAATGCCGTCGATAAAAAAGACGGCGTGGACCTCTCCACCTATGAAGCGACTCTAAATGGAGTTCGTGGTCGCAAGTTTGTCGAGCCTTTTCAACCGGAGGAAAGTTCTCTAGTCGAGGTTTTGAACGCCGTCGGTAGCCGACATATGCCTCCGCTCGATAAGCCCGCGTTGACTGCCGACCAAAAGAAATTGATTTTCGTTTGGATTGAAAACGGAGCCCGTCGCGTGCAAGGCGAACCCGCGCCAAAGCCGGCGCTACCACTAAGCCAACAACTCAAGCCCTATTTCGACCATCCGGAAAATATTGACTACGATGTCGTTCGCCAATTTGTCCTGGCGCAGAGTTGCTTAAAATGCCACTCGCTAGATGGGGAGAAGCCAGACAAAGATGCGATTGCCAATTTTGCCAATCTCACCAATTACAAAACTATGTTCAGTGTATTCACGCCCGTCGTCGTCAAGGGCAGCCCCGCAGAGAGCAAGCTCTTTCAATCCATTGCCATGACCCAAAGTATGCCGCCCGAGAATGAGGGGTATCAGCTCTTAGAGGGCTTACGCATTAAGCTAATGCGCCTTTGGATTTGGAATTGTGCGATTGAAAGTAAGAAGGCGTTGGGTGACGAGGTCCTGACTCCGGACCCCGATCATAAAGATGAAAAAGTTCGCAATTGCAATCCACCGGCGACAGCACCGCCGTCGCCGCCTATTGAATCACCGCAAAACCCAGTGTGATGACATCGGAGCTGGACTGGCTTTGAATGCCAAGCGCATTGGTGGCCATCGGGATCGCACCAGTAACCGGCCCAGCAGGCAACGGCCCCGGCATAGGGAAAATCCCGGCTGTCGCATTGACGCCTGACCATTGATCACCTTGAATCACGTCTTCTGTTCCAAGTCCTGTTCCTGCTGCGGGCCGAACATAGGCGTGGATTCCCTCGATATGAACGGGAACGCTATTGCCAAAAATTCTCGGGTTATAAACTCGATATTCATTCTGCGCCGTATTGTACGAACGCACACTGACTTCTAAATACGCTCCATTTAGTGCCGGTATAGGAGGCGTCAACTGCGAGAGAGCAAAGCGTAAAACCGCAGGTGTCGCAGCCGTCAGAAGCGGCAACGGATTCGGGATCGCCAGCGTCGCAGTGACATAAGGCGGATTCAAAAGAGTGGAGCCAGCGCCGGTCGATGTACCGCCCGTGCCCTGTTGAATTTCAATCAACGCCCATTGCGAAAGTAGACTCTGCATCACTGGAATATTTGCCTTGTTATTGCAAATGGGATCATTGCAATGATTGTTGCCGACATAGGTCGCAAAGACCGACGCTGTCGGATTTGCAAAATCAACAAAGGGTCGTGCAAATGAATAGGCGACCGCCGGATCTGGATTCATCCAAAGCGGATTGACCTTCCCCGCGTGACAGTTGACACACCCTTGGTTCTGACCAAAGCTGTAAACTGTTGAGGCATAGGTATCTATCGAAAGCGCCGTGACCACGGCCAGCGAACTCTGCGCAGACGACCCGCCCGCGCCGTGATTAGCCCCACACCCCGATAGACTTAAGATAAATAGAGCGAGTAAAATCCTCTTCATCAGATCACCACAATTCCAACGGGACTAGCTACGCCCATTGCGGCCATGGCTCCTGCAGGAATTGTCCCACCATTGATCCACTTCAACGCCGACAAATAGAGTCCTGAAACCGCAGCCTTTGACGAGCCCACGCTCGGCGCAATTTTCGCATTGCCGCTGTTGCTGGCAATCGTACCGGTGAATTGCGCCGCTGGAGGTGAACCATTCGGATCGTAGAAGATAATCAAGCCGGCGTTGTAGGATCCACCGGCATCACCGCGTGCTACGGGCGCATTCACCGTCGCCGCAACTCCACCAATAGTCGTCGTGACCGATTGAACGCCCGACGCAATCGCTTGTCCGTTTGAAAAATACAAGAATGCGCCGGGAGCTTGCGAAGCGTGGCAAGCCGCAAGAAACATCACGATAGCACGCGCCTCTTCAATATCCGCCGGAGCAATCACGTTTTGTGGGCTCTGCCCATGATAGTCCCGCCCGCCCAATTCAAGGAGCACTCCACCAATCACACCCGCGGCCGACTGATAGTAGGCAGCAAGCTGTGCCTGCTCAGCCGGTGTCAACGCCGAGACCGTCATCACTGCATTCAATTCGGCAATTCCCGTGGGAGTAAAAAGTGCCGTTCCAAAGCTAGGGTCGGCCAAAGCCGCATTTCCGAGCAAAGAGCAACCGGCAGAATTCGTTAGCTGCGAAGATCCATTGCGCGTGGGATTACCAAAAATCCCAGAGATCGCAGCCGCGATATCGGCCGCCGCATTGGAAGCGTCGGTCATCGAAGCCGCTGTCACCAATCCATTCGCAGCCGGAGTGACTGAGAACAGACTCGAGAGCGAAGCAGGCGTAAGATCATTTTTAGAAATGGAGGTGGCCGACATCCCGCGTGCCCAATCCGCCATTTTCCGATTCACGCCAATGCGTAAATCCTTGCCCAGCTGCGTGCTCTTAAATGAAGTTACACCGCCAATCAATCCCGTGTTGGCGCCAGCGCCGTCATCGGAGTTAAATGGTCCGCGATGACCTCCGCCACTAATTTTATTTAGAACAGTCGCCTGCCAACCTGCTGCCCCCCCGGCAAAACCCGTCGGACCTTGCATAATCGTGGCGCCAAACGGACTGGTAGTATCGATCACTAAGTTTGGGCCAAGTTTTAAAAGATTGGTTCCCGAGATTCCATAGTTGGCCGCAATATTTGCATCCATCATTGCCGCTTGGTCTTCACCTATAAAGCGCGCACCCATGGTGGGTCCGCCGTCGGCGAAAATTTGGCCAATCGCACCTTTTGCGCGAACGCTAGGCGGACAAGTGAGCGATGCCGCATTGGCCGAGTTGCTCAAAGTGCCGAGCAAGGCCTGAGGAAATGCGAAGCTTAAGAAGCCCGTCGCGAAACCCTTCGACAAAAGATCGCGTCGCGTGATCCCGACATGCGGCTTCTGATCGATTAGATCTTTCCAATTTTTCTTACCCTTGTACGTCATAACTCCCCCAAATCCCCAAAAAGTTTCTCTCTAGCTACAGCCCGAGCATCGTCACGCCCGCCGTATTTGCAGCTATGCAAACTGCAACAAAGGCGATTTTGCTTGTGTTGGTGCCAACCGCTGCTTGGCTCTGCACCAAGTTGGTAAATATCGTCGTCAGCGCGGCACTCGCCGAGCCTTGAGAAGCAATCTTCGCCGTGTGCTGATCCAACATTCGCATACCAGCAGCCACCAAAGCCGCTTGATTAGATGCGATCGTGCCCGAACCGAGCACATTATAGACGGTCTGCATCTTCGGCGTTCCGCCCGTCGTAAGATCTGCGCAGGCCGCGTAAACAAGAAGCTGAACTTGATCAAAACCAGAGGCCTCCATCACATTTGCGGTCCTTGGCAAATTGGTTTTTACTTGCGCGAGTGACTTGGCAAAGCTGCCGGTGGTTGATACTGCGTTTTTCTCTAGACCATTTTCAATACGCGCAGCCACACCCTCACCGGTTGGCGCCAAAACTCCGACGACGTTTGGACCACCGGAAACTCCGATCGTCGGGCCGGCGTTGTTCAAAGTATTCCCCGTGATCGATTGCGGCGCGATCGCCACTCCAGTGTCGTTGTGTTGCTCAGGCGAAGACTGATGCTCCGAACAGCCGACAAAGAATGTGGATAAAATTATTAAACTGATGTGTTTCAAATTATCCCCCCTCATATTATTTGCATCCCGCGCTCGACGCGACTTGCGCCACGATCGTGCGAATATCGTCGGTCCCCGGTGGGTCTGCCCACGCGTTGGCCGATGCGGCGATACGATTAATCTCAAGCGGAGTAAATGTGCCTAGAGGACAAATCTCGCCGATCACTCGTTGAGTAAAATATTGATAGACAATCCACGACTGAGGAATGGCGTAACCCAGCTGCTGCAAGCCCTGACCTTGTTGAGGACCCTGCCAACCCATTGTTGTCAGCACGCCAGTTTGCGACCAGACTTTCGAGACATCCCAGCTGTTGCGCGTGTCGACGTCATTGCTTTCGGGATTACAAACAGGAGTAGGAACCTGCACCAGATTGCAATTCAAATTTCGATTGCGTTGGCCGCGATCCGAGCCCAGAGATTTCATCGTGTTGATCACGGGATTCGGAATATAAGTAAAGCCCTTTTGCGAAAAATCAAAGACGTTGGCGACTGTCGCATAGCCATGGTCCACAGAAGTCATACCACCACCGTGACAGGCAATACATGCCGGCTGGCCCTGGCCAGAAAAGAAGTTAGGATCGTACTCCGGGACAAAGCGTGGCACCTGTTGCACAGTTGCCGATGCCGACGCCACATCTAACAATCCAAGTCCTGTCGAGATCTCCCAAATTCCCTCGATCATGCGCAGGTTAGTGCCGGCCGTCGCGCCGAAGCTGGCAAAAGAGTTGTCATTTTGCCGATCACTCAAAGTGGTATAGCCACCGACATGTTTCACAGGAATAAACACATCATTCGCATCCTGCTGCCCGCCCGTCCGAACCATTTTGGACCAATCTACGACCGCTAAATCTGCAGGTGAGAGATCGGCCGCATGCACCACTTTCCCGTTCGGTGCGACCACTTGATAGGTCGCACTTTCAGACCATATGGTGCTGAGTCTGGCAGGCATTCCTCCCGCGCCAATAAAATGAGCAATCAAAAATGCAGTGGCATCATTGTCCGTTGCGCCCACAGTTTCCAAAGCGGGCGTTTGCATCTGTAAAGCCAGTCGGCGCGCCAAATAACCGGCAAAGTATTTACTTTGCGCAGCCAACAACGCCGCTCCATAAACATCCCCAGTTTGTACATGAGCAACCATTTGCATAAAAACCGGGTCATCGCTCGACATTAAGCCGCCCGTGATCGAGTTTTTAAGACGAAGTGCGGTTGCTGTAGCCGGCACATCGATCGCGAAGGCTGGGCTCGCCAAGAATATAAGGATAGTTGCGATAGTAGCCTTAGTTTGTAGCGATTGCGTCTTCATGTGGCAGCTCCTTTCTTGCGTAGTGTTAGCTCTATTTTAGACAGGTCAGCGTCTAATCTCGAGCTCAGTGCACAAAATGAGACAACTAATGTTCCCAACGCCGCCCTGTCGTCACCCGAGTTTCAAGATACGACGTCGAACTTTTGCACAGGGTGTTTAAAAGTTTGTCTATATTTGCGCATTGACAGGATCCATACGTGCCGATTGAATTTGAGTGGTGGAGGGATTTTTTGTGCGTTACATTTTAATCGTTCTGATTTCATTGCTATTTGTATCTGGCTCATACGGCGCCGGCAAAATTCCGACTCCTGCGCCCTCCGCGACTCCTAATAAAACTGTGCGCTGGCCACAAGAAGGGACCATCGGGGTAGGCGGCATGATCGGAACAATCGGCGCAATCAGTGCGATGTATTGGTTCACGCCCGAGCTGACCTTCGACGCGAACATTGAATTCAGGGATCATCCGTGGAACGTGATATTCGCGGATTTTATGTGGCATTTCGCCGAGCTCTTCGGCCACGGCTCAAAGTTTGGGCGTGAGACAAGCGCCTATATTGGGGCGGGTGCGGGAACTGGATTCTGGGATCGCTCTGATAAATGCGGCCGCTGGCATTGCACGTGGAACCTGAACACGACCGGCACAGGCACTGGGATGTTCCTTCGTGTGGTCGGTGGGGTTGAGTGGTATCCCTTGCGCACACCTATTGGCGTATTCGCCGAAGCCGGCCCTTCGCAAATGGTTTTTCCCAGCAGCGGCCAAACTTTTGATTTCGCTATCGGCAGTCGCTACTATTTTTGAACAGTATTTTATAGATTCGAGAGCTGTGCATCCATGATTGCAATAGCTTAGAGCATGAACCGGAAGCGATCTCTAAGCCATTTTAAACGCATAAGAGCGGCTCTTATTGTCGCCGTTGTGTACACCCTCATGCCATTTTATGGCCACGCCACTCAGCTCCCCCGCTACACGAGCGAAGTGCTCTGCGAGAGCTTACTTTCGAACCTGTCCCGTGAACTCTCCGTCCCCATTCCCCAAGCCGGTCAACTCAAATCTATCCAGGATCTAACGGGGATGGTTTTTAAGGTGACCTTCAAAAATGGTTCAAGCTTTGCCATGCGACTAAGTCCGTTCACAAGCTCCGCTCCGTTTGAGAAATATGTCGCCGACTATCTCTTAAAATTTACCTCGATCTACACTCCACCCGTTCGCGTTTTGAATCCGGATGAAGGACGAGAATTGCTCGACGCCGTCAATCGTATCCGCCGGTCCGACACACCTCTAGATATAAAACTTTCGGTCACACTCGCCCCTTATTTGGAGCGTTCCACGACGGGCACACAGTATTTTTTAGAAAATCGAATTACACAGCATGCAAACGAGCTCATGCGACCTGCGGATCTCAAACGGATTCCTGAATCTCTGCGCCGGTCATTGGTTGATATTTGGGCTCTCTTAGCGGTACTCGGCGTCCATGACTTTCACGCCAACAATTTTCTCGTGCCTTTCGCCGTTAGCCCCCCGATCGCCGTGCCCATCGATCTCGGCCTATGGTCAGAGGCCTACTTACGCGGCTTGAAAGACCCATTTCAGAGCTACGCGCACAATCCTCGAATCTTCAATCCGTTCCAAGCGGACGGCTTGGATGCATCTGAAAACTGCTCGTTAATCGCCAGCGAAATTTCCCCAGAGATGCGCGCACATTTGGCCGCACTCACGCCCGAGCTGATCGTCGCCCATGCAAAATCCGTTGGCTTTTTGATTGAGAAATCACATGTGAGGGGCACGATCGCCCGCGCACATTTCGTCGCACGCGGCTGCAGGGAATATTAAACGCTAAGGACAATCGACGTCGACAAACTCCGTGAAGCTACCGTCACATTCGACTTCAATCTTATGGGCCGGAGTCACCTGCGTGCACATTCCTGCTTGAACGCGGCAACGAGTTCCATCCGACATTTTGAAGTATTCGTTGAACCAATCGTTACAATACGGTCTGAAATAAAATCTTTCGCCCTCGACTTGGACCGTGACGTCCATCGTGCTTAAACCAGCAACGCAATCGTCAGGATGACTATTGATCGTGATCTGCTTCGCGTTTGCCTGAAATGTACAGACCGTGGCGAAGACGAGTAAAAAATAAGCTAGCTTGTTCATTAATCACCTCTCTTTAGACTGTAATAAATTTCTTGAATCCATCGATCTGTTGTTATGTAACCGTGACCGAACGACTCCCACTCTTTGTCCAAACCCGCCTTCTGAATTTGCTCCAGAGAGCTGCCCTTGCGTAGGCCGGCTTTCACCGTCTCAATGCTGGCTTTGATCATCTCATAGTAAGTCTCAAGCGCTGCCCGACCCGTCACCGGGCCGTGACCTGGGACAACTTGTGCAGTGGCCGGAGTTTGCTTGAGCACCAGACCAACATTGCGCACATAGCCCGCAAGACTCCCCTTATGTTCGGGATGGAAGATCGGATACATCCCTGAGAAATATAGGTCCCCCATGCTCACGACTTTGCCCTTGGCAAAGTAGACAACGGTATCGCCGTCGGTGTGTCCATGCGGGTAGTGAACGGCCTTGATCGTATCGCCATTAAATTTGACTTCCAGCGATTCGCGATAGGTGAGCGTGGGCCAAGCCTGAGGCGGCTCAGGAGGATGCTTTACTTTCCAAAGAATTTGCTCGCTCATCAAACGTTCGCGCACGCCTTTTGCCGCAATGATGGTCGCTGTACGACCAAAGACCTCGTTGCCGCCCGTGTGATCGTAGTGAAAATGCGTGTTGACCACAAAACGCGGGCTCGCACCTTTCAACTCTTTGAGCTTAGCGACCAGTTTGTCGGCCATAGGCGCAAAATCATCGTCGACTAAAAAAGTCCCATCTGTGCCAATGAACGCCGTGATATTTCCTCCGGCACCCTCGAGCATGTAAATCGATGACGTCAGTGCAGTCGCTTTGACTTCGATTTTTGAAAAATCATCGTCCGCGGCGAAAACACTCGGCGCGAACAAGAGAATCAATGTGAATAGGCCATGAAATACAAGTGATTCGAGTCGCATGGGAAACCCTCCAAGGCCGAAGGAATAGCGCACTCGCCTTAAAATATCTACTACAGTTCAGCGCAAAACGCCTTGTTGTTTGCCATGGGACCTATTGACTCCGGTGACCCAGGTTCCTAAAGTGCTGTTCAATGACGAATTCAATAGTTGCTAAACTCCCAACGCACAAAAGAGTGCGACTTTTCTTAAAGGCGCTCGGCCCCGGAGTTATCGGTGGAGCGGCGGACGACGATCCCTCGGGAATTGGGACCTATTCGATTGCGGGAGCTCAGCTCGGCACCTCCCTGCTGTGGACTGCTCTATTGACCTGGCCCCTGATGGCAGCCACACAAATGATGTGCGCGCGCATCGGAATGGTCACTGGTAAGGGACTGGCGGCGAACCTGCAGGATAAATTCCCCAAGTCAATTATGGTGCTAGTTTGCTTCTCGCTTTTTCTCGCCAATACCTTGAATGTGGGTGCCGATCTCGCCGCGATGTCCGACGCCGCCGAAATGCTCTCTGGCATTTCTTCCCACATCTGGGTGTTTGTCTTTGGGCTTGGCATCGCGTGGGCGACGATCAAACTCAGATATTTTCAAATTGCACGAGTCCTAAAATGGCTTGCGGTTTTCCTGCTCTCTTATGTGGCGGTCGCTATTATCGTGAAACCCGATTGGACCGAGGTTCTACATGACACTTTTATACCGTCATTCCCAAGCGGCAAAGAGGAGTGGTCGATGATAGTCGCAATTTTGGGAACCACGATTAGCCCCTACCTCTTTTTCTGGCAAGCCTCACAAGAGGTTGAAGAAGAAAAAGCTGCTGGCCGGAAATCTCTAAAGAAGCGCATAGGTGCGACTGCTGAAGAGTTAGTTTTGAGAAAATTTGACGTGGGAGTGGGAACTCTTTTTTCGAACCTGGTGATGTTTTTTATTATTTTATCTACGGCTTTGACTCTTCATCATCACGGGATTCGCGACATTCAGACCACACGCCAGGCCGCAGAGTCCCTTGCACCACTCGCAGGGCGATTTGCCTCACTGCTCTTTACATTTGGACTTTTGGGCGTGGGATTTCTTGCCATACCCACTCTTACTGGATCTGCTGCCTATGCGCTCGCGGAGACATTTGATTGGGATCAGGGGCTCGATGCGAAACTAAATAAAGCCCAAGCCTTTTACTCGGTCATTATTTTTTCAACTCTTCTTGCCATCGGCTTTGACTTCGCGGAGGTGAGTCCGATGAAGGCACTGTATTGGTCGGCCGTTGCCAATGGTTTGCTTGCGCCGTTTCTTCTGGTGGGAATTGTCATCGTCGCGTCGGATCGAAAACTGATGCAAGGTCAGCCGAGCTCACAATTAGGAAGAGCCGTGGTTTGGACAACCGCCGCCGCCATGTTTGCGGCTGCCATCGCGATGTTTGCACTATGACCAGAAAAAACAAATACCCGCCAGAGGGAATCACTCTAGAGATGATGGTCACCGCGCTCGTCGAAAATTATGGTTGGGAACGACTAGGCGAAAAGATTCGCATCCGCTGCTTCAACGACAACCCAAGCGTGAAATCAAGTTTAACTTTCTTACGCAAGACTCCGTGGGCACGGACTAAAGTGGAAGAGCTCTACACCTGGCGTGCAGCGACGGGTTGGGATCCAAGGGACAACGACAAATAAAAACTCAGGGTGGTTGGACATATCGAAATCTAGGCGTTAGCGTAAGGGAATCACTTACCCACGGAGTTCATGTTTTGGCCAAGTCCGATCCCGCATCACCTCCCCCATTTAGTATCGTCAATCTGGCGAACGCCAAAGTCTTTAGTGAGGACGGAGTTGCAGTTAAGATGGGGACACTGTGGCAAAAGCAGACTGCGGTTTTTATATTTCTGCGCCATTTCGCCTGTGTCGGTTGTCGAACGCATGCTGTGCAGGTTTGGAATGACCGAGATATGTATCAAAAGGGCGGGGCCAAGATCATTTTTATCGGCAACGGAAGTCCCGATTTTATAAAAAAGTTCAAAGAGGATTTGGGAATTGAAGACGCTCCGGTCTACACCGACCCCGAGCTCCTCGGCTTTCGCGCGGCAGGATTTAAACGCGGCTTCTTGGCTTCGCTCGGCCCTGCGGCAATCGCCAACGGAATTCGCATGATGGTGAAGGGCAATGTGCAAGGACAATTTGAGCGGGCCGCCGGCGACCTTTGGCAACTCGGAGGCATCATCGTGGTTCGCCCAACGGGTCAGGTGGCCTATCACTACATCAGTGAAGTGCTGGGTGATTTTCCTCCACAGTCCGATGTCCCCCTCAGCTAAACTCGAGGTGCACTGGAAGATTTGTGATACGCCTCATAGCGGGACGGAAATACGCCTTAAAATGATCGTTATTTACAAGAAGTTGCGAATACGAAACTCTCAGGCAGCGTTCTTGTGGCAATATGGTTAAGGAGGCACGTTGCTGTGACTATCAAAACCAAGTTGAACCTAAATGCTGTATTTATGATCACCTCGGTGTTGATTTTATCCAGTATCCATTTTTGGGCCTCAAACAATTACACCAGCTTGCAAGAGCGCTCTTATGCCGCACGGACCGGACTGCAGACGTGGTACGCGTTTCACGCCGAAGTGAGCAACTATTTGAAACAGCGCATGGAAGATCTGGCAAAGTCAGGCCCCCAAAAACCCTATGATATGGAAAGAATGTCGAGCGCAATGAACGCGATCTTAAAGAATGCGCGCGTCGAAGATATCTCTACAATCGAAAAGGTGCGAAAACTTATCAGTCATATGGATCGCTTCTTTGTAGCCGCCAAAAAAATCAATAGCCCGGAGAAAGCGGCCGAATACTTCCTGACCAATATAGAGGAGTACGACTACGAGCTCTCAGTACTCGTCGCACAAAACATCGAGCGTGAAGCGCAGGTCAATATTCATATCAAATCGGATCTCGACTCAACTAAGAAAGCATTGGACTTCACTGTACTATTATTCGCGGTCCTAGTTACATTGGGCTGCGTGGGCAGTATCGCCCGGATCAACCGCTCTGTTTTAAATTCTGTCAACAGTCTCATTGCAGGGATTGGAAATACAAACTCGGGCAAATTGAATTCGCCGATCGCAGTTCAACAGAACGACGAACTGGGAAAAGTCGCCATAGCTTTTAACGAAATGATCAAAGATCTTAACAACTCCAAAGAATTGATCGAAGAGCAACAAAAGAAAATGGTCGTCACCGCAAAAATGTCGGCACTGGGCGAAATGGCCGGCGGAGTGGCCCATGAAATCAACAATCCGCTCGCAATTATCAATATCGTCATAGATCAATTGGACGACGGCATTCAGGACGGCACCCTCGGCAAGGCCGGCGTTAGGAAAATGGCGGACCAGATCCGCCTAACCGTCGACCGGATCGCGAAGATTGTATCCGGGCTTCGCTCATTTTCACGAGAAGCGAAAGATGACCCAGCGATAGTCGCCAATATTACAACGACGGTTACAGAGACATTGAGTTTCTGTCAGGAGCGTTTTCGCGAGAATGAAGTGAAACTGATCACTGAAGGTCTGGATCAAGAGCTTTTGGTTAAATGCCGTCCGACTCAGATCAGCCAGGTCTTACTCAATCTGCTCAACAACGCCTACGACGCTGTATTAGGATTGCCGGTTAAATGGGTTCGACTCTCCGTCGTACGCCACAGAAATGGCGTCGAAATTACGATCACCGACAGTGGCCCCGGAATCCCCGCCTCGATTTTGGCCAAAATCTTTCAACCGTTCTTTACGACCAAAGATATTGGCAAAGGTACCGGCCTCGGCCTCAGTATTTCAAAGGGAATTGTCGAAGAACATGGTGGGACCGTTTCGGTCAATGATCAAAGTTCTAATACTTGCTTTGTTATTGGTTTACCTCTCAGCGACGAAAAAGCGGCATAAGAACTTACTGCCTGTCGATAAATAAAAAGGTTATATCATCCTTCGCTGCGGCTTTGCCACCCCACTTGTCGAGTAACTCGAGCAGTCGACTGCGCGCCTCGGGAATCGTAGAACCCTCTGTCTCCTTCATAAACTTTCTGAGCCTTCTTGTTCCCAATTGAACACCGGCTTCATTTTCAATCTCAGTCACCCCATCGGTGAACAAAAGAAGCCTGTGCCCCTTACCAAACGAACTCTGACCCGTGGACAAATTGCAAGGCCCTGCCCCGAGCGGAGATGAAATATCCGACAACAGATGAACTTCACCATTTTGCGGAAGGGAAAAAATGTCAGGCGCGCCAGCGCCCCACCAGGTCAGCGAATTTTTACTCAAGTCAATTTCAGCTGCAACAAGTGTCATCCAATAGGGTTGCCCGCTAATATTCAGCAGGTTTTGATTGATGCTTGAAATGACCATCGGCAAATCAATTTTGATACCTCCCGCTTCAGCCACAAACTTAAGTGTCCGAACGCAGCCTGCCACCATTGCGGTGACCATCGCGGAACCCGCACCATGCCCCGTGACGTCGCCAACTAAAATCCAAATCGTATTCTGATTTACAAAATCGAACGACCAAAAGTCGCCTCCCGAGATCGAAGCCGACTTGTAGTACGCGGCCATACTCACAGTGGGAGTAACCAGCTCAGGCTGGGTCGGCAGCAATAAGTTTTGCACGGCCTCGGCAAGTTCCAAGTCTTTCGCCATACTCACGACTTTGGAAAGTGCGCTCTTAACTTCGGAAATATCCCGACCAATACATGTGAAAATGGGTTCGTGACGTCCTCCATGGCGGGCGTTCATTTGCGAGATTTGCCACAGAAAATCCCTGAACTGACCGGAACCAACTTTGAGCGGAAGTTCAAACTCAACGATTTTCGCTTCGTCTGAAACTAACTTCTGAAATTGCAAATCAAACTCTTGCCAAGCCTCACCGGAAAATAATTTTGACATATTGATGCCTAGAACGTCCTCATGTTCCATTTGCAGCTCCGAAGCTAGAGCCTTGTTGGACCTAAGAATGTCGGCGTTCTTGTTCAGATTGAGAAATACGCCAGCAAGACTGTCGAAAATTTCATCGGACATCGACTTAGATTTTTCAAATAGTGAAATGATCTTATGGGTGGCTAGAAGTTCTTGGTTCACGTGATGGTTTCACTCATAGATATTCAACCTCTGTGGCATTTTCCAAATAGGAATTAAATTCCTCATTCAAACTAGATAAATCGACGGGATCGAAAAAGTCTATGGTGGTTGAACAGATGACTTCGCTTTCACCAGAAGCCAACCGCCAGTGATCCGAAATACTATTTGGCCTTGTCTGTTCAGCAAAAAATATCTCGTCAAACCCGCGAGTCACAATGGGCAAGCTCAGGTGCAAATCCACGAGGGACTGAAGCGAAAGTTTTATTCCCCCACCGGTCAGATTGCAAAATTCACGCATATAGTCGATCGCCTGCGCCCGCGCTAGCGCCTCAGGGGCAAGCCCATAACTCGGAGCTGCCAGGCGTTTTGCATTTTTGGTTTTGAAATGTACCTTAAATGTAATGGTCGCTTTTGTCCCCGAGACTAAAATAATTGCCATCCAGTGGGAATACACCGCCGGTTTTGTCAGCAGTTCCTTGATTTCAAAATCTTCAGGCTTTCCTCGCTGAGCAATCCTCGACCAACTGATGTTGCGAATCAGCGCCTTAAGTTTTGCCTGTCCGGGAATTTGTTCCATCGATCGATTATGGCATAGGTATAAAGCGTTGTTCACCTATGCGAACTCAGCTAGGCGAAGGTCCGGGACAGACGCTGGATCGACGAATTCAATGTTCGAGCCCGAGCCAAGCTCTCGGGCCAATCGAGGTCCACCACTCGTCGGAGTATTCGAACTCTTCGCAAGGGCTTGGTCTCACATTTGAATTTGCCTGCAAAAGAGAAAAAATTGGTAAAATTCAGAATCAATCGACAACCGCAAAAAACGTGACTGGCTATTTTGTTGGTGGCGACAATCAATTTTGGGTGAAATTACTTGGCTTTGCAGAACCCCATGGATTCCCACTCCGCTTTCCTATAAAGACATGCCGCCATTAAACCCAATTCCTGCGGGTTATTGGTGAACTGTCTTACAATTAAATTACGACTGTGAACCTGCAAAAGATCCACTATGGAAGACTCACTTCTTTGCAAAAATTCACAGCTATCTTCTACAGCGCTGATGGTTTTGTTTACCAAAGCATGAAAAGTCTCGGCACATCGTTCCACCCAACCGTAAATGGAGGACTCGTAGCCGCCAGCACAGCTTAAACGAAATTTAGGGTATCCAATGGATGTGCAGCTGCAATCTAGATTCGAGCTGTCGCCCGTTTCAAGTTTTGAGGCCATACTCGACGACGGTGAAAAGCCTAATGCGGCTAAGACAAAAAAACTAACGGTAACGGATTTCGTATTTACTCCTGCTCGGGATATTCGGATTTGATGGTAGACCGGACTTACTCGAGAGAGTTTACCGTTGCGGCACAGTTCTGGATTTTCGCCAGATTCCTTCTATCAATCCTACGATTGTCGATCTCATGGAGCAGAATAAAATCAAGGCATCTGCTTCAAAACAAATCTTTAGAGAACACCATTTGCTTCCCCATCCAATTGGCTTTTGAAGCAGACCCGAGACCTATGGGTGCCCAAACTAAAAACTCTCGACTTCCTGATCAAAAGGGGTCGGGAGTTCGAATACTTTGACAAATAGTGGCGCGACTGGCGGACTCTAACCGCTTGATTCTACTGACATCAAATGTGGATAAGTCGGACAAAAGTCAGCCAGCACATCTGAAAAACGCTTCGTCGCCGACTTATCGCGAAATCCGCAGACACGCTGGCGTTAGAGGGAATTCTAGGATTGCGTTTTTCCATCTTGAATTCACTTCAGCTGGTGCGTTTGATACGTTAGGATGATGACTTACCCCTCAGCTCTGGTTATTTTTTCACACGAGGCGGTTTGACAAGATGGTCTCTGTTTAAAGACATGCGCCCATGATACTAGACATTGATGAATACAATTTTGGCATTGCTCGTTCTTACCTTATTGCCCCAGCGTCTCCTAGCTGAAGACCTAACTCCGGAAAAGTATGGGACTTACTGCCCCGTGGACTTTACCAAGACTCCACCCATTGATTTTCATACCCAGAAGCCGCTAGTCGGGATTGATTCCAAGGGCCCAGAGATTCATAGAGTTGTTTGCGACCGAATAAATCCTGAGACCGGTTTAGTCGTAGCAAGTTGGAACCTGTACTTTTGTGAAGACTTAAACGTTAACAATTACCTCGATTCAGAATTCTATGTGGCTGTAACACCTTGGTTTCAGTTTCATCCCAACTTCAAAAAAGTAGAGTTCATGTTGTTTCCCAAGTATACAAAATGGATACGACACCAACTGCCTTTGCAAAATGACCAAAAACAAGAGGTCATGATCCTTAATTTTATGCATAGTTTCCAATCTGAAATGCAAATCACCTACCTCAATTCAAAAGTGAGTTCGGAAACAACTGTGAGCGCGGGAGCCCGATCAATCGATGCCACCATCTTTGACAACGTAAAATTGAAGCCGCGCGAGGGAAAAGTCATTTGCCGGCTAGAGACCAACTAACCTTCAGCTCGCGAGATTAACGGCCTGTTGAAAATCAGTGCTTCAGCGCACTAAATAAATCCCATCATCGAAAATAATCACCCAGATCGGTGGATAAAATTTGAAGTCGAGTCGTGAGAGTCTGAGCTGGGTGGGATTTTGCGAGATCGCGAAGCGATCAAGTTTTCACCCAT
>JAYVPG010000066.1:0-25029 GCA_043757545.1 Pseudobdellovibrionaceae bacterium
GAAAATTTTGAAAATGAAATTTTCGGAAAATGGATCCGATTGATGCGGCTTATCCACCGATCTGGGTAAATCAGCTATGTGACGCTCGACCTTGTCAACGTGACCCTGAAGGACCCGGCTAAGTGCGACTCCATCCGTTCCAATAACAAGTTCATGCAATGCCTGACGGTGTTCTGAGTCAACTTCCAAACCTGAATAGACGTTTTGATCCACGAAATGTTCGTCAAAGACTATTACATTTGGAAAAGTTTGATCCCAAGCACCGTCGCTAAATTCAAATTTGGCTTGTCCAATCTCAAGAGACACTTCGGGATGCACGGGAGGCAATGCTTCATGCCTGCGCTCGCTAATGGGGTTCGGACTGCCATTAGAGAGGGATCTAAAGATCGCTGCGACCGTCGTTTTACCGGAGCCATTTTCTCCGTATATGGCCACAAGTTTCGAAAACCAAAGGCTCGAAGTGTTTGTAGCCTTAAATGGACCGACAGCTTTAATGAGATGAATTTGCTTGAGCATTGGCAGAGACAGTTATCCGGAATCGTTGGAAAAGCCAATCAATCCAGGTCTCCGGATTCAACCTCAACGGGCTATCGGGCGAGAGCTGAACCGGCGGCCAAAATGCCGGTTGAGTGCCGGTCAAATGCCGGTCGATACCGTTATTTCGAGTTATCTTGCGTGATGTTTCAAGAGATCCGAGTCTCGCAACTAGTGGAATCCTTTAGTTTTTGATTTTCGGTACTTAACTTGGTTTTGACAATTTCGCTGACCGGAATTTGGAGGTGACGGCCGGACTTGAACCGGCGTAGCCGCTTTTGCAGAGCGGTGCCTAACCACTTGGCTACGTCACCTATTCGAAGAAACTCGAGTGAAACAGAAAACTCCCTAAAAAACAAGAATCGGAAGGCTAATTAGGCGAAAAGCTGAGCGATTCGGTCCATCGGACGAACCACTTTGTCATAAGCCAAGCCGTAGTGTTCAGGTTCCACGGTCACGCTGTGACCCAAATCGGCCAGGCCCCTAGCCACCCGCAGCACGGCCGTGTTTCGGCGATGGCTATGGCCCAACATTCGAATCCATTCGGGCATTTCAGTCGGGGTCTCGCCACGCAAAACCGCGAACTGGCGAAGTTCGGTCAAGCGCCGTTTGACCTCGGAGCAAGGCACTCGTTCCTGAAATCGCCCCAACCATTCATGACTAAAAAGCAGGTAGTCAAAACGATCCATCAAGGGGCCGCTCAATCTTTCGCAAACCGAGCGGCAGCGGAAGAGCCCGCGCTGGCACGCGCGATTTTTCTGCGGATTCAAATCGAGTTTTCCGCATGGGCAAAGATTGGTGGTGCCGATCAACTGAAACTGCGCGGGAAACTTTGCGCGATCCCCCTTGCGCGCGATTTCAACGAAGCCATTTTCGAGTGGCTCACGCAAGGCCTCTAAAACCGGAGAAGGGAATTCAAGAAACTCGTCCATTACCAGTACGCCGCCGTGGGCCCGCGAGATCACGCCGGGAAAAAGTGGTGAGCCTCCGCCGATCATGGCGAGTGAAGTGATCGAGTGATGGGGTTTTTCGAAAGGGCGCCAACCACTTTCTAAAACGCTCTCGCCAAATAAATCTTGCAGCTCGCACATTTTCCCGGGATCGGGACTTGAGGTCAGTGCATAGAGAAGTTTTGCCCATGTTGATTTTCCACTCCCTTGCGGTCCTGCGACCAAAACATTCAGATCTAAATGTGCAGCTAGTAAAAGTGCCTCAGCCGCAAGCGGATGAAGTTCCATCTCAGGCAACTTCGGCTCGCGCCAGAACTCGTCCCAACAGAACAACCGTGCGACGTGAGTGAGTTCTTTTTGCGCCAGGGTTTCAATCTGCCACCACTCCCCGTCGCGGATGCGTGGACTTGCCAGGCCCGTAATTACCGGCGCTTCGGCGGCGCGCAGCGCACTGGGTAGGTCGAACGGCGCAATCACTCGGCCATCAAGCGCGAGTTCTCCGTAAACCACGTGATCACTCAATTTAGAAGCGACGGATTCCGGCAGCTGCTCGGTCAGCGCGAGAAATCCCAGCGCCACCGCCAGGTCGACGCCCGAGCTGCTTTTGCGAAAATAAGACGGCCGCAGGTTCACCACGATTTGATGCCCCTGCGGCCAATGCAGTCCGCTCGACCTTAATGCCGATTTTAATTTGATACCGCACTCGCGGATATGGGCATCGGGCAAGCCGACCACGTGAAGAATCGGAATTCCGGGTAAGAGTTTGATTTCCACTTCGCCACAGGCAAAGCGGCCTTCGTGTTGGAACAGTGTTTTGACAATCATGAGGTCAGACGGAGTGCAAACCCCTGCCCGCCGCCCAGAGTTCAAATAGTGGTATTAGAAGTCGTCGAGCGTTCGCAGGCCGGAGAGAGGATGGTTCTTTTCGACCTCTTCCTTGAGTTTGTGCGAGGTGACACTGGTGTAAATCTGCGTTGTCTGCAGACTTGAATGGCCAAGCAAGACTTGAATGGTGCGCAGATCGGCGCCGCCCTCGAGCAGAGCCGTGGCACAGCCGTGACGGAATTGATGCGGTCCAATAGGCTCTTCAAAACCTGCGCGCGCCGACCAAGCGGCAAGCCAGCGCCAAACATCGACACGTGACGGCCGATGGCCCCGGTCATTGATCAAAATCGAAGTGGTGTCGTCCTTCACCAAATGCGGACGGCCCTCTTTGATATAAGTCTTCAATTGCAGCAAAAGATTTTCTGAAAGCGGGACAAGGCGCTCTTTGCCACCTTTACCTAAAACTTTAAGCCATGCGTCTGTGATATTGAAATCATGCAGGTTTAAGCCGACCAACTCACTCACCCGACAACCCAGGCCGAAAAGTAAAAGTAAGGTGAGATGATTGCGCATAGTGCGATTCACATCCTCCACTCGCGCCGATTCAAATAGCTGATGGAACTCGGTCAAGGTGATCGGCTTTGGCAAACTGGGCGTCACCCTGGGTGGACGCAGTTCGCGCAACTCGGGAGCTTTGACTCCATGCCCTTCTAGAAAGCGAAAGTAAGTGCGCAGGCTCGAAATCACCCTAGCCTGAGAGCGTGTCGAAAGGTGCCTGGTCTGCATAAAATCAAAGAATCTGGGGAGAGCTTGGTTGGTTTTATGAAACTCTTGATAGAGCTCTAAGTCGCGCCGATAGGCCATCACGGTGTTTTGTGAACGACCGCGGACATGTTGCAAATCTTCGAAGAATTCCACCCACAGTTGCAGCGCCATAGACCAATTAGCGCGCTCTTTTTAATGAAATGCAAGCGATGAAATGATTCGCTTACGGGCCGTAGCCAATGAGGGTAGAGAACTTGCCGATTTCAACCTCTGCACCTGTGCTATCGGTCTGATAGACCTTCAACTGAATCACGTCTAAGAGACTGTCGCCTGCTACATCTTTCGAACGCAAAGTGACTGTATTGCCGCTGCTGCCTTTTAAGACTGCCGTGTAAACACCGCCGTCAACCGTTCCGTCACCATTCATTGAATAGTAAGTGTAGGTGCCGCTTCCGGCTTGATCTATACCGACAATCAACATCGCCTTGTGTCCACCCGAAGTGTAGTTGTCGA
The DNA here is from genome assembly GCA_043757545.1 of Pseudobdellovibrionaceae bacterium. Taxonomy (GTDB): domain Bacteria; phylum Bdellovibrionota; class Bdellovibrionia; order Bdellovibrionales; family UBA1609; genus JALHOQ01. The sequence goes on from JAYVPG010000066.1 coordinate 3,588, forward strand.
GAAAGAACACGCGCGCATCTCTAATGTTTCCATACCAGAGATCTTTACCAGGATTTAAAAAATCCAAATTGTCGAGAGCCAAGACTGTAGCCACATTGCCCATCGGACCTGAAGTGTCCGCAAAATAAACCCATGCGCCGTCATTGATACTTGTAAATGAGGACCCCGCGCTTGCAGAAGCCTCTGCCAACATCGTATTGACTTCCTCTGGCGTGCGACCCGAGTCTCCGTCACGCCACTGCTGCGAGCAGCCCGTGGCAAGAAGAAAAATTAAACTGGCAAGCAAAGTGCGCTTCATGACCGGCTCCTAAGGAAGTTCGCTGTTGAAGGCGCGATCAAGATTGATATTTTGGAAAGTTCCAAGTTTCTGCCAACCATCCAATGTCGAGGGAATATCCGCCGCCGTGGTATTGACACCAGTTGCGGTATTCCAAGCGCGGCAATCGTAAGCTCCGCCAATTTGAAACCAGCAATAGTGATTCGGATGCGAGTTTGTGGTTGCTTGAAAGTTTCTGAACCAAACCGTTCCGTTCAAAGTGGCCGGAAGTGGCGACGCGACCGGAGGACCGTTGAGCACGACGATGATCGCACCCATGAAGTCCTCGAAGAATCCATGCCAGGTGTTGTTGCCCACATAGTTAAACCAAATATTGTATTGCGTGGAAGTGGCGTCGTGGCCCGAGGTAAAGAAGCCCTCGTAAACCGTGCTCTGATATTTGTAGCGAATGGTGACCGTTCCACCGAATGAGCTGCCGAGCGTGTTGTCGTAACGCAAAAGATTGAGATTAATGTAGGGGTCAACGACTTCGGTTAGGCTGGTGACATAGCGATCAGTGTAGTCACGATAAGTGGCGATATCGGTGAATGCGAAGGGCGTGCTGCCTCCATATATAAAAGTAGCGCCGATTCCGCCGGGGTTATCACCAGGGCCGGTGGACGGAGGAGTGTATGGGACGACGGGTGCGACCGGTGTTGCGGCGGCATTATCCCCGCTGGGCGATCCACTCTTCGAGCAGCTCACCGTGAGTGCTGCGGCAACCGCAATCAATAATAGCTTGGCTTTCATAAAAGCTCCTTCGTTACCGTCTTGTATTGCCAGTCGTATGCCGAAATTTATGACACACGGAAGTATATGAATTTGCGTAACTTTTATCAAAATCGTTCGATTTTGAGACGGTTTCGCTATTGTCAAAGTGAGGGGTGTATGACAAAAACCGTCGCCTTGACGTTCGGCGTCGTGGTATTGGACAGGGCTAACTTTTAGGAAGAATTTTGCAGATCGATGATGAGCAAATGACGAAAAATAAGCCTGCGGGCATCCAAGGGATTATCTTGGAGAAATTAAAGTCCGGCGGTGGCTCTAAGGCGCCCTCTCGTCCGCTGGCCGAGATCGCTCCTGCGATTCCGCGTGAGCGCCTGATCGCGGAGCTGGCGCGGACTGAAGTCATTGTGGATTCGACTCCCGCCAATCCAAATCGCGGATTTTATGTCTATCGCGCCGTTGGGCACGAGATTCCCGACACTTTGTTGGAGCTCGGGCGTCTGCGTGAACAGACCTTTCGCACGGTGGGCGAGGGCTCGGGCTTAGCGCGCGACAATGATCAGTTTGATCTCTATTACGATCATTTTATTGCTTGGGATAAGAAGTCGAAAGAGATCACGGGCTCTTACCGCGTCGGCCGCATCGATAAAATTCTGCGCGAGCATGGAACAAAGGGCATCTACACGGCAACGCTGTTTAATATCGGCGATCTGCTGAAATCGGATTTTTCTGAGGGCACTCTGGAGGCCGGTCGCAGTTTTGTGCGTCCCGAGTTTCAGCGCGGCCTAACGTTGCTGATGGTGTGGACGGCGCTGGCTCGCTTTATCGCGGCAAATCCCGAGTACAAATATATTATCGGTTCGGTCAGCATTTCGAATGAGTTTCAAGAGAATTCGAAGCGCTTGATGGTCAGTTATCTGATGAAGTATCACACGCATGAAAAATCCGACATGGTGACCTCGAAGAATCCGCCGAAGTTCGAATCGAATCTTTCGCCGGAAGAATTGACGGCTCTGGTGGACTCGTCGTTAAATTTATATAGTTTACAAGAGTTCGTGCGTGCGGCGGAGGGTGAACCGCGGGCGCAGATTCCGCAGCTAATTAAGCTTTATATTGAGCTTGGCTTTCGCTTTTTAGCGTTTAACAAAGATGATGATTTCAATACCATCGACGGTTTGATTTGGCTCGATGTGCCTCGGGTTCCGGGCGACATTATGGTGCGCTATATGGGCGCGGAACTTTGGGCTGGGTACTGTAAAGCTCACGCATAGGCCGTCGCCGTGCGCACTGGTCTGGGCCCACTGAGCACCGAGCATCCGAGCTCCGGGCGAATGAGAAATCGAAAATCGGAGCTATGACGCAGCTATTCTTCGCTGCGGAAGTGCGATTTGACACCAGTTTAGATTTGCAAATTCAGCTGTGAATTCTGATTTCGGGGTTAGGTCATAGACATTCGGTTTTAGACATTCGATCTTCGAAATTAGGTCTTTTTCGGAGTATAAAACCTCGCCCGCGGATAATAGAGTTTCAATATATCGCGATACCCCATCCCGCCTTCCGCAAGCGCGCGTGAACCCGTCTGGCAAAGGCCCACTCCATGCCCCGAGCCTTTCCCATTGATTTTTAGCTCTTCACCGAACCATCTCAGTGTAAAATCGGCACTTTGAATTTTTTGAAAACCGAAAATTCGCCGGAACTCTTGTGCGGGGACCGCGATACTCCGGGTGTCTTTGCCGACATCAAAGCCGGCAATCACGTGGGCCACCCGGCCTGACGGCGTATGACCAGAGACTTGTACGGTGCGCAGATTCGCTTCCGGCGGAAGATCGAGCGCCGCAATTAATTTCTCGCGGACCTCTTGGCGCTTCAGACTTAGGTTCCATTGAATTTGCGGACGTTTGCCACAGGTCGGATCTTTCACTGACTCGTAGGCGTTGTGTTTTCCCCAGACAAAGCGCGGATCCTCGCTCTGACAGCCGCAATCCGCCGAGTAGAACGCCTTGAGAACGCGATGTCGAGCATCGTAGAGAATTTCGCCGCGAGTTTCGTCGAGTGCGCGACCAAGCTTGGTGTTCCACTCGGGATGCGACTTGGCGTCGCTCAAAAATTTATAGACCTGATCGAAGACACTAGAGTCGACGTCGAAATATTTGCTTTGGCGTTCATAGGCCATGCGCATGACGAACGAGCGCGCCGCAACGGCTTGAGCTTTGAGCGCCTCGAGCGGCCAAGTGATTGGCATCTCAGAGGGCAAAACACCCATCAGGTAGGTGTTTAGATCTAGACGCGAAACCACGTCGAGACCTTTGCTTGGATTTTTAATGATTTCTAAATCGTGAGGGGCAGCGACCACTCCAACCCGCAGCATCTGCCCACGCACCGCGACTCTGGCGGACTCGATGCGCTCGGGTTTGGGAACGCCGTTGTATTTGACGAGCCACAGGCCCGGCCGCAGGCGACGGATTTTGGCGCGTTGGAAACCTCCGGGCTCAATGGCGATGCTGATAAAGTTCGAAGGCGCGGAGATTCGCAAACTGTAGCCACTGACTTCGACAAAATCGAGCTCCTTTTGCAAACGCACACGCACTTCAATTTGCGGCACGGCACCGGCACCGAGTGGCGCCAGGAAGATGCTCAACGTTAGCGCTAAGGCGATGGCAAAAACAGCAGATTTCATCGTCAACTTTTTTTCATGTCCATGAACGGCTTTAGGAACTCGAGAGGCAGCGGAAAAATAATTGTGCGTGTTCCCTCATTTGAAATTTCCGAAAGCGTCTGCAGATAGGCAAGCTGTAAGGCGCTAGGCGAGGAGGCCAGAATGACCGAGGCATCGCGTAGCTTTTCTGCGCGTTGGAGCTCCCCTTCGGCACTGATCACTTTGGCACGACGTTCGCGCTCGGCTTCAGCTTGTCGGGCCATTGCCGATTGCATTTCTTTTGGAAGATCGATGTTTTTCACTTCGACGTTGGAGATCTTTACTCCCCACGGTTCAGTGGCCTTATCGAGAATCGCTTGCAACGAATGATTGATCTGCTCACGAGTCGCCAAGATTTCATCCATTTGAAACTGACCAAGTACCGAACGCAGAGTGGTCTGGGCCAGCTGAGAGGTGGCGAATAAAAAATCAGCTACACGGGTGACCGCACCTTCGGGATCAACTACGCGAAAATAAATCACTGCGTTCACTTTCAGACTCACGTTGTCGCGAGTGATGACGTCTTGCGGAGGAATATCCATGGTGACCGTTCGCGTGTCGATACGCACCAGCCGCTCGACTCCGGGAATCAGTAGAATCGGACCCGGTCCGCGAATTCCGATGGAGCGGCCGAGGCGAAGAACCACTCCACGCTCCCATTCCGGAAGAATCTTGACGGCCGAGCTGATTAGCGCGAGCGCGATGAAAACAAAAATCAAATTTGGACCGATGAGTTCCATCATTTTCTAAAATCTCCTATTGTTCAGCGGCGCTACTGCCGCTCTCTTTATGAACCTTAAGCAACAAACCATGATGACTAGTGACTTTCACAAAATCTCCGCTCTGCACGGGCGTCGCGGCCTCAAATTTCCAAGTCTCACCGCGCAGATCAATCCAACCGTAGTAGGGCGGTCCAGTTTCGGCTTTGACGACCCGAGCGCGTTGGCCGATCAGATCCTCGTAGCCGCCTTTTTTCTTCACTCGGCGCGTGCGTAAAAGTAAAATGCTCACGCCGACAAAGACCGCGGTGAAAAATAAAATCACCGGGGCAATCACCGTATACGGCAAATGATAACCGCCCGTTTTGACCGGATCAAAAAGAAAGAGACTACCGAGCAGCAGAGACACGATTCCACCGACGCCGATGACGCCAAACGTGGGCAGAAATATTTCGGCAATCATCATACCGACGCCAAGAAAGATTAAAATCAATCCGGCCCACTCGACCTCAAGCTTATGTAACGCAATCAGTGCGATCACCAAGCCCACACTGCCTACCACCCCAGGAAGCAACGTTCCTGGGTGAGTGATTTCAAAATACAAAAGCGCAAGGCTGCCGAGTAAGAGCATGTAGGCGAGCTCGGGATCGGTCAGTAGCGAGACAACCTTGTAGCGCAGATCGAGCGCGAAATCCTTCAGCGTACCGGTATGGACGACCGTCGTTTTGTTCTCGGCAAGCTTGACCGTGCGGCCTTCGCTGAATTTTAGAAAGTCTTGTGCGTTACTGCCGACGAAGTCGATGGCCTTTAGGCGGAGCGCCTCTTCTGCGGTCACTGATTTTGCGTCGACAATAATATCTTGACCAAATTTATCGCTGCGTCCGCGCAGGCGGGTCAAGCTCTCGAGCCAGCTACGGGTGTCGTTGACGATTTTCTGCCGAAGGTCACTGGGAAGATCTTTCCCCATTGCCACAGGGGTTGCCGCGCCAAGATTTGTTCCGCTTAAGGCTCCATTCACGTGACACGCTTGCAGAATGATCGCCCCTGCACTGCCCGCGTGAGCTCCGCTGGGTGAAACCAAACATAAATACGGCGTAGAGGAATTTAAAATGCGCTCGACGAGGATGCGAGTGCTATCCAGGCCGCCGCCGGGCGTGTTGATCAAGAGCAGGATGGAAGAGCATTTCTCACTTGCAGCGAAACTTTCGACTCGCTTAAGAAGATCCACCGTGGCGGGACCAATGACGTCACGGATTTCAACTTGAACGGTACAGCCAGTCTCTGCGGCGTGAAGATGAGGGGCGAAACCCAAAACAAGAAACAGGAGCGAAAAAATCTTCACAAAGTCTCTTTGGCAAACTGTTGCAGCATTGCCCACGCGGATTTTTTCTTTTCAGCGACAGCCGGCGAATTTCCGATCATTTCATTCAATGTCGGCAGACTCCACCAAATGCCGGACGGTCGACTTTCGCGAGAGTTCCCGCCAAAGAATGCGAGGACATTGGAATTTGCAGTGTCGTGCGCGGAGATGTCGGCGGTCTGCTCATGTCGGTAAGCCGTGAGCTTTACGCTGGTGAGGATTTTATTTAGCAGTGCTTTTTCTTCGTTATTCAACCGCGGAGTTAGGACCAAAATCGAGTCGTCCGCAGTCGCTCGGAAATAATTCACCGAGGCACCCAAGACATCTTCTAAATATAAAACCTGCGCTTCGTTAAACATCTCTAGGCTAATGTATGGAAGCAGCTTTTTCGGGTCATTCTAAATCGGATGACACTGCGCACTCACATGGCCTAAACCAGCTCCCAGGCCAGATTTCTTGGAATTTTAAAAACTGTCTCAAGTTGAAACGCCTTTGGCTCGAAGAGTAGGTTGCAACCGCTCAGGAGGGCAAAGATGGACGCTTCGAATAAAGATCAAAAACCAAAAGTCGTCACCACCATCGACGTCAATATTCACTGGCCTAAGATCGAGAAGCGCGACTGGCTGGAAGAGACCTTAGCCGATCATTTTGAATGTGTTTTATGCGGAACCGAACTGCAGTTTAAACATGCGACTGATTTCGTCACGCAAATCGTGACTGAAAACGCCCATTGTCCACAATGCAATGTTCGCAATCGCCAACATACGTATAGCCTGCAATAGTCTACATTGGTGATTTGACTATTTTGTCGGTGAGATCAATTTCGAAACGATCGACCTTAGTTGCGCCTGCTCTTGGGTGCCAAGGTCCGTTAAAAACTCTTCCTCTGCCCGCATTCTGGCTTTATTCATTTTCAATAAGTTCTTAGCGCCTAACTTAGTAATCTCAAGTCGCTTGGCTCGTCGATCACTCTTGGTCGTGGTTCGGGTCAAAAACCCTTTTGTCTCTAAGCCATCGATCATGCGCACCATTGTCGCCTTGTCGATGTCCATAAAACTGCCCAGCTCACCCTGAGTCATGCCCCCCGCCTGCTGTAAAATAATCAGCATACCAAACTGCGGTGCCACAACGCCGAATTCAGCAAGCCGACGGTCGACCTTTCCACGAATGCGGGCCGCGGCCTTGTAGAAACAGTAGCCCAAATAGTTCTTAAGATATGGATGCAGCTTGGCGCTGGGTTCAGGAATACTTAAGAGGGAGGTTCGTTTCATATCCATACAGTTTCACATAAAATAGTTTGTATGATCAACTAATTTCACCTATTCTCTTAAAAAGACACCCGAGGATATTTTTCTGAAATACCTAGCCTTGCTCGCTTTGATCTCTACCGCCCATGCGCAAACCTTGTCCCTGCAGGACGCTATTGGAACAGCTGGGAAGGATTCACCGGCGATTCAAAAGGCCGCCTCAATGAACAATGAGGCCTATTGGAAAAAAGTCGAAATGCGTTCAGGATTTATGCCGTCGATCACGGCGACAGCTAACTACCTCACCGACTATAAATATGTGTACACGGATATATCTCTGGGTAACGGCCCCTTAAGTTTTCCAGGGGTCGCGCCAACCACGGTCTACGGACTCAATGCGCAGTGGGGATTGTTTGACGGATTTGCGAGTAGCAACCGCCTGCGCGCCTCTATGGCTTTTGAGCGGGCGAGCGAGAAAGAATTGGATTGGACGAAATTTCAAGTGGCACGTGAAATCACTTTAGAATTTTATCGAGCGATCACCGCGAAAAATTTAAAAGCCGTCAGTGAAGCCAACTTAAAAACGCTCGAAGATCATCTGCACGAGGTCAGCCTATTTAAGCGCCACGGGCTCTCGACGAACTACGATGTTTTACGGGTCGAGGTACAAGTTTCAGAGGCGAAATCCGAATTACTCAATGCGACTGACAATATCGAAACCGCAAATGGTAAGCTGGGGGAGCTATTGGGGCTGCAGAGCGCTCCCGAGCCTCAAGGCGCGTTGCCCGAGTTGCGCGGCGATTTGGTCGACACCGTGAACGTGAGCGGAGAAGTCGCGCGACCGGATTTAGCGGCGCTGAATGAGCGCGTCGAGGGATTTCGCCTGCAAAAAATGGCGAGCTCCGTACACTGGGCTCCACGGGTGAGTCTATTCGGTAATTATCAGTATTATAATAATCGCAATGACGAATACGATGACTGGCATAACTTCCGCAACGCCTATCAACTCGGATTGAATCTGACGTGGAATCTATTCGAGGGATTTTCAAGCGAGGCCAAGAGTCGGCAGGCCCTTGAACAAAGCGTGCAGATCGCAAAATCTCTCAAGATCGCGCAGCTGAAGGCCACACAAGATGCGGCGGTGTGGAAACGTAAATATAAATATTTTTACTCGGTATTTAAATCTCGTCAAAACGATATTGGAAAAGCCAAAGAGAGCGTGCGTTTGGCCAAAGAAGGCCGACGCGTGGGTTCTCGCACCAACACCGACTTGCTCGACGCCGAGACCGACTTATTTCGCGCGCAGGCTGGTGCCATCAACGCTCAATTGGGCGTGATTGAAGCTCTTATTCGACTCGAACTCTCAACAGGACAGAAGCTATATGAATTTAAATAAAAAGACCGTACTGAGTGCCATCGCAACCGTCGCCGCATTAGTAGTGATATATTTTGTCGTCGATCATTTTATGTATGTCACGACCGACAACGCGCAGGTCGAGGGACATTTCGTGATGCTCGCCGCGAAAGTTGGCGGTTACGTAACGGATGTAAAGGTCATTGAAGGTCAACGGGTAAAAAAAGGCGACATCCTCGCGGAAATCGATGCGCGCGACTACGAAAATAATCTTAAGCAAATTGCCAGTGATCAAGTCTCTCTCGATACCAAACTGAAAGATGCGGAGAAATCGTTTCGGCGCATCAGTGACCTTTATGCAAAAGGTGTAGTCGCGCAACAGCAGTACGACACCGCCTCAGCGAGTTACTCTGGATTGAAAGCGCAATACGAGGCGATTACGGCGCAAGTGAGTCAAGCGCAGCTAAATTTAGAAAATACTAAGATTTGCGCGCCATTTGAAGGTTTTGTAGCAAAGAAGTCGCTTGAGGTCGGTCAGCTCGCCACGCCAGGCGTTCCTTTGATCGGCTTTGTCGATGCGGAAGAACGCTGGGTGACGGCGAATTTCAAAGAGACCGAGACCAGCCGGATTGCGCCGGGCGCAGCCGTTCGGGTCGACGTGGACGCAATCGATGGTCGACACTTCACGGGCAAGGTTGAATCCATTAGTTCGGCCACGGGTGCTACATTTACGTTGCTTCCTCCAGACAATGCTACGGGAAATTTCACCAAAGTTGTCCAGCGTGTGCCGGTAAAGATTCATCTTGAGAACCTATCGGCAGATGATCTTGAAAAATTGCGCGTGGGTCTCTCTGCCGGCGTGCGCGTGAAGACTCGCTAGAGGTAACCGATGTCACGCAAATCTATGATGATCGTTTTTGTTGCGATCTTAGCTTCGCTGCTCGAGATCATTGACTCTTCGATTGTGAACGTCGCGCTTCCCACAATGATGGGAAATCTGGGCGCGACGCTAGAGGATATCTCGATGGTCGTGACCGGCTACGCGATTGCCAACGCCGTGGTCTTGCCGGCGGCCTCGTGGTTAAGTGATCGCATGGGTCGACGCACTTACTATCTCGGTGCGATTTTGCTCTTTACCGGCACGTCTGTAGCCTGCGGCTTTGCGCCGAATTTGAATTTCTTGATTTTGTTTCGAATTCTTCAAGGCTTGGCAGGGGGCGCGCTTCTTCCCACCTCACAAACTCTGATCTACGAACAATTTCCCAAAGAGAAAGCGGGAATGGCCGGAGCAATCTTCGGTATGAGCGTGATGATTGGTCCTGCACTGGGCCCTGTGCTCGGTGGATATTTAACTGATGAATTCGGTTGGCGCTCGATCTTCAACGTGAACCTGCCACTCGGCTTGCTCGCGTTCTTCGTTGGCTCAATAGTGATCTTTAATCCCAGCTATCAAGCGCGCGAGGCCGGCAAGGCGCGGCCAAAGTTAGATGGAATTGGCTTGGCACTGCTGGTTGCGGGAATCGGTTGCCTGCAATATGTGCTTGAGCGCGGCGAGCCTGATGATTGGTTCACCTCTCGAGCGATTATTATAAATACTTTGATCGCAGGATTTTGTTTACCCACCTTTGTCTGGTGGGAGTTGCGCACGGAACATCCGATTATCAATCTCAGATTGTTTCGAGAAAATGTCGTGCGCTATGGAACGATGCTGATGATGTGTTTGGGATTCTTTTTGTACGGTCTAGTGTTTTTGCTCCCGATATTCTTAGGATTTGTTTACCACTATGACGCCACTCAAATCGGCGCAATGTTTATTCCGGGTTCGCTGGTCACCATGGCGCTGATGCCCCTGATCGGTCGCATGATGCAGAAGGGAGTCAATCCCAAGTACATGATCGCCTTCGGATTTATTTGCATTGAGATGTGCTGTTTTCTTATGTTGAGCTACTCTCCGCTGTCACCTAAGGAAGAGATCCTGCATATGTTGTACATGCGCGGACTTGCGCTTGCCTTTTTGTTTGTGCCGATCAATTCGGCGATCTTAAGTCAGTTTTCAGGCGCGGAGATGGGACAAGTCTCTGGTCTCTTGAATTTGTTTCGTCAAATTGGGGGCAGTATGGGGATCGCACTGGTCGCGACCTTGCTGAATTCATTGAGTCACCAAAATTATTTGGATTTGGTTTCGCGCGTGACTTTGCTAAATCCAAATGTGCAGTCGTTTTTTTACGGCGTGCAACACTCCATGGCGTCTAAGTTCAGTCGGAACACAGGCATGGATTACGGCGCGCAAAGTTCGTTACAAGCGATGTACGGCAAGGTGTATGCACAGGTGTTTATGATGAGTTTCTTGCAATTGGTTTCGATTATGATGGCGATGATCGCGGTTGCGTTCGTGCCGTTGTATTTGATTAAGTTGAAACGCACGACGAAGGTTATCGACGCACATTGAGTTCGGGTCGATAAATTCGCGCCCGACCCCGCTAAAAATTTGTCTACACCCCCCCCCCAAAAAAAAAAATCCATCCCCCACACCTCGCGCCGGCCGCCCCGGACGGGCGGCGGCAAGCCCTCTCACGGATGGACAAGTCACGCACCATCAAGATCCGCTGAAATATCCCCGAGCAATGCCGAACTCCAGTCCCCGGTCTCCAGTCTCCGGTCTCCAGTCTCCGGTCTCCAGTCCCCGGTCTCCGGTCTCCGGTCTCCGGTCTCCAACCCCAAAAAAATCCAATCCACTTCCGCAGCGAAGAATAGCCGCGTCGTAAAAACAAATTATATTTATCAAAGTTTGACTAAATCAAGTTCTCGATTTAAAGTCTTGCGGTTCGAGTTTTATTTTTTGCGAAGGAGATGACGTGACTAACACAGAGTTGGAACAAAGGCTGAGTGAGACGGTGGCAAATGAACGCCGCACGACCGTTGAGTTGTTGAATTTGATCAACGTCGCGATGCAAAGACGACTTTATCTGGAGCGAGGGTTCTCGAGCATGTTCGATTGGCTGGTTCGTGGCTTCGGATATTCAGAATCCGCCGCATATCGAAGGATTTCGGCCGCGCGGCTTTTGAAGATGGTGCCAGATGCGGGCGCTAGACTTGAATCTGGTCAGGTTAGCTTGAGTAGTTTGGCGCACGCGCAATCCGTTATGCGGGCGCAGGAGAAAAAGTTTGGCACGAAAGTTTCTGCTGAGATTCAGGCCCAGGTTGTTGAGCAAATAGGAGGGAAATCCAGAGTCGAAACTGATCGTACACTGATTTCGATGTTTCCCGACGTGGCTCCCGTCGCTAGTGCTGAGCGTGCGGTTGCGGTGGATGAGAGTACGACTCGGCTCTCAGTCAATTTGCCGCTCGAAGTGATGAAAGATCTAGATCGGGTTAAGGAGTTGCTTTCGCATGCGTTGCCGGATGGCGATTATGCTCGTGCGATCGCGCGGATCGCACGGGAGTTTCTTGAACGTAACGATCCGTTGAGGAAGCCGATTTCTGAAGCAAAGAAGTGGAAATCCACTTCCCCAACAAAGAACATGAAATCCGCTTCCGCAGCAAAGAACCTGAAATCCACTTCCGCGGCGAAGAAGACGTGCGTCACGAGCGTCCGAAGACAGACCATCCAGAAAGCTGGCGGTCGGTGCACATATAAGGACGCCAAAACGGGTCGAGTTTGCGGAACCAGATATCAGGCGCAGGTCGACCATATTGTTCCGCGGGCGCTGGGCGGCGGGAATGAGCCGGAGAACTTGCGATGTCTTTGTGGAAAGCATAATCGATTGATGGCTGAGAAGATATTGGGAGATTGGCGGGCGGCGGAGCGGAGACGTGATTGACGGGGGTGAGAGGGCCGGCGGGCGGGAGCGAGGGAGGGAGGGGGACGACCGTGTTGGAACGAAATCCGCGAAATACTACTCTTCCTCGTCGAGCTCTTTGAGTTGCAAAAGCACACGCTCGCTGATCACGCGATTCATTTGCGGAAGCTCGGTGAGCGCTTCGATGCTGGCGCCGCGGATGGCCTCGATGGTACCGAAAGATTTTAACAGGGCCTTTTTACGTTTCGGGCCTAGGCCGGTGATCGCGTCGAGAACGCTGGACAAAGACTTGTTGTCGCGGAGTTTACGATGATAGGTGATTGCGAAACGATGGGCCTCATCGCGAATGCCGACCAGAATGTGAAAGGCTTCGCTATTCGACGGGAACGTGATTGGATTTTGCCGACCCGGAATGAAGAAGCGTTCTTGGCTCGCGACGACCTCTTTGTCTTGGAACTCGCCCTGAGTGCGAGCTTTCGCCATGCCAATGACACAAATATCGGCGCGACCGATTTCCTTTAAGGCGGCGACGGCCATGTTGAGTTGGCCTTTGCCTCCATCGACGACCACCAAGTCGGGATCGTCGTACTCGGTATGACCGAAGCGGCGGCTAAGGACCTCTTTCATTGAGGCAAAATCGTTGGCGCCCTCGACGGTCTTGATTTTGTAACGGCGATATTCATTTTTGTTGGGAAGACCGTCTTCAAAGACGACTTGGCTTGCGACGCTTTCATCGCCCTGGAAGTTGGATATATCATAGCACTCGATGCGACGTGGAATCGTGGGCAGAGCAAAGCGCTCTTTCATTTGCTCAAGACCCTTGGATTGCTGATCGGCCTTACTCACGGCATCTTGAAAATGGCTTTTGGCATTGGTCATTGCTAAGTCCAACAGCTTTTTGCCCTCGCGACCTGTGGCAAGAGTGATGCGTGTCTTTTTCTTTTGCCGCTCAAGAAATACGGCTTGCATAAGCTTGACCATATCCAGACCGAGGTCGACTTGCAGCACCACCTCGTCGGGGATCATATTTTCTAAATAATATTGTCCGAGGAAAGAGGTAAACCACTCTTTGACTTCCTCTTGCTCCGACGTACAATCGAATTTGTTTAGAAAATGTGGCCGCGAACCAATCACCCGACCGCCACGGATGTGTAGCGTTTCGACCAAAGTGCCGCGATAGTCGCCGACGAAGGCGATCACGTCCTGATCGAAGTCTTTGTCCATAGCGACGACCGTCTGCCGATCCCAAATGCGCTCGATAGCGTTGAGTGAGTCGCGCACCTTGGCCGCCTGCTCGAAGTGCTCCTCACTCGCCGCCTGCTTCATGCGGGCATTGAGGTCTTTGAGAATCTTGCTATTGCGACCTTTTAAAAAACCGAGCGAGGACTCTACATCGGCACGGTAGGTTTCCGCATCGATCAGCTTCACACAGGGAGCAGTACACTGCCCGATCTGATGGGAAATACACGGACGCGTGCGCGATTTAAAAAATGTATCGGTGCAGTCGCGAATTTTAAATGTTTTATTTAAAAAGCGCATGGTCTCACGCACCGTCAGACCCGAAGAATAGGGCCCAAAATACACCGAGCCATCCGAAAACACCCGTCGCGCGAGGTAGAAGCGCGGGAACTCGTGCTCCATACTCACGCGAATGTATGGATATGCTTTGTCGTCCTTAAGTCGAATATTGTAGCGCGGTCGGTGCTTTTTGATGAGTGAGGCCTCGAGCAAGAACGCCTCGACCTCGGTTTTTGTTAAGATGTACTCAACCGCCGCCACTTGCAGCATTAGGTATTTGGTTTTTATCGAGTGGTCGCCGCCCGCACCAAAATACGTGCGCACACGGGCCCGCAGATTCTTAGCTTTGCCGACATAGACAACTTTGTCGCGCGCGTTCTTCATCAGATACACGCCCGGGTCGGTGGGGAACTGCGCGACTTTTAGTTTGAGGTCGTCGCGCTCGGTACTCATGCGGAGTCGCCGCCGGAACCGGTGACAGTGTCACCAGTGACGCCGTCACCCGTGACCGTGTCGCTGAAGACTTTGTCGACCTCGCCAGTGTGCAGAGAAAGATCCAACATCTCCAGACGCTTAATCTCATCGCGCATCTTGGCCGCATCCTCGAAATCGAGTTTGTCGGAGGCCTTTTTCATTTGCTTGCGGAGTTTGGCAATCTGCTGCGTGAGCTTACGCGGATCATCTGTATACGCCGAAATATTCTCGCGCAGAACGGTGTTCTTGTTCTTGGAATCCTTGACGATGATTTCCATCCCCATCAAGTCGCTCATTCCCTCAGAGATACGTTTGACAATCGTGGTGGGCGTGATCCCGTGTTCAACATTGTACTTGGCTTGAATCTTGCGCCGACGCTCGGTCTCGAACATAGCCTTTTTCATCGAGTCAGTGATGCGATCGGCGTACAAAATGACTGTTCCATTCACATTTCGGGCGGCGCGACCGATGGTTTGAATCAGCGAACGCTCGGAGCGCAAAAAGCCCTCTTTGTCGGCGTCGGTGATCGCCACCAAGGAGACTTCGGGAATATCCAGACCTTCGCGCAAGAGATTGATCCCGATCAGCACATCGAAGATGCCCAAGCGCAGATCGCGAATGATCTCACTGCGCTCGAGGGTCACGATGTCGCTGTGCAGGTACTTCACCTTAACACCAAGACCCTCATAGTAACTCGCCAGATCCTCGGCGGTTCGTTTGGTCAGCGTCGTAATCAAGACGCGCTCTTTTTTCGCTGCGCGTGCGCGGATTTCGCTCAATAAATCATCGACTTGATGTTTGACAGGACGAACCGTCACTTCGGGATCGATCAAACCGGTCGGACGAATGATTTGCTCAATGATCATTCCCTCGCTCTTGATCAGTTCATATTGCCCCGGAGTCGCGGAGACATAGACCACTTTGTCCATGCAGGCCTCGAACTCCTGAAAATTAAGCGGGCGGTTATCAAGCGCCGAGGGCAGGCGAAAGCCGTATTCAACTAGATTCATCTTACGCGCGCGATCACCGCGATACATTCCGCCAATTTGCGGAACTGTGACGTGGCTTTCATCGATAAACGTTAAAAATTCATCGGGAAAATATTCAATCAGAGTCGGCGGCGCCTCGCCTGGTGCGCGTCCGGTGAAATGGCGTGAATAGTTTTCGATGCCCGGACATGAACCCATCTCTTGAATCATCTCGAGATCGTAGAGCGTGCGCTGCTCCAGGCGTTCGCGCTCAGTGTATTTGATCTGCTCTTGCAACTGGGTCAGGCGATCGCGCAATTCATCACGAATGGTCTCGACGGCCGAAAGATTTCGCTCGTCGGTGCTAATGTAATGACTGCCTGGATAAATCGCGACTTGATCCAGTTCCTCAAGCATTTTTCCGCGCAAAGGATCCACCCAAGACACTTTATCAATAAAATCACCGAAGAATTCGACACGCACAGCGCGCTCGTCCTCATAAGGAGGAAAAATCTCGACCACATCGCCGCGCACGCGAAATGTACCGCGTGAGAAATCAATATCATTGCGCTTGTACTGAATGCGCACCAACTCGCGCAGAAACATATCCCGGCGGATCTCTTTGTTGGCGACCACTTGAAGCATCATGCCTTGATAGGCCTCTGGACTGCCCAGGCCGTAAATACACGAAACGCTGCTGACGATAATCACGTCGCGACGATCAAATAGCGAGCGCGTGGCCGAGTGGCGCATGCGATCGATCTGCTCGTTCACTGCAGAGTCCTTCTCAATAAAAGTATTCGTCGATGGAATGTAGGCTTCCGGTTGATAGTAATCGTAGTAGCTCACGAAATACTCAACCGCATTGTGCGGAAACAAACCTTTGAACTCGGCGTAGAGCTGAGCCGCCAAAGTTTTATTTGGCGCCAAGATCAGCGACGGCAAATTCAACTCGGCAATCATATTTGCAATGGTGAAGGTCTTCCCCGACCCGGTGACGCCCAGCAAAGTCTGGTGCTCGAGCCCACGTCGCGCGTTGTCCACCAAATCGCGAATCGCCTTGGGCTGATCGCCGGCCGGTTTAAAATCGGTCACAAGTTTGAAGTTCGCCTTCGGAGAGCGCAGAGGATGCACCGTCGCGGGCGGCTTCACTTCGCAACTTCCCAATCGCTACCTTGGGCGCTGTCTTGAACCATAATGCCCATGTCGTGCAATTTCACGCGCAGCTCATCGCCGCGTTTGAAGTCTTTGCTGGCGCGCGCTTGACTGCGCTCGCGGACCAGCTCATCGATTTGCTTTCGATCCAGATTTTTCTTGCGCAACAACATATCGTCGAGAGTCTTCAAAAATTCTGCAGGCGGCTCGGCAAACAAACTCAGCATCCCGCCAAACCACTTGGTCCATTGCAAGAGGGCCTTGCCCATTGCAGCCTTTTTCGGGGTGATCGGTCCCGGTGTGCGAACCAGGTTATTAAAGTTGCGAATGATCTCAAAGAATCGCGCCAAGGCTTCGGGGGTATTGAAATCGTCGTCGAGACTGCTTTCAACTCCAGCGCGCGCTTCATCCAAAATTTTTTGAAAATCCGCGGGTACGGTGGGATCCGCAGCCGATGTGCTGACCTTTTCGGCCAAAGCTAGTGCAGAGTATATCCGCGCCAAATTCGAAATAACATGATCGATGGCCACCGGGGAAAAATCCAAAACGCTGCGATAGTGCGCCGAGAGCATAAGATATTTAAATATCTCCGCACCATATTCACCGACAAAGGAACGCGCTGTCCGCACATTGCCCAGCGACTTGGACATCTTCTGCGAGCCAAAGTTGAGCATATTGTTGTGCATCCAGTAGCGCGCAAGGGCTTTGCCCGTACATGCTTCACTCTGCGCAATTTCATTTTCATGATGTGGAAAAATCAAATCCAATCCGCCACCGTGAATGTCGATAGTGTCTCCCAAGATCGCACGCACCATCGCCGAGCATTCGATATGCCAACCTGGACGACCCGAACTCCATGGCGAAGTCCAAGACGGCTCACCTTCTTTGGCCTTCTTCCATAGCGCGAAGTCGGAGGGATGTTTTTTGCGTGCGTCGACCTCAATGCGCACACCGTCCTCGAGCTCTTCAATATTTTTATGCGACAGTTTTCCGTAATTTGGAAAAGCGTGTACGTCAAAGTACACGTCGCCTTCGACTTCATAAGCGTTGCCCTTGGTGATCAGGTCCTTCACAAAGCCAACGATCTCATCCATAAACTCAGTCACCTTGGGATTGCGCGTGTGCTTACGCAATTTTAGCGAATTGTAATCCTTTTCGAACTCGACAATGTATTTTTCAGAAATTTCACTAGCAGTGACCTTATCCGCATGGGCGCGATTGATAATTTTGTCGTCGACGTCGGTGTAATTGTAGATGTAAGTCACTTTGAAGCCACGAAACTCGAGCCAGTTGCGCACTAAATTGTAAAAGATCGCACCGCGAAAGTTTCCGACATGCAAAAGATCGTAGACCGTCGGCCCACACGTGTACATTTTCACTTCGCCCGGAGTGATCGTCTTGAATTCTTCTTTTTTATGCGAGAGCGAATTGTAAACTTGAATCATGTTTTACCCTTTGAGTTGCGCCAACACCTGATCGGCCCGCGCAATCAGAATCTTTTTATGCATCAGCGGAACCAGCATTTTCAATTCCGTACCTTGAGGCTTCCCGATCACCGCCACGCGAATGGGCTGAAAGAGCTGCTTGCCCTTCACACCATGCGTGTCCTTGATCGCGTCCTGCAGTTTCAAAAATTGATCTTCAGTTAAATAATCCGCAGGAGAATCGGCAATCCCCTTCTTCCACGCCTCGATCACCGTACGGGTCGTCGGAAAATCAAGGACCTCTTTGGATTCATCCGCAATGGGAATCGGCGCCTCGTTGAGCGGACGGAACAATTCGACCGCGTCTTTGAGCGTGTTCATGCTGGTCTTCATCGCCTCGAGCGCCATCTCTTGCCATTTGGGATTCTTGGGCAATTGCAATCCAGCCTCGGTCAAGAACGGCACAACAAGTTTCCACAAATCTGCGGAAGGCAATGCCCGCAAGTGGGTCGCATTGACCCACGCGAGTTTTGTTTCATCAAAGACGGCCGCCGCCGAGTTCAAGCGATCGGTATCGAACTGACGAATCATTTCTTGCATCGACATAATCTCTTGTGCCTCGGGCGAGCTCCAACCGAGTAGCGCGATAAAATTATTCATCGCTTCGGGCAAAAAACCGTTCTCACGGTACTCATTGCAGCTAGTGGCGCCGTGACGCTTCGAAAGCTTTTGTCGATCGGCGCCGAGAATGATCGAGAGATGACCATATTTCGGCAAAGGATATTTAAACGCTTCAAACAGCATCATCTGGCGCAAAGTATTGCTCAAATGCTCCTCGGCGCGCAGCACGTGCGTGATCTTCATCAACGCATCGTCGACCGCACAACAAAAATTATAGACAGGCATACCACTCGAGCGCAGCAATACAAAATCGCCGACCATGTCAGAGGGAAAAGTCACATCTCCACGCACCAGATCTTGCAGCACGTAGTCCTTTTTCTGCATCACCTTAAAACGCACGACGGCTTTTTCTCCCGTCGCCAAGCGCTCTTGACCCTTCGCCAGCGGCCACTCGCGATAAGGTGAATTCACTTGTGGAGGTTTCCCCAGGCGAATCGATTCTTTGCGTTGCACATCGATTTCATCGTCGGTCAAAAAACAATAGTAAGCTTTGCCCTCTTCCAAGAGCTGGTCGGCGTGTTTTTTGTAGATCTCTTTGCGCAGACTTTGCCGATAGGGACCGTGCGGTCCCATGTCGGAAAGTGTTTCGGAGTTCGGTCCCTCATCCCACTTCAGGCCGAGCCACTTCATATCCGAGATCTGCATCCGCATGGACTCTTCGGTTGAGCGGGCCTCATCGGTGTCTTCGATTCGGTAAATAAACTGACCGCCGTGATGTTTGGCGAAGAGGTAATTGTAGAGAGCTGTGCGAGCCCCACCGACATGCAAATAGCCAGTGGGAGAAGGGGCAAAGCGGACGCGTACAGTCGAGTCAGACATAGAGTGGCACCTCAAAACTTCGATCCTACATCGAATTCGAGGGGCGTTCTAGTGAATGCGTAGGACTATTTTCTACAGATTGAAAATCGAGCGAACTTCGTCTTGAGCGCGAAGTTCTTCGGTGCTGGTCGCCAATGACAGTTCGCGTAGTAATAGCGTGCGCGCGTTGTCGAGCATCTTGCGCTCGCCAAAGCTCAACTCTTTGTCGACTTTGAGCAAGAAGAGGTCGCGTAGCACTTCGGCGATTTGATAGACCGAGCCAGTTTTGATTTTTTCCATGTACTCGCGATAGCGGCGATTCCACGTCTGATTATCGATCTTTACGTTGGTTTCTTTAAGAATCTCGATGACCTTTTTAGCTTCGTCGCGCGAGATGATGGGGCGCAGACCGACGGCTTCGGCGTTATTTTTCGGAACCATGATCTTCATGCCCGAGTCTAAAATGTTGATGCTGTAGAAAGTGTGCTTGGCGCCAAGGATCTCTTTGGTTTCGATCGCGCTCACTTTGCCGACGCCATGACCTGGATAAACTGCGTTGTCGCCGACTTTAAAAGAAACCATACTCAAATCCTCCAGCCAGATTGTCATGTTCGGTGTTCACCCGAGAGAGCTAAGGGTTTACCAGTTTTGACACGCGTAATCAATTGCAGCCTGGGCAAAATGACAAATATCGGCAGTTGTCGTGAAATTTTTTCAAAGAAGCCAGGCGCAGTTTGCTGGTCACAGTGAGTCAAGTTTTATCAAAAGCTTCTGAATCAAATTGAGACGCTGACCCAGACCTTGCACCCAGCCGCAGGTATTTATCACCACTAAAAATGAAACGCCTAATACTTGCGTGAAGCAAGCTGAGCTTTGGAGTCAAATCGTTCGCAACGGCTCCGTCATTCGAGAATGCGCGCGGCCCGCTGTTCTCTTCCATTGAAAATAATTTCGCGAGTGAACAGGTTCAGACGTGGGCTGGCGTTATTAGGAATGATTTGCAGAAACATAGTCTCATCGTGAGAATTCGGCGGCCGCTATCGTGATATTTTATTGGTCTAGTGACCCAGTTAAGCAAACCGTGGCTCGACTTTGACAATTCAATCATACGGTTTTTGTTGATCTAATTTTCACCCTCGTAAATCCGACAGTTTTGCTCACTTTTGACACGGCTAATCACAGGGGAGGAGTGCGCTCTTTGCACTCATTGACGGGTACTACAGGGGGAGCAAATGAAAAAGTATCTAATAATGGGAATATCCACGATCGCACTCAGCGCGTGTGGAGGATCGCAGAATGGTTCGTCGTCAGCGGCGGACTCAGCGCTTGCTGCTGCCGCTACAATAAATAAGATGGGACCTCCTCTATCTGAATTGGTGTCTCATCCTGAGTTGGCGGAAGCTCACTCTTGCGACGGCGGACATAAACTGCAGATATGCCATGTGCCGCCTGGAAATCCCGATGCGCGACATACACTTTGCGTTGACGAGCACGCGATCACGTCCCACTTGCGCGAACACGATGGCTCGCACCACGGGGGCGTCGCGGACTATTTAGGAGATTGTGCGGGTAGCTCGGCCGACGACGGGTCGGGCGGAAGCGCTGGAGATGAAACAGGCGGTACTGTCACTCCTCCTCCACCACCACCGCCGCCGATAGACCCCACGACTTTATAATCAATTTTTATAGAGTGACGTGCCGCTGTCTCATCTTGAGATTTATGCGGCCGCCCTCATGTTCTTCTTCTGGTCAGCGTTTCGGCTATCGACAACTCAAAATGAGAATAGCACCGACATAGCCACTAGGTTGCTGCCGAACATTCATGCGGTTGTGCACACCCTTTGCACTTGTTACTCTGCAGTACACACACGGGGGAATTAGATGAAACGCGGACTAGTAATTTCGACTTTGGCTTTGGGTGGGATTTTATTCTCTTTTCAAAACTGTTCGCAAAAAGTGGGCTTTGGCTCGAACGCGGAACAGTCTACACCGCTGCAATCGCTGGTTGCGACAGATGGTTCTTCATCTGCGACATCGACCACTCCTCCCAGTGAAGAGCAGGGTCAAATCGCTCAGGTCACTCACGAAACTTCGCAACCCGAAATCGAACCCAAAAAGTGCAATCATCCCGAAGTTACTCGAGCCGAGCAAAGCGAAGCTTCTGCAGGATCTTCTGAAGGTTCTTCTGCATCAGAAGAAAGTTCGGG
>JAYVPG010000067.1:0-24836 GCA_043757545.1 Pseudobdellovibrionaceae bacterium
AATCCCACCTGCTGAAGATTCTTGGCAAAATATTCTGCTGTACTACTTGAAGTAATCTTGGACACGCCACCCTCTTTTTAAGCTGGGATCACTCTAGTGAGCTTAGTCGAAGTTCTGCGACTGTCAGGTTTTTTTTGAGAGAATTACACTGTTTGCAGGCCACCACAATATTTTTTTTAGTGCTTCGACCCCCGCGAGAGAGCGGAATCAGGTGTTCCATGGTGAGCAAATCGAGCGCGAATTTTTTTTCACAAAGGTAGCACACGCCCCGGCCTATCTGCTGTTTCCACCAAGAGGAGCTGCGAATTTCACGGGCCTTCGCGCGCTCGCGTTTGACGTGAGATTCGTCGACCGTTTCAATATATTGATAGGCGGATTTTTCTGAAACCATACGGGGTGATTGATAACGCTATAAGTCATCTCGGTCAAGACGAGAATTTGCCGCAAAAATGAGCTATGTAGAGGGCGTGTCACCACAAGAAATGAAGCAAAGACTGATGAGTGCGTTTCCCGAAGGTAAGGTCGAAGTGCGCGATCTGACGGGGACTCAGGACCATTACGAGGTTTTGGTTGAGAGCTCGGTTTTCTCGGGCCTCTCGCGTATGGAACAGCATCAAAAAGTGATGGCCGCGTTCCAGGCCGAGCTAAAAACGGGCGAGGTGCATGCACTTTCGATCCGCACCAAGACATAGTTTGAGCAAGAAACAGTAACGGAGGACTTATGAATCCAGATGTAAAAGCAAAAATCGGCAAGATCTTAGAGAAAGACCGCGTGGTCCTTTTTATGAAAGGTTCCGCCTCTTTTCCCCAGTGTGGATTCAGCGCACGTGCCGTGTCGATTTTGAATGAACTTGGAACGCAGTTTTCGACAGTCGATGTTTTGGAAGACGAAGAGATTCGCGGAGGCATCAAAGAGTACGCCAACTGGCCAACAATTCCGCAACTTTTCATTGATCAAAAATTAGTCGGCGGCAGTGACATTATGATGGAAATGTTTGAAGCGGGCGAGCTGCAGGATTTGCTAAAAAAATAAGCGCTCAGTCGTCTTCGAAGGGCTGATAATTCAGCACCGAATAGAGCGGGCAATAGCCCCATGATCCCGTCGCTAAAAAATAAACTCCAAGATAGGCCCACGTCGGTCCGCCGGCGACGGCCCATGCCATCATGAACACTCCGAGCAAAAACCGAATCAGGCGATCCCACCAAACGACATTCTTCTTCATTTCCGTAAGGTAAGAGGTCCTGTAAAAAACATCGACATTTTTCGTAGAAATGCGCTGCGCCGTCTATGCAGGGGGTCTGAACCATGCCGTGGTCAACCTATGGAAAGGACTCGCCGATATATAGATACTAAAGGGAGGCCAATGTGGGTCGAATATTAGTGGTCGATGATGACCCTGATATCTTAAAAATGGCAGAGAAGATTCTGCTCGCGGCCGGACACACCGTGTTTTGCGCCGAGGACGCTTTGCGCGCCATCGATTGGCTCAACCATATCGAGTTCGATCTGCTTTTAAGCGACGCCAATATGCCTCACTATTCGGGCTTTGATTTGATCAACACGATTCGCAACAATCCTAAATACAACGATATGTCCATCGCGATGCTCACCGGTTTACGTGAAAAAAGTGACGTCGAACGTGCGGTGAAAATCGGAGTCGACGACTATATCGTGAAGCCGCTCGATCCCATGCTCTTCGTGCAAAAAGTGAATGCGCTATTGGATAAAAAAACGCCTGCGACTTACGCCGAAGTGAATTTGGCCGGTGCCTCTAGCTCTGCGGTCATTCAGCGCCAGGTCGTCGTCGAGAGTATCTCGGAATTGGGAATCCGCATTGTCACTGAAGACCCTTTGAAGGCCGGGCAAAATATTAAAATCAATGCCGAGATTTTCAAAAATCTCGATATTGAGGTGCCCATGATGAAAGTGTTGAGCGTCGTGGTGGACCCGAATACAGGGGCCTATCGCTCGCAACTGATCTTTCTGGGCGCACGTGAGGCCGTACTGCAAAAAATTCGCCGCTGGATCTACGCCCACGGTGCCAACACGCGAAACGCGGCGTGAGGTCCGACATGCACATCTTGCTCGCCGAAGACGATCCGAATATTTCAATTATTGCAAAGCTCTCGCTGGAAAAATTGGGTGGCTATGTCGTTACCGTCGTCAGCGACGGAGAGCAAGCCCTTGCGGCAGCGTTGACTGATGCCTATGATCTAATTTTGCTCGACGAGATGATGCCAAAGATGAATGGTCTGCGCGTTTGCCAGGCCTACAAAGCACAACGGCATTCCCCAAAGCCAGTGATTTTTCTAAGTGCAAAGTCACAAGAATCTGACATTCGTGAATTCTATGAAAATGGTGCGGGTTTTATTGCCAAGCCGTTTGATCCCATGCAGCTCTCTGCACAAATCGAGGCGGTGCTTGCGGGCTCCATTCGGGGAGTGGCGGCTTGACCACCATTCGCTTTCGTCTTTTTATATTCCTGACCCTATTTTCAGGCGTGATTTTACTACTGGCCTATTCTGCCTATGACACCTTCATTACCTTCCGCAGCCAGCGCTATCAATTGGAGCTCTCTTATCAGGTTCGCGATGAAATCCAAGACGTCAATAAGCTCAGACCTCACACTGAACTTATGCGCCATTTTCAAAACTACCGCGCGCATATTTTGCCGGCACGGCGCATGGACGAGTTTTCGAATATGATCCAGGCAATCAACTCGGGCAATCCACGCATGCTTGCCGAGCGCCATCAGGTCTTTCTAAAGAACGAAGCTGAATTTCAGCGTTTTACTCGCGAGCAACTGGACTACCTTGAGAAGCGGCTGCTTTATTTTGGCGCACTCTCAATGCTAGTACTGGTCTTGGGCTTTGGTTTTATGCAATTCTTTATTCAGCGCTCGGTGATCCGTCCCATCGACGATCTGTCACGCAAGATGGTGGACTTTCTGCACGATCGCTACACCTATCAGTTCAGCGTACCTGCCTCGGATGAAATTGGTCATATGCAGGCGACCTTCAATTCTCTGGCCCAACGGGTGATTTCAAATATGGAACAACTCAAAACTTTAGATGAGGCAAAATCCGAGTTTTTGAGTATCGCCTCGCACGAATTGCGCACTCCATTGACCTCGATCAAAGGGTCATTGAGCTTGATGCGTTCTGGAATTGTCGGGAAAATGAATGAAATGGCTGAGAATCTTTTGACAATTGCAGAGACCGAAACCGATCGCCTGATTCGTTTGATCAATGACCTTTTAGACCTGGCAAAGATCGAAGCACGCAAGCTTCCCATGCATCAGGATTGGGACTCTTGGAATGTTTTAGTGAAAACTTGCACCGAGAGTCTGCACGGTCTTGCCACACAAGCTGACGTGAAGTTGAAGAGTGAAGACATGGCAGCCCTTGATGTATACATGGACACCGACAGAGTTCAGCAAGTTCTGACCAATCTTTTATCCAATGCAATTAAGTTTTCGCCAAAAGGCTCGACCGTGATCGTGCGTTGCGAAATCAGCGACAAGAATGAGCTGATGGTCGAAGTTACCGATCAAGGCCGCGGCATCGCGCCTGAAGATCAAGATGCGATTTTCCAAAAATTTCGTCAGGCCACCAACTCTAAGAATCCATTGGTCAAAGGCACGGGCCTTGGGCTCGCCATCGCGCGAGCCTTGGTCGAAGGTCATGGCGGACAGATTGGCGTGCGCTCGATTCCCGGAGAAGGCAGTACGTTTTATTTTACTCTTCCCGAGTGGCGATACGTTGCGGGGCGAGAGGCTGAAGAGGTCGTCGCTTGAGCTTCGACGACTTGATGAAGACATTGCAAAGCGACTATTTGCGGACTTTGCCGGAAAAAATTAAAATTATCGAAGAGCAAATCAAGAAAAATGATTCCAATAACGTGCGCGAGTCTTTTCATAAATTGAAAGGTACAGGAACAACCTATGGACTTCCCGAAGTCACCGCGTTGGCCGATATTGTCGAAACCATTTGCATCAAGGTGCAGTCCCAATCTCTCGCGGCCGCCGGTCAGGCACTCCCCGTGCTGCGCGACATACACGCTTTCCGCGCACGGCAAGAGGTCTACCCGATCGCTGAGGACCAGCGGGTGGCGGCGTTACGAAAGCTCTTGCAGAGTGAATTGCCTAAAGTTTAGAGTGTGGGTGTCTCCTTTTCGAGAGGACCCAGATGGAACTTGCAAAACTCACCGGTGAACTCACCTCCATTTTCGATTCCGCACGTGTCTTAACGGATTCTGCGAGCCTGACTGAGTATGGTCGCGACTGGACCAAGTATTTGCAGCCCAAGCCGAGCGCCGTGGTCTTTCCGAAGAATACCGAAGAAGTAGTCGCACTGGTGAAGTGGGCACGTACGAATCACGTGGCGTTGGTGCCGTCGGGCGGACGCACGGGATTGAGTGGGGGCGCAGTCGCACTGCACGGCGAAGTCGTTGTTTCGTTTCAAAAAATGAATCGTATTTTGCAGTTTGATGAATTTGATCAAACTGTTTTAGTTGAGGCCGGCGTGGTGACTGAAACTCTGCAAAAGTTTGCCGAAGAAAAAGGTCTGTACTTCCCGGTGGATTTCGCTTCGCGCGGATCGAGCCATATTGGGGGGAATGTAGCGACCAATGCGGGCGGGATTAAGGTCTTGCGCTTCGGTTTGATTCGCCAATGGGTGGCGGCGCTCGAAGTCGTTACTGGTAGCGGCGAGGTTTTGCATTTGAACAATTCTCTGGTGAAAAATGCCACGGGCTACGATTTGCGCCATCTGATGATTGGTTCCGAGGGAACTTTAGGATTAATCACCAAAGTGACGCTGTCGTTGACCCGCCCCACGAAAGAGCCGGCGCTGTTTGTGTTTGGGGTTTCCAATCTCGATGCGGTGATGAAGATCTTCCACGCGTTTAAGAAGGAATTGCCGATTTTGGCTTTTGAGATGTTCACTGATCTAGCGTTGAAGCATGTTTTGCATCACCACAAAGATTTGAAGAAGCCCTTTGCGGGATCGTTTCCCTACTATCTATTGGCCGAGATTGAAGTGTTGGGCGAAGACGTTTTAGCGCGCGCGATGGAGATTTTCGAGCGCGGTGTTGAGCAAGGTTGGATCGACGACGGCATTCAAGCGCAAAATCCACAGCAGGCGCGCGATCTGTGGCGACTGCGCGAGGATATCAGCGAGGCTACTTCCCCAGCTTCTCCTTATAAAAATGACGTTTCAGTTCGCGTCGCTAAGGTGCCGCAGTTTTTAAGCGAGATGGATGCGATATTGAAAAAAAACTATCCACATTTCGAAGTCGTTTGGTTCGGCCACATCGGCGACGGCAATTTGCATATTAATATTTTAAAGCCTGCAGATATGGCTATGGATAAGTTTGTAACCGAATGCAAAAAGGTAGACGAACTGATGTTTGAAATGATCGAGAAGCTGCAAGGCAGCGTTTCAGCCGAGCATGGCGTTGGCTTAACTAAGAAGGCGTACTTGAGCCACACACGCTCGAGCGCTGAGATTTCGCTGATGAAGGCGATCAAAAAGGCGTTTGATCCCGATGGAATTTTGAATCCTGGGAAGATATTTTAGGGAAATATTTTAAACGGTAAGCAGCCAAGCGATGGACGATTGTCTTTTAGCGGCTCGTCATCTTAGCGTCCGACCGGCCTTTGGAGACGCTAAGCCCCAATTTCCTCAGCAATCGGCCCAAATCTCGCGCAGCTCTCTAAGACTTTTGGTCTCGCGGCGATCGATGTGTCCTTCGGCCTCGAGCTGATTCAGAACCACATACTCTTTTACCGCTCGGAATGCTTTATTCCATCCATTCACAATTCTCGTAAAAGGACGATAGAGCCAATAATTCTCACCTTTGGCGGCGATTCCTAACGTCTTCACCAATTTTGCGATTCTTCCCGTCAGTTCCCGAATAAAAGCTGGCCACCTTTGAATACGTGAGACCTTCATAACCAAATGCAGGTGATTTCCCACGTTGGCGTATGTGTAGACCTTCATGCCGTGTTTTTTTGCAGTCCTATATACAATCTGGTCCACCCTCGCGAAGGACTTCGGGAGTCGCATGCCTCCCTGCCTTGCCCTTAGAACTAAATGGAGAGGGAGTTTGGACTCAAGCGGTCGCTTCGTCTTTGGATTTCCCTTTGCTTTTTGCTTTCCGCCGAAAGTGAGGGCTGGCTTTTTAAAGCTACTTCCCTGAAATTCGCCCTGTTTTGCTCTCGATTTCATGGGTCGAGTGTACCATCGCTCCCCAATTTGTCAAGCGTGGACTGGAGGTTGGGGATTTGCTTGGATTAATTTACTTGGATTGGATCTTTAGCGTGCTGATTGTAGTGGTGCAGGGCTTGGCCGTCCTTGAGCGGCTCGTCATCCCGGCGTCCGGCCGGGCTGAGTTGTGGATTTGGGAAAGATTTCTGATCGGAAGAGACGGAGCTTTTTGGGGTGTGGTGGGATTTCAGTTGTTTTGGGTGCGGGGCGTGTTTAAGATTTTTTTTACTTAATAAATCAGGAGGGTTTCAATGATTCGGCGAATGAGTTGGTTTTTGTGGTTTTTGATTTTACTTGGGTGTGCGCATGGGAAGATGGGGCAGGTTGATCAGGCCTTAGCTTCTGGGGCAATCACTAAGACGACTCCAATTTATGTGGAGCCGGTATCCGCTCAGAATGTGAAGTTTTCTGGGGATAAGGCGGCGGAGACGAAACGCACTGATGAAGAGAAGGCGACGATTCAGCAACGCTACAATCAACAGATTGCGGAAGCTCTTCGCAAAAAAGGATTCAATGCAAAAGCTGTGACTGAACGTGTGAATTCGGGAATTGTTTTGGTTGGATCGGTTAGTCGCTTTGAGCATGGCTCGGCAGCGGCGCGCATGATGGTCGGAATGGGAGCGGGGTCTTCGAATTTGTTTACTGATTTCAAAATTGAAGAGCGCGGCCAGGCTCCGAAAGTGCTCTCGAAGTTTGAAGTGATCGCGACTTCGGGTGGCCGCGGAGGATGGTCCGCGGGCGGCAGTTTTATGGAAGCCCATCTGAGCGACGGTGCCGAGAAAGTTGCCGAGTACGTGGAGAAGTCGAAGTAGGCGGCTCGCTATCCCGGCGTTCGGCCGGGCGGATTTGTGGCGTGGGTGGGGAGAGTAAAATGACGTTAAATTCCAAGTGCAAAATAACATGCTGTGCCCACCAAAATGTACCTGGCACATTAAAGGCACATTAAAGAAGAACGGTCTTTATCGAAGTCGGAAGCTTAGCGATCTCAGTTTGGACTGGGGCTGGGTTGTCGAGCTCGATGTCGATGACGACGTAGCCGATGTTTGAGTCGGTGGAGAGGTATTGGGCGCGGATGTTGGCACCGGCTTTCGAGACGATGCCGTTGATTTGGCCGAGGACGCCGGGGACGTTGCGGTGGACGTTGATCAGGCGTGAACCGCCACTTTTCGCGGGCACGTTGATGTTGGGAAAATTCACAGCGCCTTGAGTGGCACCGTTTTTTAGGAATGTGATCAGGCTGTGGCTGACTTCGCGGCCGATGGCTTCTTGGGCCTCCTCGGTGCTGCCTCCGATATGCGGCGTGAGCAAAACATTTCGCACGTTTTGCAGTTCAGTTAAAAATTTCTGGTCATTGTTTTGCGGCTCCTCGGGGAAGACGTCGATAGCGGCGCCGGCCAAATGTCCACTCTTCAAAACCGCGGCGAGTGCGGCAATATCCACCACTGTGCCACGTGAAGCGTTGATCAAGTAGCTCCCTTTGCGCATCAGCTGCAGCTTCATCGCGTTCATCATATTGCGCGTGAGAGTGGTCTCTGGGATATGCAAAGTGACGAAATCCGAAGCCATCAACAAAGCGTCGAGCGACTCGACTGCGCGGGCGTTGCCGAGTGGAAGCTTTTTAACGATGTCGAAGTAAAGAACGCGAAGACCCAGGCCCTCGGCCAAAACGCTGAGCTGACTACCGATGTGGCCATAGCCGACGATGCCCAAGGTTTTGCCGCGCACTTCACGCGCGCCTTTTGCGGATTTAAGCCATTCACCGCGATGGGCGGCCGTGTTGACGTCGCCGAGTTGTCGCGAGAGCGCGATCATCTCGCCTAAAACGAGCTCAGCCACGCTGCGGGTGTTGCTATATGGGGCGTTGAAGACCGGGATTCCTTGTCTATTGCCCTCAACTAAATGAATTTGATTCGTACCAATGCAAAAGGCGCCGATGGCCAGCAAATGAGGGTTCTTAGCCAATACCCCGCTAGTAATTTCGGTCTTTGAGCGAATGCCGAGGACGTGATATTTAGGCAAAATTTGCAGAAGCTGAGCCTCACTTAGGGCGCCTTTTTCCATGTCGACTGTGAACCCCTGTTCGGTCAAAGCCTCGCGGGCGCACGGGTGGATATTCTCGAGGAGCAAAATTTTTGTCGGCATATTGTGCACTCCAGCTATTGAACAAATCATAACCAAGAATCCAATAGGTTGTCACAAAGACTTTCTGCCTGTATTTTCATGTTTTAACCCTAAGGGACGTGTCAATTGAAGGAACTGGTTCTATTGGTCGTGGACGATGACGAGTTGGTGATCCAATCGGTCAAATTGGCCCTCCCCGACCAATGGCGGATGATGGCTTCGCAAAATCCTGCGAATTTGCCGGAGCGTGGCTATCAAGCCGCACTTGTCGACATCCATTTGACCGGCCAACTGGGCCGCACCGAAGGTGTGGAAGTCATTCGCCGCCTGAGTCAAAAGCACGCCCATTTGGAAATCATCGCCATGTCGGGAAACCTGGATCGACAGATCATGGAGCAGTGCCTAAAAGCGGGAGCGTCGCGCTTTCTAGCCAAACCACTGAGTTTGGATGAGCTGACTTTAACTCTGGATAAAATTGAGGCTCTGTTTCTGTTGCAAGGAGCGACGGCGCGAACCGCGGGTGGCGCTGCGCGCTGGATCGGCTCTAGCCCCGCCAGCCAAAATGTTCAGCGCCAGATTGCACA
The DNA here is from genome assembly GCA_043757545.1 of Pseudobdellovibrionaceae bacterium. Classification (GTDB taxonomy): domain Bacteria; phylum Bdellovibrionota; class Bdellovibrionia; order Bdellovibrionales; family UBA1609; genus JALHOQ01. The sequence continues at coordinate 8,976 of JAYVPG010000067.1, forward strand.
GTTACGCAATGAAAACGGACCGATCCTGATCGAGGGCGAATCTGGAACGGGCAAAGAAGTCAGCGCACAGCTGATTCACACTCAGCAAAATGGTGGACCGTTTGTCATCATCAACGTGGCCAGCGTGCCCGACAATCTTTTTGAATCGGAATTTTTTGGTCACGTCAAAGGCGCATTCACTGGGGCCGAGCAAAATAAAATGGGCTTGGCCGAGGCCGCACACGGTGGCGATTTGTTTTTAGATGAGATCGAAACTCTCTCGATGCCGTTGCAAGCCAAGCTCTTGCGTTTTTTAGAGACGGGTGAGGTACGCAGAGTCGGCGCCAAAGAAACCATCATGGTGCAAACGCGAGTGATCGCGGCGACCAATCGCAATTTAAATCAAATGGTGTCCGAGGGTAAATTTCGCGAAGATCTATTGTGGCGCTTAAGTGGAAAAAAGATTTTGCTCCCGCCGCTGCGCGATCGGCCCGAGGATATCCCCGAGTTGGTCAGTCATTTTATTTCCTTGGATAAATTTCGCCGCAAAGATGTGGGTGACGATGCCATGCAGTTACTCAAAGAGTATCCTTGGCCAGGAAATGTGCGCGAGCTCAAGCGGGTCTGTGAGCAGTTGGTTCTCACCGCGCCCCTGCCCGTTTTACGCCGCGAAGATGTTTTGCAGGTCGTCCATCCTCCCGCACAAATGGCCTCGGGCGTGAATTATGATTTTGCGAAAGGACTTGCCGATTTGGTCAATGAATTTGAAGCTCAGATTATTCAAAAGGCGCTCACCATGCACAACGAGATCGATGAAGTGGCACGTTTGTTAAAGATTTCTCGCTCAAGCCTCTATAAGAAAATCAAAGATCATAATATCCAATGGCGGAATGAAACATGATTTATGGATTGTGGAATAGCCCTCGCTACGTAGAAACCGCCGAACTAATTATGGGCGCGCTGATTCTGCTCGGCGTCCTTTTGTTTTTCCTGCGGCGCCTAGGTCCTCCGTATACTTCCGCATGGGCGAGCATCAAGAGCTGGATGTTTGTGGCGCCTTTACTTTTTGCAGCCTTCGCGTTGCCTAAGCCCTGGCCGCTGATTTTCGTGACCTGGGTGGGAGTTTTGAGCGCGAAGTCGTTTTTCCAAATGGTCGGTATGTACCATCGCAGCTGGTTCGTTTGGGTGACCTACGTATTTATATTTTCACTTGGCTACGTCACCTATCGCGATCAATTTACGTTTTACAATTTAATGCCGATGATTTTTCTGGGAGTGATTTGCTTGATCCCGCTGATGCGCAACTCATCCACCCAAATGATTCAGTACATCGCGCTTTCGCTCATTGCGTTTATTTTTTGGGGCTGGTCGTACATGCATATGGGACGCTTGCTCACCGTCGAGGGCGGCGAGATGATGGTGCTATATCTATACTTGCTGACCGAAGTGAGTGAGAACACCTCGTGGGCCTGCTCGAAGCTTTTTGGTAAGCTGCGGCCGTTCAATAAAATTTCAAATAAAGTCACGCTCGAGGGAATGATCGTCGCATTCGCTGTGACCATGTTGCTCGCTTGGGGCTTGCGTCACCTGCTTCCAGATCGTTCCGAGAGATTTTGGATTGCCTCTGGTCTGGTGGCCGCAGTGTTCGGTCGAATGGGAGATTTGATCATCAATATGATTCGCCGGGATCTGGGAATTAAAAACACCGGAATTTTTATTATCGGTCGCGATGGAATGCTCACCCGCGCCGATAAATTGATTTTTGTCGCGCCGATTTACTTTTACATCTACATCTACCTGCAGATCCCATGAAAGATTGGAACTACGAAAACGAACAGTGGACTAAGCTCCCGGCTCATCTTAAGCATCTGCCGCTCTTCACTCGTCACTTCGATTTAACCAGTTGGTTTTTTCGCGTGCTGTGGGCAGTTTTTTTAAAGGGTATCGCGTTTCGTTTTTATATTCGCCTGCAAGTGGTTGGCGATTTTAATAAAATCTACCGCGAACACAAACGCTTAATTATGATCTCGAATCACGCGAGCCACCTAGATGCAGTATCGATCACCGCCGCTGTGCCGTTTCGCTATTGGTTGGATCTCTACATTACGGCTGCAAAGGACTATTGGTTTCGCAATCCGCTCTTCACTTATTTTTCGAAGCATTGCTTGGGTGCGATTCCGATCGATCGCAAAGATCGCAAGGGTGAAGCAATCAAGCTTTGCACGTCGTTGCTCGAAGGCTTAGAGCGTATATGGTTAATCATTTTCCCCGAGGGCACGCGCTCGCATGACGGCTACATCAACACTTTCAAACGCGGAGTCAGTGTCTTCGCCGTGCGCACGAATACGCCGATTATGTTCCTTTATCTCGAGGGCAATAATGAGCTTTGGCCCAAGGGACGGCTGATGCCTCTTCCGGGCATTCTGCGCATTCACTTGGGGCCGGTTCACCCCCCCGCACCCATTGAAGAGATATTTGAGGCCTATCGCGCCTGGGTTCTAACCATCACTCCCGATGCCTATCGCCCCGAGGACCGTCCTTTGCCTGACGAGGACGACGTGCTCTCTGAGGATGAAAATAATACCGATGAGGCCCTTGAAGACGAATAGGACTGTGCTAAAACAGTGCGATGTCCACAATGAACAACGACTTCGTCATCACAGTTGCCACCGTCAACGGCAGTGGCAGCCAATCGTCGAATAATATTCTGCTGCGCTCGTTGTTTCGCTTAGGAATTCCCGTTGGCGGGAAGAATCTTTTCCCGTCGAATATCCAAGGACTGCCGACTTGGTTCACCATTCGCGCCAATGAGCAGGGCTTTGTGGCGCGTCGTAAGCTCGCCGATATCGTCGTTTGCATGAACCCGTCGACAGTCAGTCAAGATTTCAAGCTGGTGCGACCGGGCGGATTTTTATTTTTAAATTCTGAGATCAAGCTGCCGATTGAGACTGTCCCGAAAGACGTTCAGCTGGTCAGCGTTCCCTTCAAGGATATCGTCGCCGATCTGAGTGACTCGATTAAGCTTAAAAAACTTTTGGTGAATATGGCCTATGTGGGAGTCTTATCGGAACTGCTGGAAATTCCCGAAGCGATTTTGGACGACGTCATCGCGCAGCAGTTTGATGGCAAAGAGTCGGTGGTCGTCGTCAATCGCGCGGCTATCTCTGCGGGTCGCAAATATGCGGCTGAGCATTTGAAGAATTTAGAATTCCCATTTCGCGTGAAGGATTTGCCTGGAAAAAATAAGAATAAAATTTTAATTGATGGCAATACCTCGGCCGCAATGGGTTTGGTGTTTGGTGGGTGCACGGTCGTCGCTTGGTACCCGATCACTCCCTCGAGTTCGCTGGTCGAATCGTTCTCGGAGCTCGCCGATAAATATCGCGTGGATGCGAAGGGAAATAAAAATTACGCCGTCGTGCAAGCCGAAGATGAGTTGGCGTCTATTGCGATGGTGCTTGGAGCAGGATGGGCCGGAGCGCGCGCGATGACTGCGACCTCGGGGCCGGGATTGTCATTGATGAGCGAGGCCGCAGGTCTTTCTTACTATGCGGAGATCCCCGCAGTGATTTGGGATGTGCAGCGCGTGGGTCCGTCGACGGGCCTTCCGACGCGCACCATGCAGGGTGATTTGCTGACAGCTTACTACCTCTCGCATGGAGATACCAAACACGTGGTTCTATTACCGGGAACAGTTGGCGAATGTTTTGAGTTTGGCCAGACCGCGTTTGATTTGGCCGAACGCTTGCAAACTCTTGTGTTGGTATTGAGTGATCTAGATCTCGGAATGAACTTGCACGTTCATGAGCGATTTGCGCAGCCGACGAAGGCAATGGATCGGGGCAAGGTGCTCACTGCCGAGCAGCTGACGCAGGCGGGAAGTTTTCAACGCTACAAAGACGTTGATGGGGACGGCATTCCCCATCGTACACTGACTGGAACGGAGCATCCGCTCGCAGGGTACTTCACCCGCGGCACAGGCCATGACGAGGCCGGCCTCTACACCGAAAGCCCAGAAGCTTACAAAGCTAATATGCAACGCCTGTCGCGAAAATTTGCGACGGCCGCGGCTATGGTGCCCAAGCCGCTGGTTGAAATCAATAAGGCCGCGAAAGTTGGCTTGGTCATTTACGGCGCCACGGGTGAGGCCACCGGTGAAGCCCGCGCATTTCTTAAAAAGAAAGGCTTAGAGACCAATACGCTTCGCCTACGCGCACTCCCCTTTAGCCAAGAAGTTGACGATTTTTTACGCGCCAATGAACGAATCTATGTGATTGAGCAAAACCGAGATGCGCAACTCATGACTCTTTTGCGTGCGGAACTTCCACAGCACTGGGAAAAATGTCATTCTGTATTGCAATTCGATGGAATGCCGATCGATGCCGAAGAGATCGTTGAGCAGATTCTACAGCACGAGGCGGAACTGAAATGAGCACCGAGAAAGTCATCGAAACCAATCGCCTCGGCAAGAGCAAAGCCGATTATATGGGCAGCAAAAGCACTCTATGTGTAGGTTGCGGTCACGACAGCATCACTAGTCATATTATCACTGCTTTTTATCAATCGAGCATCGACCCCTATAAAGTCGCTAAGCTTTCGGGCATCGGGTGCTCGAGTAAAACTCCAGCTTATTTTTTAGGTAAATCCCATGGGTTTAATTCGATTCACGGCCGCATGGCTCCAGTTGCAACGGGTGTCCACTTGGCCCACCACAAACAGATTTTGATCGGTGTTTCTGGCGACGGAGACACCGCAAGCATCGGACTAGGGAGCTTCGCGCATATGTTGCGCCGGAATGTTCCCATTGTTTATATCGTTGAAAACAATGGCGTGTATGGCTTGACCAAGGGGCAATTCTCCGCAACCGCAGAAGAGGGCACGCGTACGAAGCACGGGGATGTGAACTCCTATCAAGGAATTGATCTGTGCGCGCTGGCGATTGAACTCGGCTGTACATTCGTGGCGCGTTCATTCTCAGGAGACGCCAAACAACTGGTACCGTTGCTCGACGCAGCCCTTCGCCACAAAGGCACTGCATTTATTGATATAATTTCGCCGTGTGTGACATTTGCCAATCACGAAGGCTCGACAAAATCATTCGAAGCCGTACGCGCCCACAATGTGCAAATGCAAGAGCTCGGATTTATCCAACCGCAACAAGAAATCAAAGTGAACTATGAAGAGGGAACATTTACTGAAGTGAAACTGCACGACGGAAGTATCCTGACCCTGCGCAAACTCGTCGCCGCCGATCACGACATCACCCGCTCAGATTGGGCCCTTGCTCGCCTTCGCGAGTCGCGCGCGCGGGGTGAATTCCTCACCGGTTTGTTCTTCTGGAACCAAGCCTCAAAACCCTTAGACGAGCGCTTAAATCTTGTCGACACGCCCCTCCGCGACCTCGACGAAGCTACCCGTCCACCTCAATCCGCCCTAGATTCCATGCTAGCCAAATTCGAATAATTCGGCTGACTAGGTGCACGGCCACTGCTAATACTAAAACTCAATGGTCCCGTAGCTCAGTTGGATAGAGCAATTGCCTTCTAAGCAATAGGTCGCATGTTCGAGTCATGCCGGGATCGCCATACCTGCAGATAAGCAATTAAAGACCTGTAGTTTAGAATCCGAAATTTCAGTTCCACGGGACCGCCAAGTAAGGACATTGGCGGTGCTTTCGACTCCCATGGCGAGGCCGCACTGATGACAATTTAAACGCAACCAACTCAGTTCATGCTTAAGCTGCCGTGCGGTCGCCCGTCATAATTGGAGAGTCATGAGGCGCGCTCTGTTTTAAAGAAGGCTGACTTGGCGATACAGTATATAATACGCCCACAAGAGGCTGCATTTGCAGAGCCTGCATTGGAGGCTAGCGGCTTGTCTTGCGGATTTTTTCATGTCAGAATTTCCCTTTAGTTGAAGATACAAAGAGGCAGAATGAATACTCTAGGTATTATTTTCGCTGCATTTTTCGGTTTTTTACTTCATGCGAATGTTGGCCATGCGCAGACTGCCGATCAATCGCCGACCTCGCACGGAACCGCCACGGTTCCAAATGAAAATGTGGGGACCAAAAATGAATTTTTAATTCGTTTAGGCAATGAATCCAATCCCGTTGATGGACTTTTTGGGCCCTTTACCTATGGTGTCCGTGGAATGCATGCGTTTGAAAACGAATTTCAGGTTGAGGCTGGGTACATGCGCCTTCATGAGCCGTCAATGCAGATGGTAAATTCGTTTTTAGACGAAGCTCAATTCACTCTAAGATTTCCGAAGCAGCAATCCATATTGTTTGGTGCGACGCTCTGGCAAAATCGCATGATCGACATGTACACGAACGTTGCGGGCATTGAAGTGACTCGAGTCGACAGAGTGTCGACGACCTTCGGCCTTTATAGTGGCACAGCGACTAAAAATGACTCCAAGGGAAACTTTCGCGGTGCTCAGCTAGCTGCAACTGGCACATTAGGAATTTTTGAACTCACGGCCTCTGGTTTTTTGGGTAAAATTGACGAAGGTTCATATCGAAAATTGGCGCTCGAAGGTGCTGTTGATCTCAAAGAACACGTCCACGTTCCCGCAACGGTCACCCTAGCCATTGAAGACCGATATTTCAAATTTGGTCTTGAAGGCCCTGAGAGCGCGCCAGCCGACGAATTTATTTTCGTTACTGGATTGGAATGGCGCTTTGAGTAATTGCTCGGTGTTTTTTTGCTTCGTGATTCCGTAAGTTTATTGGTCCCCTCGCAATCTTGAATGCATTCGATATTCCTTTTCGGATAGTTGCCTTCCTCAAAAAAGCTGGTCACTAACATATTATTTTACTTCGGTTGCCTTTGCCGCATTCAATGAATCAACGACTGCCGCCGAAAGCTGACTAGACTTTGAAAGAAATAAGCTAACCTGCCACATTTCATTTTCTGTCAAACTATCGCGAAAACCCGGCATTCCGGTTAAACGAATGCCATTTTTAACTTTCCAAAACGTTTCGCCAGGGCCGTCGTCGCTGACCCCTTTATTCGGAGGCAAAAGTTGAGGCGGTGGCGGATACTCCCCGAGCGCAAACGGCGGCGGCGGACGACTGAGTTCGCCATGGCAGGCGGAGCAGTAGGTGGAATATATCTTTGCGCCTGCGATTAGATTATCTTCGTCCGCAGAAATGGGACTGGGATCATCAACGTGTCGGCCCATCGATGCGCGAAGAGCTTGGCCAGCAATAAATTCTTCCAAGAGAAAGCCCTCGCTCTTCGTGTCCATCGGCATTCCACCAAGGCAAACAAATAGAAGCTCAGCGACCCCAACAAAAATTACACCAAGAACCGCGCCAATAAAATATTTAAACATTTTGATCCTTCAACAAGTTGCCAATGATCATTTTAACCGTCCAAGTTTTAGTTGAATCGGTAAGCCCTCGGCACGCGCCGACGCTCCACTCCAAGCCGCTGGAGCCAAATTAATTTCCTAAATGCTCGGAAAATTCAACCTGACTAAATGTCGCCATTAGATCATCCATTGATCGTTTACATGAAGCTTGAATAGGCCGGCTCTCGCGCAAAACCTCCAGGGCTTTGTCGATCGCCTTGTCGATCTTTCGCCAGTCGCCAGCAGCGCGGGATTTAATTCCGGCTTCCGCTTCATCCCAACTCGTCTCTAGTTCTTTGATTCGAATTTTGGCGCCCCCAAGATCCCCTTTCTCAACCAACGCAGTTGTCTGTTGCGCGATTTTTCTAAATTTTGTGAGGTCACCCAGGCCCGTGCCCGCCACGGCGCTCACGCCCACCATGGCGAAAGACAAAAATACCAGGGCTACAGTTTTTCGAAGATTCATACGGTATCCTCCTGAGTTGTGAAAAAGGCTACATTAGCTACGATTAGGCTCATAAAAATTATGCTCGTCCAAATTGTTCCGAATCCGATTCCGCCATACTCTCGCGATTGTGAGAGCAAATCTCCAATGGCTGCACCGAGAGGCCTGGTTAAAATATAAGTGAGCCAAAATGCTAAAACCGGGTTGAGCCCCATTCGGTAGCCTGCACCCGTAAGAGCGATCATAAGACCGAAAACTGCGGCACCGACTCTAAATCCGAGCCCCAAAGACTCGGTGGCAAGGTCTCCCGCGGCAGTGCCTAGCGCAAAAGTAAACAGGATGGCAAACCAATAGAAAACTTCCCGACGCCCTGTCGTGATCGATTTCATTGAGAGGGTCTTTTCGGATTTGTACCAAACGAAAAATATGCTCGCGAGTGCAATAGCAAAGGCGGCGGTGCTTAGGAAAAGACTAACATCCAACTTGTCAGTCAAATAATCAGTTATTTGGGTACCGACGACACTAATAAGCAAAACCGTCGCCCAGTAAATCCATGGCATATAGCGGTCTGATTTGAATTGGAGGCCCAGGGCGATGGTCAAAAGAAGTAAGGTCGCAAGCCCGGTCAGTCCAGCGCCCCACCCCACGTTCACCGCCAAGTAGTCGGCGCCCGTCTCACCGACAGTGGTGGATAGGATTTTGACTAGCCAGAAGCCAAGCGTGACCTCGGGCACCTTGCTTAGCATTTGGCGAGATCTGGTTGCTTGTTCTTTCATGCCATTTCCAAAAATACTAATGCGCCGAGCGACCGGCTCGTTGTGGGACGACGGCAATGCAAATTACGATAAAAGCCGCAAGCGCGAGCGAAGCCGTATATCGGCTCAATTCAAGTCCGCCTTTTTCATGCGGCTTGTCTAGAAAATCACCGACGACAGCACCGAGTGGCCGCGTGAGAATAAAGGCACCCCAAAAAAGCGCAGTACGTGAAATTTTGGTATAAAAATAGAGACCCACAATAATGGCCAAAGCCGCTCCAAAAATAAGGGCGCTTCCAGTGTAACCAAAGCCTGCCGAGTCTGCCGTCCAGTCGCCCAACGCGGTGCCGAGCGTCTGCGAAAACATGATCGTCACCCAATAGAAGACTTCGACCTTAGGAGTGCGCACACTTGCAACGGAAATTGAACCAAGAGCAAAATACCAAACAGACAATGAGCCAAGAAGTAGGGCTAAGAGAAGTGCCGAACCGCCGGCATATCCGATTCCTAACGATCGATCTGCAAAATCGGCAAGTGTCGTACCGACGGTCGTCGTAGCGATGATTGTGATCCAGTAAATAGCCGGGTGAAATTTCGGGGCGCGAATCTGAAATACGACGGCGACTAAAAACAGGATCGCAAAGATCGCAGTGCCCACTAAATATCCCAGGTTCATCGACATCGAGACAGCGTCCCCCCCCGTCTCCCCCAGTGTTGTTGCCGCAATTTTGATGACCCAAAATATTAGGGTTAGGGCGGGAACTTTGCTTAAGCTTTCTGAAATACCGTCGCGCTTTTGCATTGGAAAATCGTTTGCAAGAGTTTGAATCATAAGGAGCCTCACATGGTAATGGTTAAATAATTTTGAAAATCGAACTCAAAACTTCGGCAAGACTCGAACTCCACTCGTAATATAAGTGTGGGCCAAAGAATCTGAGGCCGCGAGACTGTGTCCAACCGCTCCGAACAGCATGACATATTTGCCGAGTGGACCAATGACTCCGATATCGGCTCTAGTTAGATGCTCACGCGGATTACTACCAATTGTCGCGGTCGCTTGCTCAGTAGCAAGTTCTGCCATCAATGAAGCCCGCATAAAGAGTGGCGCTCCCACGCCCACTGAAGCCGAAGTGAAATTCGCCGTATCGGCTTTAGAGGAAATGTTGTAACCGAGATTGGCGGACATCATGACATCTCCCCTCGCCATACGGCCCAGTTTTTTTGCGAATAATAAAGGCAAGGTCGTAATTGAGCCGGGGGTTGACCTTCCATTCGCAGTGCCTTTAGCGTTGGATGGGAACTGCATTTGCGGATAAATGGCCAATTGCAACTTCGTCTCATCGTCGCCGAAGAATTGAAATTTGGCGCCAACCTTAGAGTCGCCGACACCGCCACCAGGCGAGTCCCCACCGTTTACAACCTGATTCGGCACTTCGTACTTCAACTGAAGGTTGTCGCCGACGCCGTAGTTCATATCAAGCAGTGGTAAGTGATAAGAATTCTGATCGCGGGTTAAATCGCCGTCGGCGACCACGTTGATCTCCCAATTATTGCAACCTGGCGTGGCTGGATCGTCTACATCGAGAGGTGGTGATCCTGGTGTTGTCTCGATTTCTTCGTTGTCCTCTGTCTGACAACGATGCGTGATGCTCCAATGAAAACGCCCGAGAGCTTCCGCATGCTCGACACGAATTTCACTTTTTCCAATGCCAATCACTGAAGACTCTGCATGCGCCGCGTGCGCTCCGATGAGACTTAAAATAAAAAATAATTCGCGCATATTAAGACTATCCCCCCCGGATCAAGTCAAAGACGACAAGCTTGTATCGGATTTCGCACCAACCTAGGCGGACGCCAATAACGCTGTCAATCGTCAAAGAATTACAAACAAGTAATGACCCAGCAAGTCTGCATAAGCTTTCGGCACTCGAAGAGTTGGAAGGCATCTCGCAAGCCACGAGGCTCATTGTTCATTGCACTTTTGTCACTGTGCATATCTTGCCGCCGAGCTATAGGATTGCTCTGACAAGAAGCAAACCCAAAGTCAAAAGGCGGCGTATATGAATCTGAAAATTGTTGTCGTGTTCGTGTTCGTGTTCGTGATGCCCAGCTTTAGCTGGGCCAGAAGTGCTCCCAACGATGTTATAGGAGCCGAGCGAGCAAAAGAAATCGCTATAAAAATACAGCCGGGGACAATTAAGAGCGATGAGCTAGAATTTGAAAAAGGCATGTGGATCTACTCCTATGACATCATGGGATCAGATAGCAAAATCCACGAAGTACAGGTCAATGCCAGGACAGGTAAAATTGTCGGCAACACGGTTGAATCCGCAGAACAAGAAGCTACAGAAAAAGATTAGTGATTTAGACAAACGATGGAGAGCGCAACTCTCCATCGTCACATATCTGCTATTTAGAAAGTGCTGCGTACAAGAGGCTACCGCCCTTTAGCAAACCTACAACCCTGTCGCGGTCGTTCATCGGAATTGCAAAACAGCCCCAACTGCGGCCGGCGGTGACGTCAGCATCGCTCACATAGTCGGACCCATGTATGACTATTGCCCGAGCGCGAACGTTCGAATTGGTCGAAGACAGCCCGTCGATACGCAGCGATAAGCCATGGCTACCCTGGTAAGTTTCCGCCGTTGCATAATACCCAAGAGAGGACATTTTACTGCCCGAAATATTGCTAAACTGCTCTGCATACCCATCGTTGTTGGTATCGGAACCCCTTCCATGAGCGACGTGGAGTGCCAACACTGCACCAGTATTCATATCAATGATGAATAGTCGTGCCAAAGAAGAGTGTGCTGAAAAATCAACGATGGAGACGAAATTCTTATTCGAAAAGTGAATTTGGTTGGCATGGAAATATGCTAGAGCGTCGTCGCGAAGTTTGATAGGCACCAAGTTAAGTGGATCTACATAAGAGTAAATCGCTCGCACCCGTGCTTGTTCTGCAATCGTGAAATTAGGCTTTCGAAATGCCAGAGCTCTAATTTCTTCAGTCGCTTTTGTTACAGCATCGGAAGGTGCGCTGACTATCTCCTCAGTAGGATCATCAGGCAGGTGCCTTACTCCAGGCGAACCTTGCGAAGCGTGAACCGATGAAAGTGAAAAGTTGATGACCGTGAGCGCCAATAGAAATTTTGAATTCATACGAAACCTCCGTATGAATCCCTTCGACGTATACAATCAACGCTTCGAGGCTAGCTGGCCTTGATAATAGACAGATTTCGTAAATGTAATGCACGCTTGACCAAGGGTAACGGGCCGAGGCCACACCACGACCTTAGATTGCACGATTGTCATGATCTGACGAATCCAGGTGAAGTAAAATAACCGAAAGAGGGGCAAAATGAAACTTAGAAAAATCTCATATACATATTTATTATTTATACTATCTACAATCTCAACGGTTGCGCTTGCGGGTCTGCCAATGGAAACCGAGTCCGCGCGCCTTCCCGCAAAAGGAACACATCAGGCAGAGATGGCGCTCGAGTATCAGACGTCAAGGGAGGGCACTGAATCTGCCCTTCCGATGGAACTTGAAACAGGGCTGACAGATCAATTTGCTTTGTTGGTAGAACCAGTTCCCTTTACGACCATCCAGCCAAAAAACAAACCACATGCGACTGGAATTGGTGACCTTGAGTTAACCTTATTCTATTTGACCCTAACTGAAAGCGAGGGGAGACCCGCAATCGCTCTCGCTGCCGAGGCGAAGCTTCCAACGGCGAGGAGTCGACTTATCGGCACGGGGAAGGCGGATTACACGCCGTATGTTATTGGGAGCAAAAAATTCGGCGTCTTAGATGTTCACGTAAATCTTGGTTACACCTTTATGGGTCAACCAGACGGACAAACCGTCAACGATCTATTTAATTACGCACTTGGCGCTGAGTATGAGGTCTCAATTCAGTGGGAGTTAATCGGCGAAATCTACGGTAATACGTCTTCCCTTAGCGGCAATGAAACGCAAAGCGAACATCCTGGTATAGCTAACTCGGCAGTGGCACCAGAATCCGCAGGCAACGAAGTTGTCGGAACAGTTGGTGCGCGCTACCACTATGATAAATCCACCATATTTTCATTTGGAGTCAGTTACGACAATAACGACGCCCTACTCCTGCGCCCTGGTGTCACCGTCGTCTTTTAGCTGGCGGATTGTTCTCTAAACTGCAGGCGGGAATGTAATAGTGAATTCGGAGCCTCGACCCAGTTCACTAGATACGGATACAGTTCCGCCATGAGCTTGAACAATGGACTGGACTACACTAAGTCCCAGACCCATACCTGGCTGAGATCGACTTGTGTCGCTCCGAAACAGTCGACCCCAAATGCGTGGCAAATCGACGGCATCAATTCCACTTCCAGAATCTGTAATTTTTATTTGGAGTTTTCGCTCCCGTTCAAACGCCGACAACTCAACGCCGCAGCCTTCGCCTGAATACTTAATGGAGTTATCGACTAAGTTCGATAGAACACGCTTTAAATAACCTCGGTCCGCGTTGACCCAAATTGATTCGGTACAGCTGAATGTCAATTCGATACCTTTGTCTTCCGCAGTCTGCTCATAGAGATCCAAAACTTCCGCAAAGATGTCGCGAAGAAGAAGTTTCTGAATATTGAGCCTGATCGCTCCCGCTTCCGCCTCAGTAATTTCCATAAGGGTATTGATCAAACTTAAGATTTCAGATGAGCATTCAAGCCCTTCACTCAGAGCCTGACGGTAGTATTCACTTTCCTGTTCTTTTGCGAGAGCAAGTTCAGCAATAGATCGGAAACGGGTAATGGGTGTGCGCAAATCGTGAGCCACATTATCCTGCGTCTCCTTCATTGTCCGTACCAAACTCTGAATTCGGTCTAGCATTTGATTGAAGAGAGCCGAGAGAGTCTCTAGCTCATCGCCCGACTTCGGCGTAACCACTCGCGCATCAATACTTCCACTTTCAATTCGCCTAATAGTTGAAATTAAGTTGCGCACAGGAGCCAAGACAGTCCTTGAAAATACAACGCCACCTATAGCAGCGACTCCAATTGTTGCTCCCAGCCCCACGAGGAAAATATTTCCAATCTCTTCCAAAAGCTCTTCGGTGGAATCGGTGCTCTTTCCGACTTGGAGTAGCGCGCCGTCGGGCAAAGATTTCGAACTGATTTCTAACCTGTCCTCATCGTCCTCGGCGGGAATTGAAAACCATGATGAATGGGTCGATGTCATTTGCAAAAACCGCTCGACCTTATTTAGATCGAAGTTCTCGTGGAGCGCCGGCGGTCGAAAAATCAAAGGTGCGCCCGAAGGATCAACTAAGCGAAAAATAAAATCCGACTGCTCAAGTTGTCGTAGCGCAGTCGGTCCATCTTTCGCGTAGAGAGCTGCATATTCTTTAAACTTTGCATCGATCAGCTGGCGATCCTTCCGATGGAGCGACGTCGAGGTAATGGTGAAGACGAGAGCAAAAATAATTCCAGTACTGACGACGAACAAAATGCAAAATCCGAGAAAAATGCGCACGCTTATCCGACGCAGAAATTCTCTAAGCTGGTTTAAATACATATCCGACTCCACGAATTGTGTGAATTGTCTTCGCGAATTGAGCGTGATCGATCTTATTGCGCAGGCGACAAACCAGTACGTCCACCACATTTGTCTGGGTGTCAAAAGCGTAGGCCCATACTCTTTCAAGTATTTGAGATTTGCTGAGGACGACTCCCGGATTTCTCAAAAAATATTCCAAAAGTAAAAATTCTTTGGCCGGCAAATCAATCTTTTGTCCTCCGCGATACACCTCGCGTGACAATAAATCGAGCGACACATCTCCTTGTACAAGTTTAACTGAATCCTCTAGACCTTTCGTGCGACGAAGGAGCACCTGACAGCGCGCCACAAGTTCGCCAAATGAAAAAGGTTTGGTTAGAAAATCGTCGCCTCCGTCTTGTAAGCCACGGATTCGGTCGCTCACACTTTGATTGGCACTCAAGATAAGGATTTTCGATGTGACTCCGCTCGTACGCAGCCGATTGAGAACAGCGAGACCATCCATCCTCGGAAGCATAAGATCCAATACCAAAAGATCGTACTGGCCAGTAAGGGCACGCTTAAACCCCTCTTCGCCATCGTGGGCCTTATCTACCTGAAATCCAGCATCGGTAAGTCCCTGTGATAGGTAGTTGGCAATTCGATGATCGTCTTCAACAACTAACAGCCTCATAAGTCCTTTCTGGAGCGTGAAACTGAATAACTCTAAAGCCCAATTGCGATTCTCGTCTAATAGAACCTTCACATTACCGAGCGCAGCAGGGGGATTACCCGCCGTATGAGCTACCTTTCGTAAATGTAATCTTTTTTCTGCAGATGTTTATATTGGCCGGATTGGCTGGTTACCGTCCAATTATTGACATTTCTGGGCGGCGAGCACTCGTCAGCGAAACCAGAGCCAAAACACCAGTTGCGTCTAACAGTTGGCGGAATGCGGTCAAATTAAATTCCTAGCTTGGCCTCACCGATGACTGAGGTATGAAAAAAACAACCATTTGCCTTCTCGCCTTACTTAGCCTTCAACACTCGATCTCTTCTGCCGTAGATCTTTCGGCTTGCCCGGGCCAAACTGGAGGTGAGTGGAACTATGGACGAGTCCCCAACGCTTGTAACGCCAGCCCCTTTGGCGACGACCGAGTGGTGTTTAGTACCTATCCTGCTTTAATTTTTATGGACCAGCAGAGCCGAACCCCGGAGCGGAGCCGCTATACCGAGGAGATGCACTCGTTAATCAGCGAAGCTGCTCGCTACTATATTGTGAAACGTAAACCGAACGTGAGCGCGGAGGAAATCAATCAATGGGTATTAGCCGTCGTATTGACGGCCGCACAAGAGAGTCGAATGAGTCACTACCGCGTAGCCGTAGACAACCACCTCAAAATGTTGCGCGGCGATTCCCTGCACGGACATGGAATGATGCAACTTGATGACCGAAGCCACTACAACGCAATTCAAAGCGGAATCGCTTGGAATCTGATCACTAACGTAACCTATGGCATGGATATTCTCTTCTCAGAATGGGAGCGAGCACCCTCACAAAGTTGCGTCGGAAGTGCGACCAACTATGTTTCGCGAATTCGCTCGGCATGGGCCGCCTACAACGGAGGCTCGGGAAGTATTTGTCGCTGGGCAAATCCAAATAGTACATGGGCCGCAAATGATATTGGCTTTTACTCGCTCTATCAAACTCGCACTTGGACTACCTATGTTCACGACGAGCACAAACCGGCCTCAGTCAACGTTCCGTGTTTGATCGAAAACAAGTCAAACTGTCCCGTTGCAAA
>JAYVPG010000068.1:0-24442 GCA_043757545.1 Pseudobdellovibrionaceae bacterium
GATCCTTTTAAAAGAGCCACTGATGCGGCTCTTGGGACCTCTGCCACTCAGAACCCGCCACCCGCCATCGAGACAGCTTGAGTTCTCAATCTAAAATGAACCGGACAGCAGTGGTCTCAGACACACGCATCTGCGTCAAATCTCATAGCGTGGATGATCGGGTTTTGTGGACTTGATATTCCTCCTAGACCAGTGAAACTGAGATGGCTAGAGTTTGATGGTGTATCCAATGCTCGCTCTCATCTTTTTTCTGTCCGTTATCATTGGCGTACTGTTGATTGTTGGCTTCATTTTTAAACCCCAAATTTGGCGGCACCATCAGCGCGGAGTCCAAATATTCAGCGTGTTGTGGTTTGTCCCCTATATTTTCTATATTTTGTTTTTCACTGGTCCTGGAAACCTCAACAAATATCCGCCGCATGAAAGTTCACCGTATAAGCTGCCGTGGGAGGCCGGAGTCACTCGTATTCTTTCGCAAGGTAACCGCAGCTTTACAAGTCACCAGGGCTTGCATTTGTATGCGTGGGATTTTGTTATGCCGATTGGGACGAAGATCTTGGCGGCGCGAGAGGGAATGGTCCTGGAAATTGAACAGCGCTTCACGACAGTGGGCTTAAGAGGAAATTACCTTTTGATTCGGCATTCTGATGGTCAATTTTCTGGTTACTTCCATATTCAACATAATGGAGCGTTGGTCAAAGTTGGCGAACAAGTTAGACAGGGGCAGGAAATCGCCTTGAGCGGAATGACCGGACAAACAACTTTGCCGCATCTGCACTTCTTAGTTTTTAATTCTGAGCAAACAGCGTCAATTCCGGTTTCATTTCAAGATGTAGAAACCGGCGTGCCGTTAGCGGGTCACTTCTATACTTCGGCAAATGGTGTCCGTTAACGTCTTTCTAACCGCACAATAATCAGAATCGTAGCGGCACTTGTTCACCTTCGGCGCCGAAGGTAACTTCAGAACAAAGCGACCCTAATCCGCATCTTCGGGTGCGGGGCTATTCTCAGTTGGAGCGTGGACTTTTTCGGGAGGGGTCGCTTCGCGGTCACTTGCCCGCGAGTGCAACTGTTGCTCTTCTTTTAACAATTCGTCCAGCGCGTCTTCATCCGCGGCGGGGTCTTCCTCGCTGATGCCGCCAGGAGGCATGACCGCATCCAAACTGTAGTTCGGAGTTCCCGCAAACGAATCCAGGCCTAAGCCTACCCATGGAAAATTCGGGAGTTGATGCATGGCTGTTTGATAGGCCGGTGCCGAGAGTTTTCCGAATGAAGTCATGCGCTTTAAAATAATCGAAACCATTTTGCGGTTGAACGGCGTGAGCGTGCCGGCGGAAAAGCTTCGTGCGTAGACTTTTGGATTGGGCAGCAGATGCGCCAAGTAAGCGGACTCCAGCGGATTCAGGTCACTGGGAGATTTGTGAAAATAATGGAACGACGCTGGCTTGATTCCATAAAGTTCGGGGCCGAACTCGACGACATTGAGATATTTTTCGAGAATAAAATCTTTTGTATAGTGACGTTCGATGGCATGAGCCAGATAGGCCTCTTTCAATTTACGCCAGAGGCTTTTTTCTTTTCCTAGGAAAATATTTTTCGCCAATTGCTGCGTGAGAGTTGAACCCCCACGGCGGATTTTTCCAGATTTTAAATTGGCGGTCAGACTCTCTTCCATTTCATGCCAGTCAAAACCCTCGTGGGAATAAAATCCACCGTCTTCGGCGGCGATCACCGCATGGATGGCATAGGGCGAGATCTGTTTGAGTTTGACGTAGTTGTCGGAAGTCGCGCAAAGGTGAACCTCGTACATGCTAGTGGTGAAGCATTTCTCGAGTTGGCGCACATCGGGTACGCTTAAGAGCATCGCGATAATGGCAATTCCCAGCAGCGCAAGACCGCTGGCAATTAAAAATACGAGACTGGTGAAGAGAGAAAGTTTTTTCATTGAATCAGTCCGTTTTTACGACTCCACTCAACACTCTCACGAAGAGCGTCTTGTGCAGGGCGGGGTTCAAATCCGAGTTCCGCTTTGGCTTTGCTGTGATCAAACCAGTGAAAGAGAATTGCGGTCCACGCGTTTTCGCTATTCAGCGCACCAGTTTTTCCCATTTTTTCGAGCGCATCGCCGACTTTTCCCATCGCGCGCACTACGAGATTCGGCAAATGTATTTTCGGAGGTGGAGCACCGGCCAATGCGGCGATGCGATTGAAAACTTCATGAATCGTGAGATTTTCACCGCTCAAAATATATCGTTCGCCACTGCGGCCGACCTTGCGGGCCCTAAGCGTCGCCGCAACAACATCGTGAACCGAAACTACACTGACGCCTCCCGAAGTATAAAACGGAAAATGCCCCTGAGCGACTTTTAGCTGTGTCTTACGGCTGCCTTTTTTTGCGTCAGCCGCGCCATAAATCGTCGATGGATTTAAAATCACGGCATCCAGTTTGCCCTTGCGACAAGCGTCGATCACCAACACTTCAGCCGCGCGCTTAGTTTCGAAGTATCCAAGGTCTAGTTTTTTAAGATCATAGGATGAGCTTTCATTGAGCACTTTCCCATCGGCGCTGGCTCCCACTGCAACGACGGAACTCATGTATACAAGTCTAGCTTTATTGAGTTGTTGAACGGCATCGACCACATTTTTCGTTCCGCGCACATTCACATCTTCCATTTGTGCACGCATAGCCTTGGAGTAACCAACCACTCCCGCTAGATGAAAGACCGTATCGACACCCACACAAGCGTCACGCAGGCTTGCGGCGTCGGTGACGTCGCCTGGACGAGAGGAATACTTCAAGCCGCTGAGGTCCTGAAGATTCGACGAGGGGCGATGAAGAATGCGAACCTCCTCGCCTTGTTTGACGAGTTCGCGCACCAACCATGTCCCGACGAATCCTGTTGCACCGGTTACTAAAACTGCCATAGGTCACATTTATTACACCGAAAGTCCGTGAAATCAAAATGTAGAATGCATCCTTTTGGGATTCGCTATCGAACAGTGGTATCTTTAAGGGAGACATCTTGGGGGACAGCTATGACTAATCGCGGACTTTTGCAAAACGTTTACCTTTTTAAAACTTTGACGCCAGAGGAATTGGATGCGGTGGCGGCGATTGGGCAAGTGCAGGCGTTCGGCATGGGTGACACGATTTTCTTAAGGGGCGATACGGCAACGGCTCTTTATTTGATTCAGCTCGGCACAATCAAAATTCAACAAGGCACGAAATCGGGCTCTGACTTGACGCTGGCGACCTTAAGCGCGGGCAGTCACTTTGGCGAGATGGCCTTTGTCGATGGGCAAGCGCGTTCAGCGTCCGCGGTGGCGGCAGATCGTGGTGAGCTGATTGTACTTCCTTATGAAAAACTCAATATGCTTTTAAATAAAACTCCGTCGATTGCAGTTAAGATTTACCGCGAACTCTCGCATTTTTTAGCCGGAAGATTGCGCGTGACGACGAGCGATTTGAATTTTGCCAAAGAGAAAAACGTTAGCCACTTTTAAGGGACTAAAGCCTAGGAGTTTTCAGCATGCAAATCACCACGATTCTAGGATTGATCATTGGCATCGGAGGGCTGGCCCTTGGCAGCTTGATGGAGGGTGGCAGTTTTAGCTCGCTCTTCCAAGTGACGGCGGCGCTGATCGTTTTTGGTGGGACGCTGGGTGCCGTGCTGCTCAGCAATCGCATCGAAGACCTCAATCTTGCGCTTGAGTATGTGAAGCTGCTTTTCTATGGTTCCGAGACCAAGGATCGCACAGTGATCGCAACTGAGATCATTCAATCGGCTCAAGTCGCGCGTCGCGAGTCCATTCTCTCGCTCGAGCTCGCCATCAATTCATTTCGCGATCCATTTATGCGCACTGTTTACCGTTTTGCCATCGATGGTGTTGATCCAGCTGTTCTGCGCACGATCTTTGAAGATGAGATTGCGTTAAGTGAGCGACGTAAGCTCGCGGCGGCCAAGGTTTGGTCGGACGCAGGCGGTTTTGCTCCGACCATTGGAATTATTGGTGCGGTATTTGGTTTGATCAGCGTTATGACCAGAATTGAAGACACCTCTATGCTCGGGCAAGGAATCGCCGTCGCCTTTGTGGCGACGATTTATGGCGTGGGCTCGGCCAATTTGGTGTTTATTCCGATTGCCAACAAATTGAAATCGCTGATTCGCTTTCGCGCTGAAACCGAGAGCATGATTCTAGAGGGCGCGATTGCGGTCATCAGTGGTTTGAATCCTTATTTGATTGAACAAAAAATGCGCGCCTTCACTAAGGAAGTGAAAGGGACATGAGTCTACTGCGGCGCAGGTCAAATGAGGAGCCCCATGAGAACAGCCAAGAGCGTTGGTTAGTTTCTTATGCCGACTTTATGACTCTGATGTTCGCGTTTTTTGCAGTCCTCTATGCGACCTCGCAAAAAGACGTGGAAAAGTCGCGTGAGTTTCAAGATTCGATTAAAAAATATTTGATCAAAGCGGGTGCGTTTGGCGAGAGCGGCCAGCAAATGAACCAGGGCACGAAGGCCAATACTCCGATTGAGCCTCCTATTCAGACCTTTAACCCTTCAAAACCGGAAACTGTTCAGGTCCTTGATGAGGCCGAAGCTTTTATCGAAGCAAACCTTAACAAAGCCGAGCGTCACAAATACATTGCCGATATCAACGCCGATGACTGGGGTGTGAGAATTATTATTCCCAATTCGGCGCTCTATGCTGAGCATAGCGATAAATTTCGTGAGGAAGCGATGCCGTTTATCGGTAAGCTAAGCGAACTTCTTGCGAAGACTAAACGCAAGATTTTAATCGAAGGGCATGTGGCTGAGAAAGAAACCGGGCCATTTCATTCGACTTGGGATTTTGCTTCGGCTCGGGCCGTGAATATGCTTCGTTATATTCAAAAGAAGCAAAATATGGCGGCGCCGTTGCTGGCCGCAGCCTCCTTGGCTGACACTCGTCCCCTCTATCACGGCGAGAAAAAAGAGCTGAATTCACGGCTTGAAATCGTGCTCCTCAATCAAGAATTCGAATTCTAAACAGCTTCCTTAGATCTTCAGCCCGGTAGGGTCGAGTTCATTAAGAACTTGCCGTGAGCGATCTAGCCGCGTGTGTAGCTCTTCCCACGCCCGTTCGATGGTCATACTCATGAGTCCCGCCGCCTTTAAAAAAACCGGATTCGATTTTTTAGCCTCAATCATTTTGTGCGGCGAACTGAGCTGCAGCATCTGTTCGAACTCGCGCAGCCGTGCATAGAGTTCTTTGAGCTCACGCGAATGGGCCTTCCAAGCCACGAGCCTATCCGCAAGCGAGTCGATCATTCCCAAGGTCGCAGTCGAGGGAGACGGGATTTGTGCGTGCAGGAGCGCGGTTTGGACCACAAACTCAATGTCGAGTAGGCCGCCGGGCGCGTACTTTATGTCGATAGTTTCGAGCGTGGGTGCCCGCAGGAGTTTACGGCGAATATTTCCGAGCTCCGCAAGCTCGATTTCGGAAAGTCCCTTTTTGACCAGGATTTCCTTTTTTAAAATCATATTCGCTGGCAGGGCGCGTGCGCGCAGGTAGGCCTGACGCTCCCAGGCCTGCGCATCGTTGCGCCAGTAATCGAATAGCTTGTCGAGTTCGACCAGCAGCGCACCACTTTGCCCTGAGGGTCTTAAACGCAAATCCAAATCGTAAAGACTTCCGGCTTTTGAGGGATCTGTGAGTCGTGAGATAAAACGGCGCGCGACTTTAAAATCACTTTCGTTTGGCGTAGCAGGGGTGACAAAAATAAAATCTAAATCGGAACGGAGACCAAGCTCCATTCCCGCCCATTTCCCAAGGGTTACAATTTCAATGCGTGACGCCGGGAATTCCTTTTTCAGCTGAAGAAGGAGCTGCTGACAAATTGAATCCGCGGTTTGCGTGATGCGCGTAAACATTGCGGGCAAGTCTTTGTCACTTAGGAATTGGTTGGCAGACCAGAGCTCGGTCAGCAACTTGCGCTCGGACATTTGTTGCAAGGCCGTTTCTAGATCTTCGGCCCAAGTGTCGTCGACTTGCAGAATGAAATGATCGAGTAACTCGGGTCTAGAGGCGACGATTGAGCCGAGATAGGGCGACAAACAAAACAATCGAGCCAAATCCTGAATTAGACGTGGAGAGCGCAGAAGCATTGTGAAAAAAGTTGCCTTCGCCCGCGTGGCTCGGACAAAGTCGACCAATAGGCTCAGGCCAAGGTCACGATCTAGAGCCGTGTTGCGTCCGAGTTCGCTAACAAATGTAAAAAGAAACTCTTGGCGCGCACGCTCATCGCGATCGTTCTTATGCGAAAGTGCCGTGGCCTTAACCAACGGATCCCACGAGGTTGCGATTGTCACATCTGAAAAGCCAAGTCCTTTGAGCCAAGCGATTTGTGTCGCCTCGTCGGGCGGAAGTCGGACGCTCTCTAGATCCACGCGACCAAGCAGGGCCGACACGATTTTATCGACTTGTCCCATGCGAGCTTGAATTTCACTTTGCTTCAACAGGCCTGGGATCGCGGGCATTTTCGCAAGCAGACTATGTGTCTGACGATCCTCAATCGATTGAACGATGTTTTCGCAGTGTCGATAGTCCCAGTAAGTATTAAGTAAAAATGTGACTTCGCTATCAGGCAAAAGAGATTTTTCTTTGAGTAGCTCGAGCGCGCGGGTCGTAGAGCGGCTCTGTAGCTCTTTGATTTTTCCGCCGTTGAGCACAAGCAGTGAATGCACGAAGAGTTCGATGTCGCGAATGCCTCCGACTTCGAGCTTCAGATGCAGCTCACCGTCTTTGCGCACGAAACCTTTTTGGTGCACCTGTGAACGCAGCGCTTTTAGATCGTCGAGCAACGTGAAGTCCAAAAATTTTCGAAAGCTAAAACGTCGGGCAAGATCGGTGATGCTGTGTTCAAGTTTTGCAGATCCGGTGATGGGCCGCATACGCACCAGCGCCAGACGTTCCCAGGTTTCGCCCTGGCTCCAGTAGTAATCTTGAAACTGTGCGGGTGTGGTGATGAGTGGGCCCATTTTTCCGCCGGGGCGTAAATCAAAATCGAGTCGGTAGCAAAAGCCGAATTCAGCGGCAGACTGCAGGCGTTGCTGAAACAGGCGTAATCCGCGCTCAAAGGCCAGGGCATCTGTCGATTCGGCGACAATCATCACATCGATGTCACTGCTCAGGTTGAGTTCCATGGCACCGTGTTTTCCCAATGCAAAAAGGACGGCCTCATGCGCATCGAGTCCGCACTCCTGCCAAACTCGCCTGAGCAGAAGGTCTGCGACCTCACTCCAATAGAGGCAGACTTGCGCGCTGGAGGCAGTTGCAAAATAAGTCGCGAGCACCGACTGCAGCCACGCGCGATGGCGAATCGCATGGATGTCGTTATTTGGGAGGGTGCGAATCAATTCTTCGTAGCGTGCAAAGGCCGGGCTAAAATCCCGCGCCTGCTGCAACTGGGCCGCAGAATACTGGTCTAATCCAGGAAGGGAGACCACTTCGGCTTCTCCCAATTGAATTGGTCCTCGGTGATGCGCCGTTCGTTAGAGCCGTCCGGACTGACCAAATAGAGTTGACTGTTGCGCGTACGATCGCTACTAAACAAAATTTGACGACCGTCGGGCGACCAGCTGGGACTTTCATTGTTCGCCGCCTTGCCATTGGGCTTGCGTGCATCGGTTAAGCGTTTGAGATTCGATCCGTCGATGCCCATGGTGAAAATATCGAAATGATCTTGATCGTAGCCCGCAAAGGCCAAGCTTTTGCCGTCGGGCGACCAAGACGGTGAGGCGTTGTATTTTCCGGCAAAGGTAATGCGCTTGGCAGGTCCGCCTTCGGCGCTCATCACGAAAATCATTGGTCGGCCAAGGCGATCCGAAGAAAATGCGATCCGGTTTCCGTCGGGTGAAACTGCGGGCTCCACATTCATCGATCGGTTGGGGCCATGGGTGAGCGGTTGTAGAGAGGCTCCATCCGCAGTCATTTTAAAAATATCGGGACTGCCCTCTTGAGAAAGAGTCAGCAGTAGATTCTTATCGCCGGGCAGAAATGCGGCGCCAGAGTTTATACCTTTGCGATAAGAGACCAAGAAGCGCTTGCCGGTCGTGATGTCATAGACAAATAGATCGGCATTGCGGACTCTTTGCGATTTATGAAAAGCAAAAGCGGTATACGCCACTTTATCACCCTTGGTCGACCAGGCAGGGGAAATGGCAATCGAGTTATGCGAAGAGATCTTCGTCATATTGGCGCCATCCCAATCCAGAGTGTAGATCTCTTTGATGCCGCTGGTTTTTGCATTTTCGTTGTAAGGGCTCTCTTGACGAGAAGCCACGATCTTAGTCAAAAACATTCCGCGCTTTCCGGTGAGTGCGCGGACGAGATCATTGGCAAACGTATGTCCCACTTTCCGCAAGCCCGAGAGCTGGCCATGATAGCTCTTGCCCATAACTAGTCGCGCGGTGGGAACATGATAAACATAAACTTCTACATTCAAGTCGTTGCCGAGCACTTGATAGCCGGCGCGGATCAAAAATTCTGTGCCAATGGTCTTCCAGTTTTGAAAATTAAATCCGCCGGGAGTTCCTGGGGCAGGCTTAAGACCAACCTTGCCGGTGTCCTCTAAGAACGCTGCAGGCTGAATAAAAGCAAAAAAATTCGAAACGCTCAGATCATTGTAGATGACGCGAAATAGGTTTTGCCCGGCCTGGAGGTGCGTGCCATTGGTCGGCTCGGATCCCAGATATTGAAAAGACGGCATCGCCAGCAAACTTTTTTTAACCGCCGCTTGACCGACGTCGATATAGATCTGCGAATCATCGGCGAGCGCGCTCAACGCGAAGTAAAAACTCAGGCAGTAGACGGCGGTGGCTAAAAAACGTTTCATGATCACCTCACTCCAGTATTATTGCGGAAAATTGAAGACAATGCCACTGGTGGAGAGCAGTCCACGCAATCTTTGCGGCGGCGGCGGCAGGGGTTGGCTAGAGTCGATGGCTTCTAAGACCTTCGCGTCAAAAATATCGTTGCCCGAGCTCCGTTTAAACGCACGCTTGATCACATAACCGCGCTCGTCGATCAGGACCACGACCGAAGCCTTGAGTTCTGCTTCGGCGAGCCACTGAGGAATATTCCACTGACTTAAGATTTTCTGATGAAGGTCGTCGAAGTAGTGATCATAGTCAATTTTCTCTAACCCAGTCAGAGAATTGCCTTCTGATACTTTATTGCCCGCGACGACTTCTGCTTTTG
Source organism: Pseudobdellovibrionaceae bacterium (assembly GCA_043757545.1). Classification (GTDB taxonomy): domain Bacteria; phylum Bdellovibrionota; class Bdellovibrionia; order Bdellovibrionales; family UBA1609; genus JALHOQ01. The sequence goes on from JAYVPG010000068.1 coordinate 9,243, forward strand.
GCTTAGTCGATTTGGCTTTGCTCACTTCTTGCTTAATTTTTTCTAATGCACTGATCGCCTTCAGTTTACTCAATGCGGTTTTCTGTGCGTCCTTGGTGTTGGTTTTTGGTTTTTCTTTAACGACCGGCTTCACCGCTACGGGTTTTACCGGGACCTCTTCTGCTTTTTTAGGCAATTCGACGGGCTTGGCAGGAGCGGGCGCCGGCTCAGCGGCCTTTTCGGGAAGGGCGGCCATTTTTTTCGGTAGATCCACCACGTCGACTCGAATCGCCTGACGAATATCGATCACATCATTCGGAATCATGACGGCGCGAAAAAAAATAATCAAGACGACCGCCGCATGACCGATCAGCGAAATCGTCACGTTGCGCGGAAAATGATCGGTCATGGCACTCCGGCTTTGGGCAGAGTGATCAGGCCGATGGAAAAAACTCCCGCCGCGCGAATTTCACCCATGGCCTCGGCCACGACTCCATAGTCGACGGCCCGATCCGCTTGAATATAGACTTGTTTGTTTTTGCGAGTGGCCATGATGGCCTCGAGTTTTGATTTTAGAGTTGAGATTTTAAGCTCCGCTTCACCGGCATGAAGCGTGCGATCCTTTTTGATGACTAGGATAAACGGATCTTCGCTAGTGGCCACGCCGCTGTTCGAAGTTTCGGGGAGCTGCACATCCAGGCCTTGTTGCATCATCGGTGCAGTCACCATAAAAATAATCAGCAGCACCAGCATCACGTCGACCAACGGTGTGACGTTGATCTCGCTTAGGACGGTTCGTGATCCGTTGCGAGGAATTGCTCCAGTCGCCATGGTTATTCCCCTCGAAAGAAATTTCTCTTGGCGAGATTTAAGAAATCCGACGCGAAGTTATTGAGCTCGAGCTCTTGTTTCTTAATACGAGTCACAAATAAATTGTAGGCAATGCTCGCAGGGATAGCGGCAGCAAGTCCGATCCCGGTGGCAATCAGTGCCTCGGCGATGCCAGGTGCGACGACGGCAAGGCTCGCCATCCCCGTGGTGCCGATGCGTTGAAAGCTACTCATGATTCCCCACACGGTTCCGAACAAGCCGACGAATGGACCGACGTTTCCGACGGTGGCTAAAAATGTTAAGCGCGCCTCTAGACGACTAATCTCAATGTCGATAGCTTTGCGTAAAGCCCTTTGCAAATTGTCGATTCCGCTGAGCGTGGGGGTGTCACCTTTTGTCGCCACTGTGGCCAGCCCACTCTCGGCGATTTTTCTCAATTCCATATAGCCTAAGCGAAACACAGTCGCGAGATTGCTCTCGGGAAAATCCTTCAGGTGCTCAAAGACATCCTCGAGTGAGCCGGCTTTCCAAAACTTGTCCTCGAAAGGCTGATTGGCCTCTTCGACCGCACGAAACTGTTTGCGTTTCTGTACCATGATGGCCCAAGAGGTCACCGACATACTGACCAAGGTCAGCAGTGTGAGCTGCACAACAGGGCTTGCATTTACAATCGCATGCCAGGCATTTATATTTGTCGCGACTTGAACATTATCGGCGTGCGCCGTAGATAAAAATTGAAACATTAAAAAAGGCTAAGAGCCGCGAACGAAAATGGCAAGCGAAAGCGGGTTTTAATCCACTCCCGCGCTGGGACGACCGGTCATGATTCCCTGAAACGAAATATTTGTTGGAGGGGCCGCACCGTCGCTCTTGTTCCAAATGATTCGCTTGTGACGACGGAGCAACTCGGCAGCGCCTCGCTCGTCGATACGAAAGCCATCGGCTTTTTCATTGAAGCTAGTGATCACAAAATCAGGCCAAAACTCCATCGCCGTCTCAATCCACAAACTCTCGAACACACGAAAGCGCGCCAGCACGGTACGATCCGCAGCGAATAACCATTGTGGCGCCTTCTTGCGCAGGAAAACAGCGACTTTTTGTGAGCCGGTGATCACCGCAAAACGTTTGTCTTTTTCGAATGGAACCACGATATCCACCAACTTATCCAGAGACCAAGTGTCGTGGGCTCGAATATTGAGGATCCAATCCGTGTGCGCTTGGCCGCTTAAAAATTTATCTAGTGTCAGCGGAGTTGCGCAGGGGATCAGCCAGTCGTCACCTTTGCGTAAAATCGGCACCGTCACGATCCAGTTTTTTCCGGGCAACTGAAGGTCTAGGTTTCCGCCCGCGCAGAGATCCTCAGCTTCGGGTGAATAAATCTTCCACGAGGCTTGGTCGAACCAGGGATGGGGCGGAGCTTTAAAATCCTGCTGAAAACCCATCCAGCGTACGAAAACCGCGGCCAAAACGGCCAGGATTGAGGTCAGAGCAGTTAGGGCGATCAATTTGGCAAAGGCTCGGATCATAATCTAACTACCTTATTCTACTCAGATTACTTTAAACAGCGCGGTACGGAAAGAAGCCTTTAAATAAGTCTAAAAAAGACGTATATCATTTGATTATCAACTGTCAAGAGGTCTAGCTGAAGGGCGGCTGAGTTGTGAATCGGTTGAATCGAAAAGTTGAATACGCACTGATGGCGCTGAAGGTGATGTCGAGCAAACGTCCCGGCGAACTCACGTCTGCGAAAGAGGTCGTCGAGAAAACCGGATGCCCTTTCGATGCGACCGCGCGCGTGCTCCAACAAATGGCACAAGCGGGAATTTTGCAATCCGAGCAAGGGGCGCACGGAGGTTATGCTTTGCTGCGCGATCTCGGCAAGTTCGCGATCTTCGATTTAATGGAAGTCATTCAAGGTTCGCTGGCGGTGGCTCGATGTCTTGAGGGCGAGGGCGCCTGTGATCTAAAGCACACGTGCAATATTTTATCTCCCGTGACGGTCCTGAACCGCAAGCTCGGGGAGTTTTATCAAAGTTTATCGGTGGGAGAATTGTTGCGCGTGGAAGAGCGAACTGCGGAACCGGTTGAGGTCTCGCTATGATTCCAGTGAACAACGAATATAAACACGGCTTCGTCACCAACGTGGAAAGCGAGACAATTCCCAAAGGCCTGAACGAAGAGGTTGTGCGTTTGATCTCGGCGAAAAAAGGCGAGCCCGAGTGGATGCTCGAATATCGTTTGAAGGCCTATCGCCATTGGCTGACGCTGGAAGAGCCGCACTGGGCTCAGGCGAAATATGCGCCGATCGACTATCAAGATAGCTATTACTATTCCGCGCCTAAATCTTCCGGTGAGAAATTAAAATCACTCGATCAGCTCGATCCTGAATTGCTAAAGACGTTTGAGCGTCTGGGAATTCCGCTCACTGAGCAAAAGCGAATCTCGGGCGTGGCTATTGACGTCGTTTTTGACTCAGTTTCGCTCGGCACCACTCATAAAGAGGCTTTAGAAAAAGTCGGAGTCATTTTTTGCTCAATATCTGAGGCGGTCAAAAATCATCCGGAGCTCGTACGCAAATACCTTGGAACAGTTGTTCCCCATACCGATAATTTTTTTGCGGCCTTGAATGCGGCGGTTTTTACCGACGGGTCGTTTTGTTACATTCCCAAGGGCGTCACCTGTCCCTTGGATCTTTCAACATATTTTCGCATCAACGCGCAAGAGACTGGTCAGTTCGAGCGCACGCTGTTGATCGCCGACGCGGGAAGCTTCGTCAATTATCTCGAAGGCTGTACGGCCCCTCAGCGCGATGAGAATCAGTTGCACGCGGCTGTGGTAGAGCTGATCGCGCTCGACGACGCCGAGATTCGCTACTCCACAGTGCAGAATTGGTACACCGGCGATCGCGAAGGCAAGGGCGGAATTTTTAATTTCGTCACCAAACGGGGAAAATGTGTTGGTCGCAATTCTAAAATCTCGTGGACTCAAGTGGAGGCCGGCTCTGCGATCACTTGGAAATATCCCAGCTGTATCTTACAGGGAGATAATTCCGTGGGCGCGTTTTATTCAGTGGCATTAACTCACGACAAAATGCAAGCCGACACTGGAACCAAGATGATTCACATTGGCAAGAATACGAAGAGCACGATCATCAGTAAGGGAATCTCGACGGGGCGCTCGGTGAATAGCTATCGCGGGCTGGTGAAAATCTTGCCGACGGCGAGTGGCGCGCGCAACTATTCACAGTGTGATTCGATGCTCGTCGGGGATCAAAGCGGCGCGAACACCTTTCCGTATATTGAAGTTAAGAATGATTCGGCGGTAGTCGAGCACGAAGCCTCCACCTCGCGAATTAGTGAAGAGCAATTATTTTATTTGCAGTCGCGCGGCCTGACTCAAGAAGAGACCATCGCGCTTTTGGTGAACGGATTTTGTAAAGACGTTTTTAAGCAGTTGCCACTGGAATTCAGTGTCGAAGCCGTAAAGTTAATCGAAATGAAATTAGAAAACAGTATTGGATAGAGGACATATGTTAACGATTCGCGACTTACATGCAACGATCGACGATAAAGAAGTACTCAAGGGTATCAACCTAGAGATCAACGCCGGTGAAGTGCACGCCATCATGGGTCCAAACGGTTCGGGCAAGAGCACGCTTTCGAAAGTGCTCGCCGGTCACCCCGATTACACGGTGACTTCGGGTGAAGTTCTCTATGACATCAATTTTAAACCGACGAATCTATTTTCACTTACCCCTGATGCGCGCGCGCGCGAAGGCGTTTTTCTGGCGTTCCAATACCCCGTTGAGGTTCCCGGCGTTTCGAACTTGACCTTTCTGCGCGCAAGCTTCAATGCGGTTTGCCGACATCAAGGCGTGCAAGAGATGGAAGAAGCGGCCTTTCGTCAGTTCGTTGAGAAAAAAGCGATGCTCGTGGATTTGAATCCGACCTTTCTGGAGCGCGCAGTGAATGAAGGATTTTCGGGTGGAGAAAAGAAGCGTAATGAGATTTTGCAGATGGCGGTGCTCTCCCCGCGTTTAGCGATTCTAGATGAAACCGATTCCGGCCTGGATATCGATTCGCTGAAAGTCGTTGCTCAAGGCGTGAACAAGCTGCGTAGCAAAGACAATGCGATCTTGTTGATCACCCATTACCAACGACTCCTTGATTACATAGTGCCTGACTTTGTTCACGTGCTGCACAACGGTCGCATTGTGCAATCCGGCGATAAGACGCTGGCGATGAAACTTGAGAAGCAAGGCTACGATTGGCTCACGAAAGCGAGCCTATGAACTTTATCGAGGCGGTTGAAAAACAGTATGCGGAACGCTTAGGGCCCGCGCAAGGTGCGGAAAAAAATTTCCGCGAGCGCGCGTGGTCCGAATATCAGCGGTTAGGTCTTCCGGATCGTAAAAATGAAGCCTGGAAGTATTCGACTTTAAGCTCGATTAGTAAAACTGCGTGGACACCGGCGGCAAACGCCGCGGCGGTGCCGACGGTCGCTCGCGAGTTGATTCGCGATTGCCGTGGTGAGTTTGATATTGCGGTGATGATGAACGGTAAGCTCAATGTTCAAGAATCCGTTTTCACAGCGAAGTCGGGCTTTGAGTTTAAGCCGCGCACATTTTCTGAAGCTTCGGGGATCGCCTATGACGACGGATTCTTTTCACTTTCTGCGGCGCTGAACGTCGGCGGATATGAATTGACGGTCGCTGAGGGTGCGCGCGCGGTTCGACCGCTGTTGGTGATTCACTGTCAGCAAGGTGAGCGTTCGTGGTCGTCGACGGTCAATCGCATTGCGCTGGCTAAGAATTCACAGGTTCAATTGGCCGAGGTCTTTATCGGCGGCGAATCTGCGGAATACTTATGCACCGATATTAGTGATGTAGAGATCGCAGAGGGCGCCGAACTCACTTGGGTCCGTGCCCAACAAGAACGTGAGGGCGCGAATTTCTTCAGCGAGGTGCAGGTGCGTTTGGCCGAGCGCGCACGGCTTTCGCTCACCCAAATCAATAGTGGGGGAGCTTGGGCGCGTGGCTCTTTGAAAGTAAGTTTGAATGGTGAGCAGGCCGCAGCTCAAATTAATGGAATTTCGTTTGGCCGTGATCGTCAGCATGTCGATCAGCGCGTTCAGATCAGTCATCAAGTGGGGAATACCAATTCCTCGCAATTGTTTAAGGGAATTTTAAAGGATCACGCGCGTGGCGTGCTCAACGGCAAGATATTTATCGCGCGAAATGCGCAAAAGGTCGTTTCAAGCCAACATAATCATTGTTTGCTCCTAAGCTCCACGGCAGAAGCCGATACCAAGCCGGAGCTTGAGGTTTACGCAGACGACGTCAAGGCGAACCATGGAGCGAGTGTTGGGCGTATGGATGATGAAAAACTATTTTACTTAATCAGTCGCGGACTTAAGCCTGAAACTGCGCGCCAGATGTTGGCGCAAGCTTTTGTTGCCGATGTATTGATGAAAATTCCGACGCCGTTGTTGCGCGATTTTGCCTTAAAGAGGGTGCAGAGGATGATGTCATGAGCTTAGATCAAGAACTGCGTGACGTGTTCCCCCAGCTGAGTCGTCAAGTGCGTGGACGTCGGTTGGTCTATTTGGATAGTGGCGCGACCTCTTTGAAACCGGTCCAGGTGATCGAGGCCGTGATTCAAAGTCTGACGATGGAAACCGCAAATGTACATCGTGGCGCGCATTTATTGAGCGACGAAGCCACTGAGAAATTTGAAAATGTACGCGAGCTAGTGCGTGATTTTCTGGGTGCTGAATCACGTGGTGAAATCGTGTTTACGCGAGGAACGACGGACGGTCTGAATCTTCTAGCGCAGACTTTGGGCCGAACGATTTTAAGGGAAGGCGACGAGATTCTCTTGAGTCAGATGGAGCATCACTCCAATATTGTGCCCTGGCAGATGACCGCTCTTGAGAAAAAAGCCAAAGTGAAATTCATTCCGGTCTTGCCCGACGGGTCGCTGGATGCGGCGGCTTATAAAAAAATGCTCTCTCCGCGTACGAAAATTGTGTCACTCGTTCATTTGTCCAATGCTTTGGGTACGATCAATCCTCTGAGCGAATTTTTCAAGCTCGCCCATTCCGTTGGCGCGGCCTGTGTGGTGGACGCTGCTCAGTCGGTGTCGGTACTTCCGATTCGTGTGAATGAGATCGACTGCGACTTTTTAGTCTTTTCCGGTCATAAAGTTTTTGCGCCGACGGGAGTCGGTGTTCTTTATGGGAAAAAAGCCTGGTTGGATCGTCTGCCTCCTTATCAGGGCGGTGGTTCGATGATCAGTGAGGTGCGCGAAGAAGCCTCCGAATATCTTTCTGCGCCCCATCGCTTCGAAGCGGGAACTCCTCCGATTACCGAAGTGATAGGCTTAGGTGCGGCGCTTAGTTTTGTGCGTGAAATCGGATTTGATAAAATCAGAGCCCACGAGCGCGAGATTATGCGATTGGCCGAAGATGGCATTGCAAATATTTCGGGATTGCGGCGAATTGGTACGACTGAAAACCGTAGTCATGTGCTTTCGTTTTTGCTCGAAGGGACACATCCGTCGGATGTGGGCGCGATTTTGGACGAGCAGGGCATTGCGGTGCGTGCGGGTCACCACTGCTGCCAGCCATTGATGCGTGCGTTTGGAATTCCCGGCACCGTTCGGGCCTCATTTTCTGTCTACACCAGCGAAGTCGATGTTGCTGACCTGATCGAAGGCTTAAAGAAAGCGAAGGAGCTCTTGTCATGATTTTAGCGGTCGATCCTAAAGATATTCTAATTCGCACATTGCCCACCCCGAATCCGTTCGCGATCAAATTTGTCATCAACTCGTCGTTCAAAGATGACGGCAAGGCCAGCTTTAGTTCGGTAGAGGAAAGTGAAGGCTTACCGTTGGTGCGCGATTTGTTTTCAATCGCGGGAATCAAGCAGATCCACTTGTTTCAAAACACGCTCACCGTTACTCACTCCGATGAAATCGACGGCGAAGCGGTTTCCGAGCAAGTCAGCTCTGTCATCCGCACACGCCTGCCCATGCACGACCCCGCCTTTGGCGAGGCGGCTCCGAAACCTCGAGTGCGCGCGGAACAGTCCAACCCGGTGGTGCAGACGATCGAGGAAATTCTCGACCGCACGATTCGCCCGGGCCTGCAAGCCGACGGTGGCGACATCGAAATTGTCAGTTTTGAAAACGATGAGCTGCGCATCGTGTATCAGGGTGCTTGTGGTGGTTGCCCCAGTTCAATGGCTGGAACACTCGACGCCATTCAGGGAATATTGCGCAACGAACTTGGAGACGAGAAGCTCACTGTCGTTCCGGTTTAAATAATAGACTCAATAAGAAATTTTCAGTCCCGGAGGAACGGTCGTTTGGCCATCACCGTTGGTACCCCAACATTTGATTCCCTCGTCAGTCAAAGCGCAGACGTGCTCGCGCCCGACCGAGATCAGTGTTGGATTTTTAAGCGGCGGGATATCGGTTTGCTTTTGTCGATTATTCCCCCAGCATTTTACACCCTCGTCGTCTAGGGCACAGGTATAATCGTATCCTCCCGCGATTTGAGAAGGATTTTTAAGACCCGCAGGGACGTCACATTGCTTGTCAATGTTGCGTCCCCAACACTTCACACCTTCGGAATCTAAAGCACAGTTATGAAATCCGCCGGCGGCAATCAGAGTTGGATTCTTAAGGCTTGGGGGAACATCCGTTTGCTTGTCAGAATTTCCACCCCAACATTTCACGATGCCTTCGGCGATTGCACAAGTGTGCACGCGGCCCGCGGCGAGTGCCGTTGGATTTTTTAGATCAGCGGGGATATCCGCCTCCATATCACCATTTCGCCCCCAACACTTCGCACCATCATCGGTTAGTGCGCAAGTATGGTAGGCGCCGGAACTAATCAGCGTCGGGTTTCTAAGGCCTGGAGGGACGTCGGACTGTTTGTCAGAGTTCGAGCCCCAACATTTCACTCCTTCGTCGGCTAAGGCGCAGGTGTGTAGAGCACCCGCCACAATCTGTGTTGGATTGTGAAGTTCAGGGGGCACGATGGTGTCCTTATCGCCGCTCGAACCCCAGCATTTCACGCCGTCATCGGTGAGCGCGCAGCTATGAAATGATCCCGTAGCCATGAGCTGGCTCCGCATGACAGTTAGGATCATTCCAGATTCAATCGCCTTCTCGCGAGAAAATGGCAAGACGGTGTAGCGGTTGATTTTAACTCCCTTTAGATTCGCACCCTCGGTCAGTGCACCTTTCAAAACCGCGGAGCCCATGTCGGAGTCTGCGAAGTTTGCGGCAGTTAAGTTGGCCGAGTCCAACTGAGTGGCTCGAAAAATGGACTTTGTGATCGTCGCTAAGGAGAGATTGGCTTTGCGCAAAATCGCGCGAGTCAGACTGACCTGTTCACCGGTTGCGCCCGCTAGACTTGCATCGGTCAAATTGGCGCCGCTGAAATCAGAGTGAGGAAGCCGAACGTGGCTAAGTTTTGCCGCCCGCAGATCTGCCTTTGAGAAATCTGTATTCGAGAGATCAAGCTCGCTAAAATCCACGTGATCTAGTGTGGCTCCGATCAGCTTTGCCCCGACAAAACGACAACCCGGAAAAGCGGCGTAGCTTAAAAGGTCTCCAGACAAATCGGCGGCAGAGAAATTTGCATCTTTGAAATTCGCCTCTGCAAGATGAGTGTTGGTTAAAATGGCTTGCGTGAAGTCCGTGCCGTGTATCGTAGCACTTTCAAGTACGGCGCCGCTTAAATTCGCGCCGGCAAACATGGCGCCAGACAAGTTCGCGGCGCGAAAAGAAGAGTCTTCAACGTTAGAGTATTGAAAATTCGCGCCACTCAAATCTGCTTCGTCTAAATTAAAACGTGAAAGAATAACGCTGCGAAAGTCACCGCATTGGCCGATATAACCTGGGTTCAATCCCTCTTGGCCCTTTGCATCGGTGCATTTTCCGTCTTTGTAACGAAAGCCCAAATCCTTGGCTTCAGAAATCGACGAGATCAAAAGCGCTGCGAAAATAATTTTATTCACGATACGGCTCCGAGCTGTAGTGACAAGAATGAGTCTATAAAAATGGTAGATGGTCGGCCGATTTCCGTCGATAGAAATGCCCGAGGCGCTGGGCGAAGAACTAGCGGCATGGCCTTTTGTCTTAGTGATCCTAGCTCTACAAAATTTTCAAAAACACCGCCAATATTTTCACTATTTCAGCGGCCTCTAGGGGAATTGGCGGATCCGATCTATCGTGCTGCAGACAAGGAGAACAAGCCCATGAAGAAGATCTTTATCGCTACCGCACTCTTGCTATCGGCCTCACCGGCATTTGCTGGAACAGTCATCGTGGTCGGATGTAATTGCTCCTATTACTCAGACTACATTCAAAAAAACATCCTGGCCGTTGGTACCCGGACCAATCCGTCCGCGGATGAACTTCTGGATTGCGTGATCAAAGACGGAAAAATCATTTCGGGCTGTGAAGCCGCTAAAATGAATGCTCAATTCAATTGCGAAGAATCGGCGCGAAGTTTTTCTGGTGCTGTGCGCGCTTCTGTTCAACTTCACGAAGACGCCTGCTTTGGACAAATAACCAAAGACTAGTGCATGACCTTTATGGCGGGTTGAGAGCCCTTGTCGGCCGACCCTGCTTCCAATGACTTTTTAACGGCGGCTCGGTCGGTATCCAACATCTCTTGGATATCGGTATTGTATTGTGCGGAATCACCAAAGGTTGTTTTGCCGTTCACTGCTCCCGCCATCAAGTGAACCTGCGCGTTGTCGTCTTTCATTTTGCGTAAGGTCAATTCGACAAATGCAGGTTGGTCAGGAGAAACGACCATCAATTCTCCTGAAACCGCGCCATTGATCAATTCAACGCCGGCTGGAACGGACCATTGAAAAGTTGCATTTTCAATTCGCGAACGCGAAGAGACCACGCCACGTAAAACAAACACATCGCCGATTTTTTCAGCTTTTGCGCCAACAAGTTCGATCTTCGCGTCAAGCGGACCACGCACTTTTTCAGTGTGACGAAGTGTGGGTTTGCTTAAAAATCCACCGAGCCGTCGCTCTTTGGAATTCATCGCGCGAACCGATGCGGGTGCACGCGAAGAGTCTTCGCTAAATGAATTCTCGTCGGAGTAATTCGCTGCGAGTGCGATAAATAGAATCGAAACAAACATTACAGCGGTACTAAGTTTGCCGGACATAACTGGCTCCCGTTCATTTCTAAGGTGTACGTGAGTCCGTTCGCAATGACGGAACCATCGGTAAATAAATTCACATTTAATAGATAGTCGCCCGCGCCTAAACTGAGCGTGAAGGTTTCAACCTCAGGCGTCGCTTTGTTGGCATCGGGCGAGAGTCGACTGTATTTTAAGATATCCGCGCTTTGCGCAATGCCTGCTGACTTTTTGTAGAGGTAGAGATCCAAATCTTTTTCAACCCCAGCTCCACTGGTGTCCGTGTAGGCGAGTCGGAAGGTGTAGGATCCTGCACTCGAGATGCGCACGTGGTAGAAGCGATTGTTGGTAAACAAGTCCGAGGCCGCGAGGCTGGTTGTTGGATTCTGATAAGGCGCGGCCATCGAGTAGGTGCAAGTTGTTCCGGTCGTTACGTATTGACCGTAGTGGGACTCATCGCCATCGTGTTTGTTGATCGTGCGAATGGCCGACCAGTTGCTCGCACCAAATGTACTTTGCAAGTGCTCTTGAGTAAGATGCAGCAAGCCGACATTGCGAAACGGATAGTTTGAGGACGTTTTAAAACCGGTGGTTCCAGTCAGTGAAGCCCAAATCTCTTTAAATTTTCCAGAGATATTGTCCGTTGCAGCTGCCTCCGCGGGAGTTGTATCGACAACGTCCCAAAGTAATCGGGTCACTGCAAATTCACGAAAGTTGCCCTCGCCAGCATAGGCAGGAAGATCTGAACCCGAGCTCGCCGTCTCCAAATTAGTGTGGAAGAACATGTGCGTCACGCCGTCTGAATTTCCATCCGTGTCGATGTATTCGGGTGTGTAGGACTGTGCGGCGGCGGCGGCGGTGTAGTCTTGAACTGCGGCTTGAATGAAATTTCCCCAGCCTTCACTCCACGCTAAGCGGGGATCGATTACGCCGTCCCCGTCGTGGGATCCGCCGGGAGAATCTGTCGCGAATTGGGTGTCTTCTAAGAAATGCCCATACTCGTGGATGATGACCGAGTTGTCGAAATGATCGGTATCGCTCGAGTCCGTGTCGCCGTTGATTCCGCCGAGAATAAATAGTCGCGAATATCCGGGCAGATAGAAACTCAATCCGCTGGTGCCGCCAAAGTACGCATTCGGATTAAATCCGGGCTTCCAATATGCAGAAACTTTTGCCGCAACGGTAAAGTTCGCGCATCCGGCGCCGACAAAGTCCGCCGCGCACGTCCCGTTAGTAAAACGCAGCATTTCGTTGGCGTTTAAGAGTTGATCTAAAATATTAAAGGCTCCGCCCAGGAGATCTCCATTGGCCAGTGCGGTTACCGTGCCAACGCTCGCTGAAGCGGCGGAAGAGGCCGTTGTAGTTAGAGAGTAAAACTGATTACTCGTCGGCGCATTTAAGACCGAGGCATTTAAAAAGGCGTTTTTTGAGCGAGAGTTGATAGAAACTGTGTAGGTCGAAGCTCCTAAGGGAAGGGTGAATGAAAATCCTCCCGTCGCATTTGTTTCTGCACACTGAACAACCGCTCCGCCCGAATTGGTGACGCGAACTTCGGCGTAACGAATGGGATTGGTGCGTGCGGGATGCAAAACTGCAGCGGGATCTGCGTAGCCCAAACCATTATTTCCAGCGGTCACATAAAATGGTTGGCGTGCATTGTATTGCGCAGTTCCTGTAATCGTGACGGGTGTTGGATACGTGGTGGCAGTCTCGCAATATCCAGCTTCCGCAGGACCACTGCATGTTGGACCCGAGCAATCGGCCGGCGCTGATTTTTTGGAGCTACACCCGACTAGAATGAGTAAACCGACGATGGACAAGGCGAGCTGTTGTAGCATTCCACTTCATCGGTTTTTTGACGCCCAAGTTTAAGGGCTTAAGTATGAACAATCTTTCAACATTTTAGGCGCCTTTGGGGCCACTGAGTGAGCGCCAGGCGTATCAAACCGAGACTTTGGCCCGAGCCTCAGCGTCAATAAGTTGACCACGCGCAGGACCAGGACTCGATCTAAGCCTTGAAACACGATAAGGACCCAGTGATATACTTTGGGGAAGATGGAAAAAGGATTTAACTCAGACGTTTCTTGCTTGGGCTCTCAGTTTCACGTGCAGACGGAGGACTGGGGCCATCAGAATCCTTATCTGATGAGTCGGGTTTTTCAGAATGGTGCGGTGGTGAAAAGTATTAAGACTTCTTACGAAGAGGTCTTGCCCCAGGGGCCCGCATCGAGCGCAGGGACCATTCGTCTGGCGATGAAGATCCAGCACCAGCAAATTCTAGACCTGCTGGTTTCTGGTAAACTTCTCTAGCTCTCTATAAACTTAAAACATGATCACATTTTCACATACCTACAAGGTGTTCTCGAATGGCTATCAGGGCCTGCGCAATATCAATTTCGAAATCGCAAAAGGCGAGTTCGTTTTTCTGACCGGGCCGAGTGGTGCGGGTAAAACGACGCTTTTTCGCTTGATCTCAGCCTTTGATCGGCCGAGCTCGGGTTCGGTACAAGTGCTCGACTCGGATGTTGCGAGTTTAAAGGATCATGAGATTCCATTTTTTCGCAGACGCATTGGCGTCATCTATCAAGACTTTCGTTTGCTCAAAGATCGTACAGTTTTAGAAAATGTAGCGATGCCGCTTTTGGTGCGCGGTGATCGTGCCACGTATGTCGATAGTCGCGCGCGCGAGGTATTGGATCAAGTGGGTTTGAGTTTTCGCGTCGACTCTTTTCCCGAAGAAATATCTGGCGGAGAACAACAGAGGGTCGCCATCGCTCGTGCGTTGATCCATCATCCCGGCGTTTTGGTTGCGGATGAGCCGACGGGAAACTTAGATCACGAGATGAGCGCTGAAATTTTTCGTCTGCTCGAGGCCGTCAATGCTCAAGGCACGACCGTTTTTGTTGCGACCCATGATACCGAACTCATCCGCCGAAAACCGTTTCGCGTGATTGAGATCAATGAAGGCCAAGTGGTGAAATCATGAACAGCTACGTTATTCAGCAGCATCTTTTTCGAGCGTGGCGCAAGCACTGGCCTTTACAAGTAGCGTCCGTCACGGTGATGACTGTTGTGCTCTTGATTTTAAATCTCATGTTCCTTGGTCTAACGGCGTTCAATCAAACGATTGGCCAATGGGGCAAGGGCCTAGAGATGATTGTATATGTGAAAGAGGACGCGGGCACTCCTGGCGTGGACAAATTGAAATCCCGGTTGGAAACCAGCGGCGATTTTGACCGCATTCAATTTATTTCGAAAAACGAGGCCACGAAAAAATTCCTCACGGCACTCGGACCCGAATCGCTAGAGCTGATGTCGGATCCGAAATGGAAGTCACCGATCCCGGCCAGTTTCGAACTTCTGCTCTCAGAAAAAATTCCGATGGAGGAACGTGTCGCGGCCTTGCAAAATTGGAGCGCCCAGTTCAAAGCCTTCGAATTTGTCGAAGACGTGTTTTATGGTCAAGGATGGGTCGAGAATTTTTCGCGCTTTATTCACAGTGTGCGCGGACTCGTCGCATTGATTTGGGCCCTGAGTTTGAGTGTCGGGCTGCTCATCGTCAGCAACTGCATCCGCCTTTCGTTTCTGCAGCGCCAAGATGAGATCGCGGTTCTTGAGCTGGTCGGCGCAACAACGCGCTTTATTCGCACTCCATTTTTGCTTGAGGGCGTCTTAATTGGACTGATGGCCTCTCTTCTTTCGCTTTCGTTAAGCCTTGCTCTGCACAGTGTAATGCTCTCTTGGCTCGGTGAGAGATGGAATTTCTGGATTGCGTTTCAGCAGATTCCACCCCTTCAATGGTGGTATGTAGCGGCCAACTTGTTCACTGGCATCGGCTTCGGCGCGCTCGGCGCTTGGAACTGTGTGCGGAAGATGAACACCGGCTGGGCTGCGGTGGGATAGTATGCTGGGATTGCTTCTCGCTCTTCAATTGGCACATGCCGAAGACCCGGCTCTGACCCAGCAAGCGCCGACGGTGCTCGACAAAATACAAGTCACGCGCGCGAGCATTTCTGAAGACGAGCGGCGCAGTCGCGAAGCCTTGAGCCATCTTTTCGTAATCAATAAAAAAGTCAAAGACATCACCCGTAGGCAAGAGTCCCTCAACCTGAATTTACTGAATCACGAGGCCAACGTACGCACGCTCGCACAAGAAGTGAACGTTCTTGAAAATCGCAAAGAGCAGCAGCGCGGGATGCTCAATAAGCGCTTAC
>JAYVPG010000069.1:0-144389 GCA_043757545.1 Pseudobdellovibrionaceae bacterium
TCGGGATCGAGCACTAGCGCTTCGCTCATTTTGATTTCGACTTCTTCGTCAATAAAATCAGCGTCGTTCACCACTTCTTTGAACTCGAAGAGCTCAACTTCACCGACCTCTTCATTGTATTTGGCTTCAATCTCGCGATAGGTGCCGAATTTCTTGCGTGCGGCAAGCTCCATACCCTGTTCAATGGCCTCAATCACGATGGCGCGGTCGATCCCTTTGTCTTTACCCAACTGATCAATCAAACGACCCAAATCTGTAAATAAATTTTCCGACATTTTTTACCTCTTCTTTTTACCAGGAGGAGGCTGTTTCTTCAGCACATCCACCAGTTGCACGCGTGCTTTTTGCACACACGAAAATTCAACTTCAAAAGCCCCTTTTGCATTCTCAAAAACCAATTTCGAACCTTGCACACTCTCAAGCTTGCCCTCATAGGGCTTCGTTACGCGGGCCTCGTCCCAATACTTAAGGCGCACCTGCAACCCAGTCGCCTTCTCGAAATGCCAAAGCTGAGTTAGCTTTCGGTCTAAACCTGGAGACGAAACCTCCAGATCGTAGTGACCGCCGGGAATGACGTCTTCAACGTCAAGGCGCAGATTCAAACCGCGGGAGATATTCGCACAGTCCTCAATACTGACCCCACCCGGGGTGCGATCAATATAGACACGCAAAGCGCGTGCGGGGCCGTCGTGAAACTCAAGGTCATATAACAGACAGCCTTCGCGAGAAGCGACTTCTTCCGCAAACGTGCGCACCTGCAACAGCTGACTGTCGGACAGCAAACCCTACTCCCTAAATTCGAATGGACACAAAAAAAGAGGGCTTTGCGGGCCCTCTTCGGAGGTAGAAATAACCCGATTTCCTGAAAGATGGCAAGTCTTTATCCGAGTGTGAAGAGGACCGCGTCGCCCCCATCCCGATAATATTTGGCGCGACGCCCAACCTCTTTGAATCCCAGGGTCGAATACAGGCCCAAGGCGCCAGAATTTTCAGCGTGGACCTCAAGCCAAATGCGCTCGCTCGGGGATTTGCGCTCAAGGGTGTAGGACAACAAAAAGTTCATATCGCCGCGGCGCTGCCGATCCGGATGGGTGGCCAGGAGGGTAACCTCGCGGTGCACCTCGTACAGGCGAAAAAGGACAAACGCCGCCAGCCCGAAGCCCTCTACCCTTAGCCCCACGCCCTGTCCGATTTCCAGCTCTTGTTTTAAAAGATCGCGGTTCCACACCCCACCAATCGGTGTGGTGGTGGTTTGGTAGACTTTTTCCATGATACCCACCAGCTCCGGCAAATGGCGCAAAGTGAGCACTTCAATTTCGGCAGCATCATCCGACACTAGAGCCCCGCAATCAGATTTTTGACTTGATACTTATTTAGCAAAACCTCAAACCAATCCTTTAAGCGCCGGTCCACTTGGGTCCGACTGAGATATGATTTAATGTTTTCTTTGAAATTTTCAAAGGGCAAACTGCCAAACTTAAGACGATTTTCGTTAAAGTATCTTTGCGCTTCACTATCAGTGATCGGCAAAACTGAAGATTGTGCACGAAATTGAATAAATTTTTTGGATTGTATCTTGTGGCGCAGACCCGCTTCGAGCTCCCGTTCAGCCACTTGGAGACTCAGCCAAACCTTATTGCCCCTCAGAACCTTAAGCACAGTTTTAGTGGCGACGCTCAGTTCCTCGGAGCTGACTTGGATGACGTTGAAATTCTCTGCCTCTAAGGCCACCACAGATTCGAGCAAAGCGTCTTGCGTGGCTTTGCCAAAGGCCTTGGAATCAATTGCCAATACCTTAATTTTTTCTTTAGCTTTGGGTTCGTAGAGAGCGACTTCGAGAAGGTTTTGAATCTGCACTTCGCGACTGGTGACCAGTTGTCCCTTCACCAATCCCACACCCATGGATACAGTTTCTGCGCGGAGAGAGGGAGCGCCAAGTAACACGATCAGTAGCCAAGTCTTCAACATAGATTGATTGTGACAGAAGCCAGGCGGAAGGCCAACTGCAAAAAAACCGGACCTTTTGAAGGGTCCGGCTACAGAGAGAACCAGGGGGGCCGATTCATCTGTGAAAAATAGCGCTTTAGAGATTAGAACATGAACTTAGCGTTTACTTTGACCGAGTAATAGCCAATCGTTTCCAGCTCTTTCGTATTCGCCGGTTGATTGGTGTATTCGTCAAACTTGATCGGGTTGTTGTTCATCACGTTGAAGTTATAGTCGATGCCGCCACCGATAATTAAGTTGTTGCTGAGGAAGAAGTCGGCACCCGCAAGAACACCCATGTCCACAGCCTGAGTGTTCGCCTCAGTTGTCGATGGATTGTAGAACCAGGCATAGCTGTCCTTCACGCGGTCCGTGTACTTACGATCGATGTAAGTGATCGAACCACCAACATAGGGACGGAATTTGCCCGGGAAAACATAGTATTTACCCGAAGCCGAAATATCGTTCTGATCCAACTGGCGGTACAAACCTTCTTGCCAGAATGTATCAACCGTGTGGTTCGAGTAGAAATAAGCCAACTCAACCGCCCAACGGTCGTCGATGATCGTACCAATCGCAACACCCAAACCGTAGTTGGATTTGATATTGCTAGCTTGATAACTCAAGTTTCCGACTTGACCAGAAACGAAGTAGCGTGACGGAGCGGCCTCCACTTTTTCAACAGCTGGAGCTTCCATTTTGCTCTCTACAACTTCCGCCTTTTCAACCTTAGCTTCTTCCTTGGGTTGAATGATTTCGACTTTTTCAATTGTCACCGTAGTCGCCTGAACAGGCTTCTGTTCTACAACAGGAGCTGGAGCAGGGGCCGGCGCAGGCGCAACGATCACAGCTTGTTGCTGTTGTTGAACCGGTTGTGGGTCTAATTTGTTACCAAACAAACGATCGGCACGAGCTTTTTCTTCCTGAAGACGTGAGTCCTCAAGCTTCTCGACGATCTTTTGCTCAGTCGACACTTCTTCATTCACGCGAGCTTTGCGTAAAGCTTCGGCGCGCGATTCGCTCACCGGTGAAGCTTCAACAACCGTTACTGGTTGCGCAACAGCCTTCGAAGTGCCCTCAGCGCGCGAAGTGCTTTCGCTTGTGTTGAGATTGCTATTGGAGTTTAAAATCACCACACCTGTGGTGGGCTCGTCGTTTTGAGCCACGCGACGGAGTGTTCCGTCTTGGTAAGCACTGGCATTGATTGCCAATCCTGTGATCGCGATAAGTGCGATAAATTTAGTGAACTTCATGTTCTGCCCCGCTGGTTAAGGTTAACGATTCCTTCGTTACGGCTGAACTATGAGCAAGCCACATGCCGGAGGCCGTGCCATGAACCTTCTACCTATGTAATTTGTTGATTTTGCGTGGTTTTTTTAGCGATTTTGGCACGATTTACGTTTTCCAGCGGTAGAGCTCGAAGCCTGATTTTTGATCACTAAGCATACACTCCATGTAAAAAGGTGATTCCCACGCGGCTTTCGCCGCCGTCCTTATAATATGTAGGTCTTTCGCGTTGCGGAAACCGGGGACCATTGTTGGCGGACTCGGGGTTTTTCTTGAGTAGTTGTCAGCACTTTGATTAACTCCCGAACTCTAAAGGCCTCTTGGTGGAATTGGTAGACGCGCTGGACTCAAAATCCAGTGTCCGCAAGGACGTCCGAGTTCAAGTCTCGGAGAGGCCACCATTAAATTTATTGAATAGAACCGATGCAGTCGCGCAAGAGCTTGCCGCTGAGGCCGCAAGCTTCGACTAAAGCCATATGATAGTTGAACTGGTTTTGCGAATAATCCAAGCGCGTGTCGATAAAGCGATTTTGTTCGATGAAAAGGTCGTTCACCGAGATCTTTCCATAACGAAAGCCCACGAGAGTATCCTTATATAATTGCTCGGCCTTTTTACTGATACCCTTGGTTTCCAAAACGCTGTCTTTATAGATTTTGAGCTTTTTCTCTAAGCTCTCGCGCTTCGTGCGCTCTTCTTGTTGAGCGATTTGGTAGGAGTAATCGGCGTCCTTGTAGTCAATATACTCTTTGGCCTGCTCGGCTCGGGTCGCCATCTGATCCCAGAGTGGGAGGGTAAGGACAAGTTTACCGTCCCAGTAACGATCGACCTGATCTGTCGGAACACCCCGGTAGGAGACACTTAAATCTAGAGTCGGCAAATGTTTGAGCTGGGCGGACCGCCAGAGGTGCTCACGAGAGCGCGAGGTCCACTGCAGCTTTTGAATTTCGTTCGACGTTTCGCCGAGCTGAAGCTGGCTAAGTGATACATCCTGTAGAGGCCAACTATGAGTCGCCACATCGGTGACAAACGCCGCTTTGATTTTCTGCTCGAGGTCGATACGCTCAAGTTCTGTCGCACGCACTTTGTTCAACTGTTGGGAGAGGTCGACTTCGAGTTTGCTGAGCTCTTGACGCGAGATTCGACCGGAACCATAGCGAATTTTCGATATACGCAGAGCCTCTTCACGCTGGCGTTTTTGCTCCAAATTTGCCGCCATGATTTCATCGAGCAAAATTCGCCGAAGAATCAGTTGAGCGGCCTTCACTTCAACTTGGGACTGGACGCTGAGCAGATTAAAATTTTGCGCTGTCTGAGCGGCAGTTGCTGAACGCATCAGCTGATAGTCGGAGCCGCCGCGAAACAGGTTCCAGCTGCCGTCGACTTCCCAATAGTCACCTTTGACACTCTCGGTGTTAACGATATTGCGGGTCTTTACTAGACTCGTCGAAAGCGTTGGAGCCCAAAATAACTTCCGACTGGTCGTAATCGTGCCGAGCCCATCGCGTCTTTCGTTCTCTTGTGAGATCGAGCGATCATTGCCTTTGAAATTATCCAGGTCGTTGAGAAACGACTTCAATTCCGCCGCATGAATATGGGTGCAGAAGAGAAGCAAAAGCCAGCTCATTGGTCTAACCTTGCAAAAGACTCCGGCTGAAGCGTCGGAGTTTTACTTTTGCCTCGTTGATACTGCAGGTAGGTCAAACACGGAACGCTATAGATCGTCAGCAGCGTCGAGATCAGAAGACCGCCACAGACTGAAATGCCGAGCGGCTGCAATGTATTTCCGCCTTCGCCGAGTCCAAGCGCGATCGGGAGCATGCCGAGAATCGTGGTGAGAGAAGTGATTAGGATCGGACGCAGACGTACGACCGAGGCATCCACCACTCCACGCAAGGTCGAAGCCGTGGTTGCAACTTGGCGACGAATAAAATCGATCAATATAATGCTGTTTGCAACCGCGATTCCATTGAGCAAAATCGCGCCCAGACAGGAATTCAGTGAGAGCGTGCTGTTAAATACCGTCAGAGAAAGCATCGCGCCGATTAATCCCAACGGAATCGCTACGAGCGCAATCGACGCGGTAAAAATATCGCCAAATTGAAAGAACAGGATCAACAAGATCAAACCGACTGAGATGACAAAGGCTCGACCGAGCTGGCCGATCGCATCGTTGAGCTCGGCGCGTGGATCCGCTTCAATGATCACTACTTTGGCGTCGTTCTTCGCCCCGTCTTTACTAAGCGATCGCTCACGCATCTCATCGACAATCTTGCGCGCGCGATTCACACCTTCACCGGCGCGAGAGTGATTTTTTTCGCGCATTTCTCCGAACAGAACCGATTTCTCGAGACCATTCTCCCGAAAAAGTGCGTAGCCGAATTCGGAAACTTTAAACTTTAAGATCGAACCCAAGGGGATAAGGCGATTCTCAAATCCAATGGGCAAAGAGGCTAGGGACTCGACACTATTGACCCGATTCGCGGGAAAACGAAGATAGATGGGAGTGTCTATCCCTCCGCCGTGCAGCTTTTGGACATAAGTGCCTGACGTCGCTGTTCGCAAATATTGGGAGATTTCGGACCGAGGGATAATCTCTTGAAGGTTCTGCGACGGCTCGAACAGGCCCTCAACACTTTTTTCTTGCAGAGAATTCGGCGTGATCGAGACCGAGTCAAAGACCTGATCTTCATATAGTCGAGTTTGAATGTCGCGCGCCATCTGACTGCGAGTCACCATACTCCCACCTACGATTTCAACCTTGTAGTCAGAAACCAACGGCAGATGCAGTTCCGAAGGCGACCAGGAATCAATATGGTGAGTGATGAGGGCGGTGTCTTTAAGACGCTCCTCTGCGGCGCGGATGTATTTGTTTATTTTATGCCGATTTTCCATCTTGAGCATGACGAAACTGCTCCCACCGCTGGTCATCTGCGTATAGGTATCGAGTACCTCACTGCCAAAGAGTTCACGCAAATCTTG
Organism: Pseudobdellovibrionaceae bacterium; assembly: GCA_043757545.1. Lineage (GTDB taxonomy): Bacteria > Bdellovibrionota > Bdellovibrionia > Bdellovibrionales > UBA1609 > JALHOQ01. Next base: position 6,254 of record JAYVPG010000069.1, read on the forward strand.
TTCCACAGTCGCGAGCTCCGTCTCAATATATTTCTGTTGATGAACTGGCGATTCGAGACTGACTACCATCCATTCACTCTCGGGTTTACCAATGATTTCTCGCTTAAGACCGTTCACCGCGTAAAGGCCAAGGACCAATGCCACGCCGACGGTCGAAAACAAAAATATCTTCTGTACCCGACGGGAAAGCAAAAATTCTTCTAGGGTTCGTCGATAAAGTTCTTCGATTTGGCCAAGGGTCTTTTCGATGGGAGAGCGAATCACCAAAGCTTCGCCAGTTGCAATCAAGTGCAGGCGAATCGTAGGGACTAGAATCAAAGCGACGATTGCCGAAATGCCATGGGAAAAAATCACAGCCTTAGCTAAGTCGCCGAGCAATGCGTTGGTGATCCCTTGGGTAAAGACGAGCGGCATAAAGACGATCAGAGAAGTGAGAGTCGAAGTTAAAATCGGGACTTTCACCTCATTGACGGCGCCGACTACAATACGAAATTTTTCGTCATAACTTAAATTCTCGCGGCCCTTAATTTTACGAAATATATTTTCTAAGACCACGACCGAAGCGTCGACATTCATCCCCGCTGAAAGCGCCAAGCCGCCAAGTGAAATAAGATTTAAGTTCATTCCGAAAAGACGCATCAACGCGAATGAGATAATTAAACTGATTGGGATCTCGATCGCCGCAGTAAATACGTTGCGCAATCCACCGATAAAGAGAAACAATACGAGTACGGCCAAAAATGACGCTGCGAAAACCTCGCGAATAACACTTGAAATGCTGTTGTCGATAAATTCTGCCGGATTCACCACGATTTTGTAGTGCACGTCGGCAGGCAGATCTTTCGCCATATTTTTAAGATAGGCCGCGATCTCTTCGGACATCCGTTTGATGTTGCCGCCGTCTCTGGGCGTCGCAAATAGAATAATACTGTCGAGGTTCGAAGTCTTAAACTTCATAGTGCCCTCGCGTGAGATCTCCTCTGAAACCTTGGCGATGTCCTTTAGAAAAACCGAGCTTTGTTCGTTCTGCGCGATCTTGAGCGCATTGAGCTCGCTGACGGTCGCCACTTTAGCCGTGAGGTTGATGCCATAGGAATTGTCGCCCACCGCCACTCCGCCACCACTGTAGCCGAGCAAAGCATCTTTGATGATTCCAAAGATCTGAGTGATCGCGACTTGATGAAAAGCGAGTTTTTCAGGATTGAGTTCAACCGTAACTTCTTTTTGAGTGGGATTAAAGAGCGTGACCTGGCTTGCATCTTTAACAATTGCACTGAGCGGTTTCACTAAGGGATTGAGCAACTTAAAAAGATCGTCGATCTTGCGCGTTTCGCTGAAAAAGTTAACTGCGAAAAAACCCTGACTATTGACCACCGCCGCGATATTCGTGTTTTCGCGAATCGTGGGATCAAAACGATCTATAATCGCATAGACTTTGTTCTCGATCGCGGTGCGCTCGGCGTCTTGGTCCCCGCCCCAACCAAAAGAAACCACGTACTCGACACCGTCTTTGCCGTAGGTCGACTCAACCTTCTCAACCGGAAACTGCTCGCTACCGATCGAACGTAAGCCGGCTTCGAGTTCCGTCCCGATCGTTTCGACAAATTGTTTACTGGAATAAGACTGGTAGGGAATTCTTGCGGAAATCGAAACTTTGCTGGTCACCGGAAAAAGTGAAACCGAAAGTTTCTGATAACTTGCCAATCCCAAAAGCGTGAGTGCCCCGATCAACAGGTACACCAGCAGGGGCTTGCGCATCAACCCACTCATTGGTCGAGCGCCTTGGTGGGCTCCTCTACAACTTTTTCGCCCTCTTTTAACGGTCGACTGGTACTGACAACTATTTTCTCGCCGCCCTTAAGACCCGACCGCACCACGAAATCGGTGCCTCGTGAATCGCCGAGCTCGACCACTTGCTTTTTTACGACAAGGTCTTTGTTCACAATGTGTACGATGGGATTGACTCCAAAATAGGTCACTGAGGCATCTGAAATAATGATCTGTTTGCCCGCCGGAATTTTAAAGCGGACGTAGCCGACGCTTCCAATATGTGCCTGCACTTTACCCGCAAGAAATTGAATATCCGCCTGCGCCGTTCCGGTACGAGGATCCACCGTTGGACTGTAGCCACGAATTTTCACCTGCGCGATGTTTGCATCTTGCGAACCCAGAGTGAAGTCGCCGCTAGTTCCCGCATCAAGGTACTTCAAGTCGTCGCCCGGAATTTCAGCGGTAATCTTGACCTGATCCGGATTGACGATCGTGAACAACTTTTCGCCATGATTAACTTTGCCCATTAAGGTGCCGAAGTGCTGACTGATCACACCGTTGAATGGCGCACGAATTGGAACCGAAGCATAGGTGAAGCCAGGATCAATATTTTTGAGATAAAGAATCACCGTTCCGCGCTTCACCTTACTGCCGAGAGGCTTTAAGATCTTGATGATCAATCCATCCACTTCGGAAATCACCGTTGAACTCACGATAGCTTCGACTTTTGCGGGATAGGTGAGTTCTTTGACTTCTTCACGAGCTTCGATAACTTCGGTCACAACTTTTGGGCGTTCGGAAATCAACGTCGACTTGTCTGAGCCAGGCCAAGCCATCAAAACGGAGCCGACCAAAAGTGCGCCGATGGAGGCAGTGATAATAGTGAGGCGCTTGCTGGTGAATTGAGACATAACGCAACATATTATCAAACCTCCAAAGACACAATGGGAGAGGCTGTAAAAGCATTTGGATCCGCCCGAATTGAAAAAATTATCAGGCTAGTGAAGGCCATAGGCTCGATCTCATGCTAGGCTCTACAGCGGATTCTAAGGGAATTCATAATTTCATCGCAGGAGGATTGAGAGTGAAACAGATTTTATTGGTAGGTGCTCTTTTGATTTCGATCGCAACCGTGGCTCAAGCCGAAGAACGGATGAGTTCAAATGGTCCGCACAGCGTATCAGGGACGATGGGTTTTAATACCGGAGGATTTACCCTGAGCGGCGAATATGAATACATGATGGATAGCTCTTTTGGAGTCGGCGCCTATATCCGCGAATTTCCCAAAGATACGGATGTGAAGCACTCTTCGAACGGCTATCTGATGGTCGGAGGAAATGTAGACGCTCACTTTTATAAAAAGAATTGGGATCTTTCATTCGCACCGGGATTTGCTGTGATCAAAATTGATTCTTCATCCGCATTGAAAGATGACACCACGACCATGGGCCCAAGCTTGAGCGTCGGATTGCTTTGGCAGTTGACTCCCGCTTTTGCTGTAGGATTTGAAAATGCGCGCTACTGGGTTTGGTTCTCGAGTGACTACGCAGGCCAGCTGCGCGACGACATGTCGATCAAAGGTCGATTTTCATTCTAAGAGTTTAAGCGGCCCGCTTCAGGTTGGCGGTCCAATCCGTAAGGCGTGAGAGCACGCTTTGCGGAGCTTTTTCGAACGCCACACCATAGGCTTTGTTGGCCGCAGACCATACCACTCGACCTGCGACCTCGACTTTTTCTTGCCCGTCGGGCGAGGAAATGCAAAGCGTGACCAGTCCGCCATCTTGCAGGAGTGCACTCGTATTGACTTGCGCGCCTCCGAGCGAGAGTGAGCTGACTGAACCGACCAATTCACGATCGCCGACGCTAATTCGCACATCTGAGTTGATCGCAAAGCGCTCGTGCATGCGCCGATTTTTCGGATCACGCATGCGCACCGAGAGTAAAATCGCGACAGGCAACAACAACAAGACAACGACGACTGAAGCCGTACCGAACGGTGGCTCACCGTTCTCCGCCAGCGCATTCACTGTTCCACAACCACCGCCACCGGCGATGTTCGAGGCCAGCTCCCGATCCGCTTGATAAGACATGGTGTAAACGGGTTGCGAAGTATCCACTGATGCCGTTTTTGAATAGTTCACGGCATTGTTGGAGTTCAAACGGCCACCGCTAGAGACTTTTCCGTTGAGTTGAGTGATGGCCACAGTTTGCGCGAGCAAAATCGCGCGCATTTGATGGGGCAACATACTGGGCGACTCCACTTTCATTTGCGCGGCAGTGCCCGAAATAAAGGGAGCCGCCATACTGGTGCCCGACGAGGTCCCAAAAGTGTTATTAGGAATCGTACTTAATATATAAACTCCGGGGCTACCGATATGTACCGAAGTCGAACCATAGTTTGAAAACGAAGCGAGATAGTCATAGTCGGTTGTCGCCGCAACTGAAATCACGTTGGGGACATCGTAGTTTGCAGGATACATTGCCGTTTGATCGTTGCTCGCTCCGTTGTTCCCTGCCGCCACAACAAAGAGCGCACCTTTATTGTAAGAATATGCGACGGCCTCATTCAAAGCGGCACTATAACTTGGACCACCCCATGAATTATTGATGACCGACGCTCCGTTGTTCGCGGCGTAATAGATCGCGCGGATCGCGTTCGAAGTCGTACCGACACCTGAGCCATTTAAAAACTTCAACGGCATAATCTTGATCTTCGCTTCTTGTAGCGGAGTCGTATAAATATTTTGGTCGATACTTAAGATAATCCCGGTGACATGGGTTCCGTGATTGTCGTCGTCGTACATCGTTGGAGAATTGTCGACAAAGTTCCAGCCGTGGATATCGTCTATATATCCGTTGCTATCATCGTCTATTCCGTTGCCCGGAATTTCGCCGGGGTTAGTCCACAAGGCCTGTGTGCCTGTGATCACAGAGTGATTGGTATCAAGGCCCGTGTCCACGACGGCGACGATAGGCTTCACTACAGGCACACCGCTACTCGATGACCAGACCGATTGAACTCCTATATTTGCGCTGGTCGCTAGATACGCCGACTGAGATTGCACCGCGGCCGCATGTATTTCTTCGCTGCTAAACGTTTGCTGGATTCCAGTATCGGCGGTTTTATTCAGAATGTAGTTCGGTTCGGCATAGAGAACGTTGGGATCGTGCTTAAGGTCCGTGACTGCCGCCTCTACTGATTGGCCCTTTTTTAGAGCGTAATGGTAGAGGGACATTTTCCCCCAGGAATTCTTTAACACCATTTCTTTGTCGGATTGAGCTTTGCCCATGAAGGCATAGGACTCTGCAGATCCTTTTTGACTCTTGAGTTTGACGATAACTTCGCCTGGAACGTAATCTTGCGCAGACGCCATCGAGCCGACAAAGGCCAATAGCAGTCCTGAAATAATTGATCGCAAGGTCACGTATCCTCCGTATTACATTCTGGCCGCGTGTACTTATAATCTTATCGGACGAAGGTCCTAATGACTTAGACAATTTTCTCAAATTCCAACCTTGAACCAGAGAAAAATAGAGCGTCTCAGGGTGAGACACTCACTCTGAGACAGTCGGTCGAATTCTGCCAAATTTGCTTTACGTTTTTTTTATTTTTCGAATTTTACTGGAGGATTCTGGGATTGCGCTGCACGGTCGATCCCGCTTCGACTTCCTTCGACCAAGTCTCAATCAGGTCCGAGGATTTGCGGAAAGCAACAGCTCGATCCGCTCCTTCTGAGGCCGGAGTGGGGGCCGCGGCTTGCTTCCAAGACAAAACGTCGACAATCAAATGACGATCGCGTGTGCTGATGAGCGTGGGAACAATTCCACCTTGCTTGCCATGCTTCATAACCGCAGCAATCACGTCCTGGCTATCACCGAGCTTGGGAACGGCAGGCGATGAAAGATCGAACTCGCCACTCTCTTGCCATTTTAAGCCGGCCTTAGCGATCCACGCCTCGACGTCTTTGCGACTCGATTTTTCGAGCATACCGCGCGCTTTTGCCAGAACTTCATTTTGCTTGGTGCGCAGGATCAGCTTACGCGCAATATCGTTTTGTACAGATTCAAGCGAGGCCATTCCACCTGATGTTTTCTTTTCGGAAAATATCAAATGATAGCCAAAATTCGTTTTCACCGGCTCGCTGATTTGGCCCGATGACAGCGCGAATGCTGCCTTTTCAAACTCAGGGAGCATCCGGCCTTTTTCAAACTCACCCAAATCCCCGCCTTTGGCTTTACTGCCGGGATCGTCGCTATTCTGCATCGCAAGTTTGGCAAAATTTTGCGCCGTAGCTTGTTTTTTTAGGGCCGTCGCGACTTTCAAAGCCTCGGACTCGGTTCGTTTTTCATCGACTCGGATCAGAATATGACGGGCATGAACCTTCTCATTACTGGTGAATTCGATAGGGTTGGCTCTATAGTAGGAGTCGATCTCCGACTTACTCACTTTTAGAAACTGCGCCACCTCTTCATCGCTCAAAAATCCCGGGCGTTTAAGATCGTCGCCAGCGATTTCGACGTACCGTAGGTTCACCTTCTGCGAGCTCAACACGCGCGCGCGACTCAGCTCCTCTTGGGTTGGCGCGGCGGAACCAACAAAGAGATCTTGTAACTTCTGCCCGACGATTTGCTTACGAACTTGGCGTTCAAAGTCCTCTGTGCGCAGATTCATATTTTGCAAAAACCCGCGATAACGCTCTTTCATAAAACGACCGTTTTCCTGCAAAAAACCAATCTGTAGAATGTAATCGCGAACTTCGGCATCAGTCGCCGCTACTCCACGCTTTTCAGCGGCCTGAAAAACCACCTCACCCATGATCAGCTCTTCTAAAGCTCGGCGGCGTAACTCTTGCGAAAACGCCCGGCGCTGCGCCTCTGGAAACTGATCAAATCGCATCTTGGCATTCTTTTCGATGCTTTCAACACGGCCACGATATTCGGCCAGTGAGATTGCAGAATCATTGACGACCGCCGCGACCGCACCTGTATTTTGCCCGTACCGATCGGGATTCAACCCCATTAACGCAAAGACGACGATAATTGCCGCAAACATGGTCACTGCGATCCAGTGCTTCATGGTTTTTTTAGTCTTTTTGGTAACGGCACTTGAGGCTTTGGTCGGCGCGCTCGATTTACGAGTTTTGTCGTTCATTGTGTTTTCACTCCGTGGATTTGAATGCCCCCCAGATTCCAAAGTTTTCCGCAGTTTTTCAAGAAGATTGTTCCGTGTTTTCTCATTCGATCGACGCTGGACATTCGGCGCAAGTCGCCCTAGCCTATTTTCAATGAACTTTTTCACCTTTGATTTGCGCAAAGTCTTCCTGATTGTCGCCTTGGTCGTCGTCCCCTTGATGGCCATTAACATGCAGCGGAAATCAGAAGAAGAACTCTGGTTTACCAAGCCCTTCACCTTTGCTGGAGCCATGATGCAGCGGAGCTTCTCGGGTTTTAGCTCAGGGGTGCGCGGGACGACGGCGCTTTATATGGATCTGATCAACGTGAAAAAGATCAATCAAGACCTCAAAAAGCAGCTAGCAGAACTCAACGCCCAGCTGGGGGCCATGACGGAGCTCAAAATGGAAAACGAGCGGCTCACGCAGCTGCTGGGATTCCACCACGCTTCGAAAATGACGCTTTTGGCGGCTAGAGTCATTGCGCGCGATCTGCTCCCCGATCACCATACAATCACCGTCGATCGCGGACTTTCCCACGGCGTGCAAAAGAACATGGCCGCTCTGACTATCGGTGGCGTGATTGGCTACACCTTCCGCGTCGAGAACGACTCTTCGCAGATTTTACTGCTGACTGACCGCTATGCGGTTATTGACGCGATTGTCCAACGATCGCGTGCACGGGGTCTTGTGGAGGGATTTAGTCGAAGTGACACCAAACTGCGCTACCTGAAGCGCAGTGACGACGTCAAAGTGGGCGATCTAGTCGTCACTTCAGGCCTGTTTAATATTTTTCCTAAGGGTTTTCCCATTGGAACGGTGACCTCGATCGACAAGAGCAAATACGGGATGACCCAAGAGGTAGAAATCAAACCGGCCGTTGAACCGCTGAATTTAGAGGAGCTCTTTATTGTCCTCAACGCCAATCACCAGGATATGACTCCGACTGGAGCCGACGAGTGAAGATCCCATGGTATTGGCTTTTGGGATTGGGCCTGATGACGATGACGGCCTTGATTCTGGCCGCCGCGCAGACCTCACTTTGGTTTCTAGTGTTTGGGCGATTTCCCTCACCGATGTTTTGGTTGATCATTCTTGTTTACGTCAGCGTGACACGCCCTCTTTGGGAGGCCACTCTGGTCACCTATTTACTTTGCGCAGTCACTGCCCCTTATACGGTTTTTCCTTTTGAGGCTCTGCTGGTCTACTGCCTAAGCCTGATGGTACTGATGGTTTTGATTCGCGAGCGCGTGTTTTGGGGCGGGCCCACTTATTTTATGTTGATGGTTGCGGCAGCTTCAGTTTCAGCACCAGTTTTATTTTGGATCACATCGCGAGTCATCGACAAAAGTCCGCTCTCGTTCCCAAATATTTTTGATTGGCTGATCTCGGGTTGTTTAACTACGCTGTGCTGCTTACCTATTTATCGATTGTATCAGTGGTTTGATGTCATAGCCTCGCAAGATGCGGGCGCGGAGAGTCGCGTGGGCCCGCGATGAGCGATTTTCTTCAGACCTCAGAAGATGAAGCGAAGGATTTTCTACCCCGCTATAAAATGCTCTACATTACAATTATCCTGGGCTGCTCGCTGATCGCGGGGCGTTTATGGTTCTTGCAGATTATGCAAGGTTCGGAGCTGCGCCAGTTCTCTGAGAAGAATCGGGTCAAAGAGACTAAACTGCCGGCACCGCGGGGATTATTTTTAGATCGAGAAAATCGTGTGTTGGTCGACAACCTGCCGGGCTTCGATGCCTCGATTCGTCCACAGTACGCAAAGAAGCTCGATGAGACCTCGGACGCGATCGGTGAAATTTTGGGCCAACCCGGTCGACGCATTTCCGATGATGTGCGCAAGGCTCAGCGGCGCGACGGTCCATTTCGACCAGTACGAATTCGCGACAACCTTTCGCTCGATCAAGTTTTTCGCCTAAAACTGCTGCGCTGGGATCATCCCAGCTTAAGTATCAACGAAGATATTTTACGCTATTATAATTTGGCGGAAAATGGGGCGCAGCTGTTTGGCTATGTCGCGGAGATCTCGAAAGAGCAAATTCCAAAGTTCAATGAATTCTACCAAGGCAAATTCACTTTTGATCAAGGCGATATTATCGGCAAAAGTGGTCTAGAGGAGATGTGGGACACAACGGTCCGCGGACGCGATGGCATCTCTTATGTGGAAGTAGATGCGCGTGGTCGCGAAGCGGTTGGCGAAAAGAGCAGCTATCTTGGCTTTGAGCCGCTCCCCGCGATTCCCGGTTACAATATGGTCTTGACCATCGACAAAGACATTCAAGAGGCCGCTTACAAAGCCATGCAGCGAACCGATTCGATCGGACCGCGCATTGGCGGCGTGGTGGTGATGAAATCCAATGGTGAGATTCTGGCATGGGTGAGCACACCGTCCTACGACCCGAATAATTTCTCGACTGGAATTCCACCCCAAGTTTGGGCGCAACTGATCAATGACCCGTTTCGCCCTTTGCGCAATAAAGTGATTCAAGATCACTTTTCGCCAGGCTCTACATTTAAACCGATTGTTGCGCTAGCGGCCTTGCAGGAAAAAATAATTACACCCACAACATTGGTGAGTGCGCCGTCGAGCTTGCGTTTTGGTCGACGGGTCTATCACGATCACAGTGAGCATGGTCACGGCAACATCAACGTCATCAAAGCGCTCGAGCTTTCCAGCAATATATTTTTTTATCGAATGGGAATCGCTCTGGGATTTGATCGCATCGCCCCGTATGCCAAGCTGGTCGGTTTGGGACAAAAAACAAATATCAGTCTGACTCATGAAGTGTCGGGGTTGATCCCGACCTCTGAATGGAAACTGAAAAAACTAGGTGAGGAGTGGCAGCCCGGAGAAAATCTCTCCAATGCCATCGGCCAAGGTTTCGTTTTAGTCACTGCCCTGCAAATGGCTTTGGCTTACAACACGATCGGACTTGAAGGCCAGGTTGTGAAGCCGTTCTTGATCAAAAAAATTCTCAATCAAGACAGCAAAGTCATTCAAGAGTTCGAACCCTCGATTTTGCGTGACGCCACTCAGCCCAACGAGTTCGGAGTCACCATCGACACGGCCACGTTTAAAACCGTGAAGCAGGGAATGCGTGAGGTGGTCAGCGGCGAAAGCGGAACCGCCCACCGCGCCCGCGTACTCGGGGTGGATATGGCGGGAAAAACCGGAACCACCCAAGTTCGCTCCTTTTCTGCTGACGAAATTTATAAACGCTGCGATTCGCGGCCGGTTTTTCAACGTCACCACGGGTGGTTTGTGGCCTTCGCGCCCTATGATAAACCCGAAGTGACGGTCGCTGTTTTGGCCCAGCACGCCTGCTCGGGAGCAGTGGGCGGCGCGCCTGTCGTGCACGATATTATGCAGGCCTATTTTGAAAAATATCATCCGGAAATGTTGAAAGCCGCCGCCGAGAAAAAGATTAAGCTCAAACCCGTTGAGTCTGAAAAACCTCCAGCAGCGGTGATCGAGGGGGACGAATGAAAATCGCCGGCGATTTGTTGGGCACCGGCCTACAGGTTGAGGAGCGTGGTCGATTTTCACGCCTCGACTTGAATTTTGCGTTTGTGATTCTGGCGCTGAATTTGATTGGATTAATTAATTTATACAGCGCCACTCATGGACTTTTTTCTAAAGACAAAATGGATTTATTTTGGATGCAGTTAGTCTGGCTGAGCCTTGGCTGGGGAATTTATCTCGCGATCACTATGATCGACTATAAGATTTTTATTCGCGTGGCTTATGTTCTCTATGGACTTAATCTTGGAGCTCTTGCTGCGGTGATGGTCGTCGGAAAAACCTCGCTGGGCGCCACGCGCTGGCTGGACCTTGGCTTTTTCCGCTACCAACCGTCTGAAACCATGAAACTTATTTTGGTTATGGTGATCGCCAAAATATTTTCTCAACGCGACAGTCGACAGGGGCTGGGTATTGTCCAACTCATTCTGCCCGGATTGCTATTTTTTGTTCCGTTTGTGCTAACCGTGAAACAGCCGGATTTAGGAACTGCCCTACTTCTTACCGCCATCACACTGAGTATGTTGGTTTTTGTGGGAGTGAAACGCGGAATTTTAATTTTCGCGATCATCACTGCCGCGATTGCAGCTCCGATTGTGTGGAATTTTGGATTAAAAGAATATCAGAAAAATCGAGTCCTTACTTTTCTCTCTCCCGGTCGCGATCCACGCGGCGCAGGCTACAACTCGATTCAAAGTAAAATTGCCGTAGGCAGCGGAAAAGTATTGGGCAAAGGTTTCCGCAAGGGCACCCAGTCTCAGCTCGAGTTTTTGCCTGAACGCCACACCGATTTTATTTTTAGCGTTTTAAGTGAAGAACACGGCTTTATAGGAAGCGTCACTACCCTTGGATTATTTTTAATTCTATATTTGATGTCAGTTCGAATCGCCATCCAAGCCCGCGACAAAATGGGCGCTCTGATCGTGGTAGGGGTTCTTAGCTATATGTTTTGGCATATGTTCGTGAATATGGGGATGGTCATCGGACTAATGCCGATTGTCGGTGTTCCGATGCCGTTACTCTCTTACGGCGGCTCGAGTATGCTTTCGACAATGACGGGGCTTGGCCTGATTTCGTCGGTGGCGTATCGCCGGTATCTTTTCTAACCTCTGGCTCTGGCTCTTCCTCGGTCTCTTATCTCTCCCACTTACCTCTTTCTCCTACCTCAGGTTCCGCAGCAAGAGGCCGAGACGGAGGGTGAGATCCGAGGAAGATTTTAGGAGTATTTTTTGATCATCGCGATAATATTTTCTTTCGGATGATTGCCGACGATTTGATCGACTTCTTTTCCATCTTTAAAGAGAATCAGGGTCGGAATTCCGCGGACTCCGTATTTTGCGGGGCTCGAGGGATTTTCGTCGACGTTAACTTTTGCGATTTTCACTTTGTCTTTGAGTTCGCTGGCGATTTCCTCAAGCTTTGGACCGAGTGCTTTGCAGGGACCGCACCATTCCGCCCAAAAATCGACAAGCACCGGTACTGACGCTTGCAGTACATCTTTATCAAAGGATGAATCAGTCACGGGGGTCGTATTTTGGCCAGCCATTGGGGGGTCTCCTTAAAGGGACATGTCTTTGGTCCTGACCCTAAAATACAACCGGCGGCTCCTCGGGAGCAAGTACAGTTGAATTGACCCTATGCATCACTAGCCCGACGTCCGTCAACTTAGAGGGCGAAATGACCGATGAGAAGCTAATGATTAAGTCTCGCATAAATGTCCTTATTATCGAAGACGACCTTACTCAGGGCCGAGCCCTACTTGAGGCCTTCAAGCGAGATGGCTACTCCGCTGTGCTCGTCGATTCGACCGTTAAGGCCCTTGCCGTCACTCAACGCACAGAATTTCAATGCATGATCGTGGATTGCATGTTGCCGACAATGAACGGTGTCGATTTGATCCTCGAGATTCTCCCCACACTTCCCCATAGTCCGAAGATCTTTTTGGTCACGGGAATCTACAAAGATCGTAAATTCATCAAAGAGGCGATGGCTCGCACCAAGGCCGAGTCCTTCTTCATAAAGCCGTTTAAAGTGGAAGATCTACTCGCACAAATGGAAGAGGTCTTTGCGGAAAGCGAAGACCCTGAACGGCCGACGGCAATTGGGCTCTATGGCGCCGATTTGATGATAGATCATGAGCTTGTGGGCCTGATGGCCAAAGAGTCCACGCTGCACGCGTTTCATTTGCCGAAACTTTACCAGTGCATTCAAGACACGAAGTTGAGTGGAGCGCTCACCTTGATTTCCGCAATCGGTGAAATCAGTTCCGTTGGCTTTTTTGAAGGGCGAGTTTTTTCCGTAAAAACTCCGGACAAAGAATCCTTTTTTGGCGGAATAGCCGTCAGCCAAGGTTTCGTCTCACCCGAAGAAGTACTTGAAGCATTAAAACATCCGGACGGAAAGCTACTCGGCGAAAAATTGATTGCCTCAATGACTCTAAGTCCCCATGCCATTCAAGTTATACTCGAGGAACAACTCGCCTTGCGCTTAAGTCAGACAATCCGAAACGATGTTGTCACCTTGCAATGGGAAACGCAGAAGCCTGCGAAACCAAAACACACTCTTGCCAGCAAACGGCTCGATCACTTGATTGAAGATTGGTTAGAATCAAAAATTACTCCAGACTGGTTGAAGTCGACTTTGATGCAATGGGGAGCTTATCTTTTAGAAGGTGAATACCACCCGCGCATTCACGGGTCATTTACCATTGGCGAAGTTTTTGGCGACCTCGGTTTCCAATTGGACAAAGATCTCGTGCCGATGTTTAGAGCATTGATTAAAAATCTGGCCTCTATCGGAGCCCGCGGCGACAGTTCGCAAGACTTTACGTTTTTGGAATCGCGACTCGACAAGATGGCCGAGGACTTCCAACATCAAAACTACTTCCAGTTTCTCGGCGTTGGCGAAAAAGCTCAGCAGCGCGAAGTCAGCAAAGCCTTTGAGGGCTTCAAAGAGTCCTTCAATCCCGAAAGTCTTCCTGCCGCCTGCCCTCCGGAAGTGGTTGTGAAATGCAATTCTGTTTTTGTTATGCTGCAAAAGGCCTACGACACGCTCTCCAATGAAGTCGAGCGCCAACGCTATTTAAATCTGCTGCAAAGTCGTCGTTCTCAGGAAATGTTGGACGCTGAACCTATTTTTCGAGCCGCTATCACTGAAGTCACCAGTGGCCATGCAAAGGACGCTGCAAAGAAGTTCCAGGCGCTGATCGATCGCAAACTTGAATTTAAAGATTTGCGCGCTTACCGCATCTGGGCCGGAATAAAATGCGATCGAACGTACTCAGCGATTCGTTTGGATCAAATTCCTCCAGAAGAACGCCATTCAGCCCCCTATATGATGGCAAAGGGTGTATTCTACCGTCGCAACGGTCAGTACAAAAAAGCTCTCGACTCATTCCGCACAGCGCACATTTTGGATCCTCGCCTAGAGATTGCCAGACATGAGTTAAAACAGCTGGGTTCTGAACTCCAAAAAAAGAAGGCGCAAAATCGCGAGATGTTCAACGAAGTCACCAGTGTCTTTGAGAATCTTTTCGGTCGATCTGCGCGTCGAGGCGCTTAGGCCTTTTTCTTATTAAAAAGATGTTCGACAAAGGCTTTGCGCTCACGTTCCAGATCCGCAAGATCCGTCGTCGCTTCCAGTTTGCGCAGATTGCGCACCTGCTCAGCGACCTCTTTTACCGCAAAGCCGTGCTCTTTAGGTGGAGCTTCTTTTAAAAACTTAGCATAACGATCTTGGCGCTCATTCGCGGGCATCGTCGAAGATTTAAGCGTGGACTCAGTCGCTCCACCGCCAAAGTTCCCGCCATGGCCGGCGACCTTTTCCATAACGGCTTCAGGCGGCATATTTGTTTTGAGTGTGCGAATCTTTTCTTCTTCGATTTCTTTCAATGAAAACTTAGAGAGCTTTTCCTGAAGGACTTGTTTATTCAATCCTGCCACATCCGCAATCATGTCCAAAAGGTTCGCCGCCGTGACCGGGCTTTCGAGCCAACCTGCCACGCTATGGTCAGCCTCAACGGCCGAGCCCGCGGCGCGGATCAAAACCGTATGCGGTAGGCCACGCACTCGTCGCAATCCTCGACTGAGATCAAGGCCCTTCACGCGTTTTCCATGCGCAGTCATCACCACGACGTCAGGATTCATGGTCAAAACACTGTCTGAAAAAATGCGCGGATTTTGAATGCCATCGACGTCAAAGCCGATTTTCTTCAAGACCGTCTGAAGAAACATCAATTCGCCATAATCTTCGAGTACCATTAAAACGCGTAACATCTTGATTTTAGTATCGCTTCGCCAGGGCAGGGGGTCAACTCGACCTGGACAGTAGGCCGAAACCTGATATGCTCTTGGCCGTTAGCCCCAAAAAAGGAATGTGAGTCCATGGCCGATGCGATCAATAAAACTCGTCAAGAAACCGTTGAACTCCCCGTGCGTCGCTTTGTCGTCGAGGGCGGAAGAACTCCCATCGTCGTTGGCGACGGCCAGCCCCTTGCGCTAATCGCTGGCCCTTGCGTGATCGACTCGAAGGAGCTGATTTTCGAGGCGGCCAAACGCCTGGTCGAAATCACTCAGCGTGTGGGCATTGGTTTGATTTTTAAATCGTCTTACGAAAAAGACAATCGTGGCAGTGAGAAGAACTGGCGCGGTCCGATGGCCAATGAAGGATTAAAAGTTTTAAAAAGCGTACGCGAGGAGTTTGGCTGCCCGGTCTTGACCGATGTGCATCGCCACGAAGACATTCAGATGGTCGCCGATCATGTCGACGTTCTGCAAATTCCGGCTTACATGTGCCAGCAGACTTCTTTGGTCTTGGCCTGCGGTCAAACGGGCAAAGCGGTCAACATCAAAAAAGGTCAGTTTCTGGCTCCTGAAACTATGGACAGCGCGGTTAGTAAAATTCGCTCAACCGGAAATAAAAATCTTTTACTCACTGAGCGCGGCGCTTGCTTTGGTTACAATCGTTTGGTCGCCGATATGCGGTCGATTCCCGTGATGCAGATGCTTGGAGCTCCAGTTTGTTTTGACGCCACTCACGTGGTTCGTCTGTATGGAATCTCCAGCTCGGATCCCGCCGGGGGCGAGCCGCGTTTTGTTCCGCATCTAACCTTGGCCGCAGTTGGCGCCGGTGCCGATGCTTTGTTTCTGGAGTCCCATCCTCGCCCGATGACGGCGAAGTGTGATGCGGCCTCGCAACTCCTGATGGACAACTTGGAGCCGTTGCTAAAAATGGCAATTGCAGTACGTAAGGCCATTGGTTCACCGGAGAATGTTGGGACATTCAACGCTAAGCACCTCTAGCACCAGTTAGGATTTCAACGTTGCGCGGACTGCAGGCGATTCGCTACATCTTCTTTGAAACACTGCCCGCTTTTTTGATGGGCGTAGTTGTCTTTGTCTCCATACTTTTAATGTTTCAGGCGCTACGCTTAACTGAATTCGTCTTGATTCACGGCGTGGGTTTGCGCACGATTGCCCAGATTATGCTCTTTTTGAGCGTGAGCTTTCTGCCCGTGATCTTGCCGATGAGTCTTCTGTTCAGCGTATTACTCACCTACAATCGACTTTCCAACGACTCGGAAATCGTGGCGTTCAAGGCTTTGGGTTTGAGTATGGCCCAGCTCACCGTTCCCGCGGTCCTGCTCTCGGTTGCAGCAACTCTGATGTCCGCACAGACTTCTTTTTACCTTGGCCCTTGGGGAAATCGAAAGTTTGAAGTCTTGATGAATGAGCTTGGCCGGCAAAAAGTCGGCGCGACCTTAAAAGAAGGGGTTTTTTCAGAGGGGTTTTTCGATTTGGTAGTTTACGCCAATCACGTCAACTCGAAAGAGGGCTCACTAAAAGACGTTTTTATTTATGATGAACACGATCCCAAGGCGCCAGTAACGATCATTGCAAAAACTGGTCACTTAATTCAAGAAAAGCGCTCCACCGGCCATGCGGCACTGTTGCGTTTGAACAATGGAAACATTCATCATACCCACCAGAGCACGTACACCAAAGTCGACTTTGATTCCTATGACATCAATCTCTTCGATCCCTTTGAGATTTCTGAAAAGAAAAAGTCAGGACCGTCGATGACCATCGATGAGCTTTCAGTAGAATTGAAAAAACCGGATCTGGATCCGTTGGATCGACGCAAACTCGAGTCCGAGTATCATCGCCGTTGGTCCCTCTCTGGCGCCTGCTTAATCTTTGCCCTGCTCGGGGTTGGATTGGGAACGGTTTCCAATCGCCGATCCTCGCGCGGCGCAGGTTTCGTGATTTGCTTAGGCGCACTGATCTCCTATTGGATTCTCTATGTCTCGGCCAACAACGTCGCCGCCAACGGTTGGCTACCGGCTTCAGTCAGCTTGTGGATGGTCAATATTTTGTTCCTGCTCTTTGCGCTGCACAGTTTGAAAAGATCCTTCGCTTAGACAATCCCAAAACGTAATTAAGTCCCGATGGTCGCGCAGCATGGTGGCACCCGCTTCTAAAAGGTCCAAGTTTCCCAAGCCTTGGGTTGCTGTTGGAAAAACGGGAAGAGTCGCCACTTCGCGGTTTTCTTCGATGCAAAGTTTAGCCGTCAGCAACGATCCACTGCGGCGATTGGCCTCGACGACCACGCAACCGGGAGAAAGTCCGGCAATCCAACGATTGCGGATATGAAAAAAACTTTTGCGCATCGGTTCGCTCAGTCCGCACGTACTCATCATACACCCTCCTTTGCCGACGACTCGCTTCCACAGATCCTCATGGCGGTCGGGATACGGATTGAGAAGTCCCGAGGGCAATACGCAAACTGTTGGTTGACCACAGTCTAGCGAGAGTCGATGGGCCCACTGGTCCACGCCGCGTGCGCCACCACTGACCACTCCCACTTTGCGCTGATGCAGAAATTCACTGAGCTCACGTTGCATCCAAAGCAGACTGTCGCTTGCAGGCGTGCGACTTCCGACCACTGCCAAAAGCGGCGTCGTCTGCCAACAAGCCTCACCCATGTAACTGAATATGACGGGTCGACTCCTGAGGTCGAACCAACTCGCCGGATAGTCGTGATCGCCCATGCTTGACCAGCGAATCCCATGTTGATCGCTCTTTGCCAGTATCGCGCGCGCGGTTGCGATCCAATCGGCATTTTTCTGACAGTAAACTCGCGCGGCCTCCGTCTTAAGAGCGCCAAGCACGCTCCCAATTGAGAACGGATCAAGTTCGGGTGCCAGCAACCGCTCAAGGTCCACGCTTTCAAGCTTAAGGCCGATCGGAACATGTAAAAAAAGAAGGTTTCGTATATTCATACACGGTCCGCAATGCAAACCGCGTCGGGGTTGACTGTCGATTGAGTTCGAGATGAGCGACTAAACGATCCTCTATTCGGACAAATCCAGGTCCGGACTATCGCCGATCGGCTCTGGCTCAAGCGGGGCTTCGAAATCTTCTTTGACCGGAGTGTTGAGATCCAGATCCTGACTCTTTTCCGCACGCGATTGTTGCTGAGCTCGGTCACCCTGCAAAACGCTATCGACCGCACTTAAAACAACAGCCGTTGCACAATGATTATCGACTTTAACGACTTTCACCGAGCCCGCAGGCTTAGTTGAAAAAGCCACCGCAGTTCTGGGCTCACGTAGCACGCGATCGGCAAAAAGGTCCAAGAGTTGCCCAGTCGCAACACCATCTTGACTGCCCTTATTTAGAAAGACGATGTCACCCGGACCATAGAGCGCACTAGTGACATCTTTCGAAGACCCGATGACCTGAGCAACAACGCTACCACTTGGGCCACTCGCACTCAAATCCACAAAGTCCACTTTTCCAGGAACCAAATCGTAGTTTAAAATACTGAGACTGAACGCATGAGTAATCAATGCACGATAGACATCGAATTTCTCTTTGTCCGGTCCGTTCTTGACGGGTTCAGCGGTCTCAACAATCTCAATATCGCCAAAAACTTCAATAAAGCGGGCTTTGATGTCCCCTTCGACCTGATAATTGAGCTTATGCAAAATTCCGTGATCCTTCACGATCAACATTTTTTGCCCTATATGTCCCATTCCCTTTTTGATTTTAATAAAAATATACTGCATCGCCACTGGCAGACCCGACTCGTTTTCGTTTTCCAAAAAGGAGCCATATGCATCCAACTCACCATCTTGCACGTATCCGCTGACGAAGATTTTATCTGGAATACGATTTCGCTTGAACAACAGTTTGCTATCGTCAATTTCGAAATCATCCTTCCTGCTGTGGTAAACCTCTTGCCAGTCCGGAAAGCTGCTGGGAATCTTCAAGACCGGGCGAGGCGAAATTTCAGGTGGTGGCACTTCAACCTGGGATCCGCCGGGGACCTGCGCGGCCGCGAGCTCAATACCACTGTCGTCACTTTCCGAAAACCGAAACGCGGGGGTCTGATCTTCTGAGCCCAGCATCAGCTGAAGAGTGTGACCCGGTCGAACCAAATGCGGATTGGTGATGCTTTTATTCTGCGCCCAAACCTTTGGCCAATAAGCGCCGTCACCATAGAGCATCTGGCTTAATCCCCAAAGACTCTCGCCTTTTTGCAGACGATAGCTCTCCATCAAACCTTCCGATGGAGTTTCTGCCCGTTGTTTAGGGTCGACCACTTGAACATAATTGCGATGCAGCTGATCCTCCAAATTTAAATCCGGAGGATCGAAATGAGTGGCCCACACGGGAGCCGCAACAAGGCCTATGAAAACGAGACTGTATTTTAGCATAACTAGAACATCCTTGTTCCGTATGTGTTAACGCTGAACCGACGGCCTAATCTTTTGCTTCGCGATCTGCAAATGCATCCATGCGCGCTGAGACTCGGGACTTCCCGGGTACTCAGTGACTACTCTTTGAAAAACTCGTTGTGCCTGTGGAGCTAAATTCAATCGTTGATAGGTGATCGCCGTCGCAAATAGTGCACTCGGGCGCTTATTACTTTTCGTGTAGCGATCGCGGACCACATCGAAATCCTTCAATGCCTCGCCAAGACGGTTGTTTTGAAACTCGAGCATGCCGGATAAATAGTAGGCGTTGTCCAGATGAATGCTTTTCGGATAGTTCCGCTCCAGAACAATGCGCTGTTTGACGACTTCATCGAGTTGAGCGCGACGAAAGGCTTCGACAAGTCGCGTGTAGACCAAACGCTCGCCTTCAGGAAAGGCAGAAAGCTGTTTTGGGGTCGCGGCGTGCGCCACAAGGCCAGTCAAAAAGCAGCTCACCGCAGCGGCGCAAAATAGAACTATGACGGATTGCTTCTTCATCGTGATCCTCCCACTTCCCTAATGATAGTGGACTGTGCTGTTTTTGCAATATTTGTTGAAAGATCAAGCATGTATCTGACCTTCGAAAGTCGCAATGTGCCTCGTCATTAGGAATCCGTTAAGAATTATCCACAGGAAATGTGCACATCCCCTGTGGTCACATGCCTAGACTTCTGTACAGACAAGGGTTTCAGCGATTTGCACAACCATTGAGCATATGTAAATACCTAATTTTAAATGTGAAAGTTGAAAAACGAGGATTTGATTTTACCGCCGTTACACGTTCTTAAATTCGAAACGCGGATCCACTGTAAGGCGAGTTCAGATTTGAGGGGGCTCTTCCCCTGACTTTGGGATTGCAGCGGGCCCAGACCATGCTGACCCTGCTGATTTTTTTAACATCCACCCGCTTTGCGCAGCTTTGGTCGCCCAATGGCATCCTGCGACAAGGTCCGTTCTTGTGTCGATCGGTTCTTCCACCCACTACATATGTGAATTTGTACGACGCGCTGGTGTGTGGAGCGAATCTTCCTCCAGGTCTTGAAAAGCAGATGTTCATCGATACGGGATTGATCCACCTCATGGTGGTCTCAGGATCTCACTTGGTGTTTATCGAAATGTTACTCGCCTGGATGCCGAATCGACCGCGCTTGGCTCTGCTCGGAGCCTATTGCTACATCGTCGGTTTTCAAGCGCCAGTGGTTCGCGCGTTCTTGCGGCGAACAATTGCTCCCGTGTTAAGCATAGGTTCAGGCTTGACCGCTTTGCAGGTGGAGGCCGCGGCCGTTGCACTTGCACTCTTTATATATCCGCCCTGGATTCTCTCACGATCGTTTCTGATGAGTTGGATGTGCGGGCTCGCACTATGTGCGCCGCGAATGATTCCACGCTATCCACATTTGGATCAAGCCGTGAAGAGCTACTTCTTTCTTCTGCCGTTTTGCTTCGCCTCACCTATGAGTATTGCGTGGAATACTTTGCTGGCACCATTTGTGGGTTTAATTCTATTCCCGGCCTGCGTGGCCTCGGTTGTCATTCCTCCCTTCCATATAGTAGTCGACCAGTTGTGGCGGGCGTTTCTGGGAATTTTGAATCTTGGCCCACAGGCCGCGCAGTTTCCGATTTTCTTATCGAGTGAGCAGCTTTGCTTACTGCCTATCGTGGTTCACGCTTTTTTACTGGTGATGGAGGTCCGATGGCGGCGCTCGTTGGCGTTTTCTTACTCGTCTTCTTAATCGGCAGCCAAGGTGCCCGTGAATCTCATTCCGAATTGATTGTGTGGAATGTTGGACAGGGACAATGGGCGACGGTGATCGATGAAACCGCGTGCTGGCATTTGGATATGGGCGGCGAGTTTGCGCCATGGCAGGAAATTATGGCCGCTTGCCGCAAGCGCCCCAACCGAGTTTCACTCAGTCACTGGGATGTTGACCATATTTCATTCGTTTCCAAAGCGCGCATGAATCTGCCAGATATTTGCTTGCTCAATCGGCCCGAGGGACCAGGTTCGCCCCACAAAGAGAGAACGCTAGCGCCACTCTCCCGCTGTCACCAACTTTCGCCGTTTGAACAATGGTCGGATCCTTTGGGCAAGACGGCCAACGGAAAAAGCTGGGTGGTCCTATGGAATGGAATTTTAGCGCCCGGCGATTCCCCCCGCATCGAAGAGAAAAAATGGATTCCATATTTTCGCGGTTTTCCGAGCGTGCGCTTTTTGATTCTAGGCCATCATGGCAGTCGAACGTCGACATCGAAGGAATTGCTGGAATCGCTGCCAAAACTGCAGCTCGCGATTTCAAGCGCTCGCGTTCGCCGTTACGGACATCCTCATAGTGAAGTTGTTCGGGAGTTGAGTGAGGCGCACGTTCCGTTGTTAAGGACGGAGGAGTGGGGGACGATACACATCGAGTTATAATATGGGAAACGCACTTCACGGTTCCAGTTTTAATTCACTGGAACCGAAAACCGGGCTACGCTCGTTGCAAATTACGAGGGTCGATAGGCTCGGTACTCAAGTCCCAAATCTTTTGCAACCGGCTCGTACGTCACGTGCCCGCCGTAAACATTGAGTCCTTTGAATAGGCACGGATCTTTTGCAATCGCTTCTTCGACTCCAAGTTCGGCCAAAATGGATGCGTATTTAATCGTCGCGCTGGTGAGAGCGTAAGTCGACGTACGCGCCACGACTCCTGGCATATTGGGTACGCAATAGTGAATGACTCCGTCCACTTCATAAGTCGGATTGGTGTGGCTAGTCGGGCGGCAGGTTTCAATGCAGCCACCTTGATCCACCGCAACGTCGACCACAACACTGCCGGGCGCCATGGTTTGTACCATTGCGCGCGTCACAAGTGTCGGAGCTTTATGACCGGTGATCAAAACCGCGCCAACGAGCAGATCGCAATTGGCGACCGTCTTTTCAATGTTGCCGACGTTTGAGTAAAGCGTACTCACGCGTCCTTGGAAAATATGATCCAAGTATTCCATGCGCGCGCGATTCACATCTAGGATCGTGACCTCGGCACCAAGACCGATGGCCATTTGAGCGGCGTTCACACCGACAATCCCGCCGCCGATGATGGCGACTTTGCCGCGCTTCACTCCGGTGACTCCGCCGAGAAGGATGCCTTTGCCGCCATGATCTTTTTGTAAGTAGTAAGCACCGACTTGAGTCGCCATTCGGCCAGCCACTTCACTCATCGGAATCAGCAACGGCAAAGAGCCGTCGGCCAACTGAATAGTTTCGTAGGCGACCGACTTCACTTTGCGCTCCATCAGGACGCGCGTCAGTTTCGGCTCTGCGGCCAAATGCAAATATGTATAGAGGATCTGATTTTCTTTGAGCAGCTCATATTCATCGGGAAGCGGCTCTTTCACCTTAATAATCATTTCCGCTTTCGCGTAGATCTCTTTTTTGGTGGGAAGAATTTTGCCGCCTGAGCGCTCGAAATCTTCGTTGGTGATTCCGCTGCCAAGACCTGCATCTTTTTCGATGTAAACGGCGTGACCTTCTTTAGTCAGCTGCTTTACACCGGCCTCGGTCAAACCGACGCGGTTCTCACTGATTTTGATTTCCTTGGGGACACCAATGATCATCTTATTAGCTCCTGTTGTCGTGAAGGGACTGTTTTAGCCTTCGCCAACTGAGCCGTCAAATGATCAGTCGTTCATCCATTGGGATTGGGAGTCGAAGTGATTCGGCAAGTCGGCGCCTAGCTCGATGTGCCGGTAACGATCCGGGGACTCGAGAATCTTACGCACCAAGCGATTCATCATATCGTGGCCCGCGCGATGTAAGACGACGTGTCCCATAAGCGGGATACCCAAGGTCACCAGGTCGCCAAGCGCATCGAGCACCTTATGTCGGACAAACTCATTGTCCCAACGCAAACCCTCGGGATTTAAGATCTCGGTATGGTCCAGGACGACGGCGTTCTCCAAGCTACCGCCGCGGGCTAAACCTTTTGCGCGCATCGCCTCTACATCCTTTAGAAAGCCAAAGGTGCGGGCGCGGGCAATTTCGCGGGCGAAAGACTGTTCGGTGACGTCGATATCGAAGGTTTGCAGACCGATACATGGGTGAGAGAACTCGATAGTCGCGCTGATGCGAAGACCATTGTAGGGCACCACGTAGGCGTGTTTATCATGATCGCCCTGGAAGATCGGCTGAGTGATGTAAGCATATTTGCGGGCTTGGCTTTGTTCCGCAAGGCCGGCCGAGAGAATGGCCTCGAGGAAGGGAGCCGCGCTGCCGTCGCCAATGGGAATTTCGGGACCGTCGAGCTCAATAAAAAGATTGTCGATTCGCAGCGCCGCGAGAGTCGATAGGCAATGCTCAACCGTCGACACACTGAACGCGTCACCGCCAAGAGTGGTCGCCATCGTGGTCGCGGTGACTCGGTCGACTTGCGCTGATATCGCGGGGCTGCCCGGAAGGTCACGTCGGACGAAGTAAATACCCGTGCCTTCGGGGGCGGGGCAAAAGGTAAGACGCGCAGGCTCGCCGGTGTGCAGGCCAATGCCTTCAACGCTGACTCTTTGCCGAATGGTTCTTTGCAGGAACATGAATTCACCTCTAGTACTTCAATACATACAACGTTCGTGCCGCTCTAGGGACCTCGAAATACGTCCTAACTAACTGCGCTAAGTGACTAGAATAACTGTGCATCGACAATTGTCCAGGGCTCAGTGCCGAGTGCTTTTTTACAACAACTGTTGTGAATTAAGCGCATTGCATGAGCCTTTTCGCATGATAAACTGAAGAGGTGAAGAGTGTGTTTTTAATTCTAATTTTGGCGACTGCGACTGGATGTGCGACTTCGGATGGGTGGTTGATGCCCTATGGAGATGAAAATGCGCATCCCGTCGCCGCCGCTTACGGAAATGAAACGTTCTCAGTCCGTAAGCCGATGCCTCACCGCCCAGAGAATGTTCGGCCCTATGAGTTCTTTTATAAACATTGCTCGATGAACGGGGATGAGGCGGTCTATTCAAAGACCGCTTATGATTGCGCAGGCCCGGCGTTTTAAATGCGTTAGAAAGTTTCGTCCAACGCCTTCAAATGCGCGCGGCTGAGTTCGGTGATGATTCGGCCGCGAGGGGTTTTTTGCAACAAGCCTTCTTGCAGAAGAAATGGTTCGTAAACTTCTTCTAAGGTATCGACCTCTTCGCTCAATGCCGCCGACAATGTGTCGATGCCGACCGGGCCACCTGCGAATTTATTGTGTATCAGCCAGAGAATTCGGCGATCCATTGGGTCGAGACCGAGTTGATCGACCTCCAGCTGATCCAAAGCATACGCCGCAAGCTTCGCGGTGATGACTCCATCGCCGTGCACATCCGCGTAGTCGCGCACGCGCTTTAACAAACGATTGGCGACCCGTGGAGTCCCGCGTGACCGGCGTGCGATTTGTTCCGCGCCGTCGCCGAGTAATTCGATATTTAATAATTGTGCCGAGCGGGAAAGAATCGTGATCAGCGATTCACGATCATAAAACGAAAGTCGCTCGACGATCCCAAAGCGATCGCGAAACGGGGCCTTCAAGAGGCCCGCGCGAGTGGTGGCGCCGACCAGCGTGAACGGATTCAACTGAAAGCGCATTGAGCGGGCACCTAAGCCGTCACCAGTGACGATGTCTATGTAGAAGTCCTCCATTGCGCTGTAAAGATACTCTTCGACATCGCGACTTAAACGATGAATTTCGTCGATAAAAAATATTGAGCCTGGCTTAAGACTGGTGAGAATCGCAGCCAGATCGCCTTTGCGGTGAAGCGCGGGACCACTGGTGGATTTAAAATCAACCTCTAAAGCCGAGGAAAGAATGTGTGCGAGCGTGGTTTTCCCCAGCCCCGGAGGCCCACAAAACAACGTATGATCCATTGGCTCGCCACGTTTTTTCGCGGCTTGAATAAATACCTTTAATTTATCTTTAACCTTATTTTGACCAGGAAATTCTGCGAAAGTTTTTGGACGTAGACTGATCTCGGCACTGATGTCGCCTTCTGTCTTCTCCCCTGAAATCGCGCGTTCGGTTTCCATATTTCGCTTTCCCCTATGTCGTCAACGCGGTCAGTCCCTGGCGCAGGCCGCCCTCGAGATCGGTTTCTGCGGGCATGCGATCGACCACTTTTTCCACATCGCCGATGCGGAAGCCCAAGTTCACCAGCGCTGAAACAATCTGTGAGCGCGCGCCGAAACGTTGCGCACTCCCCGCCTCACCACCGCGCACCAGCTTGCCTTGCAAGGTGAGTACGATTTGCTCTGCACTTTTTTTGCCGACCTTGGGCAATTTAGTCAACGCACCCACATTCGCGTCATCGATCCACTGCACGATCTGCTTGGTCGGCGCGCCAGAAATAATATTCAGCGCCGACTTCGGACCGATGCCGTTCACCTTGAGCAAAGATAAAAACAGCGCCTTCTCAAGCTCCGTCGAAAAACCAAAAAGTTGCAAAGCATCTTCACGCACATGGGTGTAAACCCAAACTTCAATAAATGCTTTTCCGTCTAAATCCGTAAGTGTCTGCACCGAGCAGCTGAGTTCGTAGCCCACGCCCTGCACCAGTAAAATTAAATTGTCGAGGCCCATGCGTAAGGGGCGACCTTGTAAATATCCAATCACAGGGAACCCTCCATCATCTTCTTTAAGCGCAGGTTCGTTTCACGCACGCGGGCGTGGCAAACAGCTAATGACAAGGCGTCGGAGGCGTCAAACACTAACTTTCCGGGTTGAATGCGCAGCTGGTTGAACACGGCGATTTGCACATGCTCTTTGTCGGCACCACCGTTGCCGGTCAATGCCTTCTTAACGTAGCGAGCCGCGTACTCGTCGACACTCGCACCGTTTTGCGCAGCCACCAGAACACAAACGCCGCGCGCGTGCCCGAGCTTAAACGCACTGTCGGCGTTTTTGCCGAAAAAAATCTTTTCGACGACAGATGAGGTTGCAGGATATTTGCCAAATAGTTCAGAGAGCTCCTGGTGCAAAACGCGCAAGCGTTCCGCCATTGGCCAGGTGCTTTTTAGATGGATCACGCCGTGGGCGACATGAGTAAGCTCGTCACCATGAACTGCGATGACGCCGAATCCGGTTTGTAGACTACCGGGGTCTAACCCTAAAATTAGATCTTTCAATACGGATTTGCCTCCCCCACTCTTGCCCTGCTCAAATTATGGTGGGAAGATGAATGCGATGCAAGAAATCCAGCCCGAATTGATCGAAAAATATCAAATCCTTCTGCAGAAGGATCCCAAGTCCCAAGTTTTTGCGCCACTCACCGAGGCCTATCGTAAAATGGGACTGCTAGAGGAGGCTTTTCGCATTGCTGTACGCGGCGTTCAGTTCAATCCACAGTTCGGCGGCGGACGCATGGCATTAGCCAAGGTTTTCATCGATCGCGACAATGTGTCCGGTGCTCTGGAAGAACTTGAGCGCGCCGTGGATCTTTCACCCGACAATATTCTTGCGCATCTTTTGCTTGGCGAATGCTATCTAAAGACGAAGCGACCAAAGGATGCTCTGCGCTCGTTCAAAATGGTGCTGTTCTTGGCGCCGAATAACGAAAAGGCGCTCAAAGCCGTACGCAAACTCGAATCGCTCACCGCGGATGAATACGAAGAGGATCTTTTCGAGATGAAGCAATTGCCGCAAGCCGGTGAACTTTCGTCAGAGAAAATCACGGCCCTTAAACCTATCGCACACGGTGGACTCACCAGCGAACTCGAGCGTGTTTTGTCACTTAGCGATGCCTACATTGTGCGCGGAGATATGGACAAAGCGCTCGAAGTTCTTAAGCGCGGTGAGGATAGCTTTGCGGCGCACCCCGAGCTAGTCAAACGCTTAAAGCTAGTCAATCAACGCGGCATGGATTCCAGTGAGATAGAGGCCGACTCTCCGGCCGTGCCGCTGCCCAATCGACAAATGCAGGCAGTTGAAGGCAAAATAGATCTGCTTGAGCGCCTACTAAAACGCCTGCGGGCTGAAACTTAAGTTTACATAAGCGCAAACTTCTACTATCAAAATAGACTCCACCCGAGCTCTAGAGGTTATTTAAATGTATGATTTAAGTGATTTTAAAAAAGGCTTAAAAGTTTTGATCGATGGCCAGCCGTATTCGGTCGTCGACTTTCAACACGTCAAACCGGGCAAGGGCAACCAGTTCACACGCACCAAACTTAAACACTTGCTCAACGGCAGCAACTTGGAGCGCACGTTCAAATCCGGCGAGAAATTTGAAATTCCCGATGTCGTATTTAAAGACATGAATTTTCTCTACAAAGATGAATCCGGTTTTAATCTTATGGACCAAAGTTCGTACGAGCAAGTCTCACTCAATCCCGAGCTGGTCGGTGAAGCCGCCAATTTTTTGACGGAAAATCTGCCCGTGAAGGTCATCTTTTTCAATGATCGCGCTGTCGGGCTTGAAGTCCCGAAGTCGGTAAACTTAAAAGTCACACAGACTGACCCTGGTTTTAAAGGCAATACGGTCAGCAACACCTATAAAGCCGCCACTCTCGAGACTGGTTTTGTGGCCCAAGTGCCATTGCATATCGCCGAGGGCGATTTGTTGAAAATCAACACGACGGATGGGGCTTTTGTCGAGCGTGTGAATCTGAAATAAGGTCATTTACAGCGCGCCAGGTCAGGCCTCGCGGCTTTTCGAATTCCCTAACATAATTAAAAAGTTAGGTAGAATTGGGAAGGGTGAGCCGCGCTTTGGAAACGATCAACGAACTCGAGCTCCGCAAATTTTTAAAAGCCAAGATTGCGGGGCAGGAACTCGTCAGTAAAATTTTGCGACGTTTGGTCGATCCATCATTATCATGGGAAGAAAAACGCCCATTTTGGAATTTTCTTTTTAACACCGGGCGTGAAGACACGTTATGTGCGGCACTTTCCCTGACCTTGGAATCTAAACAGCGCATTCCCTTTGATCTGTACATCGCAATGTGTGCTCGCGCGAATCTGCAGCCCAACAAAAGTATCTTAGAGAGTTTAATCAAGGGGTTAAAAAAACAAAAGGCCCATGAAGATATTCTGGCGTGCAAGGGTTGGGACAAATGGGACCCGCGGTTTGGGCGAGCGCGCGCCGAACTGCTCGAACAAAAACTCCGCGAGCAAAGACAGCAAAAAGAAAACTTAAAAGAAAAATTTCATTTTCTAAAAAATCAACGGATGACCGAGCAGGCCGGCCGTGTTTTACGACGCATGCTCGAACTTTACCCAGATGACGGCGAACTCAAGGCCTTCAAGAGTGAGTTCGATGAGCAATGGGCGCGCGACGTTCTCTCCACTCATATTTCAACACTGCAATCCGAAGGGATGGACCGCACACAAACTGAGCCGTCGAGCGGTGACAAAGAGATGATCCAACGCTTGATGATCGAGGGCGAAAAAATCTCGTTCGAGCATCGTGCGTTCGCGTTCGATTTAGCCGTCGCCTTCTGGTTCATGGAAGACTATAATCACGCTCTGGATATTTTGGCGTGGGCCGAAATCGGCAGTTCGTCGGATTGGATGCGTGCTGAACTTTTATTTGCCTCTCGGCGTTTTTTAGAGGCGCTTGAGCATTTGAATCAAATGGAGATTAAATACATCGAAGATCCCGAGACCACGTTCTCAGTCTCCTACCTACGCGCGCAGTGCCTATGGGCTCTTGGACAAAAAACGTTGGGCCTTGAGATCATGCAAAGCATCGTGCGAGTGCGCTCCAACTATCGTTCGGCTCACGCGTTGATTCTGAAGTGGGCGGAAGGCGTCAGTTGGGAATAAATATCACCCGACGCACGGTCGCTAAACTTATTCTATTGGCGGTTTCCGGCTTCTCCTTAGGCTTTGCCTACAACTATCACCTGCCACGCATTGAAGCCTATTTGCTCGGTGAAGTTGAACGCGTGAGCCAGGAACGCTCTCCGATTCGCATTTGGGCTCAACGTTTACATTTTCACTTGGTCCCATTGGGCGTCAGTCTTGAAGAGGTTCGTCTTCTCGCGCAAGCGCCGTTGGATAAATATCTAGCTCCCGCGACGTTGCACGAAGTCGGCGCGCATTTGGCGCTCTTGCCGCTGCTGCGCGGAGAATTGCGTTTGAGTCAGGTGTATATTCGAAACTCTGAACTCAATTTGTTTTTGCGTTCCGATTTATTTACCGATAAAAAAGGTCCGGAAAAGTTACGCCTTGATTTTGACCAACTCTACCAGCTCCCCATCGACGAATTCTTGCTCGAAGACGTGCAGATTCAAGGCCGTCTTGAGCCACAGAACGTAGTGTTTCGGGTTACAAATCTAAATGTCACCATTGAAAATCGCTACCGCTCGATTTTTGTCGAAGTGAACGCACCGCGAGTAATGGTGAAACCGAGCGGGCCAGTGCATCCTCTGAACGCTCAACTGGAACTTCGCACTCTAATTGAAGCCAGTGAAATGCAAGTTTCTGCGTTCAAGCTTAAAGCCGGCGATAGCTTTGTCGTGGCGAGTGGCAAATTCAATGGTGACCTGGCAGTCGGACGTTTTGATACGGGGATGTTTGAAGCGCGATCCAGACTGGATCTGGAGGATATCAATGCTTGGGAGAATATTTTTTATCTCAAGCCTCGCATTCCCCGATTGGAAGGCCGTGCCGAAATGGATCTGGGAATTGAGCTGCAAAAGAAGAAAGGCTACAAGTTCGACGTCGACGTGAAGACTACGGGAGTCGAAATAGATAAATATACCGTTGGTCAAATTCAAGGCCATCTCACCTCAAATTTAAAATCGATTTCCAGCGATGTTATGCATTTGTCGAACAATTCAGGAAAAGTAGATCTAATAAAATTAACTATCAATCTTGAACCTAAGACGACGATTTCGGCGGTCGTGAAGGTTCCGGGGATCGAAGTGCACGAGCTACTCGAGAACCTCGACGTCAAACATGTCCCTATTATGGTTCCTATCAAGGGCGAAGCGGAGTGTCTTGCGGTTCTTGGGGATTCACCTGAGGTGAACTGCAGCGGCGGGTTTAGTGCGGCAAAAATTCATGTCGACACAGGTCGTCCCAAGTTTTCAACGATCGTCGAGGCCGTCGACGTACGCGCGAAAGGCCAGGTTAAAGTCACGGCAAAAGACGTGAGCTATAAGGGCGATCTGGCGCTTGGAAGAAATTCTGCCGGGCACTCCGATGGGGTTATCAACTACGACAAGGGATTTAAAATCAACTACCAAGCTGACAACTTGGATTTCGCCGAGGTGAAGAATCTCGTGAATCTAAAATTCGAAGGTGCGATGAAAATAAACGGGAGCACAACGGGAACTTCACATTGGGCGACCATCGACATGAGCATCGACGGCAAAGACCTCTGGCTCGAGGACTATCCGCTTGGCTCTGCGACTTCAAAAGTTAACTACAAGGCCGGTCATTTGAATTTCAGTGCGCTGCAGGGGCAATTTGAAGTTACCCGCTATACAGGCCAGGTGGATTTGGATCTCGATAAGGATCGTATTCGCATGAGTGGTCAAATTCCGTTTATGGACCTTAAAGACGTGCAAAGTTTATTTAAACGCAAAGTCACGCTACCTATTGCGATGTCGGGAACCGGAACTGGTCGACTTGAGGCTGAAGGACCGTTGCGTTTTCGCGATATGAGCTACGACTTTCGCTCCAGCTTCTTTCGCGGACAAATGGCTGGCGAGTCGTTCGATGAGTTTGTCTTTCAGGTCAAAGCCAAAGATGGATTGGTAAAATCGGAAAAAATCACGTTGTCTAAATCGAGTGGGGTTGTCGACGTCAAAGGTCAGATTACGCCCAAAGGAGAGATGGACTGCGTCGCCGTCGGCCGCAGCATGCGCCTTGAGCAATCGGAAAATATTTTGTCCATGGGTCTCGACTTGCAAGGCCTAGCCGATTTCACCGTTTTGGTGCGCGGCCAACTTCCCCATCCGCGGGTCGAGCTCAACGGGCGACTGAGCAAAGTGGTACTCGGTGACATCGCCGCCGAGGACTCGGTGTTCAAATTGAATTTTCTAGATGATCGCATGGAGGGTTCGGGTCAGTTTTTGGGCACAACTCTGGTCAGCGACTTCACGTTTCCCTATACGTCAGAAGCCCCGTTTCGTTTTAAATTAAAAACCAAAAAATGGGATTTCATTACGTTATTTTCTTTGCTCTCCCGATCCGCCCGACAAATCGACTTTAATACCTCTGTAACCATGGACGTCAACCTCAGCGCGGATCACGGCGGACTTTGGGCATCGAGTGGACGCGTGGATCTGTCGGAATTCGTGATCCGCAAGGGCAGCAAAAGTATGGCGGCTGAAAAGCCAATGATCTTTATCGTTAAGCAGGGCGTGGTGAACTCCGACAATAGCGTGATCTCCGCCGGTGACAGCTATTTGAAACTGGATGTCGCAGGCCTGACCAAAAATGCGCTGAATGCCTCGCTCAATGGCAAAGTGGATTTAAGTTTACTGGGCCTGTTCACGCCCTTTATTTCAGATCTGCGTGGCAATATGGCCGTCTCGATGGACCTGAAAGGGACAGCCGAGAAACCATTTGTCAGTGGCTCGGCCTATATTGATCGCGGCTACGCCAAATTTTCCGATTTTTATCATCCCGTCTCGAACGTTCGCGCCGATATTTTATTTAACGACAATCAAATACTTTTGAATACCATTCGCGGAGATATCGCCGGCGGAAAACTTTCCGGAGACGGCAAAATCACTTTTTCAGGAAAATCGCGACCCATTGATATTAAAGGCTCCTTCAGCGACGTGAAACTCAATATTCCAGACGGCTTTCACACGCAAGGTTCCGGAACGGTGGCCATTCGTGGCGATGCCTTTCCCTACGTCATGGACCTGACCTATGACGTGAGCGGAGGCGAAGTCGTCTCGGAGTTTGGGGAAAACTCTTCAGGCAACTCGTCGGTAAAGGCAAGTGCATTTTTACCTCACTTTTTAGATCGCGAGACTTTTCATCCATTTGATTTTTTACTCGATATCGGTTTAAAAAATCCAATTCTGGTGAACAATTCGCTAGTTCAGGCCTCGTGGACTGGACACATTCGGGCCAATGGAACTCCCGATCACCTGCTGCTCAATGGCTCACTCACTCCGGTCCCTGGTGGGAAGGTCTTTTTCAATGATGTCGCGTTCGATATTGGGTCGGCTTATGTGGAATACTCGGGAAACCCGCCCGGCGATCCCAAAATTTATCTGACTGGAACTGCGCATGTGATCGAAAACGTAGTCGACGACAAGGGGGCAAGTGCCAACCAGTATGACGTGAGCTTGCTGGTTCAAGGACATGCGCAAGATCCACAGTTGAATTTGACCTCGCAGCCTCCGCTCGCCCAACGAGAAATCGTTTCACTGCTCGCACTCGGAGTCACCGGTGCAGTTAGCGAGGAACGCAAAACCGGTGAGAATCAAACGGCAAACACATCTGCGGCGCTCGGCGCGGCCATTTTAAAAAAGGCCGGTGGCAAACGCGTGAAGGAATCATTCGGCGTTGACGTCAAACTGTCTTCGTCCCAATCCACAGTCGACACTGCTGCTTCTCCAAAAGTCACTTTAAGCAAGCAGTGGACGCCAAAATTTGGCGCATCGGCATCGAGTACCCTCGAGTCAAATCCCAACAACAATGTGAAGCTCGAATACAAAATGAATAAGAGCGTTTCAGTGATCGGCTCATGGGACGGTCGAGAGACCCTGCATGACCAACAAAAAGATACGACTAAAAATATTTTGGGTCTAGACTTACAATACAAGGTGCCTTTTAAGTAAATGATGATCAATCGGATGGCTCTATTCACTGCGATGCTTTTCACCTTCCCAAGTTGGGCAACATCGCTGCATTTTCGCGATCTAAATCCCAAAGACGAAGAGACCTTAAAGAAGGAATTGCCCCGTCTGTTCAAAGGTGAACCCGAACTTTCCACATTTGACGATGCGATTCGCATATTAATGCGCGACGGAACCTACGAAAATGTGTTTGTTGAGCGAGTCGGTGAAAACAGCTATGAGCTAATCGGCAAACCACTGCGCAAGGTGCAAGAGATTCGTTTTAGTGGCGTGCACGAGGTCTCGGAATCGGAACTTCGCGATTTGGTCGACTTTAAAACTGGTGATCGATTTGATCGCAAGCGAGCCGTGGCCTCTGGCGAGAAGATGAAGAACTACTATGGTGAACATGGGTTCTTCAATACGGTCATTGAACTTGGCTTCCAGAAGACAGATTCCAAGGACATCCGCTTAGTCTTTGATGTTCAAGAAAGGCCTCCCTGCGTAATCAAGGGGCTGGAATTCGACACCCCCAATACCGACCTTAAGGCCCTCCTGCAAATGAAGTTCAAAAGTGTTTTGAATAGACCGCTGACCACGGATCGAGTGCGGACAATGATGAAAGATCTCGATGAACAGCTAGTGGAAAGCCGCTACCTGGCCACCGAAGTCGTTGGACCAGACGCAAAATACAATCCGGATAAAACCGAAGCTTACATGAAAATCGAAGTGCGTGAGCCGTACAAATCAGAATTCTATTTTGAGGGCAATAAGTACTTCACCTCTGTCGATGTTTATCGCGCACTCGATCTGCGCAATCGTGAGCGTAAAAACGTGGACCCCGCGAGTGAAGGTGCAGAACGCTTGCGTCGGGCTTATCTGGAGCGTGGATTTCCAAATATTCAAATCGAAACAAAGGTCAACAATGCAACAGGCTCGTTTCTTAAGCGGATTTACTACACGATCAATGAGGGTGCACGCGTTCGCATTAGGGCCATCGAAGTGCAAGGGCGGATTTCGCGCGCCTCAAGTTACTATCAGGATTTTATCCTGAAAAATAGTTCCGATCTGATCGCGAAGGGGTTCTACAATCGGCAGGATCTAGACAATGGCTTTAAAAATATGGTGACCGAACTACGCAATCAGGGATTTTTGCGCGCTCGCGTACTTTCTTCACGTATAGAGTACTCAGACAATAAAGACAAAGTGAGCGTTATTCTACTGCTTGAAGAGGGCCCACAGACTCAGATTCGGGGTTTAGATTTTACCGGCAATAAATTCTTCTCGAGCTTCGAACTCGCGAAAGTGACTGAGTTAGAGACCAACACCCCGCTACATTTAAACGATTTTGAACAAAGTCTGGAAAAGTTAAAGGCATTCTATCGCGAGCAGGGCTTTCTTGAAATGAAATTGCTCAACGAGAGTGAAGATCTCATCAAATACAACGACAAGGGAACCCAAGCGCGACTCACATTCCAAATCTACGAAGGTCCGCGCGTTCGCGTTCACGCCATCGTGGTGGACGGAAACCAAATGACTAAAACGTCGGTCATTTTGAAGGAGGCCGACTTCAGTTTGGGAGAGATCTTAACGCCACAAAAAATTGACGATGCGACAGCCCGCCTAAATAAATTGGGATTATTTTCTCGCGCCGACGTGCGCACTTTAGAAGAAGGGACAACGGTCAGCGAGCGCACTCTCGTAATCTCGGTTACCGAACGCGATCCCGGCGTATTTACGTTCGGTGGAGGCGTGACCAATGAGCGAAATCTGACTTTGCGCGGATACTCTGGCGCCAGCTACAACAACCTTTGGGGCACAGCCCGCGCCATCAGTCTACGCGGTGAATTGCGCTCGAATGTCGCCGAAGTAAAGTATCCTGAAAACGAAGTCACCGCCGGGTACTTGGAACCATTTTTGTTCAATACGCGCACTCGCGGACGGGTCAATCTGACGCGATCGGAATACGTCTTCGATTACGTCGCGCAGCCTGATCAATACACTGAGATCGTGGTTAAAAATCGAGTCGACCTCTTGATTGAGCGCGATCTCACTCAGCACACCAAACTCACCTACAAAGCCTGGAGTTTAGAGTCGCGTAAAGACTTTGAACGTTATGACCGCTGCCTTCCCGATCCGACTGCGCTAGCAGGCAGTCCCGAATCGAAATTCGATCCAAAGCGAGGACTATGTTCACCCAAAACGATGCAAGTCGCGACCGTCGGTCCGCAACTCGACGTCGACTATCGCGACAATCCTTTTCTGCCCACTAAAGGATCCTTTACCCGATTTTTCGTGGACTACTCGAACCCCGCAATCGCAAGCTCGAAAGGCGTTGAGTTTGTTAAAACAGATTTAGAAGTGCGCTACTATCAACGCCTGGGATCACCCCGCTATATTTGGGCAAATGCGGTCCGAGGCGGCTACCTAAAAAACTTGAGTCGCGACGCCGACAGCGGAGTCCCGACCGATTGGGCCTATGTTCTCGGAGGCATTTACACGGTTCGTGGATTCGATTTATCGAGTCCCAAAGAGCGAATTCCCAAAGATGGGAATGGTGGATTCAAACTTGGTCAAGCCAACGAAAAGTTAATCAAAGACGAATCGAATTTCTATCTAGTCAAATCCGAATTTCGCTTTCCGATTTATGGCGATTTCGGTGGCGTGGTTTTCTACGATGGTGGTTCCGTGAAAATCGTCGGCTACAAGGGCTACGACCTCCATCGCCCCTATCGTGATGCGGCTGGTTTTGGGTTTCGACTCAATACTCCGGTCGGGCCGGTCGCACTTGATTTTGCATTTAAGATTCGCCCTGAAGAGGGTGAAGAGAGCATGCGCTTTCACTTTTCAATCGGAACTTTCTAGTCGGCAGTCTTCTCTAAAACACTTGAATATATCGGTCCACAGCCGCTGGTGTCGGGCAGAACAATCCACCCATGTCGCGTGGCCTCGCCCATCGCTTCAGCAACAGGAACTATGCGAAAAAGTCCCTCTCGACTCTTCAACAGCTTGTCGATCACACCATCGTTCTCAAGCGGAGAAATCGAACACGTTGAATAAACCGCACGGCCGCCGACGCGCAGACAATCGATCGCCGAACATAAAAGTGCATTCTGCCGCACAGCTAAGCGTTTACTTCCTTTCGCCGACCAGCGCGCGAGTTCTTTTGCTGATTGCAGAAGATGGCGCTCGCCCGAGCACGGCGCATCGACTAAGATTTTATCGAACTCACCGGGATAGCGGCGCCCCCAGAGACTGGCGTCGCCGCGACTAAATCGGACCTTGGCCAGAATCTCTTTGGGCAGACAGTCGTGAAACACCGCCTTCAGTCGAGTCACTCGAGCTGGAGAAAGGTCATTGCAATACCAGTCCGCCTGACCACGTAAAGTAAAGATCGCGCTCAATGCTTTGCCGCCTGGACTCGCGCAGAAGTCAGCCACGCGCTCGCCGGCTTGGATCTCTAGGAGTTTCACCGGGCCAAGTGAGGCCTCATCTAAAGTGTAGGCTTGATAGGGCTCGCCGAAAGGATTTTGCAGCGTGGCCTTGCGTGCAGAGCTCAATAGCGCCGAGCGCAGCGAGCTCCACCGAGCCCCATAAATCTCAGTGAAGTAGTTGTCGAATTCCTGCTCCGCAGACTCTCGTTTTTTCACGCTTTATACCTTGGCCTACATTTCATCTAGTGCGAACGAATTTTACACGCAAGTTTAACCACACCCTTAGAATAAAGGGAAGCCGAGTGCCAGGAAGACGCTCGACCGATCTCCAGGAGGGATTTTTTATGCGCCGGCTGCTTGGTTCGTTGAGCCTACTAGGCGCCCTCTCACTCTCGCTTCATCTCGCTTTGGCCACGGAACGACCCAAGGTTATCTACGGTAAAGACAATCGACTCGACTACTACCAAGTCAGCGAAGACCCTATCAAACGGCTGGCGGATTCAACCGTTGCCCTGATTCGCGCTGCGGATTTAAGTACCATCGGGTCCGACACGGGAATTCACACTGTACCCTACGGGAGTAAAAACGCACTTTGCTCAAGTGAGCCATTTTACAATCAAGGAACGGCCGCCAATTGCTCTGGATTTCTGGTCTCACCCGATCTCGTTGTCACTGCCGGGCACTGCATGTTCAGTCAAACTCAATGCGACGAAACTCGTTTTGTCTTTGGCTTTCAAATTCAGAAAGAAAACATCATGCCGACATCTGTTCCGACCTCTTTGGTTTTCAAATGTAAAGAGCTGGTGAAAACGACTTCGCGGGTGAAGGATGATGATTTTGCAGTGATCCGCTTAGATCGGCCAGTGACTCACACGCTCCCACTTCCCTATCGACAGATTGGTTCGGTGGCAGTCGGAGATAGTCTATCGGTGATCGGATATCCTTATGGACTGCCGGTGAAGATTGCCGGAGGCGCACAAGTGCGAGCGCTTCAGGCAAAATATCTAACTGCAAATCTTGACACCTACAATGGAAACTCGGGTTCGCCGGTGTTCAATGCGGTCACTGGAAATGTGGAAGGAATTTTGGTCAACGGAGAAAAAGATTTTCAACTGCAAAATGGCTGCTATGTCTCAAATCTTTGCCCCGACGACGGCTGCAAAGGCGAAGACGCGACTCTGATTGAGCGCGTCCTACCATTCTTAAAATAATCTACGGACAACCGTGGTACTTTCCGGCTTTGCAATGTTGGCTAATAATCTGGGTGCTCAGCGCAAACAGACTGGGTCCATATTTGCCTTGCACATCAGAGGCTGGACCACGACTTGCACTAGCTGCTGACGTCGTACCACCAGTGCCCGCCACTTCACGACCACTGCCGACTGAACTGACTTGGTAGTTCGAACCACC
The DNA here is from genome assembly GCA_043757545.1 of Pseudobdellovibrionaceae bacterium. Lineage (GTDB taxonomy): Bacteria > Bdellovibrionota > Bdellovibrionia > Bdellovibrionales > UBA1609 > JALHOQ01. Next base: position 44,082 of record JAYVPG010000069.1, read on the forward strand.
GGCACTCGCGCCCGCAGCAGAAGAGCTGCTGCCTAGACTCGCGCCTTCACGAACCGCGGCTCCCGCTACAGATCGTACAACCGTGGCACCGCCACTCACTGCCACGCCCGAGCCCGGAACAACAACGGGAGCTCCACTCACTCCACCGCCGCCGAGCGGTACTCCGGAGGCTGCCGCGGATGAACCAGGACTTCCTCCTCCAGGCAAAATCACGGGAATTCCAGTCGCCACTTGGCCGGGAACCTGAGCTCCGCCGCCATTGGCATAGTTAGGATTCGAAAACGCCGGATCGGTAGGACAAGAGACCTTTGCGTTGGCGATTTGATCCGGAGAATTTTGCGCCAAACAAAGTGCCGGATTAGCGACACAGGCTTGGCTTTGACTCGCGCTCAAATGTAAACAGCTCGGACATGATTCACGTCCCGAAGTCTTACAGAAATTTCCCGCAACTATATTTTGGCAATAGGGAGTCCCAAGTCCCGTGCCACTTCCCGCCAAATTGATTTGCACAACCGCGCCACTACCCAACTTCTTTTCTGTCTGCGTTCCTGTAGTCGTCGTCCCCGCACAATACCGTTCGTTGAACGCAGAGCAGTTCGCAGAGACGGTTGTTGAGGTCGCACTACTTGCACACGTCGACGATAGATATTGATCACAATCTGAATATTTCGCGGCATCTCTTTTACTGCAATCAATGGAACCGTTGGGTTGCAACGCTCCACCTTCGTCTTTATCTTTATTCGCATTCTTGCCCAACATGTAGCCGAGCAGACCAGCGCCCGCCGCCATAGCTAAGGGCGCGATCATTCCCATTCCGTCTCCAGACCCTGAATTGGTCGCCGTATTTCCCGCATCCGTCGACTGCTGATTGAAGGCATCGGACTGACCGCCAAAATCATCGGCGCGAGCTTGGACGGCATCTTCGCAACTCGAAACATCCTTTTGGCTACATTTCGTTTTGCATTCAGACTTTTTGCCCTCACAAGCCTTGGCAGCATCAGCAAACCCTTTGGCACCAGCAGCGGTGCTTCCCGATAGGCCCGCGGCGGCGCCGTTCATGCCTTGTTTTGCGGCGTCGCCCATACCAGCCTGAACGCCAGCCGCGGTAGCTCCGCCAAGTTTATCGCACTCTTTGATAATCGGTTTTGCGCAACTCGGAGCCTCGGCATTGGCGCCGTTCTCCGCGAGTGGCGCGATCGCCATCGCAAAAGCGACAGCCAAGTGAATTGAAAAACGTTGGGGATGGAACATGGCACACCTCTTTTTATTTAAAGACTTCATTTTAATTTTCCAGGGCAATGTAAAAACCGACCATTGCGACATCGGGCTGAAATCACTTCACTCGAAATCATAAACACACTTGGACCGGTTCCCTTGGAGGCGACATCCGTCACACTCTGCTGCATCCCATTGTCGCCGACCGACGCCATCGCGCGTTTACCTCCGGCAAAGGATGCGGAAAACCGACTATTGTCTCCGCCAGAGTCTGAGTTCTGCGCGGAGCCTCCGCCGCCACCACCACCGTCGACGCCAAGTCCAGAAACCGCGTGGAAGGCACCGTCATTCGCCGCATTCGCATTCTTATTACCGGCCGCACCAGTCGCCGCAACGGAAGCGCTCGATCCCATTCCTGAACCACCACCCGAGCCGCCGCCTCCGCCGCCCGCACCGGCGACAGCACTCCCAAGCTTGTTCGCGATTTCAGGATTTGCAAACGCCGGGTCATTGGCGCAGATCTCGGGAAGCTGAACTCCAGGAGCAGGCGATTCATGTGAGCAGCTTGGACATTTCTGTGCCTCAGGATTGCGTTCACAAAAATCACTGGCGATTGTCGTCGTACAAAATGAACTCGTTTTTCCTTCACCGGCCTTGAGTGCACCCGCAGAACTTTGCCCCGAGCTCCCCTGCCCTTTGCAGTAGCGCGCCGTGAAGCTTTCGCAAACCGGAGTTCGCTTGGCGTTGCCAACACAATTTTTCATCAACTGATCTGCACATTGATCAAACAGGTAGGCGTTTTCACTATCGCAACTGGTTTTCGTATTCACTGCCGCCGTCGGCATCACATCCTTGGCAGGAAGTTCAGGAGTCGTCGTTGATTCTGGAGCAGGACTGTCCGCGGCTGGTGAAGCCTGAGGCATCTGTGGCGCTTGCGCCTGTTGACTGGAGTCTTTTGCTTGATCCGAATTTTTACTTAGACCTTTTGCGGCCGCCTCGTGCTTCGCGATTTCAGGATCGAGTTTTGAATCACAACTTTGTTGGATATTTTTTGCGGTCGCGCTGTCTGGACTGCAGGTCACGGCGGCACAGGGTGAATCACAATAATTTTGTTTAGCCTGGCGACAGGAATTCGCGGCAGCTTGGGCGGCTTGGGCACCTGAGGACGCGACCCCACTTAAATTTTGCCCATTTGATGATATTCCGCCAGTCGGTGCGGCTTGGCTTGCGGTCGCGGCCATCTTACTTTCAATGCCCTCAGCAAGCTTACCCGCCGCTTTGCACGCGGGCTCCGCCTTCTGACTTTCCTGCCGACACTTTTGTAGTGGACCCGGATCACAGCCCATTGCGTGCGCATCCGGCACACAAAACGACGTGAGCAAAAGGCTCAATAGAATAAGGGCGGGCCGTTGGGACAAAACCGGCATATCTATATATTATGCCTCTATAAATACCGAGTTCTCGAGGCAAAATCGAAGTCTCTTCCGAAGATCAAATACTTACGGAGGTCGCCGTCTCACCTTGAGACATGACGCAGCGGCACTCAAGCGGGGGCGACAGCAACTTTATTTGAGGTATAAGTCATTTTGATCGGACCTTGACGGTGCTGAAATCGGCTTCAAATTTCAAGTATGAAGAATCAAAATATTTTTCCCACAACAGCAATACCCGTCATACCGATGCGGAATATGGTTATTTTTCCGGGTCAAACTCTACCAATCGTGGTCGGCCGCGCACGCAGCCGAAACGCATTCGAAGCCGCGCTGAAAGCCGACTCTGAATGGGTTTTATTTGTGGCGCAAAAACACGATCTCGAAAATCTCGAGCCCGGGCCAGAAGATTTATTTAAAGTCGGAGTCTTGGCACGCGTGGATCGACATGAGGTCACGCCCGAGCGCGCCTATCAATTGGTCATCACCAGTCAAATGCGTTTTGCGGTGAGCCGCTATGAAGAGGGCAAAGGATATTTGCAAGCCTACGGGGTTCCCCAAGACGACATTCGCGACGTGGATCCAGAAGCACTCGCCAGTCTCATGCGTAACGCGAAAAATTTAGGCAGCGAAATTTTCGAATTGCTTCCGGCCAACTTAGAGCGACTTTCCAATCTGGTTATGGCGATTGAAGATCCGATCTTGCTCACGCATGTCGTTTCACAAAACCTCGACCTTAAGGTGAGTAAAAAGCAGGAACTGCTTGAAATGACGTCACTAAAGAGTCGCCTTCTTTCTCTTTTGGAGCAGATGGTGACGTTTCGCGAGCAGCTTAAACTGCAACGCGAGTTGAATCAGAAACTGACCTCACGCATGGGCAAACAACATCGCGATGCGATCCTGCGCGAACAGATCCGCACGCTACAAGAGGAGCTCGGCGAAAAATCCGGCAAGGACAAGAGCGACTACCACGAAAAAATTGAAAATGGCGGCATGCCCGAAGATGTGAAAAAGGCGGCACTCGAACAGCTAGATCGTTTGGAGTCTCTTGGCCAACAATCACCTGAAACTTCAGTGATCCGAAACTATCTCGACCTACTCGTAGCCCTGCCGTGGGACGTGAGCTCCAGCGCCGATATTGATTTGGAACAAGCCCGCCGTGTGCTCGATGGCGATCACTACGGGCTTGAGAAAATCAAAACTAGAATTTTACAACATTTGGCGGTTTTGAAAATCAAACAGAAAAAAGGCAGCATCCTACTCTTTGTCGGCCCCCCGGGAGTGGGTAAAACCAGCTTAGGCAAAAGTATCGCCAAAGCCATGAAACGCAAATTTGTACGCGTCAGTCTCGGTGGAGTCCGCGACGACGCCGAGATTCGCGGGCATCGCCGCACCTATGTGGGCGCACTCCCTGGACGCATTGTCGATGGGATCAAACGCGCTGGTGAAAACAATCCCGTGTTTATGCTCGATGAAATCGACAAAATGACTCGCGGTTGGGGCGGCGATCCGGCCGCAACGATGCTCGAAGTTTTAGATCCGGAACAAAATAATAAATTCCTGGATCACTACCTCGACGTGCCCTTTGATTTATCCAATGTGTTTTTTATCGGCACGGCCAATACGCTCGATACGATTCCGCCCGCACTTTTGGATCGTATGGAGGTCATTCACCTCTCCGGCTACACCACGCCCGAGAAACTGCATATCTCGCGCACTCATTTGGTGCCGAAACAGCTCGAAGACCACGGTGTAAAACCTGAGCAACTGGAGATCAGCGAAGCCGCACAGCTGCGCATGATCAGCGCCTACACGAGAGAAGCGGGCGTGCGCGAACTGCAACGTCATGTCGGCGCCGTCGTGCGCGCAAAAACCGAAAAAGTTTTGACCAATACGAGCGCTGAACCCGTGCGTGTGGACGTCGCGGACTTGGATGAGATATTGGGCGCCGAGAAGTTTATTCAAGAGCAGGTCGGTGCGGAAAATCCTCCGGGAGTGGTGACGGGCCTGGCGTGGACCCCGCTCGGCGGTGAAATTTTATTTATCGAATCGAGCCATATGCCGGGCAAAGGTGGGCTCTTGCTCACTGGACAGTTGGGCGAGGTGATGCGCGAGAGCGCTCAGATCGCAATGACTTTGGTGCGCTCGCGCCTTGCTGGCGCGATAGCGAACTATTCCTATGACCGCGAAGATGTCCATCTGCATGTTCCTGCCGGTGCCGTCCCCAAAGACGGACCGTCGGCCGGAGTGGCCATGCTCTCGGCCATTGCGAGTCTGCTGCTCAAGCGGTCCGTGAGCTCAAAGATCGCCATGACTGGGGAAATCACCTTGCGAGGTGCGGTGACCCCGGTGGGTGGAATCAAAGAAAAAGTTTTGGCCGCGCATCGGGCCGGAATTAAGAAAGTGCTCTTGCCGAAACGCAATGAGCGCGACCTGAAAGAGGTCCCGGATGAAGTTAAAAAGGACCTGGAGTTTGTTTTTGCAGAGACCGTCGAAGAGGCTCTTCACCATATATTGGGTTTAGAGCCCGCCGATTGGGCTGCACTCAAGACAACACCACCATCTGGATTGACTGCGGACCTGGATAGTCATTAGAGTCATTCTTTTTAACCTTTACCTGAGGTCTTAAGAATGAAGCAAATGACTCCCAAGTCCTGGTTGCTGGCGGCGTTAATGATCTTAGCTGGAGTCGTGAGCCGCTGGGTTCCGCATCCTGCGAATTTTTCAGCCCTGCTTGCGGTTGCGGTTTATGCGGGCTTTGCGTTCCCCGGTACCATTGCGCTTGGCATCCCCTTAGCGAGCGCCTTTCTGGGCGACTTATTTCTTGGATTTCATGACTTGATGGCGGTTGTTTACCTAAGCCTTCTAGCACTGGTGGCGATCGGCCGTTGGCTCCCCGATCTCGATATGAGCGCACGCAAGCTGCCAAGCTGGATGCTCACCGGATTGCTCGGCTCGATACTTTTCTTTATTACGACAAACCTCGCGGTCTGGTGGACCTCGGGCATGTACCCCCACACTCAAGAGGGATTGACGGCTTGTTTTATCCTCGCCATTCCGTTCTTCCATAATTCGGTGGTTTCAACTTGGCTGTTTATGGGTGCTTTTGAGCTCGTTCGCCACTTTGCCTTTGCCGGTGAGCGCGAAGCCAGTCACCAAAGCTAATCAGTTGGCTTTCAGATTTGAGGGGCCTTAGCACTTCTGTTGTGCATTGCTTCAGAAACTGTCATCTTGGCCCCTATGTTTTACAAGCGAAGCGCCCTACTTTTGCCCACACTCTTGCTCGGCCCAGTGATTCCCCATGAATCCTATGCGGCGATTTATTTAAGCGAAGCCCAGGCGGCCTCGGTGATTTTCCCCGGCGAAACGTTTTCCAAAATTACTCTGCAGCTCTCTTCAGAGGAGCAAAGCAAAATCAAATCGGCCGCGGCGGATGACTCAGTCCATTCTGAAGCCCAGATATTCAAGGCCAAATCCGGTGACTGCGTGTTTATCGACCGCGTGATTGGAAAACATGAATTGATCACTTATGCCGTCGGCATTTCCCGGCAGGGAAAAATTAAGGGAGTCGAAATTCTCGAGTACCGTGAGTCCTATGGCCATGAGATCCGCGGCGAAAAGTGGCGCGCCCAGTTTATCGGTAAGGATGGTAAATCGTCACTGAAGATGAATGACGACATAATGAATATCAGTGGCGCCACACTCTCGTCGGCCCACATCACCAGCGGCGTACGCCGCCTTTTGCAAACTTATGATGTTATCAAAGCAAGAATTTAAACGCGCACGCCCGGCACTCGGCACCATTCTCACCTTCCGCTTAGAGGGGCCGACGACTTTGGACACTGTGCAAGTCGACGAGCAGCTCTCACTTGCTTTTGATTTCTGCGAGGACTTGGAACAGAAATTTTCTAAGTTTCGTGAAATGTCCGATGTCAGTCGTTTGAATCAGGCATCACTCGCTACGGATATTCCAGTAAGTCCTGAGTTTGCTCGGATTTTTCCATTGGCTGAAAAGATTTGGCAGGTCTCGGAAGGCGCGTTTGATCCGTTTGCCGGTCTCTCTCTCTCTAGAGGCGACTGCCCGATCCTTTTACGCGCGGACGGAACGCAACATTTCGCCCGCCGAACACGCGATTGCCAGTTGGACCTTTCTGGAATTGCCAAGGGATTTATTGTCGATGAACTCACTGATTTTCTACTGGCACGACTGCCGGGACTCTCAGGCGTGGTAAATGCCGGTGGGGATTTGCGATTTTTCGCCACTCAACAACGACTGGCCGACATTCGCCTGACGACCCCCGAGCGAAAATTTCAGCGACTAAGTATTAATCAAGACGGACTGGCCACTTCGGCACAGACTCCGGCTAGCGATGATCCGCTCTCCACAACGCAGTATCATCAAACTCCCCGCAGTGGTCTTGGTGCGACCGATGCGGTGACTGCGGTCGCTGGCACTTGTGCGCTGGCCGACGCTCTGACCAAGGTCGGCTGGTTTGCACCCGCTTCCATCTGCCAACGCACGGTCGAAAAATTTGCCGCCGAGATCTTAGTTTTTGACTCCACGGGCATTGTTCGCGAGAAATTTATTTAGATGAAACTGACTCTCCGCTTAAAATGGATCGTTATCTCGACTCTGCTCGGACTCTACGTCACGGGCGTAGCGTTTTGGGTGATGAGCCATTGGTTTATGGTCAATATCGGATTTGGCCCTGAGCGCTCCCCGATCGCCACGCTCTGGTTACAGCTCCATTCCACGGTCGGACTATGGTTTATGGTTTTATTTGGCTATCTGTTTCAGGCTCACGTGATGCCGTCTTGGAAAAAAGGCAAACGCTTGCGCAGCGGAACGACCCTCACCGCAGTCAGTATCTTCTTAATTGCGACGGTGCCGGGGCTTTTCTATATTAGCAATGAAACGATGAAAGCAAACGTCGCTTGGGTCCACACCTATGTGGGGCTAGCGACCTTAGTGATATTTCTGATCCATTATTTTTCTAAAAAAACCTAAAACGCGTGCCCTAATGAAGCGCGCGCATCAGACGAAGGGCTCCTGGATTGGCTTGCGATTGCATGCGCTCGAAGTCACGACGTAGCGAGGAATACTTTTCTTGTACGCGCTTGGCATTGATCAAACAAAGCGCCTGAGCCTGCTCCGTTCCGTTGCGATCAGCGACGCAACCCTCGAGTTCACGAAAGAAACTCTCGGCGTTGGATTGCGACTTCATCGCCTCTTGCTGTTTGGCATAGAGCTCGAGCGTAAAGCGAATCATAATTTCAGGGGGAGAATGCGGGTTCGCAGTCACAGCCGCACGCAAGGCCTCGCGACTGGGCATCAACTCAATCACGGGGCGAGGATTAGCTGTATGAACTGAGTCCGCAGCGGTTCCCGGAGCCGCCGGCGTCGGCACCACCATAGTGGGCGAAGGTTCAAAGCTTGGTTCAGCACTAAGATTGCCCAGAATTTTGGCCGCAATAACTTCGGCGTCTTGAGCCGGTGATGAAGCTGGCGAGTTCCTCTTGAAAACTAAAAAGATCGCGCCCACGACTAGCACACCCAGTAGGAACGCAAGAATTCGAGAATTCATATTATTGAAGGCCCGAGCTCGACATGTCGGGAGCGCCTAATCGACCATCGAGCATCGCCGAAGAATCGACAAGCAAACGGCTAGCCGTATCGATGACCATATAGTCAACAATCGCGCGATCCTGCCCCGAATAGCTATCGACCAACGCTTTGATGAAGACCAGCTCAATTCCATAGGCTCCCCACGCGTGACCGTCACAGGCCGTGATTCCTTTTAAGTCGCCAGAGGTACAAAATGCATGAAGATGTCCGCATTCTGCCTTCTTAAATCCCGCCATCGTCTCGGGCATGCTTTTTGAAGTTTTGAGAAAGGCAATATCATCCGCTGTAATTCCACCCGTGCAATCTGAATGTCGAGCCTCATGCACCAAAGTTGCTTGACGATAAACGGGCGGCAATGCGATCACCTGCCCTTTACCCGTCGTGACCGTCGAGCGATAGCCCGCACCAATGACCATAATTCCGATCCTAGGAGATTCGATCGGAAAAGAATCTTTGCCATGGTACAAGGTTATTGAAACGTTATTCACAATTCCCATATACCAAAGTGAAGTCCCCGCGTTGTAAGCGCCCACTTCACCACCCGCATCCTTTAACTTTTTATCTGCATCCGGATCTTCGAAAAAGGCCTTGATCGAAACGTCCGACGGAACCGTACGAAAGGAGTCAGTCTCTTCCGGAGTCAGATAAAACTGAATACGCTGAGCCATATACTGTCGAATCGCCGAGCCCGAAGTTCCGCCAAAGATCTTACTGAATAAACCGTTCGAACTCTGATCATAGGTGTTAAGAGTCATTACGTTTAAACTTCCAAGCCCCTTTAAATCCGCAGCCAGCTGAGCCTTCGGGCTTGTCCCCGGGGAATCCTGGGTCTTTTTACCGGGGTTACAACCCGTAAGAAATAAGCTCCCGGCAATAAGAACGGCGATGAGTTTAAGCGGACGGACAGCGGCAACCATGTTCGACTCCTGAAAAGGTTCACGATCAGGAGAGCATAATTTAAGCCAGGCTAGAATGGACCTGGATTGAAACTGGGTTCCCAAATCAATGAAAAAACTGCCGAATAGGCGAAAAACGGCAGTCGTTAGACCCGGAAAAAATGAAAAGGCCAAAGAAAATCTACGTAACAGGGCCGTTCGCTCACTGAAGAAAGCCGGTCACCGCCTATCCGACTCTTCACCCACTCACTAAATTTTAAGACTTACTTCGCTCGGCCCTGGCTGGCTACCGCAGCCTGGGCGCGAGCTATCTCTTCGGCATCGCCGAGATAGCGCTTACCAATCACCTTTAAATTCTCATCCAGCTCGTACACCAACGGTATACCCGTCGGAATATTGATCTCCATAATCTGCTCTGCAGAAAGACCTTCTAAATGCTGCACAAGTGCGCGCAGTGAATTGCCGTGAGCCACGAGCAAAACTTTTTCGCCATTTTTAATGCGGGGAGCGATGTCACCGGTCCACAACGGCATAAGCCGAGCCAAAGTCGACTTCAATGTTTCACCGCGCGGCTGTTCTGTTGCTCCGATCGAAGAGAAGCGTGGATCTTTTTGTTGATGTTTAAAATCCTCATCGTTCAATGGCGGTGGAGGAGTGTCGTAACTGCGACGCCAGATTTTAACCTGGGCTTCGCCATATTTATTCGCCGTCTCAGTTTTGTTCAGACCCTGGAGCGCACCGTAATGCCGTTCGTTCAACCGCCACGAGGTCAATACCGGCAAATACATCGCGTTCATTTCTTCAAGTGCAATCCACAATGTGCGAATCGCTCGCTTCAGAACAGACGTGTAGACGATGTCGAATTGAAAACCTTCCGCGCGCAACAACTGCCCCGCGCCCTTGGCCTCGCTACGGCCCTTTTCGCTAAGGTCAATATCAACCCAGCCGGTAAAGCGATTCTCTTCGTTCCACTGGCTCTGGCCGTGACGAACTAAAACTAGTCGATGACGAATCATTTGGGACTCGCCTTGTTTTCAATCTTCACTGGGCGAATGGTGTCGGCACCCAAGATCCGGCTGGCCAGAAGGTGAAAGTGCAATTCGAAATCGGGTTTGGATTTGGCGATCAGACCTCCCGCGACTTTGGGTGGCGAGATCTCAAAATCTGCGAAGCGAACTTTTGCCAGCCCGTCGACTTCAGCATTGTCCGAAGTCTCTGTGTAGTGTGAAGAGACCTTCAGCGGATAAGATTTGTCGCCAATCGAGAGCTCACCATCCAAAGAAAATTCAGACCGCGCAAACAGCTCCCGCCACTGGTTCGCCGTCATAGACCGGCTCTTAAATAGAATCTCGGGCCTGACGTCCGCCTTCAGTGTTTTCATCACATCTTGATCGCGGGCCTCTTCGCCACTTTGAAAGGCGCGAATGGGTACACCGACCTCAATCCGGTAGAGCCCACCGAGTTCCGGCAACACCTGCGCCGAAACGTCGCAGTTTTTACCGATCACGTAGCTGGAACTCACCAGCAGCATCACTTTTTCAACTTTATAGCCGACGCAGTGGGTGCCCTCTTCAAAAAGAGAATCCGTTGTCGCGCCCCAAGCCGAGTGAACAAAAAGTAAGAAAAGACTACTCAGCAGCACTCGATGCGCCTTCCTTCTTAGCTTTCAATCCCGCATCGCAAATCTCAAGTTTTTCCTCATACTCGTCCTGACGCTTGAGTAAAGCCGTGCGATATTTATTAAAGCGTGAGATGCGATCTTTTAGAAATTCATCGGTCACTCCGACCAAACGCTCATTCTCATCAATGCCGATATTGAATTCCTCTTCTTTGTCGGTGACGCGATCGACAGGCTCCGTCCACGTCAATTTTCCATCGCCACCGAGTTTTTTAGAAACAGCTTCGGCGCGGCAATCTTTAAGCGCTCCATACAGACCCTTCGATCCGTATTTACGATTGCCGTACACTTTGTCCTCGAGCTCATAGACCTCGTATTGCAAACGACGCAGCTCTTCGTTCATGGCGACTTTTTTCTGCACGATCATATTGCCATTTTTTACGCCGACCTTTTCATCGCCGGTCACCTGATCACCTTGACTCATTTTGGTGTCGATTTTTTCAGCCTTGTGCGGATTGGTTTTACATCCCGACAAAAAACTTGCCGTCAAAAGTACAAGAATCATCTTTGTGCGAATTCCAATCATACGTTCTCCCCGGCCGATCAGGCCTCAATGTGACCGCTCATTATAGGGTCGGAGTGGACCAGGAGATATTCATGACTCCCTAGGTCAATTCGTAGGCGCCCTAAGCACTCAATCGATTTCCGCAAGGTCTCGAACAACTGGCGGCTCCAAACGTTTAAATCCGGGTTCTGCGGCGCTTGATTGAAGAAAACTTCACGGACCTTATCAATCACATCGGCCCGCCCCAAACTCAATCCAGTCTCAGAGTTCACAGGATTTTGGCAGTCCAGCGTCAGATTGAAGAGCTTAAATTTAAGTTCGGTCGCGGCCGGCGAAAAGTAGTGCGTGCAGGCCAACCGTTCCGTCTCCCAAACCGTCAGACTCTGCCATTTCCCTTGCTCGGGAGGCCTGAGCGCCAGCTCCCGAGCCAATTCCTGAGTGATGTTCTCAAGCGTTGGGGGCTGTACGCCAAAGGGCGGCAAAAACAAGCACTGATGATCCACCTTAGCCTTCAGGTGCGCCAATGCGCCGGTCACGGCTATTTCAGAGGAGTCCGATGCCCCGACCAGTGTAATTTCGATACGCATATTGCTGCCAATTCCCTCACTCGACGCATCGGCACCATAAATTTGCACATTTTTTTCATCACTCCATTGCTCGTTCCAATAGCGATGAGCGACACTAACGTAGACAAACTTTGTACATTTCAGGTTTTCGTTCTGGGACATGAGCCCGTTATGCCGTGAAGCAAGGGAGAGCGCAAATGCAAAAGCCGTGGTTCAAACACTATCCCCCTGGAGTGCCCCACACCATTGATCCGTCGCGCTTCGATTCGATCACTGATTTATTCGAAGAGAGTGTGCACCGCTATCGTGACAAAACAGCGTTTATGAATATGGGCGCGGAGCTGAGTTTCGAAGATTTAAATTACCTCTCTGCCGACTTTGCAGCATTTTTACAAAATGTCGCCAAGCTTAAAAAGGGCGATCGCATCGCACTGATGATGCCCAATCTCTTGCAATACCCCATCGTGATGTACGGCGCTTTGCGTGCGGGCTTAGTCATTGTGAATACCAATCCGCTTTACACCTCGCGCGAAATGAAAAATCAATTCAAGGACAGCGGCGCCAAAGCGATTGTTATTTTGGCGAACTCGGCCCACTGCTTAGCGGAAATTATTGACGAGACCGATATTGAGACAGTGGTGGTAACCGAGGTCGGAGATATGCTCGGATTTCCCAAGAGTCTGCTGGTCAATAGTGTTGTGAAATACGTGAAGAAGATGGTGCCCAGCTACAATTTGCCGAATGCCTATTCTTTTTATGCGGCCATGGACCTTGGCGCGGACTGCAGCTTCAAGCCTGAGTCTTTAAAGGGCGACGACATCGCGTTTTTACAATACACCGGCGGGACTACCGGCGTTTCAAAGGGTGCGGTTCTCACGCACGCGAATATTATCGCCAATATGCTACAAATTGGCGAATGGATGCGACCGCTTTTGATTGAGGGCGAAGAGATCGCCGTTTTGGCGTTGCCTCTTTATCATATTTTTTCGCTCACCGTGAACGCGCTGACCTTTCTGCATTTCGGCGGCGCCAACTTGATGATCACCAATCCACGCGACATCCCAGGCTTTATCAAAACCCTCAAGCAGCATAAATTTACTGTCTTCACTGGACTGAACACCCTCTACAACGGACTGATGAATCATCCGGATTTTGCCAGTGTAGATTTCAGTAATTTAAAAATCAGCGTCGCCGGAGGGATGGCTTTGCAGCGTGCAGTTGCCGAACGGTGGGCGAAATTCACCGGCACTCCCCTGGTGGAGGGCTACGGCTTGACCGAAACTTCGCCCGTGGCCTCGTGCAATCCGATCGACGGGACGGATCGGGTGGGCACCATTGGCCTGCCTCTACCCTCGACCGATATGAAATTATGCGATGATTCCGGCCAAACCGTGAAGCAAGGTGACTCGGGTGAGATCTATATCTCTGGCCCGCAAGTCATGCGTGAGTATTGGAAACAGCCCGAAGAGACCGCCAACGTTATTACCCATGACCGCTGGCTAAAGACCGGCGACATAGGCATCTGCGATACAGAGGGATTCATTCGCATCGTCGACCGCAAGAAAGACATGATTTTGGTGTCTGGCTTTAACGTCTACCCAAATGAAATCGAAGATGTTGTCGCCCACCACCCCAAGGTTCTCGAAGTTGCCGCCATTGGCGTACCGGACACAAAGTCGACAGAGGCTGTAAAAATTTTCGTGGTCCCGCGCGATCCTTCGCTGACCGTGGACGAGCTAATGGACTTCTGTAAACAAAATCTGACCGGATATAAGCTGCCGAAACATATCGAGTTTCGCAAGGAACTCCCCAAGAGCAATGTGGGTAAAATCTTGCGCCGGGAGCTACGGCAGACAGAAGTCCCCACCTAGACGCTGCATTGCTCTTGCGGAATTCTTAAGGCGGCTGTAGAAGACGGCCACCCACTTTCCCATAAGGACTTTGCGATGAAACTTTTAATCTTGGCTCTCACTCTCAGCTTCCAAACCCATGCCTTTGCCCAATCCGCAGAAGCTTCCGCGATTGCAGCGGTCAGCGGCGACGTCAAAAAATTAAGCGACATTCTTAAGATGGGTTCGGAGCCTGCCAAAATTCGCAGCCTCTGTCAGCTGGTCAAGACGCGTGTGGGTCTATCGACGATGGCTAGCGAACTTCTTGGATCGTTCGGGAAACTCTCACGTGATAACACCGGGATCAATCAGTTCGCGGCGCTCCTGCCTTCCATCATGGTTTCGGACTTTTACTCAATGCTCACCAGTGGTGCGGAATATTTTGTCGACGAAGCAAGCACAACTCGCCGCGGATCAGGCCGAATTGGCGTGCGCGTACAGTGGGGGAATAAACCTCTGGTCGTCGTCGTAAGCTCGCCCAACAATAAAATTCTCGACATCGAGTGGAACGGCGCAAGTCTGATCAAGACCAAACGCAGTGATTTTCAAAAAGATCTCTTGAACTACTTCAATGCGGACAAAGATCTCTCGATGCCAGTAACGCAATTGATTCAAGGCTTGAAGACCTCGGGCGCACTGGTTCGCTGCGACTAGAGTCTTTACAAAGTCAGTTCGAAAAATTCTAAAATTCGGCTCTGCTCACAGAGCCAGGTCTTTACGATGGTTGGGATGTGTCCCCAATTGGATTCGATGACGAGCGATGGGTTCCAGGCATTTTTTAAAATGATCTGATTGCGCGTCGGCACTGTTCCATCGCTATTCGAAATCACCATGCCAAAATGTTTAGGTAGCTTTGCCGGGTTTATTTCCAACGGTTCGAAGGGGATTACCTTTTTTAAAGCCACCTCGTACTCGTCAGTTGAACGAAAGCCATAGATTTTAAAACGCGCTGCTTTGGCATCGGCCAATATTTTCTGGTCAGACGTGGCAAGTAGAGTGGAAATCGGCGCTCCCCCGACGATGAGGAAAATAGAGTCGATGCGATCCGTTCTTTGTTCGGCAATGGCCGCGTGTAAAGCCCCAACACTTGTGCCAAGAATACCGATTTTACGTTCCCAAGAATTGGCCAAAACTAAATCCAACGCCCTCTGAGCCCGCCGATAGTAGCGATCATGGATGGAAAGCTCAAGATTGTACTCCTGATCATCCGTCCATCGATTCACCACAAGCGAAGCAATACCTCTTTTGCAAAACTCTTCCCCGTAAGACAGGTCAATCCGCGTCGTCCCGCCCGTGGGAGGAACCACAATCACCAACCTATCGGAAACTTTCGCAGGTATATACCTAGTGACCCCCACTTCAAAATCCACATCACGCAAGACTTCCACAGTCGCCACACAAGCTATCACATTCGGAACTGCAGTCGCCAGCGGCACAGCGAACAACCCAAACACAATCAAAACAATCATCGCATACTTTCTAAACGACAAAATTCACTATATTCATCTTCATCTTCGACGATTTTTCCAACCAATTCTCAAACCGTCCTACCACACGAAATTCAATTCCCCAAGTCCGCTAATTTGCGCCTCTTCGCACTGGCTTCAGTCACATTGATCGTCTCCGTCTCAGGGGGCTCAGTTCTTCACGCAGGGACTCGGGCAAGCGTGATGCGTTCGCGCCACCAGGCGCGATGCCGGCGAGGGCAAGGAGCCCGAGTCCCTGCGTGAAGAACTGAGCCGCCTGAGACGGAAACGATCACGAGAATGACGTCATACGCAGAGGCCTAAAAGAGCTCCGCATTTGACATTTCATTCCCCCAGTCTGGATAATATCCAAATGGTAGAACTACGCGACTACAGCCCCTCTAAGAAAGCTCTGCAAATCAATTTGGACGACTCAATCTACGGCACGTTTGCTGAGATTGGGGCAGGACAAGAGGTCGCCCGTCATTTTTTCCAAGCGGGTCGGGCCTCGCACACCATCGCGAAGAGTATTTCGGCATATGACATGACTTTTAGTGACGAGATCTATGGCAAAGAAAGTCGCTATGTTTGCGAGCCTCGGCTGATCAAAATGCTCGATCATGAATTTACTCTTTTGCAAGAGCGTTTGACGGCCCAACGGGGGACGACGACTCGGTTTTTCGCATTTGCCAATACGGTTGCGACGGCTTCCCAGGATGATGGCATTAGCAAATCTCATGGCTGGATGGGGATTCGTTTTCAAGCGAAACCGGGTGGTGCGTTTAACGATATTATTTTGCATTTGAAATTATGGGATCGTTTTCGCTTGCAGCAGCAAGAGGCGTTGGGAATTTTGGGCGTCAATTTGGTGCATATGGCGTTTTTCCCTTCTGCAAAGCCCGAAGAGCGTATCGCGCAGCTGATCGACAGTCTGAATACCAAGCGCATCGAAGTGAATATGATTCGCTTCAATGGACCTGACGTGCATCATCTGGACAATCGAATGCTCAGTCTCGAGTTGGTGAAGCAACATCTGACAGAGGCCGTGCTATTCGCGCCGAATGGTGATGTTTTGCATGCCGCCGATGCGCTTTTTCGCCAGCCCGTTTTGATTCAACGGGGCACTTATCGGCCGGTGACCAACTCCGATGTGGAAATTCTAGATAAAGTCCACGGCCAATTCAAAAAACATCCACTGGCCAAAGGTGTCGACCCGCGCGTGCTTTTTGAAGTCACAATTAACAACCTGTCACAAAAAGTAGAAGTTAACGATGAGGACTTTCTTCATCGCATCGATACGCTCTCTGCACTTGGACACGAAGTCTTGTTCTCGAACTTCAGGCTGTTTTATCATATGAAGAGCTTTTTGCGTCAGTGCACCTCCGAGATGATTGGTATCGTTGTCGGCGCATCGCTTCTGCCAAAAATGTTTGAAGAACAGTTTTATAAAGAGCTACCCGGTGGAATTTTAGAGGGTATGAGTCGCTTGTTCGATGACAACACTCGTGTCTTTGTCTTTCCTCATAAGACCGACAAACTTTGCTCGACGGCGCAGACTTTTTCACCCGAGCCGAAGCTTCAATATTTATACAAGCATTTGCTGGCCAACGATTGGATCACGGACGTTTTGCAATGCGACGATGTGGATGCGACGATTCAATCCGCCGAAGTCCGCAAAATGCTCGAGGCTCGTGATCCACGTTGGAAAAAATTAGTTCCTGAAAAAGCGCGGCGCTTGATTGAGGAACGCCAGCTTTTCGGTTACCGACCTTAGCGCGCGACGGTTTTTAGCCATTGCGCCAATCCTAAAACCGACTGCCCGCTGCCTCCGGCGTCTAAAAACGCACCTTCACTGGAATCTTTCCAAGCGTAAATATCCAAATGAGCCCAAGGCAAATCGTGCACAAATTTTTCTAAGAACAATGCGGCAGTGACCGCCCCACCAAATCCATCGGTTGCATTGACCATATCGGCGAACGAAGACGTCAGTTGAGCCGCGTAACGTTTAAAGAGCGGCATGGCCCAGACCAAATCGCCCGCCTGCTGACCCGATGTCGCAAGTGCCTGGCTCAAGCGCGCATCGTTCGAAAACAATCCCGCAATATGCGAACCAAGCGCCACTTTAATTGCGCCGGTCAAAGTCGCCACATCAATCAGGTAGCGCGGCTTTTCGCTTTGCGTGGCGGCTACATCGAGTGCATCGGCCAAAACTAAGCGGCCCTCGGCATCGGTGTTGTGGATTTCAACGCTTTGACCGTTGCGCGAGGTCAAGATATCACTTGGGCGAAAACTATTCCCATTGATCGAGTTCTCCGCGAGAGCCAGGTAAATATCTAGCGGCGCGGAATAGCCCGTCAGCGTAGCCCAAAGACCAAGACCGACGAGCGCCGCCGAGCCTCCCATATCTTTTTTCATCAAGCGCATTCCCGCAGCAGGTTTGATATCCAAACCTCCGCTGTCAAAGGTGATGCCCTTACCGACAAAGGCAATCGGAGCTTTGCGCGCTTTGGCTGCGGGTCGATAACGGATATGCACCAGACGCGGAGGAGTGTCAGATCCCTGCCCCACCGCCAAGTGCAAACCCATGTTTTCTTTTGCTAGTCGTTTCTCGTCCCAAACCTCGACACTCACACCTTTGCGGCCCGCAAAAATGTTCTTAACGGCGTCCGCATAGGTCACCGGATTCAAAATATTCGGAGGCAAATTGACTAAGTGCCGCGCCAGATTGACCGCCACTCCACCGGCGACGGATTGCCCGATGGTTTTTTCCGAAACTACTTTGCCTTTGTTGCGAATGCTGAGCCCAAGATTCGAAACTTCGCCCTTATAGGAGCGTTTGAAACGGTAGAGCGCGATCTCAAGTCCCAAAATCGCCGCCTCCAAAGCTGGAGGCTCTAAGTTAAAGTCATACTCCGCCCACATCACGTCCATTCGCTCCAACTGGCCAAGCGTCGCTCCGACCGCGTCTCGCATTCGAACCAAGGGGTTGGTTTTCAAGCGCGAGTCGTTTTCATTCTCGCTGCCCGAGAGCGGCGCTAGAAAAATCTCGATTCCATCTGCGCCTTCAACGGTGCGCGAGATCGCCTCACTCTTTTTGATCGCTGTGACGTGCACCCTAGCGAATTTCTGACCAACCTTGCGCTCACCCTGCAAGTGTTGCAGAAGCAATGATTCTAGGGAAAAACCCCATAATTTCGACGACGATTTTTTAGGCGCCTTTTTTTTCGATTTTGTGGCCATTGGCTCCCCTTATGTGTGAATCCCCGCTATAATATTCACATGTACGGGGTTAGGCCAAATACTTTCAAAATCGTCCAGCTCAATGCCGAAAATCTTTTCCTATTTTTGGATGATTTAAACGCTCACGAATGGCGAAAGATGTCTGAAAAGGACTGGCAACGTCTGTCGAACTCGACTGTGACCAATAAGTCGTTGATCAAGAGTCTTTGGCTGGCCGAGAGCTTGCTCCATATCGCGCCCGATATCATCTGTATGAACGAGGTCGGAGGCCTAGAGTCGCTGACTATTTTTGCTCAGCATTTTTTGGGCGGCCAGTATGTCGCGCATATGATCGAGGGCAATTCAGATCGAGGCATCGACATCGGCTATCTGGTGCGCAAAGACTTTCCCCTGCGCGCCGAGTTGCACACGCATAAGGAACGCCCTCTGGGTTTTCAATACCCACATGAAGTTGGAACAGCTAAGAAAACTTTTTTCTCACGCGATTGCGCCGAGCTTCGCCTTTACAATGGCGCGAGCACCCGACCTGAGCTCGTACTTCTATTGGTACATTTGAAATCGAAGTTGGACCCCGAAAACATGGACCCCATGGGCCGCGAGCGGCGAAGAGCGGAATTCAATACGCTGGTCGACATCTACAACGAGGTGCGAGCCGAATTCACACCCAAGGTTCCAGTCGCCATCGCCGGAGATTTCAACGGTTGTGCGCGCCCCGATCAGCTCAGTGAAGAATTTGAGAAACTTGGCACAACAGATTGGTCTAGCGTCGTTGAACTCGCCGGAATTTCCGATGAGAACGCCGCCACCCAAGTTCAATTCACGCGTGGGGGGAAAATTAATTATCTGCAGATCGATTATATTTTTATCTCCCCAGAGCTAAAACCACATTTAGTTTTGGAGGCTGTTGGAGTCTATCGCTATCATAGCGATCTCAAGGTCGAGCTGAAACTGCCCAAGACTCTTGAGCAGCGCACGTATATGCCGTCAGATCACTATCCAGTGATCGCGACATTTAAAAGATTTTGGAAGTAGAGCTTATTTCTTCTTCGGAGGCGCCGACGGTGCATGTGTCGTCGCCTTACCCGCAGGCTTCACATCGACCAACTCGACGTCGAAAATCAAAACCGCATTGGGTGGAATGTTCTGTCGTGCGCGGTCTCCGTAGCCAAGCTGAGGCGGGACAAAAAATATGGCCTTCCCGCCCTTCTTAAGCAACTTCAACCCTTCCGTCCATCCGGGAATTACACCATTCAAAGGAAACTCGGCTGGCGCGTTACGCTTGTAGCTCGAATCAAATTCTTTGCCGTCAATTAAAGTTCCCTTGTAGTTCACGACTACGATGTCGTCGCCTTTAGGAGATGCGCCACTGCCCGGCGAAAGCATGTTGTACTGCAAACCACTCGTCGTTTCTTTCATCCCCTCGACCACGCGGTTGCGTGAAAGAAACTCGTCGGCTTCGATTTTGTTCTTCTCGGCCAAGACATGCATTTCTTTTTGCCGGTCTTCATTGAGCTTGAGCATTGCGTTTTGCATCTCTTCATCGGTCAACTCAAGTTTGCCATCGGCTTTCAGGCCGTCTTCAATCCCGTGGGCAACATGCTTGTCAACAAGATCCAGATTTTGCGCTCTTAAGCTCTTTCCAAATTGAGCGCCAATGGCATAGCTGACTTGATCCTTTTGGGATTTTGGTTTGCGCGAGCAGGCCGTGAAAATAAAGCTCAGAGCCAACAGAATCACCCAAACAGCGCGCGATAGCTGCAAATTCATAGTTCCTCCGATAGGGAAATGTACATTAAATGCTATCCAGTCTAGCCCCTTGACACAAGCTCTTTACTCACGCACTTTGACCCACCATGTTCGAAGCAACCACTAGCAATATCTCGATTGAAGTTGAACCCTCCTATGTTCAAGAGCAGTCCGATCCGCTTCAATCCTATTATTTTTTTTCCTATCGCGTGCGCATTTCGAATAAAGGGAAATCGAAGATTCAACTGGTCAGTCGACACTGGATTATCACCGATGGTTTCGGTCAGGTCGAGGAAGTCGCAGGTCCGGGAGTGGTCGGCATGCAACCGACGCTTGGACCCGGCGAAAGTTTTGAATACGAGAGTTTTTGCCCTCTCGCTACCCCGACTGGCTCGATGCAGGGCACGTTTTCCATGCTGGACGGCAAGGGCGACAAGATCGAGGTCCAGATCCCGATGTTTATTCTGGCCGAACCCAATCATTATCACTGACCGGAATCCGACAGTAGCTTGACAGGACACTGACCCAATTCGTTAGGTGGCTTTGCTAAACTGAAGCCATATGATGTTGTGCGATTTTCATATTCATTCCACCTTTAGCGACGGGCGAATGAGCATCCCCCAGCTGGTGGACTTTTACGGCTCACGCGGCTTTGGGGCCATTGCGATCACCGATCACCTTTGCGAGGAACACACATTCCTCGGCAGAACCGCACACTTTTTCGAGCGCACACTCACTCGCCGCAATTTCGATAAATACCTAGAAACGATCGCCGAACAAGCCGAGCGAGCGTGGAAGAAATATCGCATGCTCGTAATTCCCGGCTATGAACTCACCAAAAACGCCATCGTCAATCATCGCTCCGCCCATATCGTTGTTGTGGGTTGCAATCAGTATTTGAGCGCCGATCAGGATATCGAAATACTACTGAAACAAGTGCGCAGCCACGGCGCGCTTTCGATCGCAGCCCATCCGGTGAACACCGGAGCCTTTGAGGCACAGACGTATTTTCTGTGGTCCAGACGCGAGGAACTCAAACACTATTTCGACGCCTGGGAAGTGGCCTCGGGAGCAAAACTTTTTGATCAGGTTCTGCACAGCGGACTACCGATGATCGCGAACTCAGACCTACACCATCCACGACAAATTAATTCTTGGAAAACCAAGCTCAGTTGTGAGCGCAGCAAAGACGCGGTTTTTGACGCCATTCGCAATCAAGATGTTGAATTTGTTTACTACGCCGACTCAGTTTCATTGGCGCAAAATATTCTTAGCGGTTTAAAAATTTCTTGTACTCCTATGAAAAAGGCGCAAGCGTAATCGGA
The DNA here is from genome assembly GCA_043757545.1 of Pseudobdellovibrionaceae bacterium. GTDB lineage: Bacteria > Bdellovibrionota > Bdellovibrionia > Bdellovibrionales > UBA1609 > JALHOQ01. Next base: position 65,664 of record JAYVPG010000069.1, read on the forward strand.
TGTCCGAATTTGCGCCAAATCGAAAACTCATGCCATTTCTGGCCAAAGTCATCACTGGGTTTGGCGAGCTCTACAACAGCTATAAAGTGCAGGGACTCGAGAATATTCCCAAAGAGGGCGGGGCACTTTTGGTTCTTTATCACGGCCTAGTGCCATTGGACTTTTGGTATCTTGGACTAAAGATTTATCTTGAGACCGGGCGCGAACCTTGTGCCTTGGCCGATCGTTGGGTGATGAACACCCCCGGACTTTCGTGGCTCGCGAAATCGGTCGGCGTTGTCGAAGCCGATCCAAAGCTCGCGCTGAAACTTCTTAAAAAGGGCGTCTTAGTGGGCGTCTCGCCGGGCGGTGTGCGTGAGGCCATTTCGGGCGCTGACAACAACTACAAATTGTTGTGGGGCGAGCGCAAAGGCTTCGCAAAAATCGCTCTTGAAGCGGGAGTTCCCATCATTCCCGGATTTACTGAAAATGTAGAGGGACTCTATAAAGCTCCACTTGCCGGCCACCCGTTTTTTCAAAACCTATACAATAAAACGCGGCTCCCTCTCGTCCCGATTGTGGGCCTTGGCCCGCTCCCCTTTCCCGTCGCACTGACTACCTGGCTGGGACCGCCTCTGAAGCCTAAAAAGGATGACACTGCCGATACTCTTGCGCAGCGAACCCGGGAAGCCATTCAATCTCTGATCGCTCAACACCAAAAAAATAAGTAGGTTTTCCATAGCTCTGCAAAGGCCTTGACCGAAAGTTTACGGGCGTGGGACCAATCGTGGCTCGGGAGGAGGGGGATTTATGCGCAGTTTAATATCATTGATTCTATTGGCGATGCTTTTCTCGCTTTCCGCGCGGGCGGTTCCTCCCATCTTGAGCACTGAGGAGTGTGGCCTTTACCAAGCTGAGGATTTTGGCGACACCATTGTTTACTCACTGATCGACACACTCTCGATCCCACAGCGAACTGTCACTTTTACGATTAGCAATCCGAAATCTGAAACCGTTGCGCAAATGCTGAATTTACGCTGCTACTGTGTCGTAGGCTCGGTCCGATCCGATCCGGAATTTCGCGATTCTCTATTCAAATTGATCCGCATCGACCGAGTCTCATCGGGGCCTTATATGGGCTGTAATCCCTAGCCGAGTGACATAATTTGTCACTTTGTCGAGCCCTAAGACAAGCAACGGGCTGCTGAGCCCGGCACGTACATTGCCTGTAAACACCTTTTCGTGGGGTGTATGATGAACGTTTTCCGTTCTGCAATATTTACTTTTCTTATATTGTCGCAAGCTGCGTCTGCCGTGAAAATGGATGAGACGACGCATGACATGGTTATTCAACGCCTTGAGTATGGCTTGGATGGCATGGAGAAAAGCTTTCCCGAACGCACGGGAATTTTACTTCGCCTAGCCGATCTCTATGCCGATCGCGCACGTTTAAAAGCAATGAATGAAGCCGAGAGTAACTGCAAGGACTGCAAAGGCGCCCTCAACGATCGCAAAAAGGCAATTGCCAGCTACCAAGAGGCTATGCCGAAAGCGGAAAAAGAAGACCGTGGTCGTCTGAGCCTTCAAATTGCACACTTGTATGCGTTAAACGACGAAACTAAAAAATCGAATGAATTATATATCTCTATTCTTAAAGCCAAAAAGAATAGCTACCCCTCAGACGTCCGAGCGATTGCCTTTGCGAGCGTCGCAGAGCAGAAGTTTCGCAATGGTGATTTCAAAGGTGCATTGAAAGACTTTGAATCCGCACGCAAAGAGAACGTTAAGAATCGCGCTTTAGTGGAATTCCGCATTGCTTGGTGCCAGTTGAATTTGGGGCAAAATGAAAAAGCCACGAAAACTCTAGTCCACTTGTTAAAGACTCCTGAGCTTCTTGCTACACAGACCACCGACGGCAAAACTGTGGACGCTGGCTTCGTGACTGATATTTCCCATGACCTGGCGATTTTCTTGGCCCGCTCGAACGTCGGCCCAAAAGAAATCGACCTGCTCAAACAACTGAGCCCGCAAGCGAATCGCAAAGAAAACCTGCATATGTTGGCGACTGAAACCGATCGTCAGGGCAAAAAAGCCAGCTCGCTCATCGTATGGGCGGCCTATGTCGACGAAGGCGACGTGCAGCCGGGCGAGAAATTAGAAGTCCAAACTCGTGTGGCGCAAATTTATTATGACATGAATCGACAGGAACTCGCCGCCAATGCCTATGAGAAGGCTTTGGATTTATGGACGAAGCTCGGCTGCAAAGACGCTACCCTCTGCGATGATCTGAAAGCTCGTTTGCGCAAATTTGTGACCGCATGGAACAAGTCGCAGAAAATCAATCCGACTGAAAATCTGCTGCGCATCTATATCAGCTACACTCGCGTTTTCCCGACCGACACGGAAATGTTGCATTGGGGTGGAATCGTCGCGCGTGACCGCAAGAATACCAAACAGGCCATCGCCCTCTTTCACCAAGCCGCCACTCAGTCCTATCAAGAGCTGCAAAAGAATCCCTCCAACAAGACCATGCAAAATATCTTTGAGGGTTCATTGTTAGCTGAAATCGAAATGGCAGAGACTTCTAAAGACACGAAGGCGCAGGAAGCCGCTTATAACTTCTATTTGCAGCTCAATCCGAACGGCGGCAAATCTTTTGAGATTCGCTATCAACGCGCGCACCTTTACTATAGTAGCAATCGTTTCCAAGAGTCGTTCTCGGAATTTCACTATCTTGCATCGATGCCCTCTAAGGAACATAGAGATCTAAGCATTAAGTCTGCAGATCTCTCACTTGATAGTTTGGTCGCACTGAAAGATGATAAAAACTTGCAAGTGCGTAGTCTCGAGTATGCACGCTTCTTCCCTGAACGAAAAACTGAATATTTAAAGATTTCACGTAAAGCCACAATGAATATTGTGGCTGCGGATCTGGCAAAAGCTGGGAATGCCGATCGTACCGACTACCACGCAAGCCTTGTGGCCCTGAACGCTGTCAATATGGACGGCGCCGATGACGTTGAAAGAATCAAATTCTATAAAAACAAGATCGTGATCGCAGAAAAAGCCTTGGACGTTGGCGCAGTTAAAGACTCTTCTGCAAGTCTACTGGGGATTAAGAAACTTTCCGCTGAAGACAAAGAGTGGACCATGACTCAGCAAGTATGGGCCGCCCAACTTGAGTTGAACTTTGCCCTCGCCTATCGCCTGAGCAAACAAATGAAACTGGCAGAGCTCTCAAAGGCCGATCGTGAACTGCGTCTTGCACTATTGCTGGAGCTCTCAGGACAAAATCCTCGCGTGCACAACGAAAACTATTTAAAACTTGCCGGCAACACTCGCTCGGCGAATCTTGTACGCGTAACGATGATTAAAAATTCGTCGGCGCAATGGAAAGAGCTCGATAAGCAGCTTCCGCACCTAAGACAAACTCCGGATCTCTTGGCCGGATTGACTCTCGAGGTCTTTGCCGCCCATCAAGACTATAAAAAAGCGGAGCATATGTTGAAAACGACGAACATCAGTCGGTATGCTGCTGGACAGACCTTGCAACGCCACTTGGACTTGAAAGAGTTCTCGGCATTTGATCGCAAAATTCGCGCTCACAGGATTTATGGATTCAGTGACCATGCGATGCAAAAGACTCTGAAAGAGCGCATGAAGCTTTTAAATCAAAGCGAGAAGTACGCACAGAGCGCATTCAAACGTCACGACTGGACTCTGCAGACCTTGGCACTCACTAGCCTGGCCCGTGAGAACCGTCGTCTGTATCACGATATTCAATCTCTCCCCGTTCCCAGTCGCCTCAGCGCCATTGAAAAGCAGAAGTATCAGCAGCTGTTGAAAAATCAAAGTCTCCCGTACCTAACTCGTGCTGAGAAGATCGAACGTGAAGTCAGCGATAGCTGGAGCGAATCCAATTCCGTACAAAATCTGCAGGCTGCCTACATGACTGCGACTCCTGAACTGCAACGTTTGTATCGCGATGAAATCATCCCGCTTGCTGTAAATGCGCCTTCAGGTGCCAAAAATCGGCTCGACGGCTTACTCAACACTCCCTATCGTCGTCCGTCACAAAAGGACATTTTACTGGCGCGCCAAGAGCTGCAAAGTCACCCGTTTGACATTTCGAAAGCCGAACGCTTACGCGAACTTGAGAGCCACGGCGGACGCCCGGCGATGGTTGTTTATCTGGATGAACGAATCTCGCAATTGAAAAAAGGAAAGTCTTTATGAGAGCGATTCTATTGTTTCTAACGTTTGGATTGGTAGTTGCAAGTTCTTCCCAAGTTGCACTAGCTGCGACCACAAAAGCGAAGAGCAAGAAGGCTCAAGCGCATAAGGTTGCAAAGAAAGTAGCGCCAAGGAAGGAATCAGCAGAGCTTTCGACCGACGTCAAGTTCGGTGACCTCGCTCTGCACGGTCAATATCAGACTCCTGATGAAGCCTTGGCAAAAGTAGAAAATGAAAAAGGGTTGAGCGATTTACTTGGGGTTCGCAAGCACTTTAAAGACCGCCTGGCAACAGCAGCCGAGCAAGAGTGAGGGTATGAATATGGGTTTGGGGAAATTCGTTCTAGAAAATCGTAAAGGCGAAGTGGTACGAACATTTTCGTTCGGTTCCGACACTCTTTTTCTTGTCTATCGTCATGACACTCGTCGCGTCGAAGTGGTCACTACCTTAAATGAACTCGAAGATCAGGAAATTTCCTATGACTTACTTAAAAAAACCTCAGCGTCAGCCGTTAAGAAACATGCTGTTAGCTTTAACAATGGTGCAAACCTCCGCTACCTCGGTACGGTTGAAAAAATCACGAAGAGCGTCAACATTGCCGACGACTCCCAGGAGCAAGAGAACGCTATCTATAAGTACACGGCCTACACTCAGATCGGCGCCATCGTTCTTATCTTTATCATTGGTCTTCTGATCGAACCCTTACTTTATCCTAAAAGAGAAGAAGCCGTCGTTACAGTGATCCCGCAAGAATTCGTACAGAAAAAAGAAGAGGTCACAGTTAAAGCTGCCGAACACAAAATCGATCCGGTTAAAAAAATCGCGAAGAAAAAAGTCGAAAGCCATGTCAAAGAAGTCGTTAAGACGCTGACCGCGAAAGTGAAGAGCCCGCGTAAAGAGAACGCTCCGCTTAGAACCAAAGTTCAAGTTGAAAACGTGGGTGCGCTTGGCGTTCTAGGTGGAATGAAAAACGGATCACGAAATTCCTCTGGTTTTAATATGAATGCGAAGAACGATTCACGTGGCACGAGCTGGAATGGTGCTGGCGCCGGCGGCGTCGGCGGCATGGAGCGCGCAATTCCTGGAAAAGGACTTGTGGCAGCGACTATGGGCCAAGGCGCGCAAATCGAAGGCGGCGGAGGCTACGGCACTCGCGGTAAAGCGGGCGGCGGTCGCCCCGGTTACGGATCAATGAACATGGGTGGAACAGCAGCATCGTATTTCGAACCCGTTCAAGAAGAAGCGTTAGTTGAAGGCGGACTCGATCGCGATCAAATCGCGGCAGTGATCGCGCGTCATCAAGGTGAAGTGATTTATTGCTACGAAAAGGGATTGCAAGTTCAGCCGGGCTTAAGTGGACGCGTTGGCATTCGCTGGGTCATCAATGGCGCGGGTAATGTGAGCACCGCAGCCGTCGAGTCCTCTTCATTGAAGAGCGCACAAGTCGAAGGTTGCATCGTCAACCACTTGCGCAGCTGGAAATTCCCAAAACCGGTTGGTGGCGTAAACGTTAAAGTTTCATTTCCCTTTGTTTTAAAGAGATTGAACCATGGATAAGGAGCAAGTCATGAAGCCTTCAGTTTATATTTTCGCTGCGGCATTCGCCCTAGTGATTATGGGTTGTCAGGGACAAGATCCCACAAAACGACAAAGCGACCCGGTTGCAGACTATCCAAACCTTTATAAAAAGGAAAACACGCAACCCTATGGCGACGGAACTCACAAAGAGATCCCGCCTGGTCCCGTTCCCGACAATTCACAAGAATATTGCGCGCAACCGATGCAAGTTAAAGTTGAAAAGGCAATGGGCAACACTCTTTTAGTTTTCACGGAAGGTGTGCAAGCCACATACAATATTTCGGTTCGCAGCATGCTCCCCGGTAAGTTTGCAGTTCGCGCAAAAGGCTTTGATCAAGGTCCTCAATTGAAACTGATCAAAACCGTCGGTAACACCGCGACGTACACCTTGAGCTGGACACCGGTTATCTTAAAGAACGACGACTACACGTTTAAAGCTGTGACCTTACAGTACGCCAACGATCTCGGCGAAAAATGTGGCACAGGAACTTCTGTTGTTTTGAATCTTTTTATCAATAAATCCAAAGATGCGGCAGCTCAAGACACTGCGCAGGGGACGACTCCATGAAACACTTAAGTTTAATTCTTATCGCGCTCTTCACGATGAGTACTTGGGCGGCGGACCTGACTCAAGAGATGGACGCACTAGGTGCCAACAAAGATTTGATGAGCAAGGCAAAAGCAATCGATCCGCACAACCGCGTTCGCGTTGTGCAAAATCGCGAAGTCAGTCGCACCATGCGCCTGGAACTCGGTGTAAACTACGGAATGGCCAATGGCGGCGACCCGTATGTAAATAGCAATTTGCTCGGCGGCCAACTCGATTTCCATATCACGCCCCACTATTCCATCGGCGCACGTTATTATAACATCAGTAACTCGCTCAACGCCGAAGGCAAGAGTGTTACTGATGCCGCGGCCACGCAACAAAACAACGGAAACAATAACTATCGCATTCCCGGAATCGACTACGCGAAAGATTCTTGGCTCGTAGTTGGTAATTGGTATCCCATCTACGGAAAAATGAGTTTGCTCGACACAGCCGTTTCGCAATTTGACGTTTATCTTTTGGGTGGAGCAGGACAGATTCGCTTGGCCTCTGGAGCGGCTCCTCTCTACACCGCGGGTGGCGGAATTGGAATGTGGATGACTCAGCATTTTGCGACTCGCCTTGAGGCGCGTTGGCAGGGTTACAAAGAAAAGCCGTGGGACGGAACTTCTTATGTAGACCGCAATATCAACCAAACGATTTTGATGATGACGGTATCCGTTCTCCTTTAAGGGGTAAGACTTATGTTGCGCAAACTTTCACTGTTGATTCTCATGACGATTTCACTGCACGCGGTGGCCGGAAATTTTGCTTTCCTACCTGCTAACACAGGCACGGAGAAGGAATTTCGCACGCTGATGGAAAGCGGCGACTATTCACACGCGATGATGGCGTGGGGCAATGCACATCGCGCGACTGCATTTGGACAATCGCATAGCGGTGTCGCGACTTGGTCCTATTTGCTTTTGCAAAACGGAATGCCTTTCACAGCACTTGAGACCCTGATCGGTCGCACGGATCCTGCAAAAATGGATTCTCAATTAGTTAAAATGTGGACGACCGAGTTAAAGAACTCAGCGTTGATCCAAAAAGGCTTCATCGCAACTAGCGGCGGATGGACGAAGATCGTAAATAACGAAGTCACTAGCGTGAAACTAAAGAGCAAAGCCGATATCGTTCGTGCGTTTGCACGTGCCAACGCGACTCCAAAAGATAATCCGAACGCCAAAGCTCGCATTTTGTGGCAGATCGCCACTCAAGCTCCGCAATTTGGCGACACGGATTCAAGCTTAAAGGCGATCAAACTGATGCGTGAATCTGGGCAGAACGTGATTGCTGCAGACCAAATCATCATCAATCAAGCTCGCGTTCTTTACCAAAAGGGTGAAGTCGACGCCGCTTTGAACATTTACGCGCAGATTCCAAAAGGCTCCAGTCTATGGATCGATGCCGTCGAAGAACGTGCATGGGCCCATCTTCGTCAGCAAGACTACGACAAAGCCATGGGTGTTGTGACCACAGCGATGTCTCCGGTTCTTGCCCCACTTGCCGGACCCGAGACTTTCTTTTTGGCCAATTTAATGGCTTACCGAGTTTGCGACTACGCACGTCTATTTAAAAACAGCGAAACTTTTAAACTTCGCCATCGCACTCGCTTAGCTGATACTCAAGAGCTCGCACAAAAAGGTACAAATCACGCGATCGATCAAGTCTTTGCAAGCTTTGAGCAAAATGGAGTCAGCCAAGAATCTGCTGGAGCGCTTGTCGAGTCCCTTCCCCGCGGATTGGTTCGCGACACTGCATTTGTTCGTGCCATGGAGTCCCGTCGCGCTTTACTCGCAGAGATTTCACGAGCCTCAAAACTACTTGAGAATACAGAAACACTGGGCGGAAACCCAGATCTTGAAAAGTCCATCGCCCTGAATCGCAGCAAAGCGGATCGTTTTCACCAGCAAGCTTTTCAACGCGCACGCGTTTTAGCGCAAACGGACCTAAGAGAATACCGTATGATTCTTAACAAAATGCATATCATTGAGGGTGAAGTCATTCAACGCTTGAGCATGGACGAAAACCTAAAAGGTCAGCGTAGCAAGCTAGCGCAAAAAGATGATAGTGGCGATGTTTTAGTTTTTCCTTACACCAACGAAGTGTGGATGGATGAGCTCGATAATTATCAAGCTCGAGTCAAAGATTGCCCAACATTGAAGGGGGCTAGTTTATGATCAATCAAAAGTCGTTCAATACAGTGGTTGTCGCTCTGTGCGCGTTGACTATGCTATCGGCCTGCCGCTCGGAAAATCCACCTTTGACAGGACCACCGAAGCAGCCGATCAATATACTGCCAAAAGAGCATCCTTTAGACGATCAGGCCAAGGAAGGTTTGACCGTTGCTTACGATCCGCGCGTCGATATTTTATTCGTGATCGACGATTCGGCTTCGATGTTAAAGCATCAACAAAACTTAAAAGACAATTTGCATATGTTCGTCGATCAATTTGCGAAAACGGCCGGCATCGACTTCCACATCGGATTCACCAATGTCTACGATCGCCTTCGCTACGGGATCGCGGGCGGAGTTCCGCAAACTTGCGGCTCACTCAATTTAACTCGCCGACCGGAAGGTTGGGCCCCTACGACCCACAATTGGGATATCGCGGGAACTTTACAACCCATGCTGGATACCAGCGGAAAATTGAATGGGCGTCGTTTTGTTACTAAAGATGACGACTACGCCGCGATCTTAAACAACACACTGGATCCCTTGATTAACAAAACTCTAATCAAAGAGCTGATTCCAAATAAGTCCAACGCCGATGATTTTAAACGGGTTGGAACGTCCTTTGTACTCAAGGACACTAACATTTGCCCTTACGGTCCTGAGAACGAGGAGCTATTTACTCCTCTGGTCAACGCTGTCGAGGGACTCGGTCCCATCGCCGAAACCAACAAAGGTTTTCGCCGCGAGGGCGCACTCTTTGTTGCCATTCTCTTAAGCGACGCGAACGATGCCTCGGGATTGACTCCCGAGGAAGTAAACGCTCGAATTGCGAAGGCAGTCGGCGTAGACAACGAAGGTCGCAAACGCTATCGCATCTTCTCTGTAGCTATGAAGCCCGGAACGATCGTTGACATGAGCCAAAACTCAAAGTGCAAACCCGATCCAGTTTGGAAGGCAAAACATGGTCAAGTGATAGGCGCCGTGGACAACAATTTGGCCAACCTTGCCCGTTTAACTGAAGACGGCTCACTTCCCGCGGAGAGCCAAATCCTATCGATCTGTGACGATAACTACGGCGATGCCCTTGCCAAATACGGCGCACAGGTTCGCCAAGATATCTTGCATGACGTGGTCATCGAACTTCCCCATCGCCCGCAAGTGACGAGCAATCCCGATAAGAAGCTCAACCTCTTCTTAGAAATTCCAGGTGGATCTCCTACCAAGCTTGCGCTAAAAGAACATGAGCAGTGGGACTACAATGCACAAGACGTCACGGTCATCGTCTATGCGAAAAAAGTCGACTGGAAGAGCTATCCGGGAGCGAAAATTCACGTGAATTATACGCCCGTCGTCGACGAGACGAGCAAAGACTCAGTTCCCATATCAGTTAAAAAGAATTAGATTCAGATTCCGCCGCTGCAGACTTAAGCAATGCGGCGGATTTGATCGAGCTTCTCGCGTAAAACTTTGACTTCATCTTTCAAAGTTTTATTTTCCTTAGCCATCACCGTCAAAGAGCGTTGCAGCTGACCCACTTCCGCGGTGCTGACCCCAGCCGCGTGCGGTGCCGTATGAGCGTGGGAGTGAGAAGCGTCGCTTTCCGCAGCCGCCGGCCGTTCGCTAACTTCAATAATCTTTGCGGCGATTGCAGAGGCACCCATGTGCTCGAGCTTGGATTCAAATTCCTCAGGAATCAAAAGGCCACCGTCAAACTTCTCGCAACGCAAATCACCCTTCATCATCATTTTGCGGGTTAGTTCCACAACTTTAATGATGTTGGCGTTGATTTCTTCGGGCTTTGGCTTGTCGACTAAGGTGTCTTCCATCTTGCGTTTCTCTGACGCCGAAAAGAAGACCATCATGCGCGCCTTTTGGTCGTCCTTTAAGCCTTCCATAACAACTGCCATATTTTTCAGGGGAAGACTTTTAAGCACTTCAATCACCACTTGATCGGGCCAGCTGAAGATACGCTCGAGAGTCAGCATTTTCTCGCGCAGAGCGTTGCCCCACACCAGACTTTCAACGCCGATCATCTCCAAGAATTTCTCTTTCTTCTGTGGACCAAAGGTCTCAATCAGCGAAAGCAATTGAACAAATCCACCGGCTTTTTTGTAGCGATTCAATGAGCTCATACTTATATTTCGGATCTTTGCCGGGTTCTTTCAAGAGTCTTCAATAAATTTAAGCCAGTGAGTTCTCAATCTGAGACCCACGCCACTTTTAGAAGGTTACTTTTACTGGGTCAAAGGTCACGCCCACGTTGGCGCCTGATGAAGGAACAGAAGTCCCATGGAAAAAAATCGAGTTCGCAGCCGGATTGTAGCTCCAGCCGTTTGTCGGGTCAGCGGGAACTGCGACGCCTGCCACCGACACACGAATCGATTCGGGAATCGGATTGCCGGTAAGGAAGAACTCCGAGGTTCGCTCGATAATATGCTGTTGAATCGCCGTCAGCGAAGTCGCATAACTGGCGTCGCATACGCTGCCAATCACACCATCTGTTTTTTGTACCAAATCCATGTAGCGCACACCGATAGTAGAAGAGCCCGCTTGTTGCACATGCAGATTTTGGCAAGCCTGATCCATAACGGTGATTGCCGAAACACTGTAGCGACGGAAGGCGCCTGTCGTATTTGTTTTCGTATCCAAATATTGACGGAAGCTATCAACCGATTCCAATCCCGCTTGCGCATAGTTGTGATCGCCGCCAGGATAGGTATTCTCAGCACGCGTGGGATTGCTGAAGTCATCCTCATCTGACAATATAATTATGGCAAAGAAGGAATCACTGCGCAGAAAACCTGCGTTCTCCGGAACCGTACTTTCGAGCGCCGAACGAAAGCTTGAGAAAGCGCGCTCGTCCCCACTGCTGGTCATGCCCAAAGACGCATTGGTCACAAATGTATTGATCAAATTAGCGGTACTGGGAATCACTTGGAAAATTCCAGAGTGCGTGGCTGAGCCATCACGGAAACGTGACAAGCTGGAATTGTTTTGAAACATAGAATCCGCTTTGTACGCATCGGTGCCGGTTACGGCGAGATGAAAGTCGTAACCCTTAGTGACGAATTGGCTAATAAAGCTGTTGAAATTGTTGGTCATGTTTTGCTGTAAAGGCTGCATCGACCCGGAGTTATCGACCACCCAAAGCAAATCCACCTTACTATTGACGGTGGCCTGTTTAAAGGTCTGCCCGGACGCCAGAACACTATAGCTGGTGCTGCTATCACCTGAAGAACACGCTGTAACCATCATGGCGACTGTGCTTAAAATAAGCAGGTTCTGAATTGTATGTCTCATAGCCTCATCAATCCTTTTAGAGTTCGCTTACCCCTAATATATCGGAAGACCTGGACTAAGATCGAGGAGGGGCCAAACTGTCGAAAGTTTAGCGACTCTCAGATTTTCAAGAAAACTGTCTAATTTTTTAGCGCTGCCGGAGCCCAGTTTCACGCCAAAGTCTGTCCAAAATGGAACGTCGAATCGATCGACGGATTTTCTGGATTTCGAGGCCTCTGCGGGGTGCAAAAAAACTTACCAGCTGCACCAAGAACATCCACTATTCGACAAATTCCCAAAACGTTACAAAATACCGAGTACGGCGACCTAACGAACAAGAACCTTTTACAAACCCCCTTGCGCGCCTCCAGCCGGCAATGTATTCCCAAGGCACTCAATTTCGGGGGTCTCATATTCAGTCATTTAGGTCGCTTTTACTTATCGGATGCGCAGCCGTTTACGCGGCGTCTGCAAGCGCCGATGGCCTATTTAAAGAGCTCCCCCGCTTCCGTCAAGCCGCCAATTTCAGCAAGCGCGTCGGAGTCGAAATTGAACTCACCGGTCTAACTCAAGGCCGAGTCGCCGCCATCCTGCAAGAGACCTTGGGCGGCCAAATTGAAGAGGAAAAAATCCCCTACAACTACAAAGATTACCAGGGTCTGCCGCGCGTTTACATCAAAACCGATTTAGTCATCAAGAAGGCTCGCATTCCCCTACTGCGCATTAAACTCGAGGACAACTGCCGTACCGATGAGGAGCTTAGTGATATCGTCTGCCCCCCAAAAGTGATTGAGGTCGTCACCAGCCCGCTGACTTGGCCACAAGTTTATGTACTACAGCGGGCGCTCGATCGACTGAAGCTCAATGGCGCGAGTGGAACCACTGCAGAGCAGGCGGTTTCGTTGCAAGTGAATGTCGAGATGGGCACGGGCCAAATTGATAAAATCGACACCGAGAAAGTTCTCAAAATTTTACGCAATTACCTGCAAGAAGAAAATCACAGAGAGATCGAGCAACGCCTTCAGGTTCCTGACATTCGCAAAGCCTACGTTGGCCGCCCCACGCCTGGTTTCCTTAAGCGACTCTTTTCTGCCGACTACCACCCCACTCGTCATCAGCTCTATATGGATTCAATGTACCGCTCTTGCCTTGAGCAGCTCGGCGACCCAAAGGCTTGGCAGTACACCGATCAAGAAGCGTCTGCGCAACTCTCTGCACGAGTGAAAGAAAAGAATTTTGAAATTCTGTTACCAGTCATAAAATGGAATTTTGTCCGCTATTCGTCGCTTATGATGTTTCTGTTCCCGGACGAATGGCTCAGCAGGTACTTATTCGCCACCGACTGGTTCAAGCCGTATCCCATTCTTGAATTCCGCGAGCCAAACAACGACTTCAAAGCCGTCGATACAGTCGAGTGGATTCTAGAGTTTGTTGCCGCCAGCGAATCCGAAGGCGCTTTCACTGGAAGCAGTCTGCATTCCTCAACTGCATGTGAAGCTGAACTGACCCACTGATTTCAAGGAACGTTTTTAAACCGCGATTTTTATTCGCGGGTTTTGCAGGATCGGCAATTTCACGACAAATCGAGTGTAAGACGCATGCGTGTCCAACCAAAAATGGCCGCCGTGATCCGCCACCATACTGCGCGAAACGCTTAACCCCAATCCAGTTCCCTTGCCCGCTTCTTTAGTCGTAAAAAACGGCTGCATGATTTTATCGCGTATCTCAGCCGGAACTCCACCGCCCGAGTCACTGACCGAAATCAGGACTGAACCTTGTCCGTCGCTAAAGCACTCGAGCCGAATCCACTTATTCTCCAAATTTTTAATCGCGTCATAGGAGTTGTTTAGTAAATTAACCAAAACCTGAGAGATCTGCGAGCCACGGCACTCGATCTCGACATCTTGGGGAGCGGTCACAGTCAATCCCACTCCGGTCGTGGTAAATCGTTCAGCGCAAAGCGCAACCGTATCCGCAATCACCAAATCCACTTTGACCTTACAAAAAGGGTCTTTCTCACTGTTGCGGGAAAATGCGCGCAGGCCCTTCACGATACTGGTAATTCGCCCTACCGTAATTTGGATTTTCTCAAGATCGCTCAAAATATTCTCTCGTGTCTCCGAGTTTTCACTGTATCTAAAGATAAGATCTTCGACTCTTGTCACAATGATCGTTAGCGGATTGTTAATTTCATGGGCCACTCCACCCGCCATTTCACCAAGCGAAGCCATTTTTGAGGCTTGAATCAATCTGGCTTCCGCCAATTTCAATTCGTCATTCTTCGCGAGCATTTGCGCAACCATTCGTCTTGCCTCAAGCTGCGCGGTCACTTGGCGCGACAAATTTTTCAACAGATCGATCTGCACCGAAGTCAACTTCCTGGCGACATGGTCAATCACACAAAGTGTTCCGAGTGCTTGACCACTCGGACTCATCAACGGGACACCGGCATAAAAGCGAACTCTGGTCGCACCGGCAACCAAGGGGTTGTCTGAAAAACGAATGTCGTGAGCGGCATCTTCTACAATAAAGATATCTTGCTGAAGTATGGCGTGGCCGCAAAAAGAGATGTCGCGATCCGTTTGCTGGGCATCGAGTCCATGCCTGGACTTAAACCACTGACGATCCGAGTCGATCAGACTGATCAAGGCAATCGGAGTTTCGCAAACTGACGCCGCCAACTCAGTGAGATCATCGTAGAGAGGGTCGGGCGCCGTGTCCAGCACACAGTAACTGCGCAGTGTCGCTAAACGATCCGCTTCATTTTCGGGAACTGGTGCTTTTTTCATGTGCACCCTCTATCGGCATATAAAATACTTTTGTTTATTAACTAAATATACTTTTGTTTAGTCGAGGCTTAACGCAAACCTATGGCCTCGAATTTACGATGCTTTGAACCTTTTTCATCTATGCCCAAAATTTGATCGTCCTCTATTTATATTGTGCTCCCACCACCGCCTAGCGTCCGTCTGAGCTGGCCCATTTCTTTCAATGACCTGCCCTGCACTGAATCGCAGCCCTGTTGGCCCTTTTATATTCTGAGGAGGATATACATGTCTTTAGGAAGAAATCTGGCTCTCGCCCTGGCCCTTGCACTCGGACTTTCATTCGCCTACGCCGTCCCGGCTCAGGCAAAGGTTAAGATCCGCGTGAATTTGAACCTCTACCCACAGCCAGGTTATGGCGACCCGTACTACGGTGGTGGAGATCCCTACCCCAACGACGGCTATGACAACGGATACGGCGGCGACCCCTACCCCAACGACGGCTATGACAACGGATACGGCGACCCGGGATATGGATACCCAGGATATCGACGCCACAATCGTGGTTTTTCTTGTACTGCAACAAATCGTCGCGGATATCAGTTCACCGGCGTAGGCATGAGTCGTCAAGATGCAAGTGACGAGGCTTGGAGAGCTTGCAGAGCCTCGTCCCGCAGATGCATTCCAGATCCGCTGGAGACTTGTGAACGCATTCGTTTGCGTCGATAGTTTCTTAACATAGAATGAATTGGCGCGGCTCCGTTCTACGGAGCCGTCTCCCATCCGATCTCAAATTGATACAAACCCACTGAGTTATCACTCTGATGCGTCAAGCATGACGCCCAACCGACTAGAATTCGACGCCTCGACGTTCGCTAAGTCCTTAAAAGCTCGAGCGCAAATCCGGTTCCCCAATTGCAATTACCAAATGCCAAGCGCATTCAGCGCCGCGGACTTTACTTCAATCTAAAAAGGGGAACTTTAATATGACGACAGCGGATGCATTCACCGGATTAAACAAATTTATTTTACCTGCACTCTTCGTCCTATTTAATACGGGCTGCAGCAGCAGCGACTCCCCTGCCTCAGGCTCCGCAACCGCGGCAGCGCTCCCCTGTCCGACCTCCAATGTCGCCTTTGCTGTCAACGTCTCGAACCAACTCATCTGCTTTTCGCTCGCTACATCTGCAACGATTCCTCGAACCATGAATCTCAGTGGAATGGCCGCCGGAGAAGACATGCTCGCCATCGATTTTCGCCCAGCCACCGGCGAACTCTATGGCCTTGGCAGCACCGGGCAGCTATACACGATCGATAAAACGAGCGGTGCCGCAACCCTTGTTGGAACGCCCGTCGCTTACACCGGCGCGACCTACTTTGGCTTTGATATCAACCCGGTGGTCGATCGCATTCGCGTCACGACCGACAACCAACTCAACGCTCGATTGAATCCGCTCACAGGAGTGATGATCGCGGACACCAATCTCAACTATGCGGTCGGTGATCTTCATGTTGGGGCGACTCCGTCAATTGTGGCTTCTGCATATAGCGACAATTTTGCGGGAACTCTGACGACTACACTCTATGGCATTGATCGCAGTTTAGATATTTTGGTGACACAGAGTCCCCCCAATAATGGATCGCTCAATACAGTTGGTTCGCTTGGCTTCAACACGGATCTGAATACGTCGTTCGATATTTTTACCGATTCACTCAGCGTCAATCACGCCTATGCCGTGCTAACTCCCCCGTCTAGTACGACGTCTAAGTTATTCACCATCAATCTCACGACCGGTGCCGCGACTCTAGTCGATACGGTTGGTGGAGGGTCAGTGATACGTGCCTTTGCGATTGCACCGTAATCGAATGCGATGGTAAACTTGCAGAAAGATCTGGAGGGAAAATCACTGCTCCTAGCCTGAACCGAATGATGCGGATTCTCACTGTGTTGAGTTTGGCCTTTTCCCAGGTCGCACCGGCGCAGATACCATCACTCGTTGGTGACGTATATCGTTATGAAGTCGTGTCTCCCGACGCCAGTGAAAACTCCGTGACCGCCCCCCGAAAATCTATATCCGCAGCGATGGAGGGGTCTTGGTACTCTGGCTGCGAATATTCGCCTGCATTCAATAGCAATCTTAAGTATTCCATTGAGTTTAAACCAACCACCAACTCGATGGATAAACTGATCAACGTTTACAAAGGGAGCGATGGCCGCACTTGTGAGGACTTGGCAGAAGTCGTCACTGAGAGCTACACCTATGTCCTGACGCCGATCGCTGAGAAACCAAATACCTATGCAATCAAAACAACTCTGCTCACGCGAGCGGCCACACCTGTCACGTTGGAAGTCCGAGTAATTACCGACGGTGAGGCGGGTAAACCTCATGGACGAGAAAAAATTCCACCATCTGACATTCGTTTGCCGGCGCGAAAAGTCGGGTATAATTTGCTGCAAATTCGCGACGGCAATCTCTACTTGGGACTTTTAACTAAGAAAACCGATGGCGGCACCTTAGGCTCGCGCCCCACCCAGCTCGATATGAATCATCCGCTGATGAATACTCCTGGTACGAATTAGGTCATTTCAATTGGTTAAAATATTTTCGCCGGTCCACTCAATTTCAGTACCGCATTGACGACGGATCAGCCTAAAATTTCGTTATGTCTTTCAATTCGATGTCCTATCTGTTGTTCCTACCCCTAATCACTGGGCTTAACTATCTCTGTCCACGACCATGGCGATGGTCAGTTTTGCTATTCGCTAGCTGCTACTTTTACGCTGTCTTTATCCCTCGCTATTTGCTGATTTTATTTTTCATTATCCTCGTCGACTATGCCTCAGGTTTGGTTATTGAATCCGCGCAGGGTTTAAAGCGGAAAATATTTCTTGGTGTCAGTCTTATGACGAATTGTGCAGTTCTTTTTGTTTTTAAGTATTTCGATTTTTTCGCGGTGAATACCGCCAAGCTTGGGGAATTTCTTGGCTGGAGCTACTCCCCCGGTGCACTCGGGCTTCTGCTCCCCATCGGGCTGTCGTTTCATACTTTTCAAGCCATGAGCTACACGCTCGAGGTCTACTATGGCCGACAAAGGGCCGAGCGCCATTTGGGAATCTATGCGCTTTACGTTTTGTTTTTTCCTCAGTTGGTGGCTGGACCGATTGAACGACCGCAAAATCTGCTGCCTCAGTTGCACGCTATGCGGGGATTCAACTCGCTCGCCGCGGTCACCGGCCTGCGCTTAATTCTTTGGGGGATTTTTAAAAAAGCGGTTTTGGCCGATCGACTGGGAGTATTGGTCGATGCCGCCTATGGCGGAAGCTGGCAGTTGACCACCGGGCTCGCGTTTATTATTGCGAACATTTGCTTCGCCTTTCAAATTTACTACGACTTCTCTGGATATTCCGACATTGCGCGTGGATCGGCGCGAATTTTGGGTGTTGAGCTGATGAAAAATTTTGATTTTCCGTACTTTTCCACGTCCGTCGCAGAATTTTGGCGGCGCTGGCATATTTCACTATCCAACTGGTTTAGGGACTATATCTTTATCCCATTGGGTGGAAGCCGGGGTTCGCGAGGAAAGACCTTGCACAATTTATTTATCGTTTTTCTCTTGAGCGGGCTCTGGCATGGAGCGAACTTCACATTTCTGGCCTGGGGACTACTCCACTTCTTTTATATCGCGGTCTTAATATATTGCGCGGAAATCGTTTTCCCAGTGCAGATTCCAAAGTTTCTAAAATGTATCGGCACTTTTTTCTGGATAACCTTGGCCTGGGTATTTTTCCGTGCCTCTGACGTTGCTCAAATCAGCGAGATTTTATCAGAGATGACACTTATCGACGGCCGACTGATTCCGGTCTTGCTTCAAGCGGAAACTCTCATTTGTCTTTCGCTTATTGCGCTGACTACGCTGGCTGAGTATTTTTGGTTTATCGGCAAGGGTGAAGTTTGGCTCGAAAATTCGCCGCGCGCGTTGCGCTGGGGTGCATATTACGCGATGACCCTGGCGGTTTTTATATTTGGAGTTTTTAAACATGAATCATTCATTTATTTTCAATTTTAATGAGAAATAATAAATTATTTTTTATTAAAGCCGCAGCTTTCCTTCTGCCACTGCTGATCGCTGCGGGATTTGTAGAGCTACGTCTTCGCGCGGCACCTTCGAGCTATGCGTTTAAACGTCGCCTGATCGATCAAGTGGGTAGCAAGGCGCGCGTGCTCGTCTTTGGGACCTCGCATGCCTACTATGATTTTAACCCCGAGGTCTTTTCGATGCCGGGATTCAATTTGGCTAACACCAGCCAAAGTTTAGTTTTGGACCAGCAAATATTCGTGCGATTCTTGCCGAATTTCACTGATCTGAAAATCGTTGTTTTAAATCTCTCATATTTTTCATTTGAATACCGTCTCTACGGCAACAACGACGACTACCGCGAATTTCTATACCGCAGACATTTTAATATCCCTGGTGATGGAGGGCCGGCTTCACAATTCAATATTCGCGACTTCAGTCTCTTGGCTGCCTTCAGCATCGACATGATCAGGGATATTCTTTTCCACGGCTTTGGGCAGAATTTGGCGCGTGAGGTGAATCGGACGGGATGGTTTGACTCGAGTCATTCCTCCTATGCCACAGCCCCAATCAGCGAAGCCGCAGGGAAAGGCCGGGCCGACTACCATACGAGTACACTCAAGCCAGAACTCACTGAGGAAAATATCGCGGCGATTGGAGCGATCATCGCCTTGGCAAAAAGCAGAAATATTCAGGTCGTTCTGGCTCAGGCGCCCGCATTTGAAACTTACACCCGCCACCTTGACCCCGCAGCTGAAGTCCGCTTTCACAATAATATTCATAGATTGCAAACGATGTTTGGATTAGCGTTCTATGACTATCTTCGGGATCCACGTTTTCAAATGGAAGATTTTTATAACAATGATCATTTGAATTCCTCTGGCGCAAGTAAGTTCAGCAAGATCTTTGATCAGGAGGTTCTATGGCGTACAATCAAATGATGCGTCAGCAGTGGATCTTTTCAGCCGTCGTTGATTGCAGCCTTATATTGGCTGGCTTTTCCTTATGCGTTCTTCTGAGCGTCTTTCACCCCTTTGCGCTCGACGTGCGCATTGCCATTCTACTCTTTGCGTGCGACCGATTTTTAGCTTCGGCACACTCTTGGTCGACAACCTATATGGTTATGGGTTCGAAAATTTTTTCTTCGCTCCGGCGACAAAGTCCCAATCGCTTTTTTTGGATTCCTATTCTTATCTTTTTGTTCTCGTTAATTGTTGGCGTTTTTGTCGCAAAGGTCGTGAATATTTCCGACAGTGGCGAAGTCGATTGGCAGAGTTTTATTTATTACGTTCCTTTTATTGGATTTTTTTGGGTGGGACATTTTTGGCACTTTGGCCGACAAGACTTTGGAGTTCTGTCACTTTATCGCAAGCGCTGTCACCAATCGAACGCGAAGGATCGCCTGATCGATGAGCGATTCACGCAAGTGATGATGTACGTGATTCAACCCATCGTTTACTTTCGCGCCTTTTCCCGTTCGCCATTCACGGTGCTCATACACGACCTAACTGGTGTTCAGGCGATCATCGACCCGCTGGCGATTTTCGCGTGCACGGTAGCGGTGGTCATGTTTCTCTGCATTTTCATATTTGAACTCAGTAAGCCGAATCGCTCGTTTGGAAAGCTGCTTTATTACTTTGTGATTCTATTTCACCCCTTGTTCCTCTATTTCTCGACGACGATCCTCTTCTACTATTGGCACCTTGCCTATCTGTGGAGCCACTGGCTAATTGCCATCGCCCTCACCGCCCGGGTGAATGTCGGATATAATTTAAAAACTGGGATGTCGCTACGTCGCGCACTGCTCAGTCACGCGGCCATCATTGGACTGATCGTGATCGTCGTTGGAATTTATGTAGAACCATTTAAAGAGATGTCGCTACTTTCAAAAGATTTTATCGACGCCCGCGAAATCATTCGCCTGCTGCCACCGAGCACCTACACACTTGTCGGCCTGTTCTTTGGCTTCACTCTGGGCGAGCAGCTCGTGCACTACTACTGCGACCGCTGCCTATTTCGCTTCAAGGATGAAAGAGTCCGCGCTACGATTGGGCCTTTGCTTTAGAATATAGGAGGCGAACGATGCCACTGATCGATTTGACCAATGAAAATTTTGATACCGAGATCGAACGCTGCCCGCTGATGATCTTGGACTTTTGGGCGCCTTGGTGCGCGCCTTGCAAAGCTTTTCGTCCTGTTTTCGACGCTGCGGCGGAGAGACATCCTGACATTCTCTTCGCGCGGGTCAATACGGAAGAGGAGCCGGTGTTGGCGAAGCAGTTTGAAATTTTGAGTATACCGACTTTGCTCGCGAGCAAGGATGGGACGGTTGTGCAGGTTCAGTTGGGGACGCTGACTGCGGATAAATTTGAGAAGTTGATTGGGAAGTTGCGGGGGTAGGTGGGGGATGCTTGAAGAGGTTATGTAGACTTCGCAATCAGCTTTTCTAAAATTTTTGTTTCTGATAATTTCGTTTTCTTTTTGAGCATATTAATTTTTTCAATCGTGGAGGGACTGAACCTGAAAGTCTTCATGACCTTCTTTTCCTCAAATTTTTTAACCCGACCGTCTTTCAAACGATTATTCAGCCACAGTTTTAATTTTTCGGTAGTGATCCCAAAAAATTCACCCGCCATATTTTCTTCCAGCAATTCGATGACCTTCCGCAACTCTGTGTGTATTGCTGGATTATAGTTGAAGTGCTTTTTCATGCGCATAACAGCCGCAGGCAAGACCTCTAAAATTCGTGGCTCAACATTCTCACCTGCCCAAATTGCATCTTCAATATCAATTCGAATATTGGGTGTTCGAGGAATCTGGTGGTTGGTAAAAAGAAATCCCTTTGCGACTAAGAAGCCGATGGTTCTAAGGTAGCGGGGATCTCGCCTATTTTTCTTGTTAAGCGCCGCCGCTCTTTTTGCCTGTTCTAAAATATCTTCTCTCTTCATTTCTTTGCCTTATTAAAAATTTTAGTTAAATCTCCGCCTTCAGATTCAATCCTCGAAATAAGCGTCTTAAATAAACCAGTCTCAACCACACTACTCTGAATTAGCTGACGATTTTTCTCAGGAGCCTTAACTGCCTTGCTTACGATTACGGATTCAGAATCTAGACGCGCTACCGCTACATTTTTAAAATCAAAAATATCTAATTCCCGACTATCTTTTGGGATAAAAATCTTGTCGCTATCCTCGTCGTAAATGAGTCCCTTTTCCTTCAATAACTCTTTGAGCTTTTGCTTAACGAAATATTCCATATCCAGTTTCGCATCCAGATCTGCCGTTTGGAGTAAACCCAGCCTAACTGATAACTTCTTATCCAATAGCAAACTCGTCTGGCCCAAAATCAGAACCTTGGACTTCTTCAAGGCGGGCTCGCCGTCTTCGCGCCGCCGAAAATTTTCCTTGTCCACACGTTGATCCAGCTTAGTAAAAATCTCTTTTATGAGTTCTTCCATATCCCTATTATCGGCTATTTTAAATAAATTGTAAATACGATATTTATATCAATAAATACAGATAGATATGATGTGGCGGGCGAGCTCGGGAGCGGATTGGTTTGGGGATTGAGTGGCTTGGTGCTCCCGGATTTGGCCTTCCGGGCCAAATCCCCCGCAGCCGGGGCCGCAACCTCAGCAGGCCGTCGTGGCCTGCTGCCCCGTTCACAATCCTCGCACTTGCTCGGATCGTAAACGGGTACGGTTGCTCTCTTCAAGCCCCGTAAATGGGGCTTTGTGGTGTGCGAGGATTTTTGTGCAAATTGGATTTTATTTATTAATTGGGGTGATCGACGGGGCTTGAACCCGCGACCCTGGGAATCACAATCCCATGCTCTACCAGCTGAGCTACGACCACCACATCAGATCTAGGAACTGGTATTTATAGAAAACGGCTGGGGAAAGCGCAATTAATAATCGCAGTCTTTGACCATTTCGCCGCTGGCGGGGCAAAAGACGCGAGCGGAGGCTGAAGGGACTTGGGTCTCTTCGGCCCACTTGCCGTTGCCATTGCAGCGTTGCCGCACGCAGCTGACGTTGGGGAGATCGACGCGGCATTTGCTCTCGCCTGCCGGATTGCCGGAGCATTTCCATGCACATTGGTTGAAAAAGCCTTTGGGCTTTAGGCAAATGGCCGATTCTTTCGACGGTTTGCTCTTATTTCGAGCCACGTCCACGCGGGAGCTTCGCTCAAGCGCCTTTAGATCTTCGTCCGAGATCTTGTAGACCGGGCTCATGGTCCCGCGCTGAATAAATTCGCTCATATCTTTATCTTTAAAGCCGGGATTGGGAAGGTCGGAGACAAAGCGCGCACCCTCACCGCGTAAAATTTCGCGCGTCTGTTTCTCATCCAGGCTCGCCAAGATCACGCGTCCACCTAAGCTCTCAACTTTAGTCTCCATGCGTTTGTCTTCGTGGTGCTCGATCACGAAATCCGTGCCACGCACTCCGGCAACTGCTCCGCGAGTCAGAACTTTATAAGAGCTCGTCTTGCCGTTGTACTTCTGCTCCACTTGATTGCGAATCTTTCCCTTGATCAGACTAAAGAGGGCCTTGCGCGACTCTTCGACCTTCGCATTCTTGTACTCTTTCACTTCCACAGCCGTGTCTTCGTGCAAATGCATTTTATTGCCGCCGTCAAAGGACACGACCGCAGTGCTGTCTTTGCCGGACTCCATCGTGTCGGTCTCATGCACATCACCCTCTTTAGTGATCACCGTCTTCTGGCCATCGGCATGCACGATCGACACCGAGCCTTGGATCACTTTGATTCGTCCAACGGAAGGGAGAGTCGAGATCTCGTGCAAAGACTCACTTGGCACTTTAGGCAAGCTCACGACAATCGGCTCACGCGGTCCCGAGTTCGAGGCCGGAACCACCGGGCAATCCTTGGTTGCTTCATCAATCGGAATGCAGGTCGGTCGCCCACAACTTTTTACCTTCTCATTCTCCACCCCACACTTGGCGCTAAAAAAGGTGATTCCTTTTTCCACACTGCACGGATCACAGGCGAGTTTGGGACATTCACAAGATTCGCCAGCGAAAACCGGCGCCGCTAAAAAAAGACTCAATGAGACCGCGAATAAACCGATGACGTTCTTCATATCTTTGTTTTCTCCCATAATTTAGCCCACTTTAAAAAAACCGAATAAGCCGCACCCACTGCAATCACAAAACCGGGAACTCCATCTAAAAATCCACGCTTCCAGATGTAAGTTTCAAAAAATTTGACCCAGGGCTTAGTCAGCAAGTGAAACAAGCGAAAATGTCGCCCGGTTTGACTGAGCATTTCAGCACCCAGACCCGAGTAGCGATTGTTGGTCTGCACTTGATCGGTCAGATCTTTGAACACCCAATGCAAAATCGGCGCGCGAAGATCTTGAACATCGCGACCGACGACTTTCTCATGAATCGAATCCGTACTCCAATTGGCCCGCTTGCGGTCATAAAGACGCACCTGGCGATCCGGATACCAACCTCCGTGACGAATCCAGCGACCCATATGAAAACTCAAGCGTGGAAAGCGATACGCTTCGGGCTTGAGTGGACTCGCCAGCAAAGCCTGCAGTTCGACTTGAGCCGCGTCACTCAGAGCCTCGTCCGCATCCAAATTCAAAACCCAATCGGCCTGGGCCAGCTCTGTGGCTCGCCGCTTCTGTGGTCCAAAACCGCGCCATTCCTCGTTGAAAACCCGAGCGCCGAGCCCTTTGGCGATCTCGACCGTGCGATCGGTGCTGCCACTGTCGAGGACGACAATGTCCGACGCAAACGGCACAGAATTAAGGCAGCGTGCGATATGCGCTTCCGCATTAAGGGTAATTACGACTAGGGAGAGCGGTGTCATGCGAGGTTAAGGATTGAAGAACTGGAGTTTCTTGTCAAACGCTTTCCCCTCCTCTATTATTTGCTGATTGATTAAAGGGGAGTGCACCATGAATTCGATATTCCGCGTTTTGAGCAAATCCGTTTTTATTCTGGGTTTTTTAAGCTCACCCTGCTGGGCCTACTATGAGGTTCTCGACAACGCTGAGATTCTGAGCCGTGGAGCCTATAAACTCACTGGCGCAACCCAAGCGCTGACCGAATCCGGAGGCTTAAACGCCACTGGAATTTTCGACGCAGGCTTCACCGAAGACTTCGGCGCACGCGCGCTCGCAGGCTTTGGCAAAACTGATTTTTACTTCGGCGCAATGGCCAAATGGATTCCGATCCCCGACGTTGAAAACCAGCCGGCCGTCGGTTTCAACGGTGGGTTGATTTACGCCAAGTGGCTGGACGGCCACGATCTCACTTTTCGCGTAGAGCCCTTGGTGAGCAAGAAATTTAATATTGATTCGAGCACGGTGACTCCTTACGCCTCGCTGCCCATCGGCATCCGCATGCGCAACTCCAAATACAAAGACGACACCACCGAAATGACCTGGCAGCTCGTCTTAGGCTCCCAGCTGCAACTCGAACGCTGGAAGAACCTGCAATTCATCGGCGAGGTCGGCCTAGATCTCGACAACTCGTTGGCCCACGTCGAAGTCGGCGCGATCTTTTATTTCGATGACAAAAACGGCTTCGAAATAAAATAAAAAAACCTCGAATTTCTCCGAGGTTTTTTAAATGATGAATATTCAAGTCTTCGCTTAATTCACGTCTTTGAAATCGGCGTCGATGACGTCTTCGCCTTCTGCGGTTTTGCCGCCTTCGGTCTTGCCGGCACCTTCTGCGCCACCAGCACCTGCCGCGCCCGCATCACCCGTCGCTTTGTTCGCCTCATAGAGTTTCGAACTCACGCTATGACTAGCCGCCGTCAATGCATCCAGAGCCGTTTTGAATTCTTCCGCAGTGGCCGCAGCTTTTGCCAAAACCACTTTTGCAGAATCCACCGACGTTTGCAGAGACTTCGTGTCGTCGTCACTCAATTTGGCTTTGTTATCGCGTATCAGTTTTTCAGTCTGATAGACCATATTGTCCAAATTGTTCTTATGCGTGATCGACTCACGACGCTTCTTATCGTCTTCCGCATGCAACTCAGCATCTTTCACCATGCGCTTGATCTCGTCTTCGCTCAAACCAGATTTCGCGGTGATCTTGATCTGTTGCTCTTTGCCTGAGCCCAAATCTTTTGCCGTCACATGCAAAATACCATTCGCATCGATATCAAAGGTCACTTCAATCTGCGGAATTCCGCGCGGTGCGGGCGGAATGCCCATCAGCTCGAAGCGGCCGAGTGACTTATTGTCGCTCCCCATTTCGCGCTCACCTTGCATCACGTGAATATCCACACTGCTCTGGCTATCCGCCGCGGTCGAGAAAATCTGCGACTTACGCGAAGGAATCGTGGTGTTGCGTTCGATGAGTTTCGTCATCACGCCACCCAATGTTTCGATACCGAGCGACAAGGGAGTCACGTCGAGCAGCAAGACATCTTTGACTTCGCCACCCAAAACACCACCCTGAATCGCCGCACCAACTGCCACGACCTCATCCGGGTTCACTGAGCGATTGGGCTCTTTGCCGAAGAAATCTTTGACCGCTTTTTGAATCATCGGAATACGTGTCGATCCGCCAACCAAAACCACTTCGTGAATATCCGAAGTCTTAAGGCCAGCATCAGCCAAACATTTTTTGCAGGGCTCGATCGAACGCTGTACCAAATCGTCAATCAGCTGTTCGAATTTCGCGCGAGTCAACTTCATCGCCAAATGCTTCGGACCCGACTGATCGGCCGTGACGAACGGCAGATTGATTTCGGTCTCAACACTCGAGCTCAACTCGATCTTTGCCTTCTCAGCCGCTTCTTTTAAGCGCTGAAGAGCCATCTTGTCGTTCTTAAGGTCGATACCCTGATCTTTTTTAAATTCGTCGATCATCCAGATCAAAATGCGTTCATCGAAGTTGTCACCACCAAGATGAGTATCACCGTTGGTCGCTTTGACCTCGACGACATTGTCACCGACTTCGAGAACCGAGATATCAAATGTACCTCCCCCAAAGTCATAAATAACGATCTTCTGATCACCTTTTTTATCCAGACCGTAAGCCAGAGCGGCAGCGGTCGGCTCGTTGATGATACGTTTGACTTCTAGACCCGCAATGCGGCCAGCGTCTTTAGTAGCTTGGCGTTGAGCATCGTTGAAGTAAGCCGGAACCGTAATGACAGCTTCGGTGACTTCTGTGCCCAAATAATCTTCGGCTACCTTTTTGAGTTTACCTAAAATAAGCGCTGAAACTTCTTCAGGCGAAACGTTTTTGCCACGCACTTCAAAGCCCGTGTCATTGCCCTTTTGCACCACTTTGTAAGGTACGAATTGCAATTCACTTTTCACTTCGTCTAAACGGCGTCCAATAAAACGTTTAGCGGAATAAATCGTATTTTCCGGATTGGTCACGGCTTGGCGTTTAGCGATCTGACCGACCAGCTTTTCGCCGTCCTTGGTGAATGCGACAACCGACGGAGTTGTACGAGCGCCTTCTTCGTTTACCAAAACTTTGGCAACACCGGCCTCCATCACTGCAACCACCGAGTTGGTTGTTCCTAAGTCGATTCCGATAATTTTACCCATGTTGTCTCCTTTATGTCCTCACGCTTAAATGTGTGCAGGAACCGCCACCCGTCAAGGTCTCGGCTCCTAATATAAGTGATGATTCTCATTTTGACACAATGGGTTAAAAGCCGAAGAACCCGGCTTTGTCTTTTCCAGAGGCTTTGCTCTCGGCAATTTGTCTGAGCAGCTTCTCTTCGTCCTTGGAGAGCTTCTTAGGCATCAATATTTTAAGCACATAAATCAGGTCACCCACGCGCGAGCCACGCAAGGACGGCAAACCCTCGCCATGCATTTTCAGCTGTTGGCCAAACTGGCAGCTTTTAGGAATGGTGAGCGTCTTTTTACCGCGCAGAGCTTCGATCTCGACTTCACCACCGAGCAGCGCCTGTAAATAACTAATCTCGAGCTCGCAATAAAGGTCCTCACCGTCCCGTTCATAGCGACGATCATGTTGCACACGAAGTTCGACGTAGAGATCGCCGGCGGGGCCGCCGCGCACTCCAGATTCACCTTCACCGGTCAGTCGCAGCTGGGTGCCGTTGTCGACCCCTGGTGGAACTTTAACCAGGAGCTTGCGATCGACGCTGATACGTCCACGCCCCTTACAGGATTTGCACGGACTTTTGATGACCGAACCCTGACCACGACATTGCGGACAGGTGGTGGCCATCGAGAAAAATCCTTGCGAACGCACGACCTGGCCACGCCCACCGCAAGTTGCACAAGTCTCGACCGCAGAGCCTTTTTCGGCGCCACTACCCTCGCAAGTTTTGCAATTGTCTTCGCAGGTGAATTCGATGGGCTTTTCAATTCCAGTCACGACGTCTTTGAGCTCGATTTCCATCACGTAGCGGAGATCCGCTCCACGCGCGGCTCTGGCGCCGCCGCCCGCGCCGCGCTGACGAGTCCCACCGCCCTGACCCTGGCCAAAGAAGTCGCCGAAAATATCCCCAAAGGTTTCAAAAATATCGCCCACATCTTGAAAGTGGGGGCCGCCTCTTCCGCCGCTCGCTCCGTCAACGCCTTGGTGACCGAAACGATCGTAGCGAGCGCGTTGGTCTTTGTTACTTAGGACTTCGTAGGCACGCGCGGCCTCTTTGAATTTATCTTCGGATTCTTTGTCATCGGGATTTTTATCCGGATGATATTGCATGGCCATCTTGCGGTACGCCTTTTTAATGGTGTCCGCATCAGCTTCCTTAGTTACGCCTAAAATTTCATAATAATCGCGCTTCATTGAACTACCAGAAGTATGAGGCAAATGCCGATTCCGTCAAGGTTATTGGTTCGCTTGTTTGAGTTTACGAATGCGCTCGTCGACGTTGGCGATTTCGCGCTCCTCTTTTAGGTTCGAGCGGTAACGCTCTAAAGTCTTTATTCCCATCTCCATTTGGCCCGCTTTGGAATACAGCCGGGCCGCAAACAAGGGCAGCCAAGAAGGCCCACCGGATTTGTAGGCCCGCTCTAAAAGACTGGCCGCCGCAGGCATATCGTGACGATCGAAAAGATAGTGGTAAGAGGCTTGATACAAAATATCCCAATCGTTGGGGAAGTTTTTTACGCCTCGATCAAATATGACTTTCGCGCCCTCGTAGTCATCGACCAGTACCGATAGGGTGATCGCGCCATTGGCATATGGCATGCGAAATCTGGGTGACAGTTTGGTCACCGTATCCAACATTTTGAAGGACCATGAAAAATCACAAAACTTATGTCTTGGATTTACAAAATCGCCAGCCTGCGGCGGTTGAATTGGGGTGGCGGGGGCGACGCCCGCATAAGTTTGGCAAGTGTCATTGTCTTGGATCCAGCGTAGCCAAAATGAATCCGCCATTGAATCGGCAAAGCCAAAGTGAAAGTATTCAATATATTCCGGAGGTGGGCTTAAAAAGCGTTGTGACTCGTTGGCCGGGTCGAGGCCGTTGGAAGGAAGAAGCTGGATCACTGCGAAAGCAGCCAGCAGCACCGCGAAACACCACCATGACAATCGATTTTCCATTGGAACTTAATTTAGACTGGATCTCAGCAGAACGAAATCTACAAATAAAAAAGGGACGCAAAGCGTCCCTCTTCAAGTATTAGCCAACGAACAAAATCGTACTACGGCAAACCACTTTGACTGTTCACGAGCACTTTGTTCTGAGTCATCGTCCAAGCATCGACGATACCCCCAGGTACCAATGTTCCACCCGTAGCTGCCGTATAAGTGGTGGCAGCCATTGCGCCTGCGCCAAATACAGCCGCTGCACCAGCGACCGTGGCCGAACCCAGCTGCTCAAAGCAGCCTGAAGCCGCGATGCTAGTGCAAACACCATTTGCAGTCGCAGTATCGATGCGCGCAGCCACATAAGGGGGACCTGCATAGCCAGACATCAATGAGCCGTTAAATGCCGCACTCGTGGTCGCTATACGATAGTGAAGGTTACCTTGGGGACGATATCCAACCTGGAGCATATCCGAGGTATAAGATTGCCACTCGCCATAGTAGCCCGCTTCCGAAGAATAAACCATCGACAGGTTTGACTTCGCTTCCGATTGTTTTGATTTCGCAGAAAATCGTTGGAAGTTCGGAACTGCGATCGCTGCCAAAATACCGATAATGGCCACAACGACCATCAACTCGACGAGCGAGAAGCCTTTTTCATTACGTAGAGAAACGTTCATTAAATACCCCCGTTTATTGTTCAATTGACTCTTACTATCTTGCCCCAGCCTATCGGAAATGCAAACACCCGCCTCTAGTATTAGCGAATTATGACCAAAGTTGAGGCACGACCGTCTCTTTTTGAAACTTGGACGCCGAGCTTCAGCAGGGTATAAGAGAGCTATGAGTGGCGATAACCCTTGGGGCGATGACGATTCAGGCGATACGGACGGGCTCGTCATTACCAAATATAAACCAAAAACGGATAAACCTCCGCTCTACAAGGTCCTTCTTTTGAACGATGATTTTACGCCCATGGACTTTGTGATTTCGATCCTAAAGAAATTCTTTTTGAAATCCGACCCTGAGGCCACCCGCATCATGATGCAAGTTCACGCAGAGGGAGCCGGTTTGGCTGGAATTTATACGTTTGAATTGGCTGAGACTAAGGTCTATTCGGTGAATGAGTTTTCCCGAAGACATAAGCACCCACTTAAGTGTATTATGGAGAAAGATTAAGAAGGGAGGATCACCCATGCTTGACCCTAAGCTCGAACGGATCCTCAACCAGTTACTCGAATCAGCGCGGCTCAAAAGATACGAATTCATAAGTCTGGAGCACGTTCTACTCACGCTGGCCTCGAAGGATGAGGAAACCCAAGAAATACTTGAAGCCTGCGGGACGGACTTAAAGCTGCTGGCGACTAAACTCGAAGAATTTATTAAGGCCCATTGTCCTTTGGTCACTGAGGACTTTTTGCAGAGCGATCCCGAATGGCGGCCTGAACTGACTATGGCGTTTCATCGCCTATTGCAAAGAGCTGCGATTCAGGTGCAGAGCGCCGGCAAGAAGATGGTGCACAGTGGGAATTTACTGGTGGCGCTATTTCACGAGACGGATTCGTATGCGCGCTA
Source organism: Pseudobdellovibrionaceae bacterium (assembly GCA_043757545.1). Lineage (GTDB taxonomy): Bacteria > Bdellovibrionota > Bdellovibrionia > Bdellovibrionales > UBA1609 > JALHOQ01. Next base: position 96,434 of record JAYVPG010000069.1, read on the forward strand.
TTATTTGGAAGAACAGGGCGTGTCTCAGTTCGATATCATCGAATACATTTCACACGGTGGGGACAGCTCGAAAGTTCCGGCACGTGAAGAAGTCGGCGCCGATGGGCTTCCCAAAGATCGTCAGGGGCCGACGGCCTCGGCACTGGCGAGCTATTGCACAAATTTAAATGAAAAAGCCAAATTCGGAAAAACTGATCCGCTGGTCGGCCGCACCGAAGTTTTAGAACGCATGATGCAGATCTTGTCTCGGCGAACAAAAAACAATCCGATTTTGATTGGCGAGTCCGGCGTGGGTAAGACGGCGTTGGCTGATGGCCTTGCCTTGCGCATCGTCCAGGGCCAGGTCCCTGCTAAACTTTTAGATCGCGTGATCTATTCTTTGGATATGGGCACCCTACTCGCCGGCACAAAGTATCGCGGCGATTTTGAAGAGCGTTTGAAAAATGTGGTCAAAGAAATCAAAGCGCAAAAAGGCGCAGTTCTATTTATCGATGAGATTCACACATTGGTGGGAGCTGGCGGGACATCGGGCGGAGCGATGGATGCCTCGAATTTGCTCAAACCGGCACTGGCCGATGGTTCGCTGAGCTGTATCGGCTCGACCACCTTTAAAGAATATCGCACGCATTTTGAAAAAGATCGCGCCCTGGCGCGCCGATTTCAAAAAATCGACGTGAATGAACCTACGATCGATCAAACCGTTGAGATTTTGCGCGGACTTAAGACTCGTTATGAAGAATTCCATCACGTCACTTTTAGTGATGACGCCCTAAAGGCCGCAGCTGAGTTGTCGGCGAAGCATATTCAGCAGCGTCACCTCCCTGACAAAGCCATTGATGTGCTCGATGAGTCCGGCTCCCACGCGCGCACTTTTGCAAGCGCACCTGAGCTGATTCATTTAGGAGTTGAGGATATGGAGGCCACGATCGCGCGTATGGCTCAAATCCCTGTGAAGTCGGTGAATGCAACGGATCGACAGAAATTGCGTGATCTGGATAAACAATTAAAGTCGGTGATTTTCGGACAGGACAATGCCATTTTAAAAGTCGTTTCGGCGATCAAACTCTCACGCACGGGTCTAGGGCGAGAGCAAAAGCCGATTGGCAGTTATTTATTTGTCGGTCCCACCGGAGTCGGCAAAACCGAAGTGGCCAAACAGCTTGCAGAAATCATGGGGATCTCGTTTCTGCGCTTTGATATGAGCGAATACATGGAGAAGCACGCAGTCTCGCGCTTGGTTGGGGCTCCTCCGGGATATGTGGGCTACGAAGAGGGTGGCCTGCTCACCGACTCGATCGTTAAAAATCCACATTGCGTTTTGTTGATCGATGAAGTCGAGAAGGCTCACCCGGATTTGGTGAATATATTGCTGCAGGTGATGGACTCGGGTCGACTGACCGACTCCAACGGTCGCACGGCAGACTTTCAAAATGTAATTATGATTATGACCTCGAATGCGGGTGCGTTTGAGGCTTCAAAGGGCGGCATCGGCATCAATCCCTCGACCGGCTCAGCGATGTCTTTAGAAGTGATCAAACGCAGCTTTAAGCCAGAATTTCTCAATCGCCTGGACGCCATCGTGGATTTCCAAGCGCTTGACAAAGGATTGTTGCTGCAAGTGATTCGCAAATTTATTTCGGAGCTCGAAGCGCAGCTGCTCAAGAAAACGATTTCGATGGAGGTCTATCCCGACGCCATCGAATGGCTCTATGAAAAGGGCTACGACCCGGCATACGGCGCGCGTCCCTTCGCCCGTGTGATCGACGAACATCTCAAACGGCCGCTCGTGGACGATATTCTCTTCGGCAAGTTGGCGAGTGGCGGTCGCGTGACCGTGAGTGTGGTCAAAGGTGAGCTCAAGATCGAAACCTTCAGTATGGAGGAGATGCAGAAGCCACGCAGCCTGCAAGGCCGAAAAGTACCTTCACTATCCGGAAAATCTTAAACGGCAGCGGGTCTCGGGAAACGATTCGCTCCGCCCCCAGCGGCTGCAAACGTAGAAGTCTGAGCGACGTCGAGCGGCGTTTGCCATGCTGCAGTCAAATGACGCCATTGTTGGGGATCCAGCAACTGGCCTTCATACATTGAGGGATGCAATTGCTCGTAAGTTTTAACTACGCTATCGGTCAAACGGCGATTGACGTCACTGCGACCAATATCACGTGGATGCTCGAATCCCAACGCACCCAAGAGCTCAACAAAATGATGAACGGTCTCATGATGAAAGCGGTAAACGCGCTCGGACTTACTCGGCACGTGCAAGCCTTTCATCAGCCGTGGATTGCTGGTCGCCACTCCCGTCGGACACTCGTTGGTGTTGCAACGCAGAGCCTGAATACAACCCATGGCTAGCATCATCCCGCGTGCGCAGTTGACCATGTCCGCGCCAAGGGCCATGCGTGTGAGAATATGCATCGAGGTCAAAATTTTCCCTGCCGCAATCACTCGAATATGTTCACGCAATGAAAATCCACGCAGAGCATCGACCACAAATGTTAATCCATCTTCGAGCGGCATTCCGACGTGATTGGTGAACTCAAGGGGGGCCGCGCCCGTTCCACCCTCGCCACCGTCCACGGTGATAAAGTCGGGATAGATCTTCGTTTCGACCATAGCTTTACAGATCGCGAGAAACTCGTGCTTCGCGCCGATACATAATTTGAAGCCAATGGGTTTGCCTTCACTAAGGCCGCGCAGTTTGCGAATAAAATGCAGCAATTCAACGGGCGTCGAAAACGCGGAGTGGGCCGAGGGTGAAATCACGTCTTTTCCCATTGGCACCAAACGAATCTGCGCGACTTCGGCGTTCACTTTCATAGCTGGCAAAATGCCGCCCTTACCCGGTTTTGCGCCTTGCGAGAGTTTGATCTCAATCATTTTCACATTGGGTAAAATCGCTCGCTCGCGAAAGGCTTCTTCATTGAAGCGTCCATCCGGAAAGCGACAGCCGAAATATCCAGTGCCGATTTGCCAGCACAGATCGCCCCCGAGCAAATGATACGGGCTCATCCCGCCTTCACCGGTATTATGAAAGAAGTTTCCCTTTTTGGCGCCTAGGTTCAAAGCCGAAACCGCAGCCGAGCTCAGCGCGCCGTAACTCATCGCCGAGATATTCATCGCACTCGCCGAATAAGGTTGTTTGCAATCGGGGCCGCCGACCGTGATGCGCACATCGTTCATATTCAAGGATTTTGGCACGATGGAGTGATTCACCCACTCGTAATGTTCCATATGCACATCGAGTTGCGTGCCAAACGGCTGCGTTTGCGTTTGTCCTTTGGCGCGTTGATACACGACCGAGCGCAATTCGCGCGGAATTGGCCGACCGCTTTGATTGGATTCTACGAAATACTGCTGAAGTTCGGGGCGGATCAATTCAAAAAAGTAGCGCAGGTTTCCAATCACCGGGAAATTGCGACGAATGGCATGCTTGGTCTGTAAAGTGTCCATCATGCCCACTAAAAAAAGCGGCGCCACCACAGCGAGCGACCAAAGTGCCTGGAGGGTGAACCAACTCGCAATACCGACTATTAAAAATAAAATAGCAGACAATAAATAAAATTCGCGCCGCACGGATGTCTCCCCTACCTGCTATCATTGTAAAACTCGTCAGGAATTGCGCAAGGCTGGCTTGACAGATCGGTACCGGACCCGTCACTTTGGTTGGTACAGCTCTCGCCCGTCCAAGGAACGAATTTGAAAAATGCAGGACTAAAATCCCAGCTCAGCCCGCGCACCGTTGGTCTTTCGATGGCCACGATCACTGCTCTCAGTTGGGCCGTGCTGGCTATTGCGCTCAAGTTTGCGCTCCACTCATTTTCCTCTGGCACGATTGTTTGGCTGCGCTTGATTCTCGCGTTTTTAATTCTGTTTGTGGCTTTTGCGTGGAAGAAGCGCGAGTGGCTGCAGATACTACGCCATCCTCCGTGGCTCGGTACACTTTCGGCGGTGCTGATCGCGATCAACTACTTTGGTTTTATGAAAGGTGTTGAGCTCACCACCGCGAGCAACTCGCAAATCTTAATTCAACTGGCACCCTTGAGTTTTGCGGCGATGAGTATTTTTTTATTCCATGAATTTCCGACTCGGCAGCAAGTGATCGGCCTGCTCACAGCCGTTGCTGGATTTGGATTTTTTTACTGGGATCAGATTTTGGTTTCCTGGGAAGACATCCCTCGCTTTCAAACGGGAAATCTTTGGCTGCTCATGGCCGCGGCCTCCTGGGCCATTTTTGCACTTTTGCAGAAGCGCCTATTAAAAATTTATAAACCACAACAGTACAACCTATTGGTTTATGGAGTGGCCGCATTAGTACTTACACCCACCGCGGATTTCACTGAGCTGACTAGCGTTAGCTTGGGGCATTTTGCCCTGATTGTTTTTCTCGCGATAAATACAGTTGTCGCTTACGGCGCCTTAAGTGAGGCGCTAACGCGAATTCCTGCGAGTCAGGTGAGTGTGATTATCGCAGTCAATCCTCTTTTAACTTTATTAATTATGACATACCTCACCCGGACGGGAGTCGGGTGGATCCAAGCCGAGCCTATTGGTTGGCGCGGCATGGTCGGCGCTGTCTTCGTTGTGATTGGCGTAATATTAACTGTGACCTCACCGCCTCGCTTGTCGGATCCAGTCTTGTCCCCTAAGCTCAATAAATGACATGGATTCGTCTATTCACTTTAGGATTGGGCAGCACGATGGTTGTGATGCTGGGATGTCACTCCACTCCGTTGCGTTCACCCCCCGGCGTGAACGTTGAAGCCGACAGTCAATGGCTGAAGGACTACACATGGGCAAAGTCCCATCAAATTGACGAGGCCGACAAATCTTGTGCGACGTTCACTGCCCTTTCGAAAGACACTCGCTTTCCCGTTCGTGAGATTGCACTGCTACGAGCGGTCGAAACTTGTGCCGTTGATAAAATGCCCGTGTTGGATCGCAAGGCTTTGCCGCCGTGGCTGGATGACCTGGCGGTTGATGTCCTACTCAAGGTGGCTAGTGCACGCGCCGATAAAGCGGCGGAGCTCGAACTCGCACTCGACAAGTCGAAACGAAAACTGCCCCAGGCCGAAAAGGTCAAGTGGACGAACTTAGCGATTCAACGCGCGGAAGAATTGGGTTTGAAGGATCGACTCGGTGAGCTCAAAGAGCGACTCTATCAAATTGCGCCGCGATTAAATCCTGAGCCTTTAGTAAAACAATATTTAATCGTCGCTGCCGACTTTCGCATGGCTCGTCAGTTCGACAAGAGCCGCGAATTTTACCAGAAGGTGCTGCACGATCCAAAATCAGATCTCGAAACGAAAATCTCGGCGCTAAAGGGTATCCGGCTAAGTTATAAAAATGGTCGCAACCCAGAGGCGCATATTGCGGCGTCTCAACAGTTGATTAATTTTCTGGCGAAAGCGCAAAAGTCGGATCCCAAGTCACGGTCACTGATGGTCGCCAATTACGATGCGCAGATTTATTTGGCGCGGGCACAGTGGACAATGGGCAACGGCGCGGCCGCGAAAGGGATCTTTGAGCGTTTGCAGAAAAAATTAAAAGGTAAAGTCTCACTCGCCGAATTGTATTGGCTGCAGGGCCGCCTTGCCGAAGAGAACCATGAAGTGGAGTCGGTTTCAAAATATATGGACCTGGCTCTGAAAGAAAAGCTAAGCGAAGGGGACCTACGCGACAAGATTCTTTGGTACAGCGCCTGGAATGAACGCCGCCGTCACGAATACAAACGCAGCATTGAGATACTCAGCGAGATTGATCAGAAGACTCCGACCGATTTCACTCGCTCGCGCGCGCTGTATTGGCTGGGACGAACGTATATCGATGATAAACAGCTCGACGAGGGCAAAAAAGTTTTTGAGCGACTGATTGTGCAAGACCCACTCGGCTACTATGGGTTGCTCGCGCATCGCCAATTGAGTTTGCCCATTGCTTTAAGCCCACAAGAGCCCGACGCCGATGCGCCGGCTGAAAAGTTGGTGCCCATCGACGGCATTGCCGCCGAGTGGTTGAATCTGCTCGACGAAAAAGACGCGCTGACGGCACTTCTCGACATCGCCTCACAGAACTATAAAAAAGTGAGTGCGCAAACGGATATCGGTTGGGTGCATATTTTTAAATACTACGCCAAGGCCGGACTCTATATGAAACTCTACGAGAGTCTGGGCACGCTGACTCCCGAGCGGCGCAAGACTATTTTCGAACATCATCCTGAACTTTTATTTCCGCAGCCCTGGAACGAGGACGTTCGCGGTGCCTCTTTACAATTTGGTGTCGATCAAGAATTGATTTACGCCATTATTCGTCAAGAGTCTGCGTTCGATATCCATGCGCGCAGCGGAGCCGATGCCTTCGGCTTAATGCAGCTTCTGCCAGAGGTCGCCGAGAACCTGGCCAAACAAAATAAAATTCCGTACAGCACGATGGAGGATCTCTATGAGCCAAAAACCAATATCTATTTGGGCGCCGCCCATCTCCGAGACTTGTTCCGCCGTCACAAAGGCCAATTCATTCTCTCCGTTGCATCTTACAACGCCAGCGAGAGCGTGATTCAATCATGGATGAAAGCCCGCTTCACCGGTGACCCAACCGAATTTATCGAAGATATTCCCTACGAAGAAACCCGCGCCTACGTCCGATTGGTCATGCGCAACGTGATCTTCTACAGCCTGTTAAAATCCAAGTCCGCCAGCATCGATTTCCCGACGTGGATACTCAATCTCAAAGCCGCCGGTTAGATCGCCAATTCATTTTTAAGATGCCAAAGCCTGTGACATCGTGAACACAGCGTAGTGACGTTATCGAACGTCGAAAGCCCACCCTGCGCAAGTTCTATTTTATGGTGAGTGTGAAGAAATCGCGTACTCAGACACTTAGATCCGTCCGCCCGCAAAGCCTGGCATTGTCGCTGATCCCTCAGATTCACGGCATGTTGCACGCTTGCAGGGATCGCGCGTCTGCGCATCGTTCGCATGCGCACCACTCGCTTGTACATCGCGAGTTTGCTTATGTCGCTCTTGCCCAACACGCGTTTGGGTTTTGACGCGGCCGCGTGTGTCTGAGACATGTTCGCCGTCTTTTTCGACTGTTTTCGCTGTGCTCTACGCAAGGGATCGTTGCGTTCGTTGTATTCGCGAACAGCCGTCATGATCGTATCCTCCAAACTCGCTGAGCCGCGTGTTTTGGAACTCACCAAGTCTTGAGCCTTGCGAATTTCAGCCATGGCCTCATCCGAAACACTCAATTCAATTTTCACACGACCGTCTTTGATGGGTCGCGCACGTTCGAATTCTCTGGCGCCAGGTGCCTCATTCGCGATTTCACGTTCCAGGCGGTGCTGGGGTAGGCCTTTCGCCTTCTCAATCCAAGCCTGTTGGTTCGCTTTATTTAGCACCGGAACAATCTTCCGCGCCGTAGCCACACTTAAGTCACCGGACTCAACCGCAAGTTGCAATTCGGGCACCTCGCGACTTTTGCGTGCAACATTTATAAAGTTGCTCGTGACCGCCGGACTAAGTTTAAGAAATTTCAGGCAATAGGAAAACGTGCTGTTCAAATCAAATTTTAGGTAGAGGCGAATACGATCAACTTCTGCAATAGTCGCCAAAAGATCCGCCTCGGTACGAACATATATTTCCGATTGAAAAAGCGCACGTTCATGAAGCATCAACTCCTGAGTCGAAAGCGGCTGAATAAAAAGCTGAACTGCGGACATCAAATACCTCCAGTGAATGAATATATTTTTATAAATCTGGAGGATAAAATAATCAAGTAAAAACTAATTTTATTTATATAGTGAAGCGACGCGAGAAATTTATTTATAAATATTTAATTGCGGTTTGCGGTTTGCGGTTTGCGGTTTGCGGTTTGCGGTTTGCGGTTTGCGGTTTGCGGTTTGCGGTTTGCGGTTTGCGGTTTGCGGTTACACGAAAGATGGATCACAAAAAATACGCAAGAAGAATCCACGAACTAAACAAATTTAAATTATAATGCCATCTCCGCGCAGCGCCAACCCATTACCGTAGCCCGACAAAAACGATACTCGCAAAACCGCCGAACGCCCGCACGGGACGCAACCTCCGCAAGAACCACAAGGCAAAATCCCGCGCGACCCGTACCCATCCGAACCCGCACCCGATTCCGAACCCACCCGAACCCGCCTCCGATCCCCCACCCCCGAACCCACCCCCGAACCCACTGTCTAACCCCTAGACAACCCGCCAACAGATCACCACCCCATGAGACGTCTCAAAATATATATTTATCCGTAATATCAACTACTTAACCACGACAATCCCACGGCACCCGCCTTGCTCTTATAACCAGTAAGCACGAAGGAGTGTCCACCATGAAAGCCCTGACCAGTCGGAAATTAGCGGTAAGCCTGATCCTATTATGTGGACTCCAATGGATCTGCCAAAGCAGCTTCTTTCACTCCTCAGAGAGCGACGACTACGCCTCGAAGGGTCGTACCACTGAGCTCGGTAAACCTGTTCCTACAAAGCCTGAAAAAGAGATGGAAGTGATTTTAAACGACCCTGCAATTAGCGCTGGTTGGGGCCTTAAAATGACGGATTCACAAAAAGCTTGGCGCATTTCCCAAGGCAGTCGCGAAATCACGGTTTGCGTGATCGACACCGGCGCCGATATTCATCATCCCGATTTGATCAATAATTTATGGGTCAACAAAGGCGAAATCGGAATGGACGCTAAAGGTCGCGACAAAGCTACCAATGGCATCGACGACGACGGCAACGGCTTTATCGACGACGTCCACGGCTGGAATTTTGTGGCCAACAATAACAAGCTCGACGACGAACACGGACACGGCACTCACATCGCCGGCATCATCGGCGCTGAAGGCGGCAATGGGATCGGCATCAGCGGCGTCTCCCCAAAAGTCAGCCTGATGATCTTGAAATATTATGATGCAAAAGGAAATGACGTAAACAACCTCGTCAATACCGTCAAAGCCATCGACTACGCGGTCAAAATGAACTGTAACATCATCAATTATTCTGGAGGCGGAATCGCCCCAAGCCCCGAAGAACGCTCAGCCATCGAACGCGCCGGCAAAAAAGGCATCCTCTTTGTGGCTGCGGCTGGTAACGAACGTTCCAACTCGGATGTGCGCAAATACTATCCTGCAGATTACGGCTTACCGAATATTCTTTCCGTCACCGCCATTGATCGCTTTCAAAATGTGCTCCCCTCCAGCAACTACGGCGAGCAGACGGTCGATATCGCAGCACCAGGTAACGACATCATCTCGACTCTTCCTGGCGGACAATACGGCTACATGACTGGAACTTCACAAGCCACCGCCTTCGCCACCGGCGTTGCAGCCCTAGTCATGGCCAACAACCCACAACTACGCAAAGCCGACGAGATCCGCAAATACCTCACACAGACCGGCGACAGCGACGAAAAACTCGCGGGCAAGACCCGTTGGAGAAAACGCCTGAACTCTTACAAAGCCCTCGCCATTCAAGATTCTGATTTGTCTTTTAATGGCGTGAAAGTCGCCAACACCGGCAGCTTTACCAAACATGAATTCGCCGCTGACCCACAAGATCACGACGATTTGCAAGACACCGAAAGTCAGCCTGAGACGAAGATTTCATCCTTCGCCAAGAAGATCCAAACTCATTTGAATATGAAACCTGGAGTGATCGCCCCGCATAGCGAAGCGTCCGTGAACGACTAATTTAGCGCCGGCGAACCTGAATCTGAAGTGCGATGGCGACAAACAAAATCGCCGCGCCCACACCCACCATATTGCGAAACACGGGCAAGAAGGCCCCTACAACCATCAACATCGTGGCCGCGAGCAAAGGCACCTGCCACACACGTGCATATGGGCGAGACTTCACCTTATTTTCACTAGCTGTGAGCATTACTGAACCTAACGCTTGAACTTCTCTCACGCGCTTCTTGGTGCCCTCATCGGTGGGCATCAGCTTATTCATCTGCCCATACACCGCCGCCGCATAGGGAATCGCGCGCTCACGTTGGGCAATTCGCAAAAAGTCCGAATGCATGGACTCATCGCCGTAGTTGGATAGCACTTTCTTCCACGCCGCACTTACGTTTTCCGAATGGGCAGGCGGAGTGGTCTCGGTAAAATTCAACTCTTTGACCTTGGCCACCACCACGCCACAATGCGGGCATTCCGCGCTGCGCGCTTGGATCGGCTTAAAACACTTCGGGCAAGGTTCAGTTTCTTTGGACGCATCCACTCGATTTCCCGGCGTTTTCGCACGCGGCGGTGGATTCTTCACCTGCACGGGAATCCCCGTCAATTCCGTCGAAAGATCCATATCGGGCAATGAGAGCCAAAAGCGAGAATGGCATTGAATGCACTCAAAGCGCGGTTTGGCCTCTTTAATGTCTGAGAATTGCACCATGTAGAGCTTACGGCATTGGGGGCAACGAACCCGCACCGACTCTGAAGAATATGGCTTCCGTTCCACTTCTTTCATATTTATTTCTTCCATCGTGTCCATAGGCATGGTGACTCCTACTTTCGGATATCTTAGCCTAATCTCATGAGCGCGAACGCCATGATTTCGAAAACGCAAAGTTTCATCATGAAACCTGCATTCCTTTCCATTCTAACAGGCTTTCTTTTCGGCACAAGCTATATTCCCTTTCCCCCGTGGGCGATTTTTTTCTGCTTTATTCCTCTGTGGATCGTGTGGCTGAGAGAAAATTCCTTACGCAGGATATTCTGGACTGGATGGCTCGCACAGTTTGTGTTCACTCTCGTCGGATTTCATTGGATCGCGTACACCATTCACGAATTTGGCCATTTGCCCTGGATACTAGGCTTTGGGACGCTCATTTTATTCTGCAGTGTCGCTAACCTTTACGTTCCGATCGTCGGTCTGTTGTGGTTTTTTCTCTCACGCCGCCTGCGTTTAAATCAGACCTCGCAAATCGCCTTGGTGGTTATTCTCTCTTGCGCTGGACGACGACTTTTCCCAATGATTTTTGATTGGAATATGGGCTACACCTGGCTCTGGGCAAGGCTCCCCGCCTTTCATCTGGCGGATATTGTCGGCTTCAACGGCTTGAGTGATCTCACGCTCATCATCAATGGAATTTTGCTTCTCGCGTGGTGCAAATTCCGCGCAAAGGAAGTTTGGTGGCCAGCCGCGGTCACTGGTCCTGTATTTCTTTTGGTACTGAATTTTTGGGGAGCGATACACGGGGCACAACTCAGGCCCACCGATAAATCCCTGCGCGTTTTGATTGTGCAAGCCAATATTGGCAATCAAGAAAAACTGGCGGCGGAGCAAGGTTCGGCCTATCGCGAAGTGGTGATCAATCAATTTATTCACACCACGGAACAAGGCTTAAAAGAGCAAGGTCCTGCGGATTTTGCAGTGTGGCCGGAGACCGCGTTCCCCGAGGAGATTCTCACACCCACGCTCAATGCTCATTATCCGATGATGCTTAAAGAGTTTATCATTCGCTCTCACACCAAATTGATCACGGGAGGCTATTCGCGCCAAGATTTCACCGGCAAATCCACCAATTCTTTCTTTGTGATTGGCGAAAACGGTGAATGGCTCGCCAAGCCTTATCATAAAACGACGCTTCTCGCGTTCGGTGAATATTTGCCACTTGAATCGACTTTTCCGATTTTAAGGCGCTATGCCCCCGAAGAGATCGCCGATTTCGGTCGCGGCCCAGGACCTACAGTCCTTTATGCCAACGGACTGCGTATCGGCGCGCAGATTTGCTACGAGGGACTATTCGATTGGTTCACTCGCGATCTGGCCAACCAAGGTGCGCAAATTATATTTAACGTCACCAACGACTCGTGGTACGGCCGGTTCGCCGAACCGTTCCAACACGGTTGGATGACTTTTGCTCACGCCGTCGAGGTGCGCCTTCCCCTCGTACGCTCCACAAATACTGGCGTCTCGTCGGTGATTTTAGCAAGTGGAGAAATATTGGAGTTGTCGCCTTTACACCAAGAGTGGTTCCATCTCTACGAAGTGCCTTATGCCTCGAACCCCACTCCTACCATCTTTATGAGTTGGGGCTATTGGCTAATGCCGGGATTTTTAGTTTTGGGAATGCTGGTGATATTTCTAAGGAGCCGAACAAAAGAATGACGAATTTAGATTGGGATGAAATTTTATCGCGCTTAGCGGAATTCGCTACCTGTCAGGCAGGCCGCGAACGCCTGAATCGCTTGGCCCCTTTGCCTGGTCCCGCGGAGGCCGAAGCGAGTTTTGCCGAGATCGCTGAGACCGTCGAAATCCTCTCCTTAGGCAGACGTCCCTATATGGAAAGTTTGGATCTCTATTCGACTTGGCATCAACGCTTAACTAAGGGTGCGACGCTCAAAACTCTAGAGCTGAAAGATTTGCGCCACTTCTGTCTTGAAATATTGGCACTTCACGAAATCATTAAAGAGCATCGGACACCTTGGGCCACGCGAGTGAGCGAAGGTCTGATGGATTCAAGCGAGCCGTTGTCCGCCATCGATCAGATCATGACTCCCGAGGGTGAGATCCGCAGCGACGCGAGCGAGACTCTGTTCAAGTTGTTCAACGAGAAAAATACAGTCGTGCGCCAAACCCAAGGCATTTTGGATAAGTTGATCCGCCAACATGAAATGGAGCCGGTCTTACAAGATCGCTATGTCACCAACCGCGAAGGCCGTTGGGTTCTCCCGGTGCGCAGTGGCAAGCAAAATAGCTTTGAGGGAATTATTCACGCGTCATCGCAAAGTAAACAAACTGTATTTATGGAACCGAAGGAGATTATCCCCCTCAACAATCGGTTACGCCAAATCGAAGTCGATATTGAGGAAGAAATCGATCGCCTGCTGCGCCAGCTGAGTGAATATCTTTTGCAGAGAAATCCTGAATTCGAGGTCGCCCGTCAAGTTCTGCTCAATAGCGATGTTCGTTTTGCACAAGGACAGCTGGCCGCCCATATGCAGGGCACTCCTTGCACATTTAGCGAAAATGAAATCGACATCATGGATTTAAAACATCCTTTGCTTTTGCTCGCCAATGTGGAAGTTGTCGCCAATACGGTGCGCTTGAATTCGGAAAAACGACTTTTACTGCTGTCTGGACCCAACGCCGGGGGGAAAACCGTACTTTTAAAATCCGTCGGCTTGGCCGCGCAAATGGCGCGCTGTGGTCTGCTGATTGCTGCAGCGGAGGGATCCAAGATTCCATTTTTCAAAAATATCCATGTCGCGATCGGTGATTCGCAGAGCGTGGATCAACACCTCTCAACCTTCGCCGCCCACTTAAAGATTTTAAGTGAGGCCGCTCAGGCCAAAGGCGCGAACACTTTGCTTCTGATTGACGAAATCTGCGGCTCAACCGATCCCGAGGAAGGGACGGCCCTCGCCCGTGCATTTATTTATGCTTTTGCCCGCAACGGAAGTTTTGGCGTTGTCACCTCGCACTTAGGACCGTTGAAACTGGGTTGGACCCCCGACTTGGGAGTCACCAACGGAAGCCTGGAATACGACAGCAAGTCCGGAAAACCCACCTATCTTTTTTTAATGGGAGTCGCCGGGCAATCCCTAGCGTTGCAAACCGCAAGACGCGTGGGTGTCGATTCGCGCATCCTCGACGAGGCTATGACCTTTCTCAGCCCCGAGATGAAGCAGTATCATTTGGGCTTAAGTGAAGTGGAGCAAATGAAGGACGAATTGCGCGGACTCAAAGCTGAGGTCGCGCGCGAAAGCAAAGAAGCCAAGTCTGAAAAGAGCAAATATCACGCCTTGATGCAAAAATTTGATCGCGAAAAAGAAAAGATGCTCGAGACCACCGTGAAGCGCGCGGAGAAAAAAATCGACACCATGATCGAACACACTAAAGTCGAAGATATTTTCCGTCGCCATGAACGCTTAGAGCAAATTCGCCAAGAGATGCCAGAAATCGTCAAAGCTTCACCGCGTACGCCCGCAGCCATTACAAAAATCGAAAGCGCCGAGGATTTTACCAAGGTTTTCCCACCGGGTTCAAAAGTTTTTGTGACTACCATCGGACGTGATGGCGTCGTACAAAGCACTCCGACCACCAAAGGTGAAGTCGCCGTGCTCAGCAACTCGATGCGCTTAATGGTGCCGTGGACACAGCTAAAGGCCGCACAGCATGCCGCCAACCCGACCGTCGAAGTCGTGCGCCGTGCGGGCGAGACCGCCTCTGTGCTGGATCAAGACCGCAACGTCGATCTACGCGGAAAACATATGGAAGAAGCACTCACACAACTTGAAAATCAACTCGACACAGCTGTCTTAAATCAAGAGGCACGGGTCAAAATTATTCACGGCCACGGGACGGACACTTTGAAAAAGGGAATTCGCAACTATCTCTCACGCTCCGCCTATGTGAAAAAATGGAAGGCCGGGACGCCCGAAACTGGCGGCGACGGCGTCACCTGGGCCGAGCTTCGAGATTAGGCGCCTCGCACCTGACTTCGCCACCGATTGTGAGCTCCACACAATAATTGCAGGTTCTCTGGTTCATTTGATCCGCCATTTGCAAACTCATGAATATGATCAATCTGTAGGCCATGTTTGCTCTCGCATCGTCTCCCGCTCACAGGATCTTGATATTGGCACTGACTCCCCGCCCTTTTCCATACAAACCTACGTGAATGAATTGAGACGTAACGCGTACGCTGTTTTTGCACTTGGGGCGCCCCAAGGACTGGTGCGTCGAATTTCTTGAGCGCAAGGTCGGCCAGCTCTTCGAATAAAAGATCATAGCGTCCGCCAAAATTTTTATGCGCAAATATTCCCTTCAGCCGATGAAATTTCTCAAGTTGCTGCTTGGTCGCAGTGAATTCAATTCGCGTGAGGTCAGCTGACACCGGTTTCTCAACTTCTAGACGCGGCTTGCTCGGAAATCGCGCCGCAAGTTTTCGCTCCGCCTCGCGTGTCGACGTGCCAAGAAGGTCATTTACGATTTTAACTTTCTCAGTCCCACTCAGCTTCTCGCGACGAAAACAACTCTGTGCTTGCGCCGCCACCGAAAGCGAAATTTCTCCGGATTCAATTTGCCTCTCGACTGTCGGCATGACCTTGATCAAGCGCATCGCCTGAATTCGAATGTGGGCTTCGCTTTCCGAATAACCGAGCAGGCCCGTACAAAATGCGAACATCGAAGAATACCCACGCGCAAGATACAACTGACGATTTTCAACCTCCCGCAAAAGACGCAAAACTTCGGTTATCAAATCGCGCTCTTGCTGAACTATATTTTTTAACTTTAAGATTAGCTCGACATCGGTGCATTTCATATAATCTCCCTTTGAAGAATGCACTATACATCTCTTTTAAATTCGTGAAATTTCAATCGAGGATTGATGGCGGCGACAAAAACTAAAATAGAGCTCACGCTTCCCATCTATCTTCGCAAAACCTCTCCATAGGCTTCGTGGCAAAAACCAAACCTATGCTAAACAAATTCACGAAATACGTTGCGCCGTCGGCAAATCACGCAAAATAGCTGTCAACTATCTTTCGCAAATAATGCAGCTCAAAATTTTTCCCCCTAGACTTTCAATTCACCGATATCTATAACCATAAAATGCTTCCACCCATTCCATCGCTGCGCGACCTCGAGATTCAAACCACGCGGCTCGTTCTTGAGCCTATTCAAGGCTCCCATGCCGAAGAAATTCGCGAACTCTACAGCGACGATGGGCTTCACAGCTTCACGCCCTATGTGCAAATGTCGATTGAGAAGCAAAGAGAACGTTGCGAGAAATGGGAGCGGCGAATTTCACCAACCGGTGACGAGCTCTGGCTCAACTGGCTGGTCCGACGAAAAGACGGTCGTGCGACGGTGGGTCACATTCAATTTGGCATCAAAGAGGATGGGACGGCTTACGTTGGCTATCTGATTTCGCGAGCGGAACAAAAAAAAGGCTACGCCACAGAGTCGCTAACGGCAGCGCTTGATTTTATACGCGAGAAGATGAAAGTCCGCGAAGTAAAGGCATGCATCGACACCAGAAACGAAAATTCAATCAAACTCGTCAGGAACCTTGGGTTTCGGCAATCCGAATTTATTAAAGACGCCGATTTTTTTCGAGGTGCAACCAGCGACGAGTTCGTTTACTCAATTTATTTTGTATAGACATTGCCATTGACTCAATTAAGAACCTACAGCCTAGGAATTTTACCCACGCCTTGCTCACTCGGGTCACAGGCAAACGCAGTTTTGTAATCCGCACCCAGTTTAGTTTCAGACACCATACATGACGTAACGGCCATGCGATCACCCGGCATCGTCATATTCTCATCACTGCGCATCTCGGACCAAATCACGTCCCCACGCTCGATAGAGAATAGCATTCGCCCCCACAGTCGACTCTCGAAGTGTGCCCCCGCAACAGTCGGCGCCGCAACCAGGCCCACGTGACCCGAAATTTCGATATCGGCGCAGATTTTTACTTTTTCGCAAACCACAATATCTTTTAAAATTCCGACAACCTCAAGTTTCATCGGAATAGCATCTTTGGCCGAGAGCCAGGTGTGATCCATCGTCCACGTATCACCGACTTCTACCGGGCCGGCGGGAATCGGCATTGCCGGAACATAAAATAAGCTCTGGGTAAGATAGCGGCCCGCGTGCAACACTTCACCGGTCGAGCGAACCACGTAGTCAATTTCCTCATTCAATTCGGGAAATGCCAAATCATGCAGTGCCACGGTCCCATCTTTGCGGATGGTGCGCAGCTCGAAACTTAAGATTTTTCCTTTTTCATCAAACTTCGAAACATGACTGTTGACCGAAAAATCCACACCCTCCGTGCGGTCACGCAAGAGTTGTTGGGCTTCATAAGAGAGGATATGGGAATTTGAGAAATAACGGGTTTCGGTGGTCTCCCCCGCCTTACCCTTAAAGCGAATCTCCACAGCCTTGGGCAATGACCCGCTCGGTCCCCCCAGAGTCGCGCAACCCACCAAAGAACTTAACCCGAAGAGTCCCAGCGAAGTATAGAATAGGCGCCAACTGGTCACGTCATCCTCCGTAGAGACCCAATGTAGCTCGGAGCCGATACCGGGTAAATACTTTTAAGTCCGCCAGACGCAGAGACCTAAAAAATGGGATTTTTATCCTCGAATTAAAATCTAGACTATCGGTGGGCACGACGCTCGTCTTAGGTCACGGCTTAATGTGAAGATTCCTGCACAACTTCTTCTGCTTGCAGGTTTTCACCATGGCGATAGCGGTCGACCAGTTGGTTGTCGCGCGTCGGAAATGAAAAAAGCAAGGCATGGCTGCCGCTAGGAGTGTCCTCTACAGTGACCACGACATATGAAAACTCATCTTCATCGCCAAATTCTTTTATAAAGCTCACCAGAACATTTCCCAGCGAGTCACTGCTGCGCCAGATTTCATCCGCGTCTTCCAAAGTGGCCTCGCGAAATTCCGCGTAATCTAAAAATTCATTTTCAGAGATATCTTTGTCGCCCCTTAACAAGAGCATCGCTTTGTACAAGCCGACGGCCAAGTCATCACCTTCGTGAAGCGCATCGCCGTCGATCGAACCATCCGGAATATCCGCGTCCGAGCGTTGAAAGACCATTTGGCCGCGACGATAGCGTTCAGCCAATTTCATATCCTTCGTGGGGAAATGTAAAAATACAAAGCTCGGGGTGCTGTCAGTCAGATAGCAAGCGGCAATATGTGAAATCTCTTTTTCAAAGTTACGAATATAAATAAACATGCGCTGACTGGTCAGCGTGTCGGTGTCTTCCCAAACTTCATCGGGGTCATCGAGCAATTTTTCAAGTTGCGGATCGTATTTTTCGAATTCAAATTCGCCGATGTCTTCCTTGCGACGAAGACTAAAGAACTCACGCTCTAAAGTTTGGATCTCTTTTTCAAAATGAGAATAAAGAGCCTCTTCGGAATCGAAAACTAAACCCGCCGATTCATCGATGATGATGGGTTCAATTGCCTTTTTGCTTGAAGATCTAGACATACTCATAATTATACACGAATGCAGTCGTCTCATCTTGAGACAGACAAACGTCCAGCCTCCAAGTTAAGAATATAGGTCCAGGTCGGGTTAGTCAAACACGGACCTTTTTCCCTTGCCCACAGCGGTTTTTAAATCAAACCTGAAGAGGTGAAAGAGCTCCAAATCAGCGAATCCCATATCGATCAAATTGAACATCTTCTGGCTCAGAGTATGAACGGCATTCACTTGTTGTTCGACAATGAGACGATTGCCCGAATATTGAAAACTCCGACGGAAGAAAAAGTTCTTTTTCACTTTAACAACCTCGACAAAATCCAAGAGCTATTCGCCAATTTCGTGCAGATCGAATCTTTTCAAATGAAACAGGACTATCTGCACTCTCTCGATAAAGAATCGTTTGAGATGTTGCTCAGAACCTATTTCCACATCGTCGACAATTCACTCAGCAGCACCTACTCCAGTCGCCATTAAATTCCGCCGAAAAGAAGAGCATGAAACGGTTGCTACTCATCCTCTTTCTATTTTCGCAACTCACGGCGGCCGAGTATCGCGCCTTCGAGTTGGTGATTACCGACAAAGGGAGCGGCAAAGAGCGTGTGGTGATCTCGACCCTAGACCCCGGTCAGTACCGAGGCTATTATCCAGTCGCTTACAGCGAGAACGTCACCTACCGTGGTACTTGGCGCTGCAAGGGCAATACCTCGAACTTTAAACCCGTCTGTCCCAAGCCCGAAGGCAAGCCCAGCGGCAATCTAGACCGCAAGTAAAATCCCACGCGTGATAATATGGTGTCAGACCAGGAGGGTCAGCTGATGGGATCGGAGATCCAATCTGAACGCGCCAGTCAAAATCAAGAACTGCGCGATCTACAAGACGGTTACCGAAAAAAGCGCGAGGCCATCGAGAGCGAAGGCCAAACTGAATTGCAAAACACCCGCAAAGAGAACAATCAGAAATTGAAAAGTGAAATGGCGTCTGGCGAGGCCGCAGTCAATCATGTGCGCGCAGGCACCAAGGAAACACTGGAAGCCATGCGGGCGGATGCCGATCAACGCGTCACCTATGAGCGCAATGCTTTACAAAAGCAGTATCACACCGGTAAACGTGCCGGCGCCCAAGAAATCGAAAATCTAAACGAAGAGCTGAGCAACAAAGAGCAAAGTGTAAAGCACTCGCTAGGCTCAGTGACCAAAAAAGAAGAAGAGTTGCGCCGACGTGAATCGGGCATGACCGCGGATATCGCACATGAACAACAAGAAGCCAGAGAGCGCATTCAAAAAGCCTCACAAGCGGAAGTCGGTGAAGTCCACAAGCGCGCGCAAAATCAGAAGAACAAAGTGAACGAAGACGCGCACAAAGACCTTGATAAAATGAACGAAAAAAATCGCAAGGAATTTGAGCATATTCGCGACACCACTCAAGAGGGCTTCAAAAAACAATCCGAGTGGACCTCTGAGCAACTCAAACGCCGCAAAGAGCTCGACGGCGCCAAACTCGAAGGTCAACGTCAAGAGTTCGCAAAAAGCCATGAGCGCCTGCAGTCCAACGCCCAGCAGACTTTAAAAGAAGAGCAAGATCAAGCGCGCGATAAATTACACGAAGTTCGCGAAGGCAATGACAAGGCGATCCATCATGAGAGCGAACGCGGCACCAAGGGCTTAGAAACCACGCGAGGCTACTACGACAAAAATATCGCGAAGCTGGAAAAAAAGGGCGATGAGACCGTCGCTTCAAAAAAACAACTGCAAGAAGAACAAATGGCCACTCTTGAACGCGATGACAAGAGAGCCCTTGAGCAAGAAAAACACACCTTCGAAAGTGACTTACAGGAGCGCGAAGCTCTGCATCTAAAACAAAAAGAGCAAGCCCAGGGCTTTTACAAAGAATCGCTAGTCGAACAACGCAAACAATTTGACGACGCTTTTCATAAAAATATGGCGGCCTTCAATGAAACCGTAAAACGCCAACGCGAAGAATTGATTCATACACTTGCCCGTGAGAAAAAAGAAGTGATGAACGATCTCGGTAGATTCAGTGGCAAGAGCGGAGATCCATTCTACCGCATCACTCAACCTAAATCCGAGTTGAGTGATGACGGAACACACTACGTCGTGCGCACCTCCGTTCCAGAGCATGAAAAAGATAATATTCACGTTTCAGTAAAAGAAAATAGCATCATTGTTCATGGCGAACGCCGCTTCGAGGACAAAGTGGAAGATCCTGAGAGCAAAACTTCTACCAATAACTATCAAACATTTCGTCAAGAGATTCCTCTGGAACATCCCGTTCACGAAAAATATGCGACCAAGAGTTATGAAAACGGTGTGCTCACCGTTCGAGTTCCCAAGGCTTAAATTTTAAAATTAGCGGCGGATGAGTGAGCGGACTTCGCTGAGCACAAAGCCCAGACGGCCGTTCAGGTCTTCGAGCAAACGGATGTTGGAGTCCAATTGCTTGAGTACGTCTTTAGTTTCATGACGTAAACCCGGCAACTCGCGGTACGAAACCTCACGTTCCGTTTGCACGATTTCGCGAGCCGAAGTCTCATTCATATTTTTCGACTGCTGGTTTACGATGTTCAAAGTAGTCTCCTCGACTTTTTCTTCAGTTCTTACTCTTTAATGCTAACGACCAACGTCTGCTTCACATACTTAAATAAACTTAAAATCCAAAACTTCTTCGCGCTCTGGTTCCATTCTGAAACTAGACTTAGTATTCACACTTCAAATTCGTCTGATCGACTGAGCCAAGCAGGCGTCGATCTTGGCCCCTATCTAAACTGAAATTCATTACACTGCCATGAGTTGGATTGTGCTTGAGGCCTAAGACATGTCCGAGCTCATGTACCAACAGGCTATCCAGATCGACTTCGCCGCCGTTGACTGCTTGTCCATAAGAGTACGTAAAGTCATGAGCATTCACGCGAATATCGGCTTCAAAGATCTCGTTACCAGTCCAATAGATCGTCGTTCGAGCCTGTTCAGATTTCTTTGCAGGGTCCCAGCTATTAAACCAGTAAAGCATTGAATACCCATCCTTCTCCGGATCCAAATCTCCACCCACGTCGCGCGCGATGATGCGAAAGACCTCAACACCGCCGGCTACATTTAAGTTGTACTCAGCAATCGCTCGGTCAATCGCCTTGTAGGCATCGACCGGGACAGAATTGTGCAAGTAGAGGCGAATCGGGAGCTTACCCTTCCACGACACGCGTTGCAGATCAGGGTTCTGGACAAAACTGCACGCCTCTTGGGGCGCGGGTGGACGACTACAGGCTTGCAGCATAAGCAGGCTGGCCATGAGTGCACTGAATAAAATGGTCGCTCTGAACTTCACTTTGTCTCCCGCTCACGTCTTCATAACGCAAGAGGAGGGCCCACAATCTAATATGTAAATACATGTTATTACTCACGATTATATGGGCGCAAATTCGGCTCTGAAAACCAGCTGTGGATCAGATGGACAGCGACGCCGTGAATTTTCCCAAATATCATTTTAACTATATGAAATGACTAGATATTTTAAATCGTCTAATCTTGAGACAGGCTCCCACTCGAAAACGACCGGGCTTTGTCCAAGGCTCACATATAATCAATTGTTATATCGTCGTACGTTCAGTTCGTTTTCAGAAGCTATGAGAAGGTTTGACATAAAAAATATTTATCAAATTGGGCAAAATGGCCCCACTCTATGCACCATGACAGCATGAGGCGAAAACACGCCGTGCAAATGGCCCACTCGCCGCCAGACAAAGTGACTCCACCGACGTTGGTACTGCTTTTGCGTATAGGGATATAACACGCCGGCTCTACCACACCTCGTGGGTCCCAAGAGCTAAACTTCCCACCACCCATCCTACCACCGCAAGGGAGGGAGCAAAAAGCTCCCCGCCCCCTTTTGCCATTGCCTCGCCCCGCACGCTTGATAGACTCCGACCGATTTTTCAATAGGAGTCCACTTATGAAGCCAAATGATTTGGAGCTGTCCGTCCGTGCCTTGGGCGAGCGTATATTCAAGTCGTTAGATGAAGATTCAACTTCGATCTTTAATAAAGATTGGTGGTATGGACGCATCATGGATTGGTCGATGCGTAACGAGCAGTTCAAAGTTCAAATGTTTCGCTTTGTCGACGTGCTTCCCAATTTGCAATCGAGTTCAGAAGTTTCAAAGCATCTGAAAGAATACTTTACCGAGAGCGGCGAGGATTTGCCGTCGGTCTTTAACTTTGGTTTGGGCTTGGGTTCGCTCGCGCCGGGGATCATGGCGGGCGCGGTGAAGAAGAATGTTACTCAGATGGCGAAGATGTTTATTACCGGCGAGAGCCCGCAAGACGCGCTACCCGCACTGAAGAAGGCACGTAAAAATAAAATCACCTTCACCGCCGACCTGCTGGGTGAAGCGACGCTTTCTGAAAAAGAGGCGCGCGATTATTTAAATCGTTATCTGGAGTTGATCGGCTGGCTTGCCCAAGACGCGAAAACTTGGGAGTCGATTGCGCAAATCGATGAAGATGAAAACGGACCTATCCCGAAAGTAAATGTTTCGGTGAAAGTGACTGCACTCTACTCACAGATCGACGAAGCCGCCTGGGATCAATCACTGAGCGTGGTCAAGGAGCGGCTGCGTGAGGTTTTTCGTAAAGCGATCGCGAGTGGCGTGTTTATTAACTTGGACATGGAACAGTACGCGCATAAGGATTTCTTACTACGCGTTTTTGAAGACTTAGTTTTAGAAGAAGAGTTTCGTGCCTATCCGTATTTTGGAATCGTGATTCAAGCCTACCTGCGCGATGCCGCAACTGACGTTGATAAGTTAGTGGCCTTGGCCAAGCGCCGGGCCGTTCCGTTTACGGTGCGTCTGGTGAAGGGGGCCTACTGGGACTTCGAGGTCGTCTATGCTCGACAAAAAGGTTGGAATATTCCGGTCTTCTTGAACAAACGCGAATCCGACGCGAACTTTGAGGTTTGCGCTAGAAAAATGATCGACGCCTATCCGTCGCTTCGTTTGGCGATTGGTTCGCACAATGTGCGCTCAATTTCGGCGAGCCTTGCCTATGCGACCGCGAAAGGTCTTGATCCTCGCGCGGTAGAAGTGCAGATGCTTTTTGGCATGGCCGATCCAATTAAAAAAGTTTTGGTTCGCGATGGATATCGAGTTCGCGAATATGCAACGATCGGCGAATTGATTCCAGGCATGGCCTATTTGGTGCGACGTTTGCTTGAGAACACCTCAAACGAGTCCTTTCTGCGCTCGAAATTTGCCGACAATGTCTCCGCCGACGTTTTACTGATGAATCCGCAAGAAGAGTTGATTGCCAGCAATGGCGCCCCGACTTTAAATGGGGACGAGTTTCAAAATGAACCTCCGCTTGATTTTGCCGTACGCACCGAGCGTGAGGGAATGCTTAAGGCATTGAGTGATTGGAAAAATAAACTTGGCAAGACTTATCCGATTGTCATCAACGGCCAAGAAATCAAAACCGCGCGTACGATCACAAGAGTGAATCCCTCGCAAACTTCGCAAGTCATTGGACACGTCTGCGCGGCCACCGACAAAGAAGCTGAGCTCGCCGTGCAAACTGCAAAGCAAGCCTTCCCCGCCTGGAGTCGAACGGAGCCCACGGAGCGTGCGCGCCTGCTCTTGGCTCTCGCCGATAAAATGCAAGCTGAGAAATTACGCTTAGCGAGTCTACAATGCCTAGAGGTCGGCAAAGGTTGGCATGAGGCCGATGGCGATGTGGCCGAAGCCATCGACTTCTGTCGCTATTACGCACACGAGATGATCAAACTCTCGCGCCCACGCCGCATGGGCCGTGCGCCCGGTGAAGTGAGCATGTACCACTATCAAGCGCGCGGCGTGGCCGTGGTTATTGCACCGTGGAATTTTCCTCTCGCGATATTGACTGGAATGGTAACGGCTTCGCTGGTGACTGGAAATACTGTGATCATGAAGCCTGCCGAACAAAGCTCGGTGATCGCTTCAGAATTGATGCGGATGATTCGCGAAGTGGGATTTCCGAAAGGTGCGGTGAGTTTTCTTCCCGGCTACGGCGAAGAAGTCGGCGAATACCTGGTCAATCACAAAGACGTCGCGATGATCTCGTTCACTGGATCAAAATCGGTGGGCTTAAGTATTTTGCAAAAAGCATCGGTTGTTCAACCTGGACAGCAGCATATCAAGCGCTGCTTGGCTGAGCTCGGCGGCAAGAATGCGATCATTGTTGATTCGGATGCCGATCTTGATGAAGCCGTGATGGGTGTGATGTACTCGGCGTTTGGATTTCAGGGGCAGAAGTGCTCGGCCTGTAGTCGCGCCATTGTCATCGAGTCGGTTTATGAACGCTTCCTTGAGCGCCTTGTCGAAGCCACTAAGAGTTTGCATATTGGGCACGCGGAAGATCCCCGCGCCTTTGTTGGTCCAGTGGTAGATGAAGAAGCACACGCGCGAATTTTGCGTACCATTGAATCTGCTAAAGGCAGCGCACGTTTGGCGTATCAAGGGCAAGGCCCCACAGATGGATATTTTATTCCCCCAGCGATTTTTGCCGACGTTGACCCGCAGAGTGATCTGGCCCAGAAAGAAATTTTTGGCCCCGTCCTGGCGGTTATCAAAGCCAAAGATATGGCGCATGCTTTGGGAATTGCGAATTCGACAGAGTATGCCTTGACCGGCGGTTTGTACTCACGCAGTCCCGCCACCATCGAATGGGTGAAACGCGACTTTGAAGTCGGCAATCTCTACGTCAATCGCGGCAATACGGGTGCGATTGTAGAACGTCATCCATTTGGTGGATTCAAGATGTCGGGAGTGGGTTCCAAAGCGGGAGGCCCTGATTACCTGTTGCAGTTTATGGAACCCCGAGTAATTACCGAAAATACTATGCGCCGAGGGTTTGTTCCCAACGAGACCTAGGTGCTCGACGAGAATTGCCACATGGTGAAACATTTACATGTCCTAAGTGGGCGAGAACGCCTGTAAAAACCGGGAGGATGGGCATAGCCATTGCTCCTGAGAATGGCACATTGTCGGGCATTTATGGGGGCTTCTTTGACTAAATACTTAAATCAGCTTTTACTTGGCTTGCTTATCATTCATTCGGCGTCGACTTTTGCTATCGGAAAGTCGGCGCGAATGGTTCGCACCAATTGCGAAGACGCGCTCATTGCTCCTGCCTATTTCCCTCGCCCATTTTCGCTAAAGACGGCCAACTGGGATGACAATATGTCCTTGATTGGCGCACAACTCACCTCCAACTCTTGGGGGTCAGTGCGTTCCTATTTTTCTCAAGCTTGGGACACTCAGGTTTACTATACGGCCACCGGTACGCCCTATCGCGACGATATGTCGGTCCCTCTGGTCGATCCGATATGCGAGAAAGTCGTTTTGTATATTCATGGGTCGGGTACGACAAAAACTAGCGGACGAAATTTTGTTGGCAACATGACGGATCTATCACGTTCTGGATATTGTGCGGTCAGCGTTGACCTGCCCTTTCACATGAGCGGATCTTTGAACGACAAAATGAATAGCAATATCCATTTTATGAAATGGCTGAAGACGATTGTCGATGAGCTCGCCAAGGCGGGCAAGCCGATTTTCATGACCGGACATTCGTTTGGTCCCGATGTGATATTCGAATTTATGTCGCGCTATCCATTTGCGTTGAGTGGCGCACTCGCGATTTCGCCCGGAGGAATCGATTCTGTAACCGATGCTTGGTATGTATCACATACCAGTAAGATGCGCTTTGGCGGAAATGTTGCAACCAACGTTCTCGGCAGTGAGTGGGCGGGGCGAATTTCTGCGCAAGAGGCTTGGAAACGATATGCACTTCCCGATCCTACTGTTGTAAACCCTGATCTAAATTTAGTGATTATGTACGGCGATCGTGAAGAGTATATACCGGCACCAGTCGGCGGTCCCAACCGGACGCCGATTGGCAAAAACACCTACGACATTGCGCCGGTTCTACACAGCCATTTTAAAAACGCGACAATTGTCGTTGAACCCGGAATCGGTCACTACATTTTTGATCACGAAGACAGCCTTGGCCAAAATGCCGTTCAACGTGAAACCTTTAAAATGCTGGGCATCAGTCTGATTGAGGCGAAAAATAGAATCATTCTATTTGGGCGGCAACGAGAGGAGCGTCCAGCTTATGAACGTCTCGCATCCCGTTACGCAACCGACTTAATGTTTCGCGCTTGGGCATTGAAACATCATAGCGAACGCATGATCCACGAAATCTTTCGCAATCAAGATGCACGCCGCGCGCAAACGATGCTTGCGGAATTTACTCTCGCCGACGAGGCCCGTGACAAAGAGTTGATGCAGATGCTGAACAACACGCAAACGACCGACCCCGAATTTTATCAAGCCAATAAGTCTCGAATTGACTTCGCGACAGAGAAGGGTCGACTAGACGCCGGACTGTTCGGGCTCTATTACAAATATAAAAATGGACCGCCCATCGGCTTAAACTAGGCGGATTTGCGCTGCTTCGGTGGCAGGAATGGAATCAGCACACCCATCGGAATACCCACGCGGGGCGGATTGTGCAGATGAGCAACCGGCCAAAAGCGACGCAATGAAACCAGAATCAATCCGGTCAGAAGGCCCGCGACTTCACCACCGAGATGGGCAGTGTGGGCGACGCCTCCCAATTCGGGGAGCGTGCTCACGTAACCAGCCATGTCGTTGATCGCCCAGAGTACAAGGGCTACCCAGGCGGGTAAAAACACAAAACCCATATATCCGCGCAGTGGCAAAAAGAGCCAATAGAAGTAGCGCTCGGGTCGCTTCCAATTCAATACACAATAGAGTGTCATCACTCCACTAATGGCGCCGCTGGCGCCGACGAGTGGAGAGCTGGTCACTCCAGTCATCAGCGCAAAAACTCCAGCGGCCATAGTTCCCGAAAGCAAAAAGACCACGAGAAAGCCGAGGCCTCCGATTTGTCGTTCAAGTGCCGCACCAAAGATCAGCATGAAAAGCATATTGCCGATAAAGTGAACCCAACCGCTGTGCACGAAAATGTAAGAGACCCATTTGCTAAAGGTTTGATCCTCGGCATTGAGTCCGAAAAGAAAGCTCGGATGATCCTCTTGCATATGACGAACTTCAGCGATGCGTTTATGCCAGAGCTTAAGTGAAACTTTGTCGCCAGAAAAATCCACGGATTCTGCGTCTTTTAAGAAATTGAAATCCCGAAACGCCAACTGTCCGAGCATTTCGGCCCGATCGGATTTGCCGTCCTGCACTTGACGACCAAGCTCCGTTAAAAATTCTGGGTACTCACCCCGCGTATGTTCGGCAAGATATTGCGCATAGATGCGACCTTGTGAAGACACAAAGTAAGTGCTCTTCATCAAGTCGTCGAGACCTTGTTGGGATTCAAGACCCGAGTTGGTGGTGTAGACAAGAACAAAGAAATTTAGGAAGAACACGGCCCAGGTGACCGGCGCTTTTTTCCAGCCGATCAAACCATTGAGTAAGGGGAAGATCACTTCTCCTCCTTAGAGGCCGGACTGCGCAGTTTCGGAGAACCTTCCTGCTGCATCAGCTGAGCCAGGATCGCCTGCCCTTGTTGCGAAAGTGCGTCGGCTCCGATCAACTGCTCGGCAATTCGCATCGCCCACTTTTCGTCATTTTTTTCTACCATGCGGGCAAAAAGAATATTGCCAGATTTAACCCATGCCTCTTTGGACTCCATCGTTTGCCAATCATCAAAGAGCGCGGCCGTCTGCCGATGATCGGCAAATTCAGATACACGGCGAAGCGCTTCGATACGCAATATATCTGGCGCCGTCGCTGATGAGATCACCTCTTCAAAAAGTTTGAAGGCCGCAGATAGGTCATCTTTTTGTCGTTTTAAATTCGCACGAAAGAAATCCCGCCAATCCACATTTTGCACGGCTTCGCTGAAGGTTAAGTAATCAAAAGTATTCTTGCTATGACACTCTAGTGCCATGACTCGCGAGAGCGCCTGCGATGGACGTTCAAAATCGACTTCGCCGATCGTATGTTCATCAACCGAGCGGACCTCACGGCACGCGAGCTTTTCAAGCGCCGCGCAACCTGATTGCAATTGCTGAGCACAAATCCAAGAACTAATATCCTCGCCGTCTTCTTTTGGCAGAACGGGCAAGGCTTGTGCTAACGCCACATTTGCTTCGGAATCCATATTGGCGTTATAAAGCGCACGCACCCGCTGCACCAGATTGAACTCGGCGAGCTCCGGCCGATCGGTGAGCGAATCTAAAAACGTGAGTGCCTGTTTGTACTGCGCCTGCTTCATAAAATGGCGCACGCCCCAAACTTCAAGATAGCCACTGCCCGGCTTTGCGGAATGCAATGCCTGCTCGACTCCGCCCCAATCTTCTTCGGACCATCGACTGACCACTTTGCTCATGGCGCACTCATTGGTCTCTGGACCGTCTTCACATACCTGATCTAAGTAAGAGTTTGAAATCTCGGCATCGTCGGCGTTGACAAAAGCCTGCGCGAGAAAGGTGACCGGCGCCGAAGGAATCTGTTCGGTGATCTCATGTTCAATTTCGGCTTCAAGACATCCACGCTCAGCCAAGCCCGCAGCATAGAGAGACATCGCCATTTCGACACGCGCGTGATCATCTTTATTGGTTTGATCGATATTTTTTGTCACGACTTCGCAAAGACCCGATTCTCTTTCAAGAACCGCGGCGATGCCCCTTTCAGAACTAATTTTTTCTAAAATGACACGAAATTCGCTCACTCCAACTAACATCAGCACAAGAGCACATGCTACGAAAAATCCGCGCACCAAACCGCGCTCCCACTGTGCGGGTGCTTCGGCTCCGGCATCGACGCTGGAAACCACGACTGTGTCACAAACTCGATCATGAATAGTGCGACGTTTCGCGTTTGAAAAAACCGATAGCATAGGAAGACCCAGACAACAGATCTCAGCAGTCCACAAAAGGCCACGCAAGAAACTGCTCGGCAGCGAAATCCGATCACCCTTGAACATCGGGCGCACGCGTAAATTGAAAATCATTTTTCCAACCGTCGCAGCAAAATAGTAATGCATCAAAGCTTGATAAGTCGTGAGCAGAACGATGCCCAAAATCAACATCCATGCGACCACACTCACCAACTCGGATTCAGCGCCAAGAATAAAACTCGCAGTCAACCCCCGCTTCAACGGAGAGCTCAACAAAATGTAAAGTGGGATCAGCAATATAAACACATCGACAATGGCCGCCGCTAAGCGATCCACAGGGCGCGCCAACGATTCGGAGTGCATCATCTCAGGCGCGGGCTCGAACTCGATTTTAGGAGGGCGCGGAGCCATCCAATCAGGGATCACCATAATTGGACTTATCGGCGCGAAGTGCCCTCGCTATGAGTCGAATTTAGATCGTGGTCGGCTCAACTTTCAGAGATAAAAGTCGCTTATGCTTGTCGAGTTCGAAATGTGCTTCACCTTTAGGACGTTGGTCCTTATCGTAGATCGTGTAAAGCTCAATCGTTTTGTCATGGCTCATCTCTACGGACTTTAGTTTAGCAGATTTGAAATTCGTAGCCAGAAGACGACCGTATTGCGATAAAAACTCACCGCGATCTAGTACATAAGACGGGCTCGTGGTGACATCTTGTAATTCAATGGTTTGAATCAAACTGGCTTCAGGGCGATAGACGATGGTGTATTTTTGCTCCAAGGTCCCCCAACGTAACTTTTCGTCAAGAGTCGCATCGTGACCAATACCAATCGAGGCGATCTCACGCACTTGCGACGACGCTAAACTCTCCGCCAATTGCTTTTCCCAGTGTGCATCCCGTGACCAATTCACACGCTCAACACTGGCAATGGCGCGACTAGCACTCGAGGCAGAGGTACTACCGGATTGTCCATGGGCTTGAAATGCATAACGATTCGAAGCGCCTGTCGCCAAAATGATGGCCAGTACAGCGCCGGCTAAAGTCGATTTGGACTTTTTGCTTTTAGGAGCGACTTGCTCCTTCTTAGGTGCGTCTATAGGCGCAAGAGGAGGCGTGGTATGTCCTGCCTCTTTCTTTTTGGGGAACTGAAGTAAATTATTTGGGCCGTCGTTTTGTTCCATGTATTTAGCTCCTGTTGCCCTTAAGTCAGAGCGAACCTTGTGCCCGCCACCGGAGGTTATAGAGCCAGCAGAGCGTGTACACTTTGGCCACCTGCCCGCCCAGAAACGTCACCAAGATCTGTCTCATTTTGAGACGCCACACTTAGGCTTTCGATTCGGCTATTGCACCAGATGTTGTGTCGGTATAATCTGACTCGGAGTTAAGGAGGCTTTAGCTCATGGTGAGACAAATCTTATCCTTAGTCCTGCTCGCCGGAGTCAGCTTCTCGACCCAGGCCGAACGCACAGAAAATGATAGATACTCGAACCCGAAGTCCGTACGTGCGAAGGCTGCGGCCTTGCACCGGGTGAAAAGGCGCGCGCCCGCAAGTATGCCTGCGGGAATGGGCCTGTCGTTTGACGCCTATTTAAATGCGAACTCTTCCCATCCTGCACTGAACTCACAGCCCGGAAAAATTCCCGGACACCAAGAGGCCTTTAAGGATTTCTCTAAGCCTGCAGTGATTTCGTTTCCATCAGATAGCGCAACCCCGTTGGCAGCGCCGACCGCGGCACCACCAACGGGCAGCGCGAATTTACCGGGCGCTACGCCGTTACCCTCCGCCCCTGGTCCTGCTTCTTCATCGTCCAGCTCTTCGGGATCGCCATTACAGTAGGAAGAGTTGTATACTTTCCCTATGAAACTCTTGAGTCTCATTCTATCGCTGACAGTCGGTTCTGCATGGGCTCAAGCTTCTGCTAATCTCGAAGCGGATCTGAAGCAACACCCCGATCATCTCTCGACGCGAGTGCAGCTCGCCACTTACCATCTTAAACAAGGACAGTTTACTCAGGTGATTGAGCTGCTCAACGCCTATACGGATCAACTCAACGCCGAGAGCTTTCAGATGCTCGGTTTTGCCTACTCAAATAAAAAAGACTACATCAATGAACTGCGAGTTTTAAATCTGCTCGTTAAAAGAGATGAGGAGAATTACAAAAGTCGCATTTTATTGGGGCAAGCCTACCTCAAGGCGGCCGGCGAATATGGCGAGGGTGAAAAGCAAAAAGAAATGCACACTTCTGCAGTGAACCAGCTGCGTAAAGCAGTGCAACTCGCGCCGCAGTTTAAGCCTGGTTACGATTTGCTATTAAACACCCTGCTCAAACTCCATGAATCTAATGAAGCACGTGAACTTTTAGCTGAAGGAATTAAAAAATTTGGGCCGCGAGCTGAGTTGTACCGTGAACTCTGTCGCCTGGATTCCGGCGACGGATTCTTGGATCAGGCCGTTGAACACTGTCGTGAGGGAATCAAACTTGCACCCGAATATCCCGACAACTACGTATTTTTAGTGCAATCTCTGAACGATCAAAAGGAAGACAAACAGGCGGAATCCGCGATCAAATCCGCAGCCAAGCACTTTCCGAATTCCGAATTTGTACAATGGGCGGCGGGTAAATTATTTTTTGAGCGAAAAAACTTTCCCGTGGCCGCGCGCTATTTTCAAGCGGCGGTCAAAGCTCTCCCCAGCTCGGGGCGCGCCGAATTTGGCTTGGCCCGTTCGATGTTTGAAAGTGGCGATGAGCAAAATTCACTGGCTCATTTTATTAAAGCCTGCGAAAGCGACGCCACTTCGATCGACACGTTCTTGACTGCGGGCGGGCGTTTAAAACTAAAGGGCAATCAACAGCTCGGCGAACTCTTCGTGCGCAAAGCCAATACCTGTCGGAAATAGCAAGACTATCTACCGCTTAGCCTCTTCGACCCAGCTGTCTTTGCCTTGCAAAGAAATTTTAAGATTGTAGTAGAGTTCCCGTTGTGGCGAAACACCTTGCCCCTCAAGTTCCTTTTTATCGGGAGTCAGAAACACGGCTTCGGGAATTGAAACACTAAAGCCTTCACCTAGAATCGGAAGGTCGTACCATACCGCCAGCACCACATCCCCTGCCGTCGGTTGTCCCCATACCCTAGAGTTTGGTCGGTTCAAAAAGCTATGTACAAATATTTCGGAAACCGAAGAGGTGTCGGGCCCAGCAAGGACCGTGACATTTCCCGAAAAGCATCCGTAATCATAGAAAGTCTGCAAGCCAAGACCGCGAAAGCGATCCAGTTCCTCGATTTGATATTTATCCGAAGTGTTGTCATCGAACATCAGTTTGTTCTTCGCCACTTTGCGCGGCTGAACTAACAGACCCACCGATTTTCCACCGCACTGAAAACTTGAAACTGCACGCAGCATCGCCACAAAGTTGCCACCCGCGTTTTCCCGCACATCGACAATCAAGCGGTTGAATGGCTTGAACTGAAGTGTGAACTTACGCCAAGCCTCACGTTCAAAAAACTCCGAGCGAAAACTTGGCAACTCGACAAGTGCGGTCCCTGGCCCCACCACGCTGAGTTTGGGAGAAGAGTCCGGCACCATAGTTTTCGCCGCCAAAGTCACTTGCAAAACTTTTTCTCCACGCTTCACCGTGAACTCACCCGAGCGATGACTCGCGCCCCAAGGAGTGACTTGATCGGTCCCACTTATTTTAAGGATCTCGTCCCCGACTCGCATATCGGCCGCGGCTCCGGCGCCATCTACAAAAACTCTATAGACGACCAGATGGTCTTCGACATAGCGAGCGCGAACACCCGTATCAATTCCCTCACCCTTCCACAACCGACGATCCTCTGCCGGATTATAAATTTGAAAGTGCGAGACGGTCATCTCGTTCATCAGCGCTTGAATCTCGGCCAGCAGCTCTTCGACCGTAGCGAACATCGAAACGCGCGCGGCTTGGCCGTGGCATTTGCGTAGCCAATCCTCTAGGCGAGAGTCGGATTTATAAAAATGATCTTCGGTCAGGTCACAGACCGATTGAAAGACGTCCCGATAGCGCCCGGAGCGGGCAATAAAGACGCCGAAAATTAAACAGACAGCAAAGGTGAAAAAAAGCAAAAGCCGACGCATTTATTAAATAAACGTCGGCTCCTGAATCAGGTCAATCAATTAAGCTGCACGTTTTTTGCGCGCGCTTGCCGGATCGATGCTGTATTGTTTCACTTTTCGATAAAGGGTCGCGCGGCCAATACCAAGAGCTTTAGCAGCCTCGGTTAGGTTTCCGCCGAACTCATGAATCGCGTTTTCAATTGCGATGCTCTCGAGTTCATTTATAGTGCGCACTTTTCCCTCTTCGCCACCGTGAACGGACGGCTGCGGGAAGTGAAGAATCTTAGCGCCTTCATTTAAAGGGCTTGATCCAGCGCTTAGAGCTGGCACTTCACCCATTAAGCGACTACGTGCACCTTGATCGTTCAAGCTGCGTTGCCACTCAGCCGGGGAAAACACCTGTACGTTGCATCCCATCCCCTGACTTAGGGTCTTGAGCTTCTCGCACTGTTCGCGATCGTCTCCGACCAAAACCACCATTGTACGTGCCATTTTAAAACCTCCACATTGAATCAAAGCAAGCCGCCAATGGCTCACATAGAACCTATCGGCGACTAATTCTGAGAATATGAGGAAAAAAATGCCTGGACTCTCTCATAATGGTATAACCCTATGAATTGCCTAATGTTTTATTTTGAGGCGAAAAGGCAGATTCTGCCTGCCTCAGATTGGGAGCTTATGGATTCAGAATGGGTCGTTTTTAAAAAGTTCGATTCCGAGGTGGAGAGTCGCATTGTCGAATCGTTGTTGCGGGCCAGGGGTTTCGAGGTGCAGCTTCTCGATACTCACGTCACACGCACTCGCCTATCAGAAAGTGGCCTGCGTTTGATGGTGCGTTCAGGGGATCTCGCGCGGGCAGAGGAAGCTTTGCGCGAAAACCAGCAACCCACTCACTTGGAAGTGGTTGGCGAAGAGCAACCTATGAGGCGAAGTCCACTCGAGAACAAATTCGCTCTCGTGTTTTTGGCCCTCGCCACGATTGCCTATATATTAAGTAAGTTTTAGCGGCGGCCCGATTTGATTTTGACCTGCATTTTGCTGATCAAGTGAACGGCCATTTTTTCTTGGACTTTGCACATTTTCAATTCGTCGCGGCGATAGCTGCGTTGTGAGGGAGTCAAAGTTCCCGTCTCAAGTTCCATTTCATAGTCTAATTTGCTCGAGCGAATGCCCTCAAGTTCTTTGGTCTGTTGTTTGAACAGTTTGTTCACGCCACTGACCGGAGCCACGTCAAGCCACTCTTCTTTATTTTTATACCAGCTGAGCATGCGCAAAAAACGCGCTTTGTTTTTCGCGAGAGTGAAGCGCGGATAACGTTCCTCATCCAAATCCAAAATATTATCGATCGAATCGAGCAGGCTGAAATCGTCGTCGCTGTCCGTGTTTTGCAGCATGGGCTGAAGGTCGGGAGGATTACGGAGTAATTCGACATTGTTTAGACTATTCAGCATGGGGCCTCCGGGCGGTGTAATCATGAAGCGAGTCAGCTACGTATTGTATATACTTCATTTTGTTCAATTCTTCAACGGACCGAGGGTTATCTCACACTTTTGGTGTTTCATTTCCCTTTTTTGTTAAAGCAGCAGAGGTCGTAGCACAGCGAAAGACACATTGCATTAACCGTGAGAATTTTATCGCTGCTTTTGAAAAAAATGACCCGCTTTTCTCGCAAAAGCTCCAGACAATTCGGTGACATCGATCAAAACATCATTCAGAAGTAGTAAATGCGCAGCTACCTCCTCTGGATTTTCATGAATTCCCTCATATTTTTTACGTCTGTGGCGTCCGCAAGCTTGGCGATGCCGGGTGATGGGCCCTATTACCGTCTACGTCGCGAACGCACTCTATATGTATACGATTCTTCGGCGCATGAAGCGATTGAACAGGTCATGGCCTATATGCAGGCCGTGCGCAAAGGCTACGACTCGAGTTTTGCTTGGAAATTGGATGAGGAGCAGGACCTGATTTTGGCCTCCGGCCTGCAGCAGGTCGGCAATGCCTATGCGACGTTTTCGCCGAATCTGAAAAGCTTTTGGTTTCCCTCGGGCAACGGGATGCTCGATGAAATGGCGGTTTCTTCGTGGTTTTTAACTCTGACCACCCATGAGACCGCCCATCTCTACCAGCTCAATGCGAAGGGTGAGTTCAACGCCGGGTTGAAACGAATTGTCGGCAATGCGGTAACGATTTTTCCGTTTATTTGGCCGATCTTTGTGCATCCGAATATGGTGACGCCCACTTTTTTGGTCGAGGGCAATGCGGTATTCAACGAGTCGCGCGCCAATATGGGCGGCCGCCTGCACAGCGGTGAGGCGCGCGCTCTAGTGCTGGCGCAAATCCAAGCGGGAGATATCAACCCCACCCGCTTAATCAACAATGAGTGGCGCTTTCCTTACGGCGAGCAGGCGTATTTGCAGGGCGCCTATTTTCAAGCACATTTGGCTGCGAAGTATGGTGTCGACCAAACCAATCAGTTTTTTGTGGCGCAGGGGAATCATTATTTCTGGCCGTTGATTTTGAACAAGACGTTTCGCGATCATTTTGGCGCGAGCTATCCGCAAGAGATTCGCGAGTATTTACGTGAGCTCGAGGGTTTGGCCACGAAGCAAAAATATACCCCGGGTCCGGCGCTGAGCGAGGCCCAGTACATCGGCCCACTCAATCAAGATGCCACGCGGATTTTTTATGTGCAAAGCGACGGAATTTATTTGCCGGAGTTGATGGTGTTCGACAAGCAGACTCAGCGTTTGGTGAGTCGAAGTATCGATTTGGATGTGGGGAAGGTTTTTTGGCTCGATGGTCGACCTATGGTGGCTACTACTAAACAGCATGATTTGCATCATATTGAGTACTCACTCTATGCCGAAAATGATGAGTTTGTTCCCGCCTATCGCAGCCAGATCGTGAACGATATGCGCGGCGGAAAAGTGGTCTCTTTGGATGCCACGAACTCGTGGTTGGAACCGCATGTTTTGCTCAATGGTGAGCTCTATGATGTCGGGCACTCGCGACCGATCTTGGATGATGCGGGAAATGTGTATTTCTTTCGCCAAAACGGAATTGAGCGCGTCTTGTATAAAAATCGCCAACCGGTATTTAAATTCGATGGCTACTATGCCAAGCCCGTTGAAGTCGGTAGCGACGGAAGTTTTTACTTTATCGGCAACACGGATTACGGATCGACCCTTTATCAATACAAAGACAATGAAATCTATCGCGTTTTGAGTTCGGATCGCATCGTCGACGCGCGGATGGTGACTGAGAATCAGTTTTTGGTCACCGAGGTGAATTCGCGAGGTCACTCGGTGAAGGTGGCGTCCGCGGAGCACAAACCGGCGACTCCGGCGACCTACTCCTATGGATTTCCGTCGTATAATTTAACTCCGGACAAAGTCGGCGATCCGGAGCAAACCAAAGCGGATGAGCGATCTTACAATGCTGCCGCAGAAATGCGCTATAGCAGTATGGATTTGGTGACCACTTACGATCGATACTCTGGCTTTGCCGGATTGATTGGGACGCATTTTGCGGATCCGCTCGAGTATCAAACTGTGGATCTGATGTATTCGGGATCACAGTTTCGCGATCAAAATATTTTTGCACAATATACGTTTACCAAATATTTGCCGCAGATCTTTGCTCGCTATATTTATCAAAGTGAATTTTGGCGACAGCGCGACAATGGGGCTCGCCGCGCATTCAATCAAGAAGGTGCGCTGGGAGTCTACCTCCCAGTTTGGCGATGGCGGCATTGGGACGCCAACATCGGTGTGGCCGCGATCTACCGACGCGAGGATCAGCATGTTGACCCCTCGGAACCCACGACTTTTGGCAAAACGCGGATGGAGGAAACTTACGGCACGCAAAGCGACGCAGGACTTCACTATCAAGAGGATTCATCTCCCAGCCTTTCCATGTTTCCGATTCGTTTGTTTGATTTGAATTTTAAAAATCGACTCGAAGCACTTCCCGACACTCTTCGCAAACGCTACAACACCTCATTGGTGCAGAGTCGGTTTCAACAGGGATTGCCGATTCAGTTCTATATGACTTTTGCGGGTTCCGTTGCTTGGGCCGAGAATCATGACGTCCTGGTGGACTACAATCCGATGCCGCTCAGTGAAGATATCCGCGTATCGCGTCTAACTTCCCACGAAGAATTCAAAGCGAAGACAGCGAGCTCGGCTCGCTTTGAGCTGACTAAAGTTTTCGATTTGCCGCTCTATTCTCCGCGAATTCCGGTGGGGTTCGATCGCATTTCTCCGCTGGTGTTGGCGCAAGGTGTTTTCCTCGATCGCGACAATGCGGTCGATCACTATGCGGCGAATATCTTTGAATGGGGTTACGGTGTGGATCTGCAGCTCTTGTTGGTTCACTTGGCCCACGCCAAATTACGTTTAATCGAAGCGTTCGATACACGCACTCCGGTGCATCGGGAAAAGCAAGCCGTACTCTCTGTAAATTTAAATTTTTAGGGCGTGTCTTAGTCAGCGGATTCAGCAGCGCCGGATTTCATGATGAAGCTGGCGCTAGTCTTTGCCTTCATTTCGGCGCCATTCGAGTAGTCGTTGATCAAGTGACCCAAGCGCACTTCCGCTTGGAAGGTTGTTCCTATTGAAAGACGCGGACCCACGGTGTTGCTTTGCGTGCCACCCGAAGTAATAAAAATCCGTTTAGGTGCGAGATAGAGAATGCGGATGGTGCTCGGTCGTGAAATTCCAGCGTCGGTTATGCCACGAACTTCGACCTGATATGTACGATTGTCGGAAATTGTAAATCCGAGATCGGTAAGGCTTTTAAGTGTGAAGGAAAATTTTCCATCGCTGGCGCAGGTCACACTCACCGTGGAGACCGCAAATGAATTTATACTCTGCGATCCGGAAACTCCCACGGCGCTAGCCAATAGTCCTGAGATACGTGGGTCACATTCCCCAAGAATGGGAAAAGTCGCAGACGGCGTCGCGGTCGTTACCGATTTGTAGGTCAATCCTGAAAATGTCGGCTGTGGGATATTGCTTGAATCCAGCGTCTCAAAAGTGGGCGCCCCTTTGGTACATCCAAAAGAAAACAAAACCACCACCATCAAGTAGCGCGCTCTAAATATATTCATCTACTTAAGTCTCGGCATTTGCGGTTTTAAACTTAACTTTCACGCTTCAAAATGAGGCGACACCTTCAAGTCCCACCTAATATATTCCGATACAGACCCGTGGATCGTAGACGCATCGTGCTTTTCTCCATTTTATTTTCACATTTGTTGGGCATCGCCCAGGCCTCCGCACAATCTTTACCGAACAATTTCACTGTCGAAGGTCGCTTGTATGACAAAGTGACCAGCCTGCCGATCAATTCGGCTACCGTGACGTTAAAACTCGAAGTCGTCAACGACTCGAACCCGGCTTGCGTCCTCTACCGCGAGACCACGGCGGTTTTAGATCTTAGCTCCGCGAGCGCCGCATCTCAGGGAGTTTTCTCGGTACCGCTTGGGAGTGGAACACCGGATCCGGCTCTGCTCCCCACCCCGACTCTTGAAAAAGTTTTTTCAAACGTTTTGCTCAGCGGACTCGATGCCGTCAGCGCTCCGTGCTCGGTCACTCCTGCGGCCGGCGAGCATCGTCTTGTGCGAATCAACGTGAGCACCGACGGCGGCGCTACTTGGGATACACTCGCACCCGACACGCGGGTCACACCTGTTCCCTCGGCAATGGTTGCAGACTCTTTGCAAGGTATGGCGCCGACCTCGTTCATTCAAGTCAACACGACAACCTCGCAAGTCACTCAGCCCAACTTGGATACTATTTTTACTAATGTGAACTTTCCTAAGCTAATCGCACTGCTTGCAGGATCTTCTGGCTCCTATATGCCCGGAACGCCGACGGCGGCGGTGAGTTTTAATGGACAACAAATTTTGAATGTTGCCGCTCCCACGGCCGGTACGAGTGCAGTCAATAGAAACTATGCCGACGCAAATCTCGGTGGAGCTTTACTGGACGTGTCTGGAGTCGCCAGCGGAGTCGGCGGCGGACGAACCTTGACCTGGGACTCAGTCGCTGCGAAATGGAAGACCTCAAGCTCTGCGTCTGCGGTCAGCAGCATCGCTGGCGGGACAGGATTACTTGGTGGAACGATCACCAGCAACGGAACCATTTCTGTCGACGTCGGCACGACAGCGGGCAAAATTGTTCAATTGACGGCAGGCGCGCAACTTCCTGCGGTGGACGGATTTCTTCTCACCAACATTACGGGAGCGGTATCGAGCGTTGCCGGCCGAACGGGCGTCGTCACTCTAAATGCGGCGGACATTGGTGGATTGGGCACCGCTGCGCTGAAAGCCTTTGGTGTGGCCGGAAACAATCTTGTCGAGCTCAACGCCAGCGCTCAACTTCCCGCCGTAGACGCGTTTTTGCTTTCGAATGTGAATGCGGTGAAACTGCAGTCGCGAAATGTGGCCTCGAGTGTACCCGTCGGTGGCGATGTTCTCACTTGGAACGCGGCCAACGTTCGTTGGGAACCATCCGCGACCGTCTACAACGCCATCACTGCATTGACCGGCGATGTGACCGCTACGGGAAATGGCTCAGTTGCAGCAACAATAACTAATAATTCAATCACCACTGTGAAAATCGCGGATAATTCACTGACGTCCGCAAAGATCAATAGCTCAGGAAACACAGCGAACCAACTTTTAGTTACGGATGGCATTACTGGCGCGACAGTCACCTATGCCAACTCTTGTGCAGTTGGAGAAGTTTTGAAATGGACTCTTGGTGGCTGGGTTTGCTCATCTGACCTCACTGGCGGAGCCGGTACCGTGACCTCGGTGGTCGCGGGCAACGGCCTATCGCCGAAGACGATCACTGGAACCGGTACCCTCAGTGTCGACGTGGGTGTCAGCGCCAGTAAAATCTTGCAGTTGACCGCAGGCGCGCAGATCCCTGCAGTCGATGGAAATTTAGTTTCGAATGTGAATGCGGCGAAGTTACAAGCACGCAATGTCTCCAACGCCGCTCCGGTTGCCGGCAACGTCTTAGGTTGGAACGCGGTGGCTTCTCATTGGGAACCGATGACTGCCGCGGTTGGAAGTGTTACCTCGCTGGTTGCGGGCAACGGAATTGTGCCGAACACGGTCACTAGCAATGGCACATTGAATATTGATACCGGAACATCCGCTAATAAGATTGTACAGATCACTGGCGGAACGCAGTACCCGGCGGTCGACGGGAATTTGATCTCCAATATTAATGCCGTCAAAATGCAATCACGAAATATCTCGAATGCCGCCCCCGTCACCGGTCAAGTTTTGGCATGGAACGGCGCTCTGGTTCAATGGGAACCCTTGTCAGTCGGCGGTACGGGAACAGTTTCTCTGGTGAACGCAGGCGTCGGTCTAGTTGGGGCGACGATCACCGCAAGCGGAACTATCAATGTCGACGTCGGCACGACCGCCAATAAGATTATGCAGTTGAACAATGGGGCTCAAATCCCCGCCGTCGACGGAAATCTAGTATCAAACGTGAATGCGGTAAAATTGCAAACCCGCGATGTCTCCAACGCGGCACCCAGCGCAGGCAAAGTACTCGGTTGGAACGCTTTGAGCACAATGTGGGAGCCCTTGGCGGCAGCTACGGGTTCAGTGCAGACAGTCATCAGCGGCTCAGGTTTGGTGCCCAATACATTTACTACCAACGGAACAATCAACGTTGACGTCGGTGTCACCGGTGGAAAAATCGTACAGTTAAACGGCGGCGCACAACTCCCCGCCGTTGACGGAAATCTAGTAACAAACGTGAATGCGGTAAAATTGCAAACTCGCGATGTCTCCAACGCCATTCCCGGCGCGGGAAATGTGCTCGGTTGGAATGTCGTCGCCACGCGCTGGGAGCCTACGACCCTCGCCTTTGGAAGTGTAAGCGCTGTTGTTGCCGGTAGCGGAATTATTCCAAACACGATCACCGGCAATGGGACACTGAATGTCGACGTCGGAACGACAGCAAACAAAATTGTGCAGTTCACGGGGGGTGCACAATACCCCGCAGTTGACGGCAATCTCATATCGAACGTCAACTCCGCTAAACTCCAAGCTCGTGATGTCCTAAATGCGACTCCGACCAATGCTCAATACTTAGGCTGGAATACAGTTGCAACTCGCTGGGAGCCGATGTCAGGGAGCAACGGAAGTGTAACTTCTGTGGTCGCGGGCGCAGGAATCGTTCCCAATACAATTACCGGCAACGGAACCCTCGCCGTCGACGTTGGAACAACCTCAGGTAAAGTTCTGCAGTTGACCGGCGGAGCACAAATTCCGGCGGTCGATGGCTTTCTGGTTACAAACGTAAATGCGGTTCAAAATGTTTTCTTTGGCACAGGAGTCGTTCCAACGACGATTACCCGAAACGGAACCATCAATGTCGACGTCGGAACGTCCGCGAATAAGATCCTGCAACTCGACTCAGGAGCGCAAATCCCGGCCGTGGACGGCAATTTAGTTTCGAATGTAAATGCTGTGAAATTACAAACAAGAGAAGTTTACAATACAGCCCCAGGCGCCGGTCAGTTTTTAGGTTGGAATACGGTCGCAAATCGTTGGGAGCCCATGAACTCTCCCACCTCACAGTGGACGACCGCTGGATCGGACGTCTACTATAGCACAGGAAACGTCGGGATAGGTACCTCAACGCCAGGTGGCGCTCTGCAAGTGACGATACCAAGCTCTGGGACAACTGGAATTATTGTGAAGGCAGCCGCAGGTCAGAGCAGCAACATACAAGAGTGGCAAACTTCTGCAGGCGTAGTGGTCAATCGAATTTCATCGACCGGCGCTTTGCAGGCCCTTTCGGGCGCGGCGGCCGCACCCAGCATCTCATTCATAAGCGGTCCAACGACCGGGCTATTCTATCCCGGCAGCGCGAACATCGGATTCACTACGGCTGGCACTGAACGCATGCGGGTCGATCAATTGGGAAATATTGGTATCGGGACATCTACGCCACCTGACAAACTTTCCCTGTATTCGGGTTTGAATAGTCAAATCGCTGCGAGCATTGCCACTTCGGGCACTGGCGTGGCTCAACAGGCGCTGCTGAATCTAATGACCTATCAGTCTGGAACGACTTCACTAGGAACCAGCAACACCACTCGTGGCTGGCAGTTTTGGGCCAATGGAAATGCCCACACCGGCGGGGGCAGTCCCGGCGACTTCGGCCTGTCATTTTTTGATGGCGCCAACTACAACGACGTCTTTAAGATCGGTGGGGGCAATTCAAATAGTAGCGGGGCCGGCGCCATTACCCTTCTGACCGGACCCACGGCCGCAACAGTTGCCCGCATGACCATTGATACAGTTGGAAATGTCGGCATCGGAACGACAACTCCACAAGCAATTCTAGACGTCAACGGCACTGGCACCGTGCAGAGCGCGATGATCGTTCCGCGTGAAACCACTGCGCTCAGACCCTACGGCGTCAACGGGATGATTCGTTACAATAACAACACGAGTAAATTCGAAGCCTACGAGAGCGGTGCGTGGAGGAACATGACGACCAGTGCAAGCGGTTTCGCCAACGGTGGCAACGCTTTCGGCGCGACCGCATCACTCGGAACCACCGATATCACGAACCTCAACTTTCTGACTTGCAACAACGTGCAGATGACTGTCACCTCGCAAGGTAACGTTGGTATCGGAACGACAACTCCAGCGACACTTTTGGCTGTGAGCGGCTCATCAGGACTAAATCCAACGGGACTTGGAGCACTACAGACCGTCGCGCAATTTGGCGCCGCCAATGGCAATTCTACAAATGTGGTCGTCGATGCCTACGGAACTGCCAGTGGTCCCGCGCTGAACCTTCGCAGCAGCGAAGGCACCGCGGCAGCTCCCAGCGCACTGTTTTTTGGCGATGGACTTGGCACGCTCGGATTCAAAGGCTACGGTTCAACGGTATATTCCGGTACACGAGCTGGTGTTCGGGCCTTGGCCGCCGAAAACTGGACAGACACAACGGAAGGTACCCACCTTACATTTCTAACCACAACGCTCGGTTCGACAAGTCTTCTCGAAAGAATGAGAATCGATTCGGCAGGCAATGTCGGCATCGGAACAACAACACCGCGCGGGGCCCTTGATCTCAATGGATCTGGAACCGCGAGCTCATCGATGATAGTGCCGCGCGATACTCTCGCCAATCGACCCTCGTCGACCGCCGTCAACGGGATGCTTCGTTACGACAATAACACCGGCAAATTCGAGGCGTTTGCCGCTGGAGCATGGGGGAATATTGACTTGTCCTCTGGCAGCAGCGGGGCCTTTGTCAATGGTGGAAACGCCTTTGGAGCGACGGCAAACTTAGGCACCACGGATATTACAAATCTCAACTTTTTAACATGCAATAACGTGCAGATGACGATTAACTCACAGGGAAATGTCGGTATCGGAACGACACTTCCTGCGAGTCGATTTGAAGTCGATGAAACACGGAGAGAAACGTCGGGATTTGCCTCTACCCTATATATGAACCAGCTGATCCAAGCCCCGGCTGCAAGCAGTGCAATGTACGTAGGTAGTGACAATGTTACGACAACATTTTCCAACGCCTCAAACTACACCGGACCAATTTATGGCGTGCGCGCATACGTTGGCCACACTGGCTCTGGCACGGTTTCCACTATGAACGGTATAGCGAGCACAGTGAATGCAAGTGGCGCAGGTACAATCTTAGCGGCCTCAGGATTCGATGGAAGCGTCTCCAGCTCGGCTACGATCGGCAATGCGTACGGTGGAAAATTCAGCGTCGCCGTTACCGCAGGAACGACCAACTCGGCCTATGGTTCCTATTCGGATATCTCGCAAACCGGTGGCACACTGATAAATGGATATGGTATATATGTGGGGTCTATCACTGCCACAAACAAATGGAGCTTCTACGCCAGCGATGCGACTGCGCCCTCCTATTTTGCGGGAAGGGTCGGCATCGGGACGACAATCCCAACCGGAGGAACTACACTTGACTTAGCCGGTACTGGCACTCAGTTCAGCTCACTCCTTATCCCGCGCGACACGACGGCGCTCCGCCCCTACGGCGTAAATGGTATGATCCGTTACAATACCAACACCGGACAGTTTGAGGGCTATGGAAATGGGATTTGGGCTAATGTGGTCACGAGCTCAAACGCCATTGTCAACGGAGGCAATGCGTTCGGCGGGCCTACTTTTATCGGCACGACTGATCTTACGAATCTTAATTTCTTAACATGCAACAATGCGCAAATGACGATCACGTCAAATGGAAAAGTCGGTATCGGGACGACCACTCCGTCAACAAAACTTGACGTCCAAGGCACAATAAAATCCTTCGCAGTCGACGCCTCCGGCGGTTTGGTATCGAATGTCGCCACGCCGGTTGCTGCAACAGATGCGGCGAACAAGGCTTATGTCGATGCAGTTGCGCCTTCGAATAGCAAAATTAGTCTCTTTGAAGACTTCTATTCTACCGGGAGCCTCACCGCCAACTCCTTTGCATTCATAGGTACTGCCGCGTGGACTTCATCAGCTACCGGCCCCGCGGCAGCGCCACTCCCCGGCGCTACAAATTTAGGAGTCATGAGAATCACCACCGTTA
Organism: Pseudobdellovibrionaceae bacterium; assembly: GCA_043757545.1. Classification (GTDB taxonomy): domain Bacteria; phylum Bdellovibrionota; class Bdellovibrionia; order Bdellovibrionales; family UBA1609; genus JALHOQ01. The sequence goes on from JAYVPG010000069.1 coordinate 141,047, forward strand.
TTACCGTCAGTCAATTGGCGGGGCTCGGCTTCTGCTCAAACAACGGAACCATCGGCCAATTTTTCGGAAGCGGGAGCTTCTCTGCCAGCGATCCCTGGACCTTTGAAATTCGCATCAATTCCAGTTCATACGCGGTAACTAATCAAAATATACTCATGGGGCTTTTACCGTCGAACGCGATTTCCTATTCCGCGACAGCAGGCGCTGAAACCAATTCCGGAGTCTATTTTTATACAACTTCAGCGTCTTCAACGGTCAGCGCAGTTTCGCGAAGTGGCGCGACTTCGGTTGGCGGAACAACGTGGACGGGAACTACTGGAGGTTGGGATCGATGGACAATTACCTATGATGGCGCCGGCACCGCTAAATTTTATCAAAACGGACTTAGTGTCTCGACAGTTAATACAAATATTCCGACCGGCACATCTCTCTGCCCGTCGATAAGAATTATAAACAATGGTGTAGCTCCGAGCGCACCCCGAACCATTGACGTCGACTACATCTCGTACACACAAACGCTGAGTACTCCACGATAGTCCGACTTTTCTGTTAGGTAGTTACGAAGAGCTCGCGCATGCAACGATGATGCGTGCATCTATCCACTGTACAAAACTGAAACTCCTCACGGTCACGCGGGCCCTCGCCGCGGCATGGAACCTGCGTGCGAAACAATGGATGCGTCTTGCGATCATAAGGATGCCAATCGCCGACACACCCAGGACCAAACACAAAAGTCGTTTGCAAACCTAAAGCGACGGCGATGTGCGAAGGTCCTGAGTCATTGCCGAGTGCGAAGTTTCCGCGCGAGACATAGCGGATAAACTCACGTAAATTCCCTTGATCTAGCAACGGCAAATTCAAACGCTTGCAATCCACTCGCAGATCGAGTTCGTGAGAAAGCGCCTCATCGACAATAACGATCGGTTGATATTTCTTCTCACGCAACATTTTCTCCGCCAAAGGCAGCCACATCTCCTTTGGATACCGCCGTAGGTGGTGGCCCGCACCGGGTAAAAATAAATAGCGTGGAAGAGAGGCGTCCCCTTTCGCCGCCTGAATACTTTCGACAACCTTCTGCTCTGCCAATTTACTTTCACCTGGAGAAATCCAGATCTTCGTCGGCGCGGGGGCCGCGGTGATTCCGACAGCCTCTAGCACGCGATGATCGCGCTTGATAGCGTCTTCGAGCTCACCGGGATTCGGAATAGTCACCGAGCCACGTGGAGTTTTGCGCCAGCTATGGTGATGCAACACTTTCTTCTTCGCGCCCACCAGCCAAGCCCAACGGCAGAGTGAGGTCGTCGCGTGAAATCCAAGCAGCCAATCGAAACGCTTGCCGCGCAACTTCCACAAAGTGCGCAGCAGTTCCCCACGCGAATGTCCGCTCAAATAGTGTCGCTCGCTCACGGCCGGGTGCCCATGCAGGACGGCGGAATTGCTCTCATAGGTCAAAACGTGGATCTCGACATCGGGATTCGCGTCACGAAACGATTGTAACGCCGAGGTCCAAATGACCGTGTCGCCAATCGCGCGCAACTTCACCGCTAAGATTTTTCGTGTAATAGGATACATCTTGTGGAATTTTATCCCAATCTATTAGCTCTCGCAAGCGATTCAAAAGATGGCCAAACATCACGTTTCCCACAACCGCGCCAAAAAATCGCGCCAAGGAAGAACTTGAATACCCGGCGCCTCGGGAAAGGTCATCGGATATTGGCCGTCGTACACTAGGTAATAGAATTTTAGCAATTTCTCTTCTTTCAGACGTACAAGCCCTTGCGCATCCTTAAGATTCACGATCGCCTTACCTTTGATTTCGACGGCGATTTCATCGTTGATAATAAAGTCGACCTCGTCTTGTGCAGTCGTTCTCCAGTACTGAGGCCCACTGATTCCCTTGTGATCGCAGTAGGCCTTGATTTCCTGAAATAGGAATGACTCAAATGCTTTTCCAAAAAGCGGAGAACCTCTAGCAACAGAAGAAATTTTTTGCAAACGACGTACAATTCCCCAGTCAAAAAAATAATACTTTGCAGTGGCGACGGCTCGCCGTTTCTTGCTCGCTCTCCACGCAGGCACTTCGTGGGCGATCAGCGTATCTTGCATTATCTGGTAATATTCATGAATCGTCGTACGTGGGATTTGCGCCTCATTTGAAATTTTACTAAAGTTTATTCGTTCACCATGCCCTAGAGCTGCGATCTCGAGAAAACGCGAAAATGCTGGAACATTGCGGGTAAGGCCCTCATTCGCAATTTCCTGTTGAAGATAAACCCCGATATAAGAGTCTAAGTCCGCGTTTATATCATCCGAAAAATAGTGGCCCGGCAAAAGTCCGTGATGGAGCGCGATATCTAGGTCGAATTTTCCGCCTAGCTCCCGAAAGGTGAAAGGGTGAAGATGTCGAATCCGGGCCCGGCCGCCGAGCAGATTCATTTGTGTGCTCTTGATCTTGCGCGCACTAGAGCCGGTCAACAAAAATCGTACTTTCTTTTCTTCGATCAAGTAGTGAACCACGTCTAAAAGTGATGGAAGCTTTTGAATCTCATCAATAACCACGATTTGTTTATTATCGAGAATTTGTTCGACAAGCGCTTGAGGATTAAAACTCAATCGATTGTAAACCTCAGGTAGCAGTAAATTAAAGAGTCGATGATTGGGAACCTGTTCGCGTATGAACGAACTTTTCCCAGTCTGTCTAGGGCCCAGCAAAAAAACAGACTTGGACTTCAAGTCTTTGTCTAGATTTAGAGCTCTCTGAATGTAAGATGGCATAGTAATATTTTGACGACATCGTCGTCAAAAATCAATAAAATATGACGACTGTTCCGTCATATTTATAAGATACTGTAACTACTAACTATTTTTGCGATCTGGCGAGCTGCTTTTTCCGTACGTACAGTGTTTTTATCACGCATGCGATGAGTTCACCGTCCCGGTCATGAATTAAAACCTCTTTGTCATATAGGAATTTGTCGCCGCTTGCCGTTTTAGCGCGAATCAACTCAAGCTCCGCATCCGTCCACTGAAACTTCGCCGTCAGCCGACTCTTGCCCGGCTTAATAAAATCGACATTTGCGGCCTTGTCCCAAACCACATAGTCGCGACCCAAAATCTGAATCAACATAAACATGTAAAAGGGATCGGTCATCGCGTAGATTGAGCCGCCAAACTGCACTCCAACGTAATTGCGATTGTACCAAGTGAATGGCATCTCGACGCGCAGGTCTTTACAATCTGCAGATAGGTATTTCATGCGAATCCCCGCTCCCAAAAAGGGAGCGTAGATATTTATGAACAACTTCGCCCAAAACGGATGCAGAAATCCGTGCTGATTTCGTAA
>JAYVPG010000070.1:0-6455 GCA_043757545.1 Pseudobdellovibrionaceae bacterium
CCTCGGGGCCCTAAGCCTGCGGCGGCCCCGAGGGGCGCCGAAAAAAAACTAACCAGAAGGATTAAATATATGCAGAATTTCAGAACCTACCAACTCGCCAAAGCCCTCTTCCACAACCTAAAGGTCCTAAATGTAAAAGGAGAAATGAAAGACCAACTCGAAAGAGCAAGCCTATCGATCGTTTTAAATCTCGCAGAAGGATCGGCAAAGACGGGAAAGGACAGAAAACGTTTCTTCACTATTGCAATGGGCTCCCTAAAGGAAACCCAAGCAATCATCGACCTGATGGAACATCAGGAGCTCATGGCTCAAGCAAATATAGTCGCAGCGTGCCTATACAAATTACTCCAAAACCCAGGGCCTGGGCCAGCCGCCTAAGGCCGGTAGCCTTTGGCCATTTGCCGGTTGCCGGTTTCTGTTCCGGAGCCGGAGGTATGAGAAAGAGTTAAGTGGGAGAGACCCTATATGTCAGAAAAGATGTCGTGTTGAAGAATCCAAATATTTAGGGCGAGTTAGGCCAAAACGATGGCGTATCGAAAGTTTTCAGAAGAACAGAAGCGAATGTGGGTAAAAAAGTTCCTAACCCGAGGTTCAAAGTCGATTGATGTGTTCTGCCGAGAGAATGTGATGAGTCCGACGGCGCTGTATCGCTGGGTTAGTATTTACGGTAAGACGGACGACATGAAGCCGCTTGCAAGAACACCACAGAATTGGACACCAGAAGAGAAATTCAAAGCCGTTATGGCTTTCGACAGCTTGGCTGTTGAGGAGCAAGGCGCCTTCTTGCGTCGTGAGGGAGTGCATGCCGATCACATTGAGATGTGGCGTGAGAAGATGCAGAAGTCTTTAGAGCCGGAGAGCGCGGACAAACGCAGTGAACGTGGCGAGCTCGTTTACAAGGTTCTTGAGTTGGAAAAGGAGCTGTCGCGCAAAGACAAGGCTTTGGCGGAGGCCGCGGCGATCATCATTCTCAAAAAAAAAGCCGACTTGATCTGGGGAACCGAGGATCCAAAGTGAATTTGACCGATCGAAAGCATTTGTCGGGTTTAATCGAAGAGGCGGTTAACTCCGGCGCTCGCCGAAGTGAATGCTGCAAGGTTTTGGAATTTAGCGTTCGCACTCTGCAACGCTGGGAGAGGACTCCCGATCAAGCCGATCAACGGAGCGGCCCTCTCGGTCCTACAGCGAGCCAGTTGAGTGAAGTAGAGCGAGCGAAAGTCATCGAGGTAGCGACTTCGGTTGAGTACCGCGATCTTCCGCCAGCGCAGATCGTACCGAAGCTTGCCGATCTAGGAATTTACCTCGCATCCGAGAGCAGCTTTTACCGAATCTTGAAGAAAGCCTCTTTAAGTGCTTATCGGTTGAATACAAAACCCGCAAAGCACTTGCGGCCAGTGGCCGTGATTGCGACGGCACCGAATAGAGTATGGAGCTGGGATATTACTTATTTGAAAAGTCCGGTGAGGGGCCAATATTTTTTCTTGTACATGGTCATGGATATTTTTAGCCGGATGATTGTCGGATCGGAAGTCTATGTCTGTGAAAGTGCAGAGTATGCATCCGCATTGATCGCGGATACGGCTAATCGCCATGAGGTTCAACAGAATCAATTGGTTCTCCACTCCGACAACGGTGGGCCGATGAAGGGCGCCACGATGCTGGCGACGCTACAGAAGCTAGGCGTGGTCCCCTCGTTTAGTCGGCCAAAAGTAAGCGACGACAATCCGTTCTCCGAATCGCTGTTCAAGACCCTCAAATACCGGCCGTCCTATCCAGGTGGCGCGTTCGCAAGCCTTGCAGAGGCTAGAGCGTGGGTTGATCGCTTCGTCGCCTGGTACAACTTTGAACACCAGCACAGCGAGATCAACTTCGTAACGCCGGCATCAAAACATTATGGTAAAGACGTGGGCCTACTGCAGCGTCGAGCCAAGATTTACGAAGAGGCACGCAGGAAAAATCCAAAGCGATGGTCGAAGAACATCAGAAAGTGGGATCCAATCACAGAAGTTCACCTCAACCCAACGAAAGAAACCAGGCAAGCTAACGAAAACGCCGCAAAACCTGCGGCTTAGAACCACACGCGACATCTTTCTTGAAATTTTCCGGAGATAAGAGACAGAGAAGGAGGAAGATGAAGAATATTTAAACCGTAGCTAAACTCCGCGCCTGGATAACCGCTCTCATTACCGCTTGCTCAGTCCGCGAAACCCGATCCAACGGAGTCGGAAAGCGCAAAGTCGCATGCAAACGACCATCCTCCCCATACTGAAAAGTCACGCGGGGTTCAACCGTAGGTAGATCTAGTCCTTCTCTGCGACTTAAATGGGTCATGGATTGCCGCGCAGAATCGATAAATGAGCTGCACTCTTTGTTCGCCGCAGAAAGCAATAATTTCTCGAGCTCCTGCCATGTCTCACCCGGCTCGACGATCAACCGAACCGACTGCAAAAGATATTCCTGCTGCAACGATTGATTCATCACCGGATTAAATAAAAATACGCTATTGGGAATTATAATCTGCCGTCCAGACAATTGATGAACGTCAATTCCCGGTCCAATCTCAAGCAAAGTAGTACTAAAAAAATTATGATCGATCACTTCGCCACGAAACCCAGCCACTTCGATCCGGTCGCGCAATTCAAATGGTCGGGCGCTCGTTTTGTAAAACCCGCCGAGAAAACACTGGATCACATCTTTAGTCGCAATCGCCAGCGCCGCAGCAACTGCAACTAATGAAATCGCAAAGGCTCGCAACTCAGTGGCCCAAATGCCGAAAAGTCCGGCCGCCAGAATCACCAAACTTATATTTTTAACCTGAATAATCCAACGGCGCTTCTCATCCGGAGTCGGAGCATTCCATCGCCGAATGGTCAGCACCGTCACCCAGCGAAAAACAAAAAATGCGACAAAAAGAACACACGTTGAGACAACCTGTTTTAAAATATCCCAACTTTTCAAGAGCAAAAACATTTCGGAAACAGAATCGGTTATAAAATTCATGAGTTAAATCCCAATCCACCGGGTAACTTAGAGATCCAGTCGCGTAACCCAAGTCCCGTCTTTTGGGCCTCCTGCTGAAGAATCACATAGGGCGACTCGGACTGACGCAGAGGATGTTCATCCAGAAAACGTAAAACGACCTCCAAATGGCCCGTCGACGCGCAATTGGCTAGCAAGGCTTCGACTTCCCCATCACTCATCGATTGAGTGATTTTTTGAAAGGCGGCGCTCCACACGACGACACGCCAAGCTTCCGCCTTTTGGTTCAAAGATTTGGCACATTTGTCGGCAAGCGAATCAAGATCCAGCATACAGTAAGGTTAGGGGGTGACCCGGTTGTAGTCATCTAAATAACGAACGATATCATCTTCGCCGAAGTAACTTCCGGTCTGTACTTCAATAAAAATCAACGGAACTCGCCCCGAATTGCGAATGCGATGCTTTGCTCCGATCGCAATTTGAATCGACTGCCCCGGCTCAAGCAAAACCTTCTTCTCATTCAAGGTCACCTCACCCTGCCCAGAGATAATCACCCAGTGTTCCGCTCTCTTGGCATGGCTCTGATAAGAGAGCTGCGCCCCTGGTTCAACCTTGATTTTCTTAGACTTAAATTCTTTCTCGTCGGCCAACACTTCAAATCCGCCCCATGGGCGCGTTTCAAATGGGTGCACCGTCGCCTCAGGCAAATTCGCCTCTTTCATCGAATCGACAAGCTCTTTCACTTTCTGCGACGAGCCTTTATGCACGATCAGCAACGCATCCGGAGTATCCACAACAATCAGATCTGTAACGTCAACCAAACCCACCACTTTATTTTGCACCGCAAACACATAGTTATTTTCGGAATCCTGACTGAATACCTGCGCCTGCGATCGCGTATGAATTTTAGTCGACTCGTCTGAAATTCGGGCAACTTCATCCCACGAACCCACATCACTCCAACCCATATCGCAAGGCACGCAAGCTTGGGCGTTGATTTTCTCCATGATTGCGTAGTCAAGACTGATGCTATCGACCAAAGCATAATTGTATTCCGCATTTTTTAAATCCGGATCGATCTGCGAAATTTTCTTCCACATCTGCGGTTGCAGATCTTGAAAGTGTTGAATCATTTGCGAAACTTTAAATACAAACATTCCCGCATTCCAAAAGTGACGGCCCGACTTCACGTACTCTTCTGCAGTCTTCGCACTCGGCTTCTCACGAAAGCCCTTCACCCGACGCGCCTTTAAATCGCCCGCGACCGACAAGGTTTCATCGGTCACCTCAATATAGCCATAGCCAGTCGACGGCCCATGTGGCTGCACACCGAGCGTCGTTACAAAGCCCTGACCCGCCATCTGCGCCGCAAGCTTCACCGCCAGATTAAAAATCTCCTCTTCAGCAACCAAATGATCGGAAGGGAAAACCCCCACCACCTCATTCGCCTTCCCCCGAGCCTGCAGAACATGACAGAGCAAAGCGACGGCTGGAGCCGTGTTTTTACCCATGGGCTCCAGAATCACATGGCGAGGGTCCAGTCCCGTCGCCTTCACGGCTCGCTGAGTCAGGGCGTCCATCGACCGGGTTGTCAGAATATGGACGTCGCCTAGCGCTTTGAGTCGATGAATCGTGTTGTCGAGAAACGATTGATCGTAGAATTCACAGAATTGTTTCGGGTACGAAGCGCGCGACACTGGCCACAAGCGGGTTCCACTGCCTCCTGACAAAATCACCGGGATCATGAAAAGCTCTCCGTTTGCTAAGCGATTGAGGTGACTTTACCCTGAGCTAAAGCTAAAACTTGAGCCACTAGCGAAGGATAAAGCATATGAAAACTATCCCATTTATTGACCTCAAAGCGCAATACCAAGCTCTACGGGAACCCATTCAAAGTCGAATTCAAAAGGTATTAGAACACGGCCAATTCGTTATGGGCCCCGAAGTCGAAGAGGTCGAAAAGAAACTCGCCGAGTTTACCGGAGTGAAGCACGCCATCGCATGTGCGAGCGGAACCGATGCAGCAATCCTAGCGATGATGGCCTTGGGCGTTGGTCCAGGTGACGAGGTCATTATGCCGGCCCTTTCCTTTATCGCCACAGCCGAAACCGTATTGCTGGTTGGGGCTATTCCAGTTTACGTCGATATCGACCCCAAGACTTATAATCTCGATGTTCGCCAACTCGAAGCCGCGCTCAGCCCCAAAACCAAAGCGATTCAACCCGTTGCTCTCTATGGCCAACCGGCCGAGATGGATGAGATCAACGCTTTCGCCAAACGCAACAATCTCTTTGTCATCGAAGACGGCGCACAAAGTTTCGGCGCCACCTACAAAGGCAAACGCAGTTGCGCCTTGAGTTTAATCGGCGTCACATCCTTCTTTCCAGCCAAACCACTCGGCTGCTACGGAGACGGCGGAGCCTCCTTCACCAATGACGATGCCCTCGCCGATGCCATGCGTGAAATTCGCGTCCACGGCCAAAAGCAACGCTATATTCACACTCGCATCGGAATCAATGGACGCCTCGATACTCTCCAATGCGCGATTCTCATTCCTAAACTTGAACGTTTCCCTTGGGAGCTCGAGCAGCGCACGCGAGTCGCCAACCGCTATAACCAAGCATTCCGCGAACTCGAATCTTCAGGAGTCGTACTCCCCATTCTTGCCGCGAACCGCACCAGCAGCTGGGCGCAATACACTTTGCAAGTTCCTAAACGCGATGCTTTCCAAAAAGCACTGCAAGAAAAAGGCGTCCCGACGGCCATCCATTACCCGCGCACAATGCCGGATCAACCCGCGTACAAAGATCACGGCCGAACACTTAATATTGAAGTCAGTCGGAAAATGACAGATCTAGTTGTCAGTTTGCCGATGTACCCTGATATGACCGATGACATTCAAGATTACGTGATTGAGACTGTAATGAAGTATTTCTCGAAAGGGTAAAGACGATGACTCTGCTGCTCAAACAGATATTTGCATTTATAAAAATGCTCAACTCCGAAACCGGCCACAATCAGCTGGCCGCGGGAATCGCCGCTGGATTTATTCTCGGTATGACTCCCATGATGAGCTTGCAGAGTCTGCTCGTATTTATTTGTATCTTCTTCTTCCGTATCCAAATGGGCGCCGCATTTCTCGCCGCATTCTTCTTTGCCTTCGTCGCGTGGCTTCTCGACCCCGTTTTCCACTCAGTTGGAAGCGCGGTTCTCGAAGCCGACTCCCTCCAGTCGCTATTCACGGTCATGTACAATATGCCACTCGTACCACTCACACGATTTAACAACTCCATTGTCATGGGCTCGGCCGTTGTCACCATCGCACTCAGCCCGGTGGTATATTTAGTCAGCCTGACTTTAATTAAAAAATATCGCAGCACCGTTCTCGTGTGGCTCAAAGAAACAAAACTGTGGAAGGCCCTGAAGGCCACCGCCATTTACAACTGGTACTACTCCTATGACAAACTCTACTAATA
>JAYVPG010000071.1:0-24267 GCA_043757545.1 Pseudobdellovibrionaceae bacterium
CAGATTTGCCATCTGAGTCTTTGCCGTCCCAGGTGAAGGTCTTAAAACCTCCGACCGATGGTGCAGAGGTGTCTGGAATGGAGCGTCCGGCGATTGAAATCACGGCCGGGAAATTTATCGATTCACTTCCTACCATTTCGTAATGATACGGAACATCGACACTGTAATCGGCGGCCCGACCTTGCACGCGATTGGTAAAGTAGACAAGTGAATCTGAAAGTCCGACCAGGGGAACAGATTCACCAACCGACAAATTATCAACCTGAATGATCGACCCACATTGATTTGATGGTCTGTTGGTATTTAGGTCCTTTGGGGAACGTGGTTGCGTATCCGGGGGCACCGCGCATATGTCTGTGTCGCCAGTGGTCACGCCCCGAACTTCCCCGCTCGAGGTAAGACAAAAAATTTGGCATCTATATAAATTGTAGCCGGGAGAGTAGGGCAAGACTTCGATAAAAGGGCTGCATTGAGCGCCCTGACTGGCGGAATCCCCGGCTGCGTAGAAATCGCACCTGGCTCGTAGCTGATCTAACGCGAGACAACTTTGCGCCTGCGCAGGATTTACAAATAAACAAAATGACATTATCGCTAGAGCCGATAGGCTCGAAATTTTAGATGAAAGCACTTAGACCCCCGGTAAACGTTCCGCGACTACCTGCAACTACTATTATCGGACTTAGGTCGAGCGGACTCGATGGGTTGGCGTAACTAAATTTAAGGTGATGGGAAGAATGACTTGTTATGGGACTTATATATTATTTGTTTGGTAAGGCTTGCTTTTTAACGACCTCAACGACTTTACGTTTATTCATCTAACAACTCCTTAAGACGTTTTTGTCCTAATTCAATTTCGTGTTTTGGTGTTTGCTGTGGTCCAAAATAAGGACACGCCCTAGTATTTAATTTTTATTTTTCCAGCCGCTGCGCGGGCTTTACGTCGGGCTTCGTCCGTCGTCTTCCCGCGGGCTAACGCGACGGCCATTCGGCGAAACTTTCGCGTCGCTGGTTTTGCGAAGACGCGAACCTCTACCGTCTTGATTTTCAATGCCTCTTCCAGGCCGGTGATCGCAAAATCTTCCGCGTCGCGATCCGCCAACACGACGGCCGAGGCCGACGGACCCCAGTAGCTAATCTCAGGGATGGGAAGCCCAAGGACCGCGCGTAAGTGCAAATCAAACTCGTTTAAATTTTGTGAGATCAGAGTCACCAGCCCAGTGTCATGAGGCCGCGGCGAGAGTTCAGAGAAATACACATCCTTACCAGCAATAAAAAACTCAACCCCGAACAGCCCGGCGCCACCTAAGGCATCGGTGATTTTCTTTGCCATCTTTTGTGCACTCTTCAATTGATCTTTGCCGATTTTCGTTGGAATCCAAGACTCCTGATAATCGCCGCGCTCTTGCCGATGCCCAATAGGATCCACAAACAGAGTCGGTCCACGCTTTTGTTTGACGGTGAGCAAAGTAATTTCAAAATCGAATTTAATAAACTGTTCAACAATCACTTTGACCGTGTCACCACGCATTCCGGCTACAGCGTAGTCCCAAGCTGCGCCGACATCTTCAGCTTTTTTTACGACCGACTGACCTTTGCCAGAAGACGACATCACCGGTTTCACCACATTGGGAAATCCGATCTCACGACTCATGCGCTGCAATTCTTCGCGAGTCTCTGCATAGGCGAACTTTGCCGTCTTCAATTTTAACTCACGAGCGGCCACGTCCCTGATTGCATCTCGATTCATCGTCAAATGGACCGCCTTTGCCGAGGGAGTCACTTGAATTCCCTGGCGTTCGAACTGCAAAAGTCTATCGGTGCGAATCGCCTCGATTTCAGGAACTAGAATATCCGGCTTGTATTTCTCAACGACGCGCTCAAGATCATCGGCGCTGAGCATATCGATCACTTCGCTGGCATCCGCGACATGCATCGCCGGCGCATCGGCATAGCGATCGACCGCAATCACGCTCAGGCCAAGACGTTGGGCCGAGATCACAAACTCTTTTCCAAGTTCGCCAGAGCCGAGCAACATTAATTTTAATTCTGATTTCATACCGACCTTAACCGACACGCACCGCGCGCATAGAGATTGAGCCATTCTGAATCATTTCAAACGGAAAACTCACCGGCTCATCCGCATCACTCGCACCAAGAACATAGAGAAGGGGAAGATAATGTTCAGCCGTAGGTATCGCCATACGAACCAACGTCGGATCGACGTCTTTGAAACGCAGAATCATATCCATATCACGCGCCTGCAGCGCTCGCTTGATCTTCTCATCAAAATCCCGCGCCCAAGGCATGACTTCGGCATCCGATTCCCAACTGATATTGCGCAGGTTGTGCACGAGATTTCCCGAACCAAGAATCAAGATTCCATTTTCACGCAGTGAGCGAAGCTTCTTCGCCAAATCCAAATGCTCTGCAAACGAAAGTTTCTGACTCAAACTCAGCTGAGTCACAGGAATATCCGCTTTGGGAAAAAGATGAATCAGCACTCCCCAAGAACCGTGATCCAGTCCCCACTCTTGGGTCCGTACGGCCGGAGCGCCTAAGAGCTCAGCAGTTTCCTGCGCCAGAAATCGGGCGCCGAGTGCCGGATAATTAATTTTGTAGAGTTCAGGAGGAAAGCCGGAAAAGTCATGAATAGTGCGAGGACTTTCAACGTCAAGAATCTCGGTCTGCGAGGTCTCCCAGTGCGCCGAGATACACAAAACGCCACGCGGCCTTGGCAGATCACGCCCCAATTTACCCAAGTACTCAGAGAAACTATTTCCCCCGAGTGCATTCATGGGTGAGCCGTGACCAATAAACAAGGCCGGTAGCATTTGAGTTCCTACTTCTTAGCGATAGGTTGAGCCGCTTCGATCTTAAGATTGATAGTCAGAGTCTCACCAACAACCGGACCCGCTTCGATAGCTTTGTTCCAGGTCAAACCAAAGTCGGCGCGCTTAATCGAAGTCGTTGCGCTGAATGCAGCTTTCTCATTGCCCATCCCGTCGTTGACCGTGCCCATGAATTTTCCGTTAAAGGTGACTTTCTTCGTAACGCCCTTAATGGTGAGGTCGCCCGTCATTTTGAATGACTCAGGACTTCCCTTAATTTCGCTGCTCACAAAAGTCATTTTCGGAAATTTTGCCGCATCGAAAAAGTCGGGACTTTTCAAATGATCGTCACGTTTTGCAACGCCCGTATCGATCGATCCGACGTCGGCCGAAGCCTTAACCGAAGACTTATCGAATTTTTCGCCGAGATCAATTGTACCTTCGAATTTATTAAAATGACCTTCGACAGAAGAGATCACTAAATGTGGAATTTCGAATCCAACTTTGGAATGCATCGGATCGACCGCAAAACTTCCGGACTTATATTTTACCGCAGCGCCGGCGCTAAACGACAATGCAGCAGTCGCGAACAAAGAGACGATAGACAGTGATTTCATAATTAGGACCTCCAAAAGGTGATTAAGCAGATGTAGGATTATGGACTCTCTCGGCAAATTGTGCCAGAAGACACATAGAAATCTGATGCCACGCGTGAGGGAATCGATGAGGCTACGCCTATTTCACAAAATCGGAGACTGCGGAGAGGACAGCGCCGAAGTCCGCAAATTCCTAGTCGACAATGGCCTCACCGATTTGATCGAGTTCAGCAATATCGAATACGAAAACCCCGCCAACGCAGTGAAAGAGCTCGTCGGCGCCGTGGAAGCTCCCGTGCTCGTCACCGACAAAAAGGTCCTACGCGGAAAATCAGCGATTATCGATTGGTTGAAAACGAATATTCTAGTTCTTCGGGATTAGACCCAGACTCTGACACCGACTCATTCGCCGCCACCGATCCCGATCTCGTCTACTTCTTGGTCGTATCTGTCGTTCCCGGCAAAGCCGCTGCCGTTGGCGCGCCCGGCTGAATATAAGCCGGCTCCCCCGCGAAGAAATAAAATTTAGCGCCATCAAATTTCCAGTTCAGTTGACGGCGATAAAGCTCCGCCAGAACCAAACTGCTATCGACCATCCGCTCGCGAATCAACGAGCGATACGTCTGAGCGTTCTTCTTCAATTCTTCACGTTTAGATTTCTTATCCATCGCCAACAGTTTTGGAATCGCCTTTTCCGAGCGATCGGTCAGTTGCATTAAAAGTTCAACGGGCGTCTTCTCGGCGTTCTTCTTTTTAAACGCTGGCCATTGCTTGAGTGTCTCACGATTCACTTCGGCATTGAGCTCAGGGTAAAGCTGGTCGACCATGGTCTCTTCAAAATAACCGTGAATGCCTTTTTGCCCCGTCATTTGACCGTCGTAATTCTCACTCACGTGCAGGGGCATTCCCAAGTCACCGACGTAATGAGCCATCACTCCCGCCGTTAACAGCCATTTCTCTTGCAGCTTCTGGCGAGTCGGGCCGGTGGGCTCTAGCATTTCACGCAACGCCCGAGCGGTATTTTCCAGTTGAGTACTGAGTTCGCGAATCCGCCAAAAAGCGCGGCCTGCGTCGTTTTTGATTTCGGGAAATTTCGCATTGAACTCCGCGCGGCTCAGCTCAAAGGGCTTTTCGACTTCAGGATGTTTCCCCAACTCACGCTTAAAGATATCGAAGTCCATAAAATGTTCGGCCTTCTCAGTCCCATAAGTCTCTGGGCGTTTCCAGATAAAGTCTGGGACATTGGCGTAATATCCAATGTCAAAACTGTGGTCGCGCATAAAACCGCTTTCGGGCTCGCTGGAGACCACTTGAGCCGCCGTTTCACCCACAATCTGATGGCCGCGTCGGCCCCAAGCCCAGCTGTTTAAGGGAGCTAAGACAACAACTAAAAATACAAAACGTAGAATTGATTTTTTCATATGAAAATTAATTAACATCTTCGTCCTATGAACTCAAAAAAAATCGGGTGCATAATTAGACTTGACTGGGTTCGCTCTAAATGCGACTAAGTTGCATTAACGAAATGGGTGGTCAATATGAATTTGCGTCTTATGGTCTTTGTTTTGGCGTGGGCTCCGCTTGTCGCAGGTGCCCAATCGGCGACTTTGAAGAGCCCGAACGTGAGCGGAAATGCGCTCTTCCTGTATAGAAATTCAAATTTCAACAAAGAAGATGCCAGTGAGGTTCGCAATGGCCTCGATCTCCAAGAGGCGGAGCTCTCCTTTTATTCCGACGTGGACCCCTACTCTCGACTGACCATGCTCTTTACGGTCGCGCCAGAGTATAAATTGAATGCGACGACCGATCGAGTCGAACAGTCGTGGATTTTCGAACCAGAAGAGCTCTATGTAGATAGCGATCATGTTCCCGGAGTCAGTTTACGGTTAGGAAAGTTTAAAGGAGCGTTTGGAAAACACAATATCCTCCACTCCCATGCCTACCCCTTTGTCGACGCTCCCATGGTCAATGACACTTTACTTGGAAGCGAAGGTCTCGCCGATGTCGGAGTGTCGGCCGCCGCACTTCTGCCGGTGAATTGGTTTAGTGAATTCACCGTGCAATATCTCAGAGGCGAAGATGGCAACGGGGAGTTCAACTCTCCCACTCCCGGCGACGGCGTCGGCATTGGCCATTTTAAAAATCTTCTCGATCTCAACGATTCCCTGACTCTCGAAGCAGGACTTTCCTATGCCCATGGCGGGAATTCAGTCGGAGGCTCGACGGCACTCTCGGGCGCCGACCTGACTATGAAATGGCGACCGGTTTCGGGAGGACTCTACCACTCAGCCATTTTAGCCCTTGAATATATTGATCGATCACTTGGCCAAAGTGGATTCGACACAGAACATGGCCACGGAGCCGTGAGTTGGGCTAAATATCAATTTGCCGAACGCTGGGCGGGCCTAGTTCGCTACGAAAATTTGAAAATGAAGAACTCAACTACGCTCGACAATGCACTCAGCGAAAAATCTTCTTATGAAATTCTGTTTTCGGCGACAGAGTTTTCGTCACTGCGACTTGAGTACGATATGTCGCATGGACCAAGACAGGCGAACGGCGAACACGATGAACATAAAATTTACTTGCAAGCGAACTTCACCATTGGCGCGCATCCCGCGCACTCATATTAAGGAACACTTATGTTGCGAACATCCATAATTTCCATTCTATTCTTAGTTCCCTTAAGCGCATGGGCGAAGCTCAACGTGGTTACCACAACGAGCGATCTTGCTGCCCTAGTCAGCGAAATCGGCGGCGACAAAGTGGACGCGGTAAACATCGCCAAAGGAACGCAAGACCCTCATCAGATCGAAGCCAAACCTTCGTATATGGTCAAAATGCGCGGGGCGAACCTTGTGCTCGCGCAAGGCCTTGAGCTGGAATCCGCATGGATCGTTCCGCTTATCCAAGGATCACGCAATCCAAAGATCAATGTCGGCTCATCGGGATTTTTGGAATTGGGCGATAAACTCGACCCAATTGAAATCCCTAAAGGTCAAATCTCTCGCGCTCAAGGCGACGTGCACCCCGGGGGAAATCCGCATTTTCAACTGGATCCCATTCGCCTTGGCCAAGCAGCAATTCTAGTGGCCGAGCGCATGAGTGAACTCGATCCTGGGAATCGCGAACTGTTCACTCAGAATGCGCTTAAGTTTCAAAAACACATGGTTGAAAAGAGCAAAGAATGGAAAAAACGTATTGAAAAAACTGGGGTTAAAGAAATCATTACGTACCATAAAACCTTAGGTTATTTTCTGGATCGCTTCGGCATGACTGCGCCTTTACAACTGGAGCCCCGCCCTGGAATCCCTCCCACCGCCGCGCACCTGATCGAGGTCATTGAAATGATGAAGGCGCGAAAGATTCGCCTGGTGCTTATCGAAGACTTCTATGACGAAAAGGCCGGCGATAAAGTGATGCAGGACGTCCCTGGAGCCAAAGTAGTTATGGTACCGGTCTCAGTTGGGGGTGAGCCCGAAATCAAAACTTCGGAGCAACTCATCGAACGCGTCGTAAAATTAATTGAGGACGGTAGCCATTGAATGAAATGATAGTTTTCCTAGCGGCGCCCTTCACGCTGTCGATTCTTCTGGTTGGGATTCACGCCTATCTGGGTCTGCATGTCCTGCAAAGAGATGTGATCTTTGTCGATATCAGCCTGTCCCAAGTCGCAGCCCTCGGGGGCGCTATTAGTCTTTTTGTCACCGCCGACGAGGAGAGCTCGTTGTCAGTCGCGTTTGCATTGGGACTTTGTCTTATCGTCGCCTTCGCCCTTTCACTCTTTCGTCACTTCGAAAAAAAGATTTCGCAAGAGGCAATCATCGGCATCACTTACGCGCTGGCCAGCGGCACTCTGATTCTGGTTTTAGATCGACTGCCCCATGGCGGTGAACACTTAAAAACGGCGCTCGTGGGAAATATTCTCTATGTCACTTGGCACCAAGTTTTAATCACCGCGATCATTTACGCCGCGATCGGATTGATTCATTTTGCGTTTAGAAAGCGCTTTTGGGCGATCACCAAAGGAACCCAGAAGTCCCTTTGGTGGGATTTCCTATTCTACTTTTTGTTCGGGGTGGTCATTACTTTTTCAACTCATCATGCCGGAGTTCTGGTCGTCTTTTCCATTCTGGTCGTACCCGCGGCTCTCGCCTGCCGATTCGTCAACAGCGTGGCCAAGCGTCTAGCCTATGCGTGGCTCTTTGGAGTTATAGGAATTTTACTCGCATTTTTCTTGGCCACCCATTTTGAT
The DNA here is from genome assembly GCA_043757545.1 of Pseudobdellovibrionaceae bacterium. Classification (GTDB taxonomy): domain Bacteria; phylum Bdellovibrionota; class Bdellovibrionia; order Bdellovibrionales; family UBA1609; genus JALHOQ01. The sequence continues at coordinate 7,680 of JAYVPG010000071.1, forward strand.
CTGCCGGCCGGAGCGGCCATTGTCTCCACGTTGACCGGTGGGTTCTTTGTTGTTCTGACCTCAAGGTTGCTCTATGAAAAGGTCGCCTGAGATCGAAGCGCTGCTCGAGCAGTGCGAACTTAAAAAAACTCCGTTTCGCCTTGAACTCGTTGGTTTTTTCTTTGAAGTCAAAGCGCCAGTCTCTGCCGGCAAGGTCTTCGAAGCTTTGCTTAAGAATAAAAGGCTAAAGAATTCCAAGTTCGATCGCGCCACTTTGTTTCGCAATCTCAAGATCATGGTCGAAAAAAACGTGCTCAATACGACCGACTTTGGAACCGGCGCGGCGTACTATTGCCTAAACTCGGATCATCACCATCATCATGTCTTCTGCGTGAACTGCGAGCAGACCAAGTCCCTGCCCGTTTGCGCGGTCGCTCCTATGGTCGATCAGGCACAGCGTCTTGGTTTCAAAGTATTGACCCATCGGCTCGAACTGCTCGGTCTTTGCCCGGACTGCCGTTAATTGCAATTGACGCTGTTTTCCTAACTTGAGAATTTTTGAAACTAGGACAATGATTAAGACCTTCCAACGGAGGTTTTTTATGAAAATAAATTCATTGGTTCTGATCGTTCTTTTTCCCCTGTTTGCAAATGCGCAAACTGTTGACGTGAATGACGTCAAAGCCGACTCCGACAGCACGACGACCATTCAAATTAAAAAAGGTAAAGCCGGCGAAACCATCGACAACAAAGCCAAGTGGGAAGTTCAAGATGGAACGGCCGACGTCGAAGGCGAAGCCTCTGCGACTGGCAAAGATGCTAAAAAAGCTTGGAACAAAGCCTGTGCGGATTGGAAAAAGGAATTTCGCGAAGATAACAAGGACAATAAAGTCTTAAGCCTCAACTGCGGGACTTCAACTTGCGGAGGCGAAGCTGGCAGCAAGGTTTGCACCAGCAAAGCGACTTTCAAAATTAAAACACGCTCGGAATAAATTAATCCAGCAAAGTGTTTTTGAGGTCACAGGCAAACGTGGGCCAACCGAAGTGGCCCAAGACAATCGCCCGCGTCCCGTCAACTGTAGTGCGGATCCATAAATGCTCTGCACCAGACACCGGATCAAAGGGCCGGTATCCAAAACCCGCACCAATCAGAAGTTCATTCCCAGAATTGCCCAAATAGTCTGCGACAGAATCACGAATTTGCAGCGGAGTTTTGTCCGCCCAGCTTGGGACTAACTTTCGTTTATTGTCGTAGTCAAAAAGATTCGAGATGCGATAGGTGACAAAGTACTTTTCGCCGATTTTTTCAACGACAACAGCGATGTTCGCGCCTTTACCCAGTGAGCTGTGCGGACCCGTGAACTCGCATTCTCCTTGATACACCGAAAGAAACGTCGGCAGTTTTAGCGATTTGAGCGCATCGTACGCCTTGCCGATCGCCGCAAAGGACTCAGTACAGTCGCCTTGAGCGCAAAGATTTGGAATCCTCGAGGGCAGTTCGCCTGGTACATCTGCCATCGCGATCGCACTCACACCTAGAACCAAAGCCAAAATTATCTTCATGCAAGCTCTCCGTAAGAGGTTTAGATGGGTCATAGCACACCCTATGTGCCCGACGCCGACAAACTTCTGGAATGAAAAATTGATAGGGCCGAATCAGATTCTCTAATGGAAGAGATAGTCTCCAATAAAACTCAAGTAGTTTACATGTGTTGGCCGGTCTTCTCCAGATAATAGTCCCAAGTCCCGTTGAAGACGGTCAGCTCATGGTGATCGAGTCGGAACACTCGTGTGGTCATTTTGCGTAAAAAATGACGATCATGGCTAACAATCATCACCGTGCCGGGGAATCGGGAAACGGCCTCAAGTAGAACGTCGCGCGACTGAATGTCCAAATGATTGGTCGGCTCGTCTAAAATTAATAGGTTTACCGGATTCGACAAAATAGTGGCCAAAACTACACGACTTTTTTCACCACCCGATAAAATAGAAATCTTTTTATCCACTTCGTCGCCTGAAAACTTAAAGGCCCCGAGAAGGTTGCGCACATACCCCAAAGATGCAGTAGGAATACGCGAATGCACTTCCTCAAGCACGGTCGAGCGCGGGTCCAAGACATCAAGTGAATTCTGACTGAAATACCCAGCCTCGATACTCGCGCCCACAGTGGCTTTACCCGCAGTTGGCGTCGCCTGCCCCGCAATGATCTTCAGTAAGGTCGACTTTCCCGCACCATTCACGCCGACGACCGCCACACGATCCAAACGCTTCACCAAAGCATTGGCGTTTTGAAATACCGAAACTTTGCCACCGTCCTCGCGCTCCCATATTTTACTTAAACCTTCAAGCTTCACCACTTCGTCTCCGCCACGTGGAGGCTCGGGCCACTCAAAGTGAATCGCTTTTTCTTCCGAAGGCACTTCAATGCGATCAATTTTCTCTAATTTCTTCACGCGAGACTGAACTTGCGCCGCGTGTGAAGCGCGCGCCGCAAAGCGTGCGATAAACTCTTCTTCCTTCGCCAACATTTCATCTTGTCGTTTACCGGCCGCAATCAATTGCTCTTTGCGAATTTCTTTTTCGCGCTCATAGAAATCGTAATTTCCGCCGTAGACAGTGACCGTTTGATTGGCGACTTCGATGATCTTAGAGACCAGGCGATTCATAAACTCGCGATCATGGCTGGTCATGAGCAGCGAACCCTTGAAATTCTTGAGCCAAGATTCAAGCCAAACGATCGACTCTAAGTCCAAGTGATTGGTCGGCTCATCCATCAACAAGACGTCTGGATTTAAAATTAGAATTTTCGCCAGCGCAATTCGCATCTTCCAACCACCGCTGAAAGTACCTGTGTCGCGACCATGATCGGCAGGGGGAATTCCAAGTCCTGTGATAATTTCAGCTGCGCGCGAATCTAGGTCATAACCGCCGCGCTGTTCAAACTCTGCCTGCAGCTCACCGTACTCCTCGAGAATACGAGTCATCTCGTCGTCGCCCATGGGCTCAGCGAGCTTGAGCTCAAAATCTAAGAGTTGCTTTTGAATGATCGGCAAACGACCCGCCGCCGACTTGACCTCGTCGAGGACGCTGCGCCCGTGCATGTCTTCAATGTTCTGCGAGAAATATCCAATGACCACACGCTCGGGCTTCGCGACTTGACCGGACTCATAGCCCTCTTCATTTACTAAAATGCGAAAGATCGTCGTTTTACCCGCGCCGTTCGGCCCGACCAGGCCGATCTTTTCACCAGTGTTCAACTGGAACGAAGCATTCTTATAGAGAACCTTGTTCCCATAATTTTTTGAGAGGTTGGATATGTGAATCATGGGCCACAGAATACCTTTCTGTGGCCCATATTCAAGCGTCAGGAGGCCGTTTCACCGATCTTCAACGCGCTACTTGCCGAATTGACGACCGAAGCGATTCTCAACGCCGACTGAGCACCTTCGATCGTTAAGCCAGCCTTGCGAATTTCGTTCAGATGCGCGGTCAAGCACTGCCCGCACCCCGATATTGCCGAAACCGCAAAAGACATGAGTTCAAAGTCGATTTTTGCTATGCCCGGCTTGCCGATCACACTCATACGTAAACGAGCCGGAAGTTTTTTCATCTCGGCATCGTCCATCAAATGAGTCGCGCGGTAGTAGACGTTGTTCATCGCCATAATTGTCGCCGCCGCTTTCGCTGCTTCGACCGTTGCATCGTCGACCTTACCTTCCGATAAAATCGCAGAGACAACCGGCTTTGAACCCGTCGCATAAGCGCTGGCCAAAGCGACCGCCCAGATCTGCGCGGCGGTTAAGCCGGGAGCCCCTTCTTCCGTCAACACAGAATCCAAGTTCAATCGCGTGTCCCGACCAAAATCGGGAATCGCGTTTTTAAGTTCTGTCATACTCATAGCTACCTCTCCTCTTAGACGTGAATCGTTTCTTGTCCTTTTTCCCAATTGCAGGGACAGAGCTCATCGGTTTGCAAACTGTCGAGAACACGTAGGACTTCCTTCGGATTGCGGCCGACGCTTAAATCGGTGACGTACACAAAACGAATGATGCCGTCGGGGTCGACGATAAAAGTGGCACGCTGAGCGACACCCTCCTTTTCATCTAAGATTCCCAGATTCTGACAAAGATCACGCTTGATATCCGACAGCATGGGAAACGCCAAATTTTTCAGATCCTCATGGCTCTGCTTCCACGCCAAATGGACAAATTCGGAGTCCGTACTCAGCGCCAGCAATTGCGCCTCGCGGTCCTTAAATTGGCCGTTGAGATCATTGAAGCCTTTGATCTCCGTCGGGCAAACAAACGTAAAGTCTTTTGGATAAGAAAACACCACAAGCCATTTGCCTTTGTATGTCTCATTTGTAACGTCGTGGAACGCCTTCTTCAGGTCTGTGCCGACAACAGCTTTGAGCTGGAATTTGGGGAACTGTTTACCAATGCCTAACATAAATGACCTCCTATAGTCTGACTCTAAGATCGACCCTTTAGATCTATAAGTAAAATCGATTGTATAGATGGTTCGATCAATGATATCTATCGATTAGAAAGGCCGTGAAACTATGCCGTCACTGACTCAACTGGAATACATTGTCGCCGTCGAAAAGGTTCGCCATTTCGGCAAAGCGGCTGATCTTTGCCACGTCACCCAACCGACCCTAAGCATGCAAATCCAAAAGGTCGAGGAAGAGATCGGCTATCCCCTCTTCGATCGTATCAAAAAGCCAGTCGTCCCCACTGCCAAAGGCCTGCGCTTTATCCAACAAGCCAAGGTCCTCTTGCGCGAACATCACAAACTTATGGATATGTCGCGCAATCAGAGCGGAGAGCTGAGCGGAGACTTCAAGCTTGGCGTCATCCCCACGATCGCTCCCTATGTGTTACCGCTCTTTATCGCGACCTTTTCGCGCGAGTTTCCTAAAGTTCAGCTGGTCATTGATGAGCTAAAGACAGACACGATCGTTCATATGCTGAATGATGACCAACTCGACGCGGGTCTTTTGGCCACACCGATCCACGAGTCAAGTCTGAAAGAGCGACCTATTTTTTATGAGCCATTTTACCTGTATGTCTCAAAACAGCATCCCTTAAACGCCCGCAAGCGGATTCGCGAGGACGACCTTAGCGGTGACGAAATGTGGCTGCTCGAAGATGGGCATTGCTTCCGCAAACAAATCGTACGCTACTGTTCCATGAAGAAACGCGACGGCGTTTTTCCCAATGTGCAGTTTGAGGGAGGCAACATCGATACACTCCGCTATCTGATCCGCAAGTCGCCAAGTTACACATTGGTCCCTGGGCTTTTTGTTGAAACCCTCAGCGAGAGCGAAAAGCGTGATTATGTCCGCGAATTTGAAAAGCCGGTTCCAACCCGCGAGGTGAGCCTGGTGCATCGACGCGATCTATGGAAGTCCGACATTTTAAAGGCACTGCACGACACCATCGCTAAATGCCTCCCACCAGGTTTAACAACCTATGATCCCAAACGCCAATCCGTCCTCGCGGCGGATTGAACACCGAGAAAGGGAGCGAACCTATGAGCGATCACAATTCGATGCAAGACTGGCCCACTCGGAAGTATGAATTTACGCTGCCCGTTCGCTATCATCTCACGGCGGCGCAAGGGCCGGGTGTCGTTATCTGCATGCATGGCTATCAAGATCATGCGCTTTCCATGTTAAGGCGCATGGGATGGTGGGAGGCGGAACTCCCGTTTCGGATTTTGGCGATCAACGGTCCCTTTCCCGTACCCATTTGGGCGGGTGACGGATTTAAAGAGGCTTACTCTTGGTATTTTCGCGACAGTTCGAAAAACTTGGTGCTCGCTCCGCCGTCGATGACTGCCGATCGAATCAAGATATTGATAGATGATTTGGGGCTCGAAAAAACTCCCAAAATTCTATTTGGCTTTTCGCAAGGTGGCTTTTTTGCTCCCTATCTCGGCGCCAAGCTGAAGAATCTAAAAGGACTGATCACTCTCGGTTGCGACTACCCGGCCGACGGCTACACGCTCTGCCCACCAACCACGGTTCAAGCCATTCATGGTGAAAAGGACGAGCGAATTCCCATCGCTCCGGCCCATCTTAGTTTTGATAAGGTGATCGCCAGTGGTCATAAAGGGGCATTCCATCAAATTCCGGATCTCACTCATCGTGTTGAGGCCAGTTTAGATCCGTTGGTCCGTCAACTTGTGGGAGAACTCTTTAAATGAAGATTTTGATTATCGGTGGCAGTCGCTTCGTAGGCTTGCGCCTAAGTCTGTTGCTCGAAAAAATAAAGGGATGTGAAATTCATATCCTCAACCGCACCGGACAAGCTCCGCATTGCAAGAGTGCGGTCGTCTACAAAGGAGATCGCGGAAATCTGGCGCTCACGCATCTCGCTCGTGACTGGGATTTGGTTTTTGACTTCGCTTGCTACAATCAAATTCAAGCCGAATCGGCGACCCAGTTCTTTGGCAAAGTCTCGCGCTACATTTTTATTTCCACGATGTCGGTCTATGATTTCAAAGGGAATCTAAAAGAATCCGATGTTGCGCCTAAGGATTTGGATTTAAGTGCCGAAGACGCAAATGCGAATGAGCCCGGAATGCAGTACAAGCTACAGAAACGCCGCGCCGAGGCGGTTTTCGCACAACATGCGAAGTTTCCGGTTTTAAGCGTGCGCTTTCCATTTATCCTAGGACCTGACGACTACCGCCAACGTTTAGAGTTCCATGTTGGTCGCATTCAACGCGGTGAAGAGATTTGTGTTCCCAACCCTGCCGCCCGCGTCTCGATGATTCATTCCGAAGACGCTGCGAGATTTTTGTTCTGGGCAAAAGATCAAATCCTAGTCGGGCCGCTGAACGTGTCGAGCACCAAGCCTCTCTCCATACGCGATTTGATTTTGCATATTGAACTCGTCACCGGTCGAAAATGTGTATTTAGCCACGAGCCAAGCGATGAAAATCAATCGCCCTATGCGCCTCCGAATGACTTTTTTATGGACACTTCTTTGCTGAATAATGCTGGATTTGTCGTACGACCAATTGCCGATTGGCTACCGGAGCTGATCGGAATCCCCGACTCAGCTCCCAGAGGCACTTACACTCACTAGCGCTCTTTCTAATACTTTACTGAACATCCATAGGGAGTTGTTGAGTTCTCAGTCACCGGCTGACCTTTTTCCACCGCCATCAGCGCCGCAGAAACGTAATTCTTCGCGCCCTGAAGAGTTGTCGGATTCGCTGAGGGTTTATCATCAATCGCACCCTGATAAGCAATCTTGCCCTTGGGATCGATCACAAACATATGAGGAGTCGTCTTCGCACTATAAAGTTTGCCAACCACCCCATCGGTGTCGAGCAATAGCGCCGTGTTCGCCATTCCATTGTCAGCCAAAATTTTCTTGGCTTGGTTCATATCGGCAAAACCCTCTCTGCCTTTCGCCGAAGAAACGATCGTCAGCCAAGCCACTCCCTTTGCCGTATTTTCCTTTTGCAGGCCCTGCATGGTTTTGGAATCATAAAATTTACGCACATACGGACAATCGTTATTGAACCATTCGAGCACGACAGTTTTGCCCTTAAACTCGCTCAATTTATGAATCTTGCCATCCGCACCCTTCAAACTGAAGTCCGGCGCCGTCTGCCCACTGAGGGGAGCCGCTAAAACCATCGAGCTCAATGAAAAAATGGCCGCGCGGAAAATATTTTTAAACATAGTCGCCTCCTTCTAAGGGATTTCTTTATTCACTAACTCAGTAAAACTACTCTTGGTCAGCACTTCCGGCAAGGTCACACCGCCTGGATGTTGCGCTGAGTATAGTACGTAAAACGGTACGCCAACGCGGTCGTAGCGATTCAGAAATCGGGTGATCTCCTCATTGCGTTGGGTCCAATCGCCCTTGAGTAATAAAAACTTCTTTTGCTTGAGCAGTGCCTGCACCTCGAGATCGTCAAAGACCAAGCGTTCATTCACCTTGCAGGTCAAACACCAGTCGGCCGTCATATCGACCAATATATTTCGGCCCTTAGCGCGTGCAATGGCGGCTTCAGAAAACACATCCCATAGATCGTCGGCTTTGCGTGTTTGGGCACTCGCCTTATTCTCTGAACTGTAGATATAAAAAACGCCGCCCGCGAGCACCACGAAGGTAAGGACCTGAGCCACGCGACGGACTCTTAAAGAGAGCGAAAACGCCAAGCCGAGCGCCACACATCCGACCAACACCACCACCACCGAATGAATATCGCGCACCTGCGCTAGAACCCAAATCATCCAAATCGTGGTGAGCAACATGGGCACCGCCATAACTTGCTTTACAAGTTTCATCCACGCGCCTGGCCGTGGCAAAATCTTCGCCCACGACGGAAAAATGGCAAACAGCAAATAGGGAAACGCAAGACCAAGACCCAACATAAAGAAAACACTTAGCAACACGACCGTGGATTGACCCAAACCAAATCCCAGCGCCGCACCCATAAACGGCGCTGTACAAGGCGAAGCCACCACAACCGCGAGGACGCCGGTAAAAAATGAACCCCACAGTCCACCAAACCGAGTGAGTTTATGTCCCCAACTGGCGTTCAAAATATCGATTTCATACAAGCCCAAAAGATTTAGCGACAATGCGAAGAATAGCCAACTGAGCAATGCTAAAAAAACCGGCGATTGCAATTGAAAGCCCCAGCCCACCAGATGCCCAGCCGAGCGCAACAGCGAAAGCAGCAGTGCGATACTCAGAAATGAAACCAAAACGCCGAGCACGTAGGCGATATTTTGCATTCGCACTTCACGCTCATGACCTTTCGCCAACTTCAACAAACTTAAGAGTTTGATCGAAAGAATGGGAAACACACAGGGCATCAGATTTAAAATCAATCCGCCAATAAAGGCCGAAAGCAACATCCACAGTAGACCACCGCTCGCCGCGCCCGCAGCTTTAGTTTCAAAGGTCCAACCCGACTCACCATACTGAACCGCCCGCAGCTTTCCGCTGAGTTTACGTTTGACGACCAATATGCCAACTCGATCCGGCTTCGCAGATGGCACATTGGATTTTTCAAACTGCAGAATACCCGCGTCAAAAGTCGCTTTCACATTGGTTACTCCCGAACTGCGAAACGGGAAGAAGTCTGCAAACTCCTCCACATCACTCCACGGTGGCAACTGCAGCAGGACTTTATCGCCATGCTCTTGGAACTTGGGAAAGTCGGAGGCGGTGACAGGAATAAGCGTCCTGGTTTTTTGGAAGAACGCAAAATTTTCGCTCGGACGAACATTTTCTAAAGCCGCAACCGGCATATCTAGAGTCAAAGTCGCAAAGGCCGGGATACAGACATCCTCACAAACCAACCATTCCGCATCCACTTCGACATGTGCGATCTGCCCGGGCTTTAAATCAGGACCGAGTTTGACCTCGATGGGAATCAACGTTTCGCCCGCGTAGCCAAAAGAAATCAATGGGCCACTGAGCTCACGTTCAGGGATCGGGAAAAGAACTCGCTCCACCGTAATGCCAGGTGCGTTTTTAAACTGCAAACGCAAAGGCGTGCCTGAGTCTCCCGGATTCACCCAATAGGTATGCCACTTCGGTGCATTGGTGATTTTAATTCCGAGAGTTCCATTTTGTCCCGGCACCAACGCCGTGGTTTCCGAAATTAATTTGGCTTGTGAGTATTTGCGCCACGATGAGAAATCTTTGGCGCCCGAGTTTATCCCCGCACCCGATAAAATGCCCAAGAGTAAAATTTGAAAGCCCAAGCTCCGCATCACGGCTTAGGAACTCCTATGCAAAGGTGAAAAAATCCCGCTCGTGAAAAGCGCCCAGAATTCGACCGGGCAAAGAGCTTCCGAGGAAACAGCTGTTTTTACTTAAACTGGCAAAATCATTTTCACTATATTTATGTTTCGGTGCGACAACATCCACCCACACCGCATGAAAAGCCGATCCCGGAACAAACGAACCAAAACCCGAAGGCAAGCGTAGAAAACCCGCGGGCTTCCCGGCCCAAACTTCAACTAGGCGTTCAGGCGTTAGGCGCCCCTTATTCATGCCCTCAATTAAGACGGGCAAAGTCGTTTCCAGTCCAATCGTTCCAAACGCGCATTTGTCGAAATGCCCCGCCTTCATCAGCTCCTCATGGGGCGCATGATCCGTCGCCACAAAATCCAAATCGCCGTTGGCCAAGCCCATCCACAAAGCCTCTTGATCCTCAGGCGAACGAATTGGAGGATTCATTTTGAACGACTTGTTGTCAGGATCAATGGTCTCACTATTAAAATACAAATGATGGGGCGATACTTCAGCCGTCACATGCAAGCCCTGGCGTTTCGCCTCACGCACCAAATCCAAAGTCTTACGACTGGAAACATGCAGCACGTGATAACGAGCGCCCTTGTGTTTGCGCAGCTCGCGAATATCTCGTTCTACCATCTTCCACTCGGGTTCGTCGGGATAAGGACTCGCACCAACTTGTCGTTGCACGGAGCCGGGAGCCAGTGTTCCGCCGTGACCTAAAAATTCCGCGTGCTGTAAAAGCGGAACGCCCAACTTTTCAAGATGGGCAAAGGCTTGCTCCATCACTTGATCCGAGGCCACTCCTAACCCGTCATTGGTAAATGCCCGCACGCCCGCGCGGACCAAATCGGCATAAGGCGTTGGCTCATCGCTATTTAATTTCAAGGTGATCGCGGCCGACCAAAAAACATGCACGCCATATTCTTTTTCAAACGGCAACACTGCGTCCTGTCCGGCTTTTAAAATTTCAACGGAATCAATTGTCGGCTGGGTGTTCGGCATCGTGAGAACCGCCGAATAGCCTCCACGAAGCGCGGCCAACAAACCTGTCTGCGGAAGCTCCTTATGTGCCTGACCGGGAACGCGCAAATGAGTTTGTGCATCGACACCCGCTGGCATCAATACTTTGCCTTGCCCGTCGATGCGTTCGATCGAACGTCCCGCTGTCGCGGCTTCGCCGAAGGATTTTAGCTTCCCATTCTCGACAAGAATTTCCTGCTTTTTGTGCACGCCATCGACGGTCCACACATCGACATTTTCTATGACATAGGAATTTAAGGTGCGCTTGGCAAGTGGCTGGTTCATACCCACAGTGTTAGCTTAAGAGAGTCGGAATATAAAGATTTTAATCGTGCAGCCTAGTTGACCATGGCGAAACTTCGTCCGCGGACTTCAAAATGGATCCTATCGACCACCTGACCCTTAGAGTCACGAAGCTCAAGGGTGTAAATCCCTGACAGCGGCTCCCAGGGCAAAAACGCCTGCGCTCGACCCAAGCGGCGACCATTCAGGTAGATATTCTGATCCGCTCGCGGCGCGATGATCTGAATAAACATTCGCTTAGCGCTTGGATTTTCCGAGTCGAGCGCGATCATTGATTGGTTCAATGGATAGGAGATATGACTCCGCATCGCCGACTTTAATGGCGCCAACTCCGAGGTCGGTTCAGTACCTAGCAGAAACCATTCATTCTGCACGCGCACCAGGCCCTCGGGGGCGATGGGCGTATGACCACTTTCTTGGCGATGCAATTCGCCCATGATCTCCTGCCAAATCGGAGTCGCGGCTTGAGCGCCCGAGGCACTCCACACTCCCACAGTGTACTTGTCCGAATAGCCAACGCACCAATTGTCCCGCTGATCTTTGCTCACGCCATTTTGAATCGCCGTCCAATAGGCCACAGCAGGATTCTTCCGCTCGGCCAGCATATCATTTACGATAAAACTCGCCTGCACAGACAGCACGCGACGGGGCGCGACCTCGGACATTTTATCCGGAGAAAATCGCAACGGCGACCACATCCCTCCATTGGCCAGCGCGCGATAGGCATTGGCCAGTTCAAGCAATCGCACATTGGCCGAACCCAACGCGAGTGACGGTCCATAAAAATCAGGACGCTGCAGTCCCGTAAAACCAAAATCAATCATAGTCCGCACGAAATTATCTACGCCTAGAAGCTCCATAGCGCGCAGGGCAGGAATATCTAAACTCGACGCCAGCGCTGTTCTTACCGTCACCAGATCGCGAACACTTCGCGAAAAGCCCGAAGTGCGAGAATGACTGCGCGCGGACGATAGCTCCAGCGGAGAGTTCTCAAGAACTGTGGCCGAAGTTAACACCCGCTCATCAATGGCTTTGCCGTAGATCAACGGCTTAAGGGTCGAGCCCGCCTGCCGCTCGAGCAAAACCGCATCGACACTTTTTGCCGAAGAGATGGCGCCACCATCGCCGACATAGGCCAGAACATTGCCTGTCGCATTTTCAATGACAATCACGGCTCCCTCATTGGATTTCCGGCCTTGCTGATCGGAAATCTGCTTGTGCAAAGCATTCATCGCCACCCACTGAATTTGTCGATCAAGGGTACTGCGCACCAGTCCATCGCGCGCGATCTCTGGCATTGTCGCGAGCACCTGCGCCACTTGCGGCGCCATCCGAATGTAAGGCCGAATATGAAAGCCACGATCCACGTAGGCCAAATGGGCGGAGGTCAGAAGACCACACTCCTCAGGCGTTCCCATTTTCGCCAGCAGACCACAAGCGCGGGCGCGGACTCGAGCCATACTCGCATTGGGAAAGCGAATCATTGCTGCGACCACAGCCGCCTCTGAACGGCTGAGTGCACTCGGCTTTTTATCGAAGAGCGCAAAACTCGCCGCCGCAATTCCCTGCAGTTCCCCGCGATAAGCCACAAGATTCATATACGCTTCTAAAATGTCGTGCTTGTTCCACGCGATCTCTAAAACAAGAGCTCGCCCGATCAGCGAAAGTTTGTGCAAAACGCCCACGGAAATTCCACGTCGGTCGCGCGCGCTATGCTCGATAAAATCGCTCAACTGCATCGAGATCGTATTTCCCCACGAGAACGGATCAAATCCAGGATGGTAATAAAAACGTTTGTCTTCAGCGACCAGCAAAGCCTCGACAAATGAAGCCGGAGCTTGCTCAAGCGAAACCCAATTTAAATGGCGCAGATGTTTTTCGACACGAATTTCATCAATGACTAAACCATGGCGATCTAAGATGGCGCGATCTAACGAAGTGTAAGAGGCCTTGATCCGAGCCAAACTCGACGTGTGCCGCAGCTGAACGAGCAACGTGGCAGTCAGCAAGACCGCCACACCCAGCAATATCCAATGTGCATTTTGCTTCAGTATCACGAGCGTATTCCTTTGCAGGAATCGATCCCGGAGCTACTTCTTCTTGCGTAGCATTTTTTTCTTCTTAGCGCGAACACGGGCGTGATGTTTGTTCTTTGTGCGTTTCTTCTTGGACTTCATAAATGGCTCCTTTGAAATATATTCAAATGGTTCGGTGAACCGTTTGACTCATACTCTCATTCCTTGTCCATTAGTCAACCCATGCGCTCGTAGCTCAGTTGGATAGAGTGTCGCCCTCCGAAGGCGAAGGTCAGCAGTTCGAATCTGCTCGAGCGCACCACTTTTTCAAATCCTCATTCGTCTTGGCTGCGGGGGCTCGGGCTCCTGCCCTCGCCGGCATCGCGCCGGTGGCGCGAACGCTTCACGCTTGCCGGAGGCCCCCGCAGCCAAGAGGAATGAGGATTTGAAAAAGTGGCATGTTTTGGGGGGAGGTTTTGGGAGGGAGAGATCGGCTTTGGGGCCGTCGTTAGGACGTAGAATTCTTATAGGTTGGTTGGTTTTATTCGTGTCTTGGGAATAAGTCGTGCTAGTTCCAAAGCTCTGGAGGACTTGATGAAACGTTCATTTATTTTTGTACTGCTGCTGTTGAGCGGTTCTGCGTTCGCTGCGGACGTTGATTCGACCGATCGCTTACGCCAGATCATATCTCCCCATATTGTTGGAAATGTTTTAATTGTCGAGGGTGTCGTCGGTTCTCATATTTATGACTACCTCTCTCTCGAAAGCAAAGCGCTTGAGAGCGTGGAAATTATTGATCTAAATTCCTTCGGCGGGAATACTGAGTGGGGTTTAGAGGTTGCGCGTAAAATTAAGTCCCTTGGAAAAGTGACGCGACTGACTTCTGGTCACTATTGTGCGAGCGCTTGCAGCTATTTGTTTGCTGCAGGTCGCGAGCGTCAGGCTTCTGCGGATACATGGATTGGCATTCATGGCGCGCGCCTGGGGGCGGGTTATACTACGAGCTTTCAGGGACTCTGCTTTGTGGATTTAGAAACCGGGCCTGTGTTCGAACCAAAGAAGGCCGGCTGTCAGAAATTCTTGGGGGATTGGTATCAGCTCGCTATGGCGCAGACTACTGCGGCGTTTGATTTTATGGAATCCAATGGCGTTTCTCCTTCTTTGCGCCAGACCTATTTCGCTATGCCCGACGACCCTGAATGGCCCTCGGAGCTCAATGTGATTCGTAAGCCCGATTGGCCGATGAACGCAGAGGTCGCACTGACTTTTAATTTGGTGACAAAGGTAATACCTCTCGAGGCAAAATAACGCCTGATCTTTAAGTTCCCGCAGCAAAGTGCCGAAATCGTTATATGCGAATTCTCATGATGATTCTCATGTCGGTACAGTGCTCGGCTCACGCCGAATTGGATGCCAATAGCCACAGTGCGCTGGAAAGCACCAAGAGCCTACTCACAACTCCAACTGAGCGACAGAAGGCGATTAGTCAGGATCCGAAAGCGCGCGATGTGGATAAGAAAGTGGATGCTCTGGCCGGCGGCTCAGAAAACAAAGAAGACATTTACAAACTCGCGGCCGAAATAATGGACAAAATCGTACAAGAGACAAACGGCGACCCGGAAAAAATGAAGCAGATGATGCACGAGGCAGAATCCAATCCGAAAGCATTTTACGAAAAGATGTTTAGTGCAGAGCAAAAGGCAAAGGCACGAGCTGTTGCCAACAAGATCGAGAAGAGGCCCGTCGAGAGCTCTTCCCCAGGCAAGTAACTAGGGCACGTCCTAGTCTTTACGAATCACTGCGAATTTGAATTTGGTGAATCCGGCTTGCGAGCCGGCTAGAATAACCGGGCTAAGTTCCGCGTAGTCCATCGAACGATCTGCAACGATTATCAAACCCTCGTGCTTCGCCACGTCTGCGCTGGAGTTCAAAGTCTTTAAGTGAGCGATCAAGGCCGATTGCGCGACCACTTTTTCCTCAACTAAGATTTTTCCGGCTTCAATGCGAACAACTACGCCATTTTGAATGAATTGGCTGTCCATCGCTTGCGGTAAAATCAACTTGTCGCCGACGTTGACCACTTCGTTATTAGCCGCGTGATTCATAATTAAGAAAATAACCAGAATAGAGAAAGCATCAACCAAAGAAGTTAGCATCAACGATGCAATCGTCGAGCGCTTGCTCAGGTTGCCCTTTGGACGCAGCATCGACTGATTGCCGAGTGCGGAACCAAGGGACGTACGACTTAAAGGACTTGCAGCTTTCAACATAAATTACCCCTTACAGAGGAGCGATTCCGATTTGGTCCATCGACGACTGTTTAAACTGAGCCATCAATTGGATCAGGTCGTCATACTTGGACTTCGGATTCGGCATGAGCAAAACAATCTTGACGTCCGTGTAATGCGACGAAAAGCTTTTGATCCAATCTTCTGTGCGTTTAAAATTCACTAAGCCGTTTTGGCCCGAGATCGTGACAAGCGAGTCGCCTTTTCTCAAACCTTTGACATCTTTTACCTCAAAACGAATGTCGCCACGCCCGCCCAAAGAAACCGTTACCGATCCTTTTGGCTTTTCTTTCGCTTGCGTCTTCTCACTGCCGACCGCTTGACTGACGTGAAACGAGCCAAGGTTGATAAATACGGCAGTGACCAACAAGAAGCAGATGCAAGTCGAAAGCACGTCGATAAACGGGATCAGGTTTAACTCGAAGTTTACACTTTTCTTCCGACCGCGGCCGGATTTTCCCGAGACGTGCATGGCCTACTCCTTATTTTCCAGAAACTTTGCTTGAACGAACAGATTCGTAATGGAAACCAAGTAAGTTATAAATGCGTAAAGCTGCTTGAGTCATATCGTCCGACAGCTTGTTGATGCGATTTTGCAAAATCGAATACATCACAAGAGCTGGAATCGCCATAATCAAGCCATAAGCCGTTGCATGCATAGCCTCTGAAACGCCTGAAGCTAGCAGTGTAGCTTTAGTCATTTGATCAGCTTGCGAAATGGCTGCGAAAGAGCGAATCATACCGACGATCGTTCCGAGCAAACCAAGCAACGTACCGACGTTACCAAGCATTGCCAAGAATTCTACGCGGGCTTCCAATTTCGATTGTTCACGAACTAAAACTTCGTCCATTTTTGCTTGGACTTCTTCGCGTCCGCCCATGTTCAAAGCCGCAGATGCGCCAGCTTCAACAACATGACGTAAAGCTGAGCTGCTGTCTAAGCTGCGAGCTTGTAAAATCACGCGATCGAGATTGCCTTTTTTAATATCGGCCTCGAACAAGTTGGCTTGTGTACGTAGCTCCGGGCGACGTTGAAAATACAAGCGAACTACGCGCTCAGCGATAATCGCCAAGGAAACGACTTGTGCAGCAAAAATTGGAAACATCCAAAATCCGCCTGTCACAAAGAAATTAACTATCGAACCGAAAAAGCTGGTGTTGGTGTCCATGACTTCTCCCAAAAGGATTATGCTCGCAAAAC
>JAYVPG010000072.1:0-6075 GCA_043757545.1 Pseudobdellovibrionaceae bacterium
CTCCTTTGTTTAAAGACGGTTAGCTTCGTAACTTACCATCTTGGAGAACTCCCCTTTTTTAGCCAACTGAATTTCCACCAGGGTCAGGACGCGGCCGAATGAGGTTGGTCAACGCAGGTCGGTGGTCGAGAAACGAAAAATTTTGAACAATATCGTTTCAAGGATTGAATCTTCGCTAAATTCAAAAAGGAAGATTGGCATAGAATTGGAATTTCGACAATTATTTGATAAAGTGAAGCAGTTTACAAGCAAACAATATGTTCCACTCAATGCTGCCGAACTTTCGCAGGAAGAAGCGATTTCTATGATAAAAACTATTTCGCAAACCTATAAATCATCTAGAGGCCATGGTGAATAGAGATAGATATAAGATGTTGATAGCGATGCTGGTGACTTTGTCACTCATGCCCACAGCGGCTGTTGCTGAGGGGAGCGCATACTTGGCCGCAAGTCCTCGGAAAATTAAAAAACATGAGGTTCTTGGCTCTCTCGAAAAAAGAGGTTGGGGGTACAAGTTTCTTTATCCAGACTGTTGGAAAATTGTAGAACGAAGGGACAATGGAGGTGCAATGACTCTGGCTCCGACTAAGCGCTGTCCTAAGGCGATAGGTGGCAATTGGCAAATATTCGTGAAGCTTAGTGGGATTCGGGGTTTTACCAGTGGCGGGCCTGAAGTGAATATTGAGAATGACGAAGGCTGGAACATGGTTTTGGTTGAAAATATTAACTTTGGCGAGATGGATGATGGCGAATTTTTGAGTAACCACTTTTGGGAAACCAGAATTCTATGCGGGGGGACTCAAAACCCCACAGATATCTACGTTTCGTATTCTGACTACGTCAAAAGTTCGGATAAGAAACGGGTAGTCAAGGCACACAAGCCTCCTCAGATCTTTAAGGATTTTATTAAAGGTTTTCAATGTAAAGACAATACAAAATAAATCTGCATGACCCGCGGGAAGGCGGTGTCCAACGAGAGGGGCTCCCTCACCTGGTCATTTCTCCTCAATCGCCGGTAGCGATAAACAGTTGACCCTACTTCTGAAAATCAACCTGCTTCTCAGGATGCGCCTTCGCGAACGCTTCTAACTTTAAAGCGTTCGTGTTGACGCGCGAAATGGTCGGGAAAAATGTTTCGACGTCGATGCCAAAGCGGCGCGAGGCAAAGCATTGTGGGATTAAAAAACAATCTGCCGCGGTCACCGAGCCTCCGAAACAAAAACTGCCTGCGGTTTTCTCTAGAACTCGCTCCAGGTTGGTCAGGCCATCGAGGATCCAGTGTTTTACAAAGCGCTCAGTGTCGGGCTTAGTGAGCCCAAAGCCCGTCTCAAGCTCCTTGATCACTTTCAAATTTTGCAGTGGTTGGATCCCGCTATTCAAAATCTCGCAGACCTGGATAACCGCGGCTTTGTCGCGTGGTGAGGCCGGGAAAAGGCGGCGCTCGGGATAGAGATCATCCAAATATTGAATAATCGCCATCGATTCAGCCACTAGAAATCCGTCGTGATCCAACGCCGGGACGTGGCCCATGGGATTCACCCGGCGAAACTCCACGCTGTTTTGCTGGCCGCCGTCCTTCACTAGGTGGACGGGAATGTACTCAAATTTTAACTCTTTGAAATGCATGGCGATGCGGACTCGGTAAGAGGCGCTACTGCGGAAATAGGAATAGAGTTTCAACATAAGGGCTCCTGTCTGCAATGCGTTAGCGCCGTCACGGATTTATTGTTGCCAAAGTTCAGGGCCTATTCTCTAAACAGGACATGAAACTAGGCACTCTTAAATCTAAAAATAGCCGTGACGGGGAACTTATCGTTGTTTCCCAGGACAATCAAAGAGCGATTCGCGCAGGCCACATTGCACCATCTCTGCGTGAGGCACTGGAGAACTGGGAAAAGACCAAGCCACTGCTAGAGGCCCTGTCTAAAGAACTCAATGACGGCAAGGCCGCCAACACTTTCGCTGTCGATCAGGACAAAATGCATTCGCCTTTGCCACGCTCGTTTCAGTGGGCCGATGGTTCGGCGTTTATTCATCATGTGAAGCTGGTGCGCATGGCCCGCAATGCCCCACTTCCCGAAACTCTAGAATCTGTTCCGTTGATGTATCAGGGCGGTAGTGATGCGTTTCTCGCGCCGACGGAAGATATTCCTCAGATTGATTTCAATCATGGCACCGACTTCGAAGGCGAAGTGGGAGTGATTGTTGGCGATACGCCGATGGGAATTAGCGCCGAGAAAGCTCTAGAGAAAATTCGCCTTTTCGTCATTATCAACGATGTCTCTTTGCGTGGCCTTGTGCCCGAAGAACTCGCACAAGGGTTTGGCTTTTTCCAAAGCAAGCCGTCCACCGCCTTTGCACCTTTTGCCGTCACCGAAGACGAGCTTTCGGGCGCATGGATCGAGGGTCGCATTCACCTCCCACTCAAAGTTGAATACAACGGAAGTTTCTTTGGCGCTGCCGATGCTGGCGCGATGCACTTTCCCTTTGGCCAGTTGATTGCGCACGCCGCGCGGACGCGAACTCTGACCGCGGGTACGATCATCGGTAGTGGAACGGTCTCCAACGAAGATCAGCAACGTGGCAGCAGCTGCCTTGCTGAAAAACGCATGCTCGAGAAAATTCACGAGGGAGTGATTAAAACTCCATTTATGAAAGTCGGCGATACGATTCGTATTGAGATGTTGACGGGTGATGGGAAGAATATTTTCGGTACGATTGCGCAAAAGGTCGCGAGCTACACTCCGCCTATTTAATAAACTGCACCATTAAACTTGTAATCAGCGTGAGCACTCGAGCCGGCAGGAGTATTCGATCCAGCTGGCGCATGCGCGCACGCACGGGCTTTCCGCGATAAAGCTGATATCCAGTCCAAGCTGTCGGAAAATACAAAAGCACCGTGAACACGGCGATGGGGACATGGATCATCAATGTCCACGGCATGGCCAAGCCGATTTTGCCAAGGGCGTCGCGCTTTTCCACTAGACCTAAAACCAAAATCAAATCGGCGAGTATCACTGCAAGCATAATAAAAATATGCATTTTTAAATGGGTGAAGCGCAGCGAGCGCCCCCATAAGAAAAACAGGAGGATGATAAAACTAATTAGATTTGCCACTATTTTTTCTTACACTGAAGCGCGCTCAGGTCGGCATCTTCAAGACTAGCAACGACACTTCGGTAAATGGGCTCAGAGATTCGTGCGCTGTTGTCTGCCGGAGCCGCCGCTTTGTTGGCCGTCGCCAGAGCGGTCGCAAAGTCGTCGGATTCTTCCGTGTAAAGTGCAATGGTTTGCGCGAAATCATGTTCCATTAAAATATAATCGAAATTTGAATCCCAGGTCGCGATGTAGCTGACCTTCTGTGAAGCTTTAATCTCTTGGCCATCGCAATCGGGAGCGGCGGGAGTGTAAACATTGATGGTCAAAATTCCGCTCGGGTTGAAAATATATTCGCGATACTCACCGGTCGCCTTGTTGCGCGCACGTAAAACTCCAGTTTCACTGCCGAAAATTTCGAAGTCTTCGCCGCCTTTAAAAGTGATGGATTTGCAGTGGCTTTGACCTTTAACCGCCAAGAGATCTTTGATCAGCGAATCTTTCGCAAGTTTCTTGCCCGTTGTATTTTCAAACTGTGGCTTCACGCCAACCAGCGCGGCACGTGCGCGTGCGGCAGAGTTGTCGATCGGTGTGAATGTTTTGTTGTCGTCCGAAATCGTGCCCAGATCCACGTCGGAAACGTAGACGTTCACAATTGAGCCGCCTTTGATACTGGCCATGCCGATTTTTAGATCCAGGCATTTAGTGTTGTCGCCCAAACCTTTACCAAGTTTACGGATTTTTTCGACACTGGTGTCGCCCGCGAGAGTATGGCCAATTGGAGACTTGCTGCTGGCGCGGCCACAGCTCACAGTGGCGACCAAGGTCAAAGATGCAACTGCGATATTCAGGATACGATTCATGGCAAAGTCCTCCGCCAAGCTGATAAGCAAAAGCCAAACCACCTATATATGCGTTTAAAGCGAGTTCAAGTGACAAACTTTGCCCCAAACCCCTTTTCGCACTTCAAATTGGCGTCTTTCTCGCTTAGTTTCTCAGCCCAATGACCCCCAAAGCTAAAATCGCTATCTGTGCCTCAGGAGAAGGTTCGAATTTCGCGGCCCTCGTCGAGGCTTCGCGGCGCGGCGAGTTGCCCGCGGAGATCGTCGGTCTGATCGTCAATCGGCCGAAGATCGGCGCCATTGGCCGGGCTCAGCGCCTCGGTATTCCGTTTAAGGTCATTTCGCCCAAGGATTTTTCGAGCCGCGCGGACTGGGATCAAAGCATGGCCCTCCAGCTGAAGCGGTGGAAGGCGGATTGGATCGTTCTTGCTGGGTTTTTGGCCTTGGTGGGGCCAGAGGTTTTGCGCGCCTTTGCGGGCCATGTGGTGAACAGTCACCCCTCACTCCTGCCCAAGTACGGGGGCCCGGGCATGTACGGCGACAATGTGCATGCCGCAGTCCTGAGCGCCAAAGAGAGTGAGACCGGTGTGACCGTGCATTTGATCGATGCAAAATTTGATCAGGGTACAGTTCTCGCCCAAGGCAAGGTCGCCATTCGACCAGGTGATACGTTGGAGCAGTTGGCGCAGCGAGTGAAAGATTTTGAGAATGAATTTTACCCCCGTGTTGTGGCCGACTTAGTGGCGGGTCGTTTGACGTCAAAGTTGACCGATTGATGCCACTCAAGTAAGCCCTAACCTTCTGCAAACAATCTGCGAAGGGGTAATCATGCATTGCTTAAGACAGGCTCGAATCGTGAAGGCGCTGATCTGCGCGTCGCTGCTTTTCGGTCTCGGTTGCACCAAGAATAGTACATCCCCTTCAGGTTCGACATCGGCGAACGACAACGTGATTCGCATTGGTCAGTTTGGTTCGATGACCGGTGGTGAAGCGACGTTTGGTCAATCGACCGACAAAGGAATTCGTCTGGCGTTGGATGCTAAAAATGCCACCGGAGGAATCAAAGGTAAGAAAATCGTTTTGATCACTGAAGACGATCAAGGCAAGCCGGAAGAGGCCGCGGCGGTTGTTAAAAAATTAATCACTCAAGATCAGGTCATTGCGCTTTTGGGCGAGGTCGCGAGCACTCGCTCACGTGCGGCGGCTCCGATTGCTCAGCAATTTAAAATTCCCATGGTCAGTCCAAGTTCGACCAATCCTAAGGTGACTCAAGTCGGAGATTTCATTTTCCGCGTGTGCTTTATCGATCCGTTTCAAGGGCCGGTTATGGCGCGCTTCACTTGGGACAATTTGAAACTCAAGAAAGTCGCGGTGCTTAAAGATTTGAAGTCCGACTACAGCTTGGGTCTTGCAGAATTTTTTGTGAAAAAATTCAAAGAATTGGGTGGAGAGATCACCTCTGAGCAGACTTTTCAAACTGGTGACTCAGACTTTAAAGGTCAGCTTACACGCATTCGCTCAACCAATCCCGATGCGATTTTTATTCCGGCTTATTATACAGAGGTCGGTTTGATCGCTCGTCAAGTTCGTCAGCTGGGCATGAAGGCTGTTTTGTTGGGCGGAGACGGATGGGATAGCCCGAAGTTATTTGAAATTGGACAATCGGCGGTCGAGGGTTCTTATTTTTCGAATCACTATGCGAGCGAGAGTCCGGTTCCTGCGACTCAAGAATTCATCAAAAAATACAAAGAGAAGTTTAGTGAGACTCCAGACGGCTTGGCGGCGGCCGGTTACGATGCTGCGCAGATTTTGTTAGCGGCGATGGAGCGCGCATCGACGATGACGTCGCAAGCGATTCGCGATGAGCTCGCAAAAACCAAAGACTTTCAAGGTGCCACTGGAAAAATCACGATCAATTCCGAGCGCAATGCCGATAAAGATGCCTTTATCGTCAAGGTTCAGGGAAAAGATCTTAAATTTGTGACGTTACTCTCGCCATAATCGTGGAAGAACTTGTCCAGCATGTCATCAACGGTCTGAACCTCGGCGCGATCTACGCTCTGATCGCGCTCGGCTACACTATGGTGTATGGGGTCTTGCAGTTGATCATCTTCGCGCATTCCGAAGTGTACATGGT